>DASZEK010000034.1:0-32367 GCA_035941045.1 Pyrinomonadaceae bacterium | reverse complement strand
CGATTGGTGCCGGGTGTCAGGTGTCGGGCGCTGGGTAAGAGCAATCGTCTTTCACCAGCACCCAACATCTGACACCCAGCACCCTCTTCGTCGTTCCGATTGACGCGGATGGTAGCGGCGCGGTGTCGGGGTGTCAAGCGTCACCCCGCGGGCGCGTCTAGCGGGGGATGAAGCCGAGCAGGAGGTCGGCCAGAGGCGGGTCGAGCTGCTGGAGGATTTTGTACTCTTCGAGGGCCTGCGCGCGGTCGCCCGTGTCCACGTAGATGAGGCCGAGCGCGTAGTGGGCGTGCGGGTAGTCGGGGTCGATGGCGAGGGCCTTCTGGCACGCCTTGGCGGCCTCGGGGTAGGCGCCCCAGTTGTAGTAGGCGAGGGCGAGGCTGTGGAGGGCGGAGAGGCTGGTGGGCTTGAGCCGGAGCGCCTGGTGGCACGCCTTGATGGCCTCGACGCCCTTGCTCATCTTGCTGTAGGCCAGCCCGAGGCCGCTGTAGGCTTCGGCGAACTCGGGGTCGATGGCGATGGCGCGCTCGTAAGACTCGACCGACCGGCGGAAGTCGCCCAGGTGGTCGTGGGCGACGCCCATGTTGTAGTGGGCCTCGGTGCAGTCGTGCATCTTGCGGGCGGCGCGGCGGAACTCTTCGAGCGCCTGCTCGGCCTCGCCGCGGGCGAGGAGTTCGAGGCCGCGTTCGTTGTGGTCGTAGGCCGTCTCGGGGAGGGCCGCGTAGTAGGCCGGCGCGGGCGCCGCCTCCGGCTCCTCGCGCCGCCTGAGCTTGTCTAGTAGTCCCATAGAAACCTCCGCACTCGGTTCTCGGAAAGTCTGCTTCCTCTCTCTTAATACTCGCTGATGGCGAGGACGCCGGGGCCGGTCGTGCCCAGCGCCCGGCGCACCCACTCGGCGTCGAAGCGGATGGCGGAGGTGCCGCCGCCGTTGGAGTCGAAGTAGGGCTGTAGGAACTTGTCCGACGAGTTGTCGAAGCGGGCGACGGCGATGGCGCCGAGGCTGGTGTCGCCGCCGCCGCCCTGTCGAATGACCTTCCCCTCGCCGAGCACGAGGACGAGGCCGGCGAAGTCGGAGCTGCCGTTCAGGGTCAGCGTGCCCGTGACGACGAGCATCCCACGCCCGCCCTGCGGCGGGATGTCCACGTCGCCGTCCACGAAGGTCAGCAGGCCGTTCGGGTGCGTCTTGCCGAGGTCGCCGGGCGTCTGGCCGGCGCTGAAGTAGCGGTCGCAGGTCGAGGTGTCTGACGGGGAGGGCGGCGTGCAGCCCGGCGTCAACTGATTCTTGGCGAGGGTGCGCAGCGTCTGGACGGCCTGCCGGGCGCCGAAGGGGCCGGCCACGCTTTGCAGGAACGGGGTCAGGGCCGAGATGGGCACCTTCTGGACGGGCGCGCTGCCGATGGACTGGCCGTTGCTGCCGATAAGGCCGTTGACGAGGTTGTAGTCGGCGGTGTTGGTGACGGAGAAGGCGGGCAGGGGGGGGCCGCCGGAGTTGTCGTTGCCGTCGTAGACGTACTGGGAGCTGGCGCCGGGGTCGAACTTCTGCATCACGTCCGTGTCGTCGTCGTCGCTGCGGAGCGTGATGGCGCTGGTGGCGCTGAAGCCGAAGGCGGAGCGGCCGATGAGCGCCTGCATCATCTTGACGGCGTTGCGCGGCCCGAAGCCCCTGACCCTGACGAGCAGGCGCAGCGGCTCGGGCGGCGTGACGGTGACGTTCATCGTCTGGGCGCCGTTGGAGAGGATGGCGATAGTCCGCGTGGCGGGGATAAAGCTCGGCTCGTACTCGGAGCCGCCGACGAAGTAGGCCGGCTTCGGGAAGGTGATGAGGAGCGTGCTGATGACGTTGCCGGCGATTTTCTGGACGACCCCGTCAATCCGACATTCAATCTTGGTCGTCATGGGCCACGGCTTCGTCTGCGTGATGGTCAGCGTGAAGGGCTCGTTGTTGAGGGTGTAACTGCCGTTGGCCGACGAGATGGTGAAGGTGCCGAGCGTGCTGGCGGTGGCGTTGCCGCCCGTGGGGAGCGTCGTCGTGGTGCGCGGCGCGTAGGTGAGGGTGAAGCCGTTGCCGCCGTTGCCGTAGTTCTTCTCGTCGTCGTTGTTGTTGAAGACGCCGGAGACGGAGAAGGTGACGGTGTCGGAGAAGTCGGGGTCGACGACGGAGTCCACGCCGTAGGCCATGCCGGAGATGGGGACGTAGCTGGTGGTCAGGACGACGCGGTCGGTGTAGGTGGCGTCGTAGTCGAGCCAGCGCGTGAGGCGGGCCGGGCCCGTGCCGGACGTGTTCGAGGTGGCGGGGTTGACGGCCCGGCGCAGGCTGATCATGTTGGCCTCGTTGGTGAGCGTCGAGTTGAAGAGCGGGTCCGGGGCGACGTTGCCGCGCAGCACGCCGACGACCTGCTGGATGCCGGCCTCGGCCGCGTAGTAAGCCTGCGCCTCGGCGGTGGCGTCCGCGGCGTTCGAGGCCGAGGTCGCCGTCACGAGGATGAGGGCGCCGCCCGCCGCGAGCAGCAGCGTGGAGATGAGGACCACGGTGATGAGGGCCGCGCCGCGCTCCGTGTCGCGCCGGCCGCGGGCCGCCTTCTCCGTCTTCTGTGACTCGTTTGTCTGCATCTGAAGCGACCTCGGGAATTCGGCTAGTAATTGAGAAGGTCGGCGTTGCGCAGCGCCACGTCCGTCGTGAGCTGCACGCGGGAGGCCGGCTGGTAGCCGGTCGAGCCGGGGCTGCCGACGGGCGGGAGCTGGACGCAGAGCGCCATCACGACGAAGCGGGCGTTGGCCGTCTGCGTCACCTCGGTGACGCCGGTCGCGGGCGTGATGTCGCAGTCGCCGACGGTGTAGTCGATGCGGCTGTCGTAGTAGCGGATGCGGAGCGAGTCCACGCGGTTGGCGAGGATGGTGGTGCGGGCGCCGGTGTTCACGTCGAGGCGGACGATGTAGCTGTCGCCGCCCGAGGCGTTGAGCAGGTACTTCACGTCCTCGTCGCTGTCGCTCGTGGCGTTGCTGGTGGTCTGGCCCTCGAAGGCGTTGAGGTTGGCGCGGACGCGGATGGAGGAGGGGCCGGTGTCGGCGGCGACGATGCCGTTGCCCTGGAGTCCGAAGCCGGAGTTGGCTATCTCGCGCGACATGACGTAGAGGCCGCGCTGCGAGTCGGCCAGCGCCTCGGCCCGCTGGTTCTCCCGCGCGCGCGTCTTGAGCGAGCCGGCGATGAGGTTGCTCGCCAGCACCGTGATGACCATCGTCACGGTCATGGCGAGCAGCAGCTCGATGAGCGAGAAGCCGCCTTCGTGGGCGCGGGCGCTGGGTGTCGAGTCCTGCATGTGACCTCTCTACTGGTAGAAGGGACCGAGGTTGGTGCTGCCGCGCAGCGTGACGAGGATGACGGAGCTGCGCATCCAGCCGCGGCTGGCGCCGGCCTGCGGCGTCACCGTGACGGTAATCTTCTTGAAGGCCGGGCTGCCGCCGCAGGCCGGCGAGCCGTCGTCGCAAACCCTCGTCGTCACGAGGAAGGGGCGCCCGGCGGTCGTCACCGTCTGGTCCGAGTCAACGATCTGCCCGAAGGGAGTCTGGCGCAGTTGCTCCATCTGCCGCTGCGCGAGCGACTGGGCGACGGCGCGGTCGTTGGCGCCCGTGTTGTAATTGATGGAGTAGCTGAAGAGCGAGGCGGCGCCGAGCCCCGCGACGAGCAGGACGACCATCGCGATGGCCGTCTCGATGAGCGTGAACCCGCGCTGCGCTTCCTTGTGCTTCACGTCTGACATCGTTTGCCCTCCCCCCCGCCGCTCAGTTGATCACCTTGACGTTGAGGGTCGCGGGGGTGCAGTTGGAAAAGGTGAACTTGACGGCGAAGGTCCCGCGCGTCTTGTTGTTGGAGCGGACGGTGTACGTGACCGTGCCGCCGGTCGTGGCCGGGACGGTCGGCGAGCTGGAGGGCGTGAGCGTGAGGTTCGAGGGGACGACGGGCACGATGGTGCCGGAGGCGCCCACGGTGACGGCGACCGTGTCGGAGCTGGCGCCGTTGCGGCGGACGGTGATGAGGCCCTTGTTGAGACTCAGGCCGCCCGTCGAGCAGACGGCCACGGGCGGGGGCACGGTCGTCGTGGTGGTCGTCGTGCCGCCGGTAGTGGTCGCGGTCGTGGTGGCGTCGCAGGGCGAGAGGTTCAGCTTGGTGTCGGTGCCGGTGATGGCCGTGCTGGGGGCGATGTCGGCGGTCGCGCTGACGTTGCTGTAGGTGACGGTCGGCACGCTGCTGACGGAGCTGTTGACGGTGATGTCGCCGGAGCCGGCCACCTGCACCTTGAGCATGTTGCCCTGCGAGTTCTTCATCGGGAATGACATGGAGCACGTGTCGGTGCGTCCGCGCCAGTTGAAGTCGGCGTAAGGTAAGGCGGCGGTCAGGTTGCCCTCGGCGTCGAGGAGCGAGGTGCCGTCGTCCTTAACGAGCTCGACGCCGCCGTCGAGCGTGAATTGGCGCGTCTGCCTGTCGCCGTTGTTGACGAAGTCCATCGTGATCTCGTAGGTGGTCGGGCTCGTGAACTCGATGTTGGCCTGGTCGTGCCGGCGGATGGCGTCGATGCGTGCGCGCTCGACGTTCTGCGCGAAGACGCGCGCCGAGTTGTTCAGGCGCATGGCGGCGCGCGCCGAGCGCAGGCCGAGGACGGCCGCCGTCATGATGACGGAGATGACGGACGCCGTGACGACCATCTGCATCAGGCTGAAGCCGCGCGAGTCGCCGAATCGTCCTGTTCTCTTCAAAGGCTGCACTGCTTTTCTTCTCCTGATGTTCCAAGGTTGGCGCGGCCGCTCCGGGAGTGAGGCGGGCCGGCGCCGCCGCCGTAGGGTGGCAACGGCCGTGCCGTCGGCGGAAAGCCCGGTTTTACGGGGCCGCGCGCTCGCGGGCCGGCGGCCGGGACGGGATTCCTGTCACTTTGAGTGACATGAACGGAAGAGTGCTTCACAACGCCCGGCCGCGCGGGGCGACAGCACGCGCGTTACACAGACGTGTCACCGCCAGTGACAGGCGCGGGCTTCGGGGGCGACGGCCGGGGCGTGCGGCGGGAGGCGGCGCGGGGTCGTTAAGTGTCGGCAATGATTGAGCGTCGGCGACTCGGGGGGGTGCCGGGCGAGGAGGTGGCCCCGCGTTTGCACTGTCGTGCGGAGGCGGGCACGCCCCGCGTCCTCTGGGGCGCGGCGCGCGTGAGGCCGAAGGCGAACCTCGCTCGAAGGGCGGCTGTGCGGAGCATTCACGCGCCCTTCCGCGGCGGCGCCTCCCGCCTCAAGGCATCGCCACCCGCGCGCGGCTCCGCACAGCCTGCGCGTGGGGGCGAGAGCGCCCCGGCGGTCTTCACAGGCCGTCGGGGCGCGTCGTTTTTTAGTCGTGATTTAAGGGCTACTGGTTAGGGGTCGTCGGCTCGTACTCTTCGAGGTTGGAGGAGGCGCGGGCGCTGTCGAACTCGGAGTCGGCGAGGCGCATGGCGAGCGTCTGGGGCGTGTAGGTGAAGGCGAGCGGGCCGCCGCGCATGCTCTGGATTTCGGCGACGATGGCGTCCTGCGCGCGGCGGAAGCGGACGACGCTGCCGCGCTGGTTGAGGATGACGAAGAGCAGCGTCTCGCCGCTCGCGCGCGCCCGCATCTGGCCGACGAGGGCGCTGGCGCCGCCGTCGGTGCGCGGAAGAGTCCCGGTCTTGGCGATGACGCTGCCGCGGCCCGCGCTCTCGGCGTAACGCCTCTGGAGCGTGCCGGGGTCGATGCCTGCGACGGGCAGGATGTCGGCCGCCTTCAGGTTGGTCTTGTGCAGCTCGTCCAAGAGCGCGCGGTAGACCTTCATCATCTGGCGCGGCGTCATGCGGTTCGTGCCGAGGCCGCTCGCGGTCGAGACGCGGAAGCTGTCGGCCGGCATGCCCAGCTCGGTCGTCAGGAAGCGCGAGAGGCCGGCGGGCCCGCCGAGCGAGTCGCCGAGCCTGTCGGCCATGAAGTTGTTCGAGTAGCAGAGCAGGACCTTGAGCACGTCCGAGAGCACGGGCGAGTAGTGCGTCGAGACGGCGCGCGCGCCCGCGGGGACGGCGTCCACGTAGACGGCGCCCATGACGGCGACGCTCGGGTTCGAGCGCAAGCCCTCGGCGTCTCCGAGCGCGACGCGCGTGTCGTACCAAGCGCGCGTGGCGGCGGCCGGGCGGCGCGTCTGGTCGAGCACGTCGTAGAACCTTTCGCCCGAACGCTGGCTCGACGCGCTGAAGTTCATCGAGAAGCGGGGCGCGACGACGAGGTCGCCCGTGACGGTGCGGATGCCGAGCTGGTTAAGCTCGCGCGCGATGGCGACGGCGTGCTCGTCGTGGAACGAGGGGTCGCGGCCGGAGACGACGAGGTCGCCGGTGACGGTGCCCGTCTCCTTGTCAAAGGTGCCCGTGACCCAGACGGTGGTCGGGAAGCGGTAGGCGGCGCCGAAGGTGCGCAGCGCGACGAGCGACGTGACGAGCTTGATGGCCGAGGCGGGGTTGTAGGCTTGGTCGGCCGCGTTCTGCATGACGACTTCGCCGTTCATCCTCTCGACGAGGACGGCGGCGTGGTAGAGGTCGGGCCGCCCGGCGAGCTGCGGCAGGACTTCGTCGGCGATGGCCGCGCCGCCTAAGCCCGGAGCGACCGGGACGGGCGGCGCCGTCTTCACCTCGTCCGTCGGGAGCGCCGGAACGCCCGTGACGACCTGCGCCCGCGCGCCCGACCACGGCGCGAGCAGCGCGGCCAGCACCAACAGCAGTTGTCCCGTCTTCAATCTACTCACCCTCTTGAAGCCCTCCCCGGCTCGATAATATAACACGCCCAATAGAGCGCGGTTTCTGGACAGTAATTTCAGAAGGGAGAGACGACAGGCAGCCTTTAGATGTCCCGGCGCGTCGTACGAGATGCATCCACCGCGCGGCCGTCAACTAACGAGCGGAGCAAGTTGCATTCCAACTCTTTTCTTTTGACAACGCCGAGAGGGGGCTCCTAAAATTCGTGACAGTTTCGGAGCGGCCCGCTTTTGAAAAACAGTAACCCTTCGCGGCGGGAGCGTGAGCCCGTCACCGTCGAGACAATTCGTGCCGCACACCGCGCCCGCGCGGATGAGATACGCGCGCGCCTCCGCGAGTTCGAGAAGGTCTGGCGCACCGGCACCGACGAGCGGCTGTGGGAGGAGATGGTCTACTGCATCTTCACCGCGGGCGCCTCGGCGCGCATGGGACTCAACTCGGTCGAGGCCGTCCGCCCCTTGCTCGCCGCGGGCTCGCACGAGGAGTTGGCCGGGGCCTTGACGGGCCGCCACCGCTACCCGCGCTCGCGCGCCGGGTACGTCGTCGCCACGCGCGAGTTCCTTTCGCGCGACTGCCGGCTGCGCCTGCGCGAGAGGCTCGAAGGCTTCCGAGACCCCGTCGAGCGGCGCGACTGGCTGGCGCGCGAGCGCGGCGTCAAGGGGCTCGGCTACAAGGAGTCGAGCCACTTCCTCCGGAACGTCGGCCTGCGCGGCTACGCCATCCTCGACAAGCACATCCTGCGCTGTCTGGCCGAGGCCGGCGTCATCGAGTCGCCCCAGCCGCCCGCGACGCGCTCCCGCTACCTCGCCACCGAAGAGAGCCTGCGCCGCTTCGCCGCGGACCTCGGCCTCGACTTCGACGAACTCGACCTCGTGCTCTGGTCCATGAAGACCGGAGAGATTCTGAAGTGACGTTACTGCCCCCGGAGTTGACGAAATGAGTAGACGGTCACGCGCGTCGGCCACGCTTCTGGCCGCCTCGCTCTTCGCGGCGGCGCTGCTGTGCGTCGCTTGGGCGCCGGCCTCGGCCTCGGGCAAGAAGCTGCGCGAGCGCGCTCAAGCGGCGCTGCGCGCGGGCGACTACGAGGAGGCCGAGAAGCTTTACCGCGAGATGGTCTCGAAGGACGCGCGCGACCCCGACGCCCGCCTCGGCCTCAGCCACGCCCTGCTCAAGCGGCGGAAGAATCAGGACGCCTTCGACCAGGCCGCCCGCGTCCTCTCGCTCGAACCGCTCTCGGCGCGCGCCCACGCCCTGCTCGGCGCCGCGCTGCTCAACGCCGGAGACTTCCGACTCTCGGTCGAGGAGTTCCGCACCGCGCTCGGCTTCAACGGCGACGAGGCCATCGCCGTCGGCGGCCTCGCGATGGTTGACTTCTACGAGGGCCGCGGCCAGCAGAGCCTCGCCGGCCTGCGCCGCGCCGCCTTCATCGACCCGAACGAGCCCGACTACCTCTACAATCTCGGACAGGTCGCCGCCCGCTACGAGCACTACAAGGAGGCCGCCAACGCCTACGAGCAGTTCCTCCGCGTCGCGCCGCGCACCGACGCCGACCGCCGCGCGCGCATCCGCGGCCTCATCGACTTCCTCCGCTACCTCGGCGCGCAGGGCAACCTCCTGAACGCCTCGGGGCCGGGGCGCGTCGAGGTGCCCTTCGAGGTCGTCAACAACCGGCCCGTCCTCAAGGTGCGCGTCAACGGCGGGAAGGACGCGCTGCGCTTCGTCATCGACACGGGCGCCGGCATGTGCGTCATCTCCAGCGCGGCGGCCGACCGGCTCGGCCTCAAGGCGGTCGCGCGCGGCGGCGCCGCCCGCGCCGTCGGCGGCGAGGGGCGCTTCGACATCGTCTACGGCTTCCTGCAATCGCTGCACGTCGGCGAGGCGAAGGTTGACCGCGTGCCCGTCTACATCCGCGAGTTCTACAACGAGCAGGAGCCGGTGGACGGCTACATCGGCCTCTCCGTGCTCTCGAAGTATCTGGCCGTCATCGACTACGGCGCGGGCGCTTTGAAACTCCTGCGCGGCGAGGCCGAGAAGGAGGTACCAGCGCAGGTGGCGGGCGCCTTCGAGTTCCCCATCCGCACGACTTCGAGCGGCTTCTGGAGCGCCGAGGTCAACCTCGACGGCCTTGAGCGGCCGACCAACTTCATCATCGACACGGGCGCCAGCATCTCCGTCGTCTCCGAAGCTCTCTACGCGCGCGGCGACATGGAGCGGTTCGCGCAGCCTTCGCGCATCAAGGTCTTCGGCGCCGCCGGGCTCGCCGAGAACATCCCGACGCTGCTGCTGCCGCGCATCTCGCTCGGCACCTACGTCCGCCGGAACGTCTACGCGGCCGTGCTCGACATGGACCCCATCAACGAGACGGCGGGCTTCGAGCAGACCGGCATCGTCGGCGGCAACGTCCTGCGCCACTACCGCGTGACCTTCGACTTCGGGCGCGGCATCGTGCGCCTTGAGCCTTTGGGGAAGGCGGCCCCGGCCGAAGACAGGAAGGCGCCCGCCGCCGTCACGAGCCAGTCATGAAGCAGAGCATCTACCTTGAGACTTCGGTCGTCGGCGCCTACCTCGACAACGGCGAGCCGTTCCGGCGCGACCTGACCATCCGCTGGTGGGAGCACGAGATGTCGGAGTACCGCCCCGTCATCTCGCCGCTCGTGACGCGCGAGCTTGAGCGCGTGCCCGAGCCGCACCGCACGGGTTACTTGAAGCTGGTCGCGCCGCTCGAACGGGTGGAGCTGACGGAGGAGGCGGCGATACTGGCCGAAGGCTACGTCGCGCGCGGCATCTTCCACCGCAAGTACCTCGGCGACGCCGTGCACGTCGCCGTCGCCTCCGTCCACAAGATCGACTACCTTGTGACGTGGAACTTCGGCCACCTCGCGAACGTGAGGAGGCAGGCCCGCATCCGACTCTTTAACACGGCCGCCGGCTTCTACGTGCCGCAGATAGTGACGCCGGAGTTCCTCGTCTCGGAGATGACAGAGAAGGCGTGAATCGTAAATCGTGAATCGCAAATCGTGAGAAGGTCGCCTCTCATGCTTTACGATTCACGATTTACGATTTACGATTTACGAACTGATGTACCGCAAACCCCGCTTCCTCGAAGAGCTACACGCCATCCGCGAAGAGATGTCGCGCGAGGCCGACTACGACGTGGAGTTGTTCGCCGAGATGGTGCGCACCGGCGCCCGGCCGCGCCACGGCCCGGCGCGCAACATCCGCGGCTTCCGCACCCGCGCCCCGCGCCAACAGGAAGGCAACGCGGCCAAGCCCCCGCAGAGGAAGAGGGCATCGTGAAACAGGTGACAGGTGTCAGGTGAAAGACAGGTCTTATCCCGACACCCGACGCCGTTCTTAATTTTATGGAAGAGACGTTCGATGCCATCGGGCTTGACGTGCCGAGCGAGAAGGACTTCAACCACCTCGCGGAGCGCGCGGGCGATCAGGGCGAGGCGACGCAGCTTTGCCGGCGCGGGGCGGTGCTGCACGGCCGCTGCTGGAAGCTGGGCGAGGGGCTGGAGGTCTGGACCGTGCTCTACGAGTCGGGGACGGGCGAGGTCTTTTACGCCGACTGCCGCCCCGGCTTCCGCGCGCGCTACACGCAGCGCGTGAGCCCCTGGGCGCTGACCGAGTACGACGAGGACGGCGAGGCCATCGTCCACGGCTACTGCGACGGCACCGACACGGAAGTCCTCTTCGAGTTGCAGAACTTGACGGAGGTCGGCCCCGAAGGCTTCCGCGCGCAGGAGTTGCACGTCGGCCTGTGCGGGCTCGCCTACCGGGCGCGCGTGTCGAGCCGCGGCGAGCGCCCGCGCTGGCAGCCGCTCGAAGAGGCCGCGCCGTCGCGGGCCGCGCACGAGAACGACTGGTGTCTGACGGGGCGCGTGCTCTCCTTCAAGCCCCTGCGCAACCCCCTGTCGGGCAGCGAGCTTTACTGGGTCTACCTCGACCTCGGCCGCCTCAAGCTCGAAGTGCTCGTCAACCGGAGGACGCTGCGCGGCGCCTCGCGCCTCTCGGTCGGCGCCACGCTCTCGGCCGACGTGTGGCTCCAGGGCCACGTCCTCGACCGCCGCGCGATGCTCTCGCGCTACGAGGGCGCCGACTCGTCCGTCCCCCGGTCGCGGCTCTGGTCGCACCTGCGGAGGAGGAACTGAAAGCAGTTGCCAGTAGTCAGTAGGCAGTAGCCGGTAGGCTCCGCGCTACCAAAGCTGGCGATGACCACCGGGCTGAATGACACGAAGAGTTCTTCTACTGGCTACTGACTACCGGCTACTGTCTACCTTCCGATGAAACGTCTCGCCGTCGTCCTCCTCATCCTCCTCATCGCGGGCGCGGCCGGTCTCTACTTCTTCAACCGTTACTGGGTCCACCGCTTCGACGCGCTCATCGCGCGGCAGGCCGGCGTCTACCGCCTCGACCCCGATTTGGTGTGGAGCGTCATCCACGAGGAGACGTACTTCCGGCCGTGGATGAAGGGCGAGGCCGGCGAGATAGGCTTGATGCAGGTGACGCCGACGGTCGGGCGCGAGTGGGCCGCCGAGACCGGCATGCGCGACCTCGCCGAGCAGATGCGCTCGGACCCGGAGCGCCTGCTCTTAGACCCCGAGACGAACATCAAAATCGGCTGCTGGTACATGGAGAAGATAGGGAAGGATTACCGCGGGACGCCGGGCGCCGAGGCGCGCGTCGTCGCCGGCTACAACGCCGGCCCGAGCCGCGCCGCCGAGTGGAACCGCGTCGGGCCGGGCCAGAAGCCGCTCACCGAGGCGCAGTTCGTCGAGCGCATAGACTTCCCGACCACGCGCGCCTACGTCTCGAACATCCTCGAACGCTACCGGCAGCGGAAGAAGGACTCGGGGCGGTGACGTACCGCGAGCTGCTGGCCGGGAACGCGGACTTCCGTCGCCTTTGGACCGGACAGGTCGTGTCGGAGGTCGGCGACTGGCTGAACAACATCGCGGTCCTCGCGCTCGTCATCCAACTCGCGGGCGAGGGGCGCGTCGGGCTCTCGCTCGCCGTCTACGCCATCGCGCGCCACCTCCCGCTCTTCCTCTTCGGCCCCGTGGCGGGCGTCGTCGTGGACCGCGCCGACCGGAGGCGCGTGATGATTGCGGCCGACGTGCTGCGCGCGGCGCTCGCGCTCGGCTTCCTGCTGGCGGCGCGCACGTCTTCACTCGCCCTCATCTACGTCGTGGGCGCCGCCATCTTCTCCGTCTCGGCCTTCTTCAACGCGGCCAAGCGCGCGTCGGTCCCCGGCCTCGTCGGCCGCGCCGACGAACTGCTCGCGGCCAACTCGCTCTCGGCCTCGACGACGGCCGCCACCATCGCCGCCGGCTCCGCCCTCGGCGGCGTCGCCGCCACGGCCCTCGGCCGCGACGCCGTCTTCGTCATCAACGCGCTCACCTTCCTCGCCTCGGCCGAGATGATACGGAGAATCACGAAGCGGTTGCGGGTTGATGAAGGCGACGCCGTCCGGCAATCCTCCGTCGGTCGGCCGACGAGTCGGTTCAGCAGCCTTGTCATACTCGGCCGGATGGCGTCGGATTTTCGGGAGGGGTTGCGATACGTGCGGCGCGACGCGGTCGTGTCGGCCGTCTTCGTCGTCGTCGCGGGGTGGGGTTTGGGGAACGGGGCGGCGCGTGCGCTCTACAGCATCTTCGGGGCGCGGCTGGGCGCGGAGGCGGTCGCGGGTTGGGCCGCGGGCTGGCCGGCGCTCGTGGAGCGGCCGACCGACTTCGGCATCTCCGTGCTGTTCGTGGCGATGGGCGTCGGCGGGTTGTCGGGCGCGACGCTCGCCAAGCGTTTCAGCAGCGGGGGCGGCGCGGGGCTCGAAGCGCGCATGGGGCGCTCGCTCTTCCTCGACGGCTGCGGCCTCGCGGCCTTCAGCCTGATGCCGAGCCTCTGGACGGCGGCGGCCGTGCTCCTCGCGCGCGAGATGAACTTCGCCATCTGGTGGACCGCGCAACAGACCATCGTCATGCGCCGGACCGAGGACGCCTTCGCCGGCCGCGTCTTCGCCTCCTTCGAGACGTTGACGACGCTGATGATGATAGGCTCGATGCTCGTTTGCGGCGCGGTCGCCGACGCCGCAGGCATCCGCCCGGTCGCCGCGGCCGGCGGGAGCGTCGTCATCCTCTCCGGCGCGCTCTGGTTCGTTCTGCGGAAGAAGAATAGGGGATTTGAAATTTCAAATCTGAAATCTTAAACGATGAAAATCTACTCTGCGCGTTGGGTGCTTCCAATCACGTCGGGCGCGATTGAAGGCGGGGCGGTGGCGGTCGAGGGCACGCGCATCGCGGGCGTCGGCGCGCGCGAAGATGTCGCGGGGAGATTCCCCGCGGCCGAAGTCGAGGAGTTGGGCGAGGCCGTCATCCTGCCCGGCTTCGTCAACTGCCACACACACCTTGAGCTGACGGCGATGCGCGGCTTCCTTGAGCCGGAAGAGGGCGACTTCTTCTCGTGGCTCAAGAAGCTGACGGTCGCGCGCGGCGAGAGGATGACGGCCGAAGACATCTACGCTTCGGCGGCGTGGGGCGCCGTCGAGGCCGCGCGCGCGGGCGTGACCTGCGTGGGCGACGCGAGCGCGTCCGGCGCGACGACGATGCGCGCACTGTCCGACTCGGGGTTGCGCGGCGTCGTCTTTCAAGAAGCCTTCGGGCCGGACGAGCGCGAGGCGCGCGAGAAGTCCGACGACGCGCGGCGGAAGATTGATAGCCTGCGCACGCTCGAAACCCCGCTCGTCACGCTCGGCCTCTCGCCGCACGCGCCCTACACGGTGAGCCGCCCGCTGCTCGGCCTGCTCGCCGAGTACGCGACGGCCGAAAGGCTCCCCGTCATGATGCACGCCGCCGAGTCCGAGGCCGAACAACTCTTCGTCACGGAAGGCCGCGGCCCCTTCGCCGAGGGCTTCAAATCCCGCGGCCTCCCCTGGACCGCCCCCGGCGTCTCGCCCGTCAAGTATCTCGCCGAGACGGGCATCCTCGACACGCGCCCGCTCCTCGCACACTGTGTCCGCGCCGACGCCGCGGACATCGCGCTGCTCGCCGCGCGCGGCGCCGCGGTCGCCCACTGTCCGAAATCCAACGCCAAGCTCGGCCACGGCCGCGCGCCCTTCGCAAACTTCATCGACGGCGGCGTCGCGGTCGGACTCGGCAGCGATTCGGTGGCGAGCAACAACACCTGCGACCTGCTCGAAGAGGCGCGCTTCGCCCTCCTCGCGTCTCGGGCCGCGGGCGACACGCTCGAAGCGGGGCGCGCGCTCCGGGCCGAAGACGTGCTGCGCGTCGCCACGTCGGGCGGCGCCCGCGCGCTCGGCCTCGAACACCTGTCGGGCGCGCTCGCCGAAGGCTTGGAAGCCGACCTCGTCGCCGTCCGCCTCGACGCGCCGCACCAACTCCCCGTCTACGACCCGACGGCCGCCCTCGTCTTCGCCTCTTCGGGGCGCGACGTGCTGCTCACCCTCGTCGCCGGCCGCGAAGTCTTCCGCGACGGCCGCGTCAAGACGGTCGACGAACAAGAACTCGCGGCGCGCGTCCGCGACATCGCGCGCCGCCTCTCGGCACCCCGCTAAGAGGGTTGACGCCGCGGCCGGTTTGGAATAGAACTTCACCCCACCCATCCGCCGTAACAGTTGGCCGCTGGCCGGAGGCGAACATGAGATTCCGAAGGACGATAACGCTCACCCTCACTATTGCCGCGTGCTTTCTTCTTCAGGCGTCGGCCGGAGGTCAGTCGCCCGGAGGACCGCGACCGACAAAGCTGTCGCTGAGAATGATAATTTTCGACGGCGCGGCCCCGACCTTTTACCCCGTCGCGGACGACGAGAAGTCCGGCGGCGGGAGCGGGGTGGTAAGAGGTTTCCGACGCACCTCCTCGGCGCGGGGGGCGGGCGGCCCGCCCCTCGACACCGTCACCGTCTATTTCCGGCGGGAGGGCGCCGGCGTCCGTGTGAAGGTCCAGGCGTACTTCGGGGCCGGGGAGCCGCGTGAGGGCTTGCAGGTGGCGGATTGCTTTTTGACGGAGGGCCAGGAGTGCGTCGCCGGCAAGCTGTCCGGCTATGGGGTTGAGCCTCTGAGGCTCGGCGTCGTCAGGAGGGCGGACGTTGAGCTCTCGCCGCCGCGGGTTGACAACCGGACGCGGGCCGTCGAGGTGACGGGGATTGAGGTGCGTGATGAGGAGCCGTCGTTCGTGCTCAAGCTGCGGAATGCATCCGACAAGCACATCAGGGCGGTTGAGATAAAAGAGATGAGGGGCTGGCGCCCGAAGGGCAGCCCGCCGCACTTCGACTGGAAGGCGATGACCGCGCTCAAGCCCGGCGAGGAGTGGAGGGTAAAACTGGAATTCGGGTGGAACTCCAAGACGATTGACGGCGTGCACACCGTCGAGCCTCCTAACAGGATCGTCATCAGCTCCGTGCTCTTCACGGACGGAACGTACGAAGGCGACTCCGCCTTCGCCGCCAAGGCCGAGGCTTACAAGTTGGGCCGCCGGTCCCAGCTCGCGCGCGTGCTGGACATCATGCGCGAGGTCGAAGAGTCGCCGTCGGGCGACGTTAGAGACGCGGCCCGGCAAATCGGCGTCAGAGTCGAGATGCTTGATTGTACGGCCGAGTGGGGCGTGGTCGTGGAACTCGCCGGCCGGTATTCCGCCTCGGCGAATGGGCAGTTGGAAGAGATTAAAAGTTCCGTCGAAGCCGGAATGGAGTGGCAGCGTTCGGCGGTGGTGGACGAGATGAGGGCCTACGCGAACGCACCCGCGCCGCCGACCGAACTTGGCAAGGTCCGGGCCTGGATTAAGAGCTGGCGCGAAAGACACGAGCAGATACTCGCGGGCATCTGACCCGCCGCACCCGCAGGGATGATTCACCTCCGTTCAATCGCCATCAAGCCCGCGGCGAGGCGGCTCGACTCGTTCCCGTTCAGCATCCCCGTCGTCAAAAAATTCCGGGAGCTGAAGCTCACCGCGCCCGTGACGTTCCTCGTCGGCGAGAACGGGTCGGGGAAGTCCACGCTGATTGAGGCGATGGCCGCAGGGATAGGCTCTGTGGTGGTGGGCGGCGAGGACGTGCGCAGCGACAAGACTTTGGGCCACGCGCGGGCGCTCGCCGCGCAGCTCAAGTTCGTGTGGCAGCACCGGACGCACCGCGGGTTCTTCCTGCGCGCCGAGGACTTTTTCAACTTCGCGAAGCGCGTCAACCAGACGAGCGCGGAGCTGGAGGAGATGGCCGGGGAGTTCGAGCGCGAGGGCTTGAAGGGCTACGGGCTGCGGCTGGCGCAGGGCGTCGTGCGCGGTCAGAGGAGGGAATTGATAAGCCGCTACGGCGAGGACGCCGACGCCCGCTCGCACGGCGAGAGCTTCCTCAACCTCTTCCAGTCGCGCTTCGTGCCCGGCGGCCTTTACCTCTTGGACGAGCCCGAGGCGCCGCTCTCGCCGCAGCGCCAGCTCGCCCTGCTCGCGATGCTCAAGGAGATGGCCGCGCAGGACTCGCAGTTCATCGTCGCCACCCACTCGCCCATCCTCATGGCGCTGCCCGGCGCCGACATCCTCAGCTTCGACCACGCCCCCGTCCGCCGCATCGCTTACGAAGATGTCGAGCACGTCACGCTCACCCGCGACTTTCTCAACAACCCGGAAGCCTTCCTCAAACACCTCTGAGGCCCGCGCCTTTTGGCGATTCACCATTCACGATTTACGATTGAGGGCATGAACGTACTTGTCCTCAATTGCGGGAGTTCGACCGTCAAGTTCCAGCTAATCGCGACCGACCTCGACTTGATAGCGCAGGGCGCGGACCGGAGGCTCGCGGGCGGGCAGGTCGAGCGCATCGGCGGCGAGGCCATCATCACCTTCCGCGCCGAGGGGCGCGAGGCCGTGCGCTCGACGGCGCCCGTGCGCGACACGCGCGCCGCCGTCGAGGCCGTGCTGCGCTGGGTCACTTCCTCGGACTCTGGGATTGACGAGGTGACGAGCGTCGGCGACATCCACGCCGTCGGCCACCGCGTCGTCCACGGCGGCGAGCGTTTCACGCACTCGGTCCTCATCACGGACGAAGTCCTGCGCGGCATCGAGGACTGTATAGAGCTGGCGCCGCTGCACAACCCCGCCAACATCCGCGGCATCCAGGCCGCGCGCGAGGTCTTCGGGCCGGGGCTCGCGCAGGCCGCCGTCTTCGACACGGCCTTCCACCAGACGCTCCCCGACTACGCGTACCTCTACGCCGTCCCTTATCAGTGGTACAGGCGCTACCGCGTGCGGCGCTACGGCTTCCACGGCACGTCGCACCGCTACGTCGCCTACCGCTACCGGCAACTCACCGGAGTCGAGCGCGACCGGACCAACGTCATCACGCTCCACCTCGGCAACGGCTGCTCGGCGGCGGCCATCCGCGCGGGCGACTCGGTTGACACCTCGATGGGCATGACGCCGCTCGAAGGCTTGGTGATGGGCACGCGCTCGGGCGACGTGGACCCGGCCATCCTCGAATTCGTCGGCGAGAAGGAGGGGCTGTCGGCGCAGGAGGTGGATTCGATACTGAACAAGCAGGCGGGGCTGCTCGGCATCTCGGGGCTGACGAACGACATGCGCGAACTTCTGGACGAGGCGCGCGAGTCGGGCGACCGGCGGGCGCGGCTCGCCATCGAGATTTTCTGTTACCGCGCGCGCAAGTACGTCGGCGCGTATCTGGCGGCGCTCGGCGGGGCCGACGCGCTGGTCTTCACGGGCGGCGTCGGCGAGAACTCGGCGGAGGTGCGCGCGCGCATCTGCGAGGGGCTGGCGTGGATGGGCGTACACCTCGACGCCTCGCTCAACGAAAAGATGACGGGCCGCCGCGAGGGCGTCATCAGCCGCGAGGACTCGCGCCTCGCCGTCTACGTCATCCCGACCGACGAGGAGCTATTGATAGCGCGCGACACCGTGCGCTGTGTCCGCGGCGTCGCGCAAAGGTACTAAAAAGCCGTAATCGCGAATTGAAGTTGAGAGCCCGGTCCCTTGAACTGTTAACGCTCAAGGGGCCGGGCTCTCAAGTGCGATGGACGATTGACGATTCAGGATTCACGACAGGCGGCGGCGATGGCCTCGTCGAAGATTTCGAGGGCCACGTCGGCGTTCTCTTTCGAGAGGACGAGGGGCGGCGACCAGCGGATGGTGTTGTAGCCGGCGCCGAGGAGGATGAGGCCGCGCTTGTAGCACTCCATCTCGACGCGGTCGCGCAGCTCGGGCGCGGCGGCGTTCGAGGCGGAGTCCGTGACCAGCTCGACGCCGAGCATCAGCCCCATGCCGCGCACGTCGCCGATGCAGTCGTGCTTCTGCTGGAGGCGACGCAGGCCGGCTTCCAAGTGCGCGCCGACCTCGGCGCTGTTCCTGACGAGCCCGCCTTCTAAAAGCTCGATGGTCTTGAGGGCGGCGGCGAGGGCGACGGGGTTGCCGCCGAAGGTCGAGGCGTGCGCGCCCGGCTTCCAGTCCATCAGCTCGGCCCGCGCCACGCACGCGCCCATCGGCATCCCCGAGGCGATGCCCTTGGCGAGCGTGATGATGTCGGGCTTCAACCCGTAGTGCTCGCACGCGAACATCCGACCCGTGCGGCCCATCCCGGACTGCACCTCGTCAACGACGAGAAGTATCCCGTGCTCGTCGCAAATCCTCCGCAGCCCGTCCAGGAATTCCTTCGGCGCGGGGACGTAGCCGCCCTCGCCCTGCACGGCCTCGACGACGATGGCGGCGACCTCGTCGGGCGGCGTCGTCGTCAGGAAGAGGCGATTCTCAATCCACGCGAGGCAGTCGCGGCTGACGGTCGCGGCGTCGGAGCGTTCGCCCGTGAAGGGGTGGCGGAAGGCGTTCGGGTAGGGGACGTGCGTCACGTCGAGCGCGGAGCGTTTGAAGCCGCGGCGCTGCGCGGCCCTCGATGAAGTTAAAGAAAGACTGCCGAGCGTGCGGCCGTGGAAGCTGTTGAAGAAGGCGACGAACTTCTCGCGCCCCGTGGCGTGCATGGCGAGCTTCAGGGCCGTCTCGACGGCCTCGGTGCCGCTGTTGGCGAAGTGGACTTTGGTCGGCCCTTCGATGGGCACGATCTCTTCGAGCTTGCGGCCGAGGTCGGGCATGTGGCGGTAGTAGTAGTCCGTCCCGCACATGTGTATGAGGCTGGCGGCCTGCTCCTGTATGGCGCGGACGACTTCGGGGTGACAGTGGCCGGTCGAGCAGACGGCGACCCCGGCGTTGCAGTCGAGGAAGGTGTTGCCGTCAACGTCTTCGACCCAAACCCCTTCGGCGCGCTCGGCGACGAGCTTGTAGGCGGGGCGCGGGTAGGAGGGCGTGACCCAGCGGGCGTCGGCCTCGACGACCTCGCGGCCCTTCGGCCCCGGCAGCTCGGTCCTGATTTCCGGCCTCTTCGGCGGGGCGATGGTGTTTGCGGACATGGCGAATTCTCCTTCGGTAAAGAAGCGAGGGTTTCAACTGGCGGGTGGGTTAGAAAGGGCGCGCTTGAGGAAGGGAAGCGGGCTAATCGGCGAAGAGGTTCGCGCGCGAGTCGAGGGGCCGGAAGTGGAGTATCGAAGAGTCGAACATGATGGAAGTGTCGGCGGGCGGCAGTAACGGGGCTTGTCTCCCGTCGCCCGCCGCGAATCTTAGCACTACGTCCCGCGGCGCTTCCAGCGGACGCCGTCGCGGGTGTCTTCGAGGACGATGCCGCGCGAGGCGAGCTGGTCGCGTATCTCGTCGGCGCGTCGGAAGTCGCGGCGGTGGCGGGCCTCCTGCCGCTCGTCAATGAGGCGCTGCACGTCTTCGTCAAGGAGCGCCGGCCCGTCGCCGGGGAAGATGTTGAGCACGGAGTTGAAGCGTTCGATGAGAGAGAGCACTTCCGCCCGGTCGTCTTCGCGCAGGGCGCCCTCGTCGAGCGCGGTGTTGATTTCGCGCTTGAGGTCGTGAATGGCGGCGAGCGCGACCGAGGTGTTGAGGTCGTCGTCCATCCCTTCCTCGAACTCGCGGAGCGCGCGGGCGATGGCCGCCTGTATCTGCTCGTTCGAGCCGGGCTCGGGCCGCGCGTCGCGGACGCGGGCGTGGAAGTCGCGCAAAGATTCGACCGTCTTCTCGGCGCCGCGCAGGCCCTCGAAGGTGAAGTTGAGCTGCTTGCGGTAGGGCACGCTGAGCAAAAGGTAGCGGACGGCCGTGGGGTCGTAGCCGCGCTCCTTGAGGTCGCGGAACGTGTAGTAGTTGCCGCGCGACTTCGACATCGACTCGCCCTCGACCTTCAGGTGCTCGGCGTGCAGCCAGTAGCGCGCGAACTGCTTGCCGGTCGCGCCCTCCGACTGCGCAATCTCGTTCTCGTGGTGCGGGAAGACGAGGTCGATGCCCCCGGCGTGGATGTCGAAGGTCTCGCCGAGGTACTTCATGGACATCGCCGAGCACTCGATGTGCCAGCCGGGGCGGCCCGCGCCGAGTTGAGTCTCCCACGCCGGCTCGTTCGGCTCCTCGCGCGCCTTCCAGAGCGCGAAGTCGCGCGCGTCCTCCTTCTCGTACTTGTCGGTGTCCACGCGCTCGCTGCCGCCGACGATGTTGCCGGCGAAGTTAATCTTCGAGAGCTTGCCGTAGTCCTTGAAGGAGTTGATGCGGTAGTAGTAAGAGCCCTCGGACTCGTAGGCGTGGCCGGCGTCTTTCAGGCGACGGATGATGTCCACCATCTCGTCGATGTGGCGCGTGGCCTGCGGCATCACCTCGGGGCGCTCGGCGCCGAGCGCGTCGTAGTCCTCGACGAAGGCGGCGATGTACTTGGCCGTGTACTCGTCGATGGTCTTGCCCTGCTCGTGCGAGAACTTGATGATGCGGTCTTCCACGTCCGTGATGTTCATGACGTGGCGGACGCGGTAGCCCTTGTACTTGAGATAGCGGCGCAGCGTGTCGCCGAAGACGGCCATCGTGCGGAAGTTGCCGATGTGCGCGAAGTCCCAGACGGTCGGGCCGCAGATGTAGAGCCCGACCTCGCCCTCGCGTATCGGGCGGAACTCTTCGAGCTGGCCGGAGAGAGTGTTGAAGAATTTGAGCATCGAGAGTGGGTTGGTGTCGGGGAATAAAAACGCGCCGCCCCGCGCTCCGAACGCTTCGAGTCGGGGCGGCGCGCTCGCGTTTACTGGAGCACGAAGTTGTAGGTGATGAAGCCGGACACCTTCACCGGCTGCCCGGAAAGTAAGGTCGGCGAGAAGCGCGCCTCGCGGGCCGCCGCGACCGCCGCCTCCTGCAAGAGCGGGTGGCCCGAGATGGCTTCGGCCTTCTCGACGCGCCCTGACTCGCCGACGACGACTCGCACGATGACGGTGCCGGAGGCTCGCGCGGCCTTGGCGATGGGCGGGTAGTCCGGCGCCGGCTTGCTGACGGCCTTGCCGTTCAGGACGCCTCCCTTAACGAAGTCCTGGGTGAGCGACCCCACCGGAGCCCGTTCACCCGCCGGCATCCGAGGCGCGACGAGCGCCGGGGGGGCGGGCGACGAGACTTGAATTTCAATAACTTCCCTTTGCGTGACGGCGGGCGAGTACCAGAGCGCGGCGAGTGTGACGCCGACGAAGAACGTCAGGAGTGCTGCGGCGAGCCGCAGGGCGAAGGGTCGCATAAGGCTTGCTCCTTTTCTAAGACGGTGCCGGGCCGGGGAGCTTCTTGCAGGAGAGTCTAGGCAAGGACGGGCGGCGAGTCAAACTTCTTGCCGAAAGGCGACGCTCTCATCCACTTTTCAACGGCGCGGGAAATGCTCGAAGCCGCCGGGCCTGAGGGGGCGTGCGCGGCCCGCGCTGACGAGCCGGACGCGGGGCGGCCCGGCCGTCACCTCGCCGACGCGCGTCGCGCGGACGCCGCCGACTTCGGACGGCACGCGCGCGGCGCGGCGCGGCGGCACGGTGAACAGCAGCTCGAAGTCCTCGCCGCCGTCGAGCGCCAGAGAAAGCAGCTCGGCCTCCGTCGCCGCGAAGGATTTCAACGAAGGGTCAACGGGCAGAAGCTCTCCTTCGACCCGCGCGCCGACGCCGCTCTCGCCGCACAGGTGCGCGAGGTCTGACGAGAGCCCGTCGCTCAGGTCAATCATCGCGGAGGCGAGCTTGCCCTCGCCCAGCAGCCGCCCCCACTCGACGCGCGGCTCCGGCCGCGTCTGCCTGCGGATGAGCCGCCGCCCGGCAACGTTCAATTTTTCGCCCGTCGGCCTCTGCAAGAGGCGGAGGCCGACGGCGGCGCCCCCGAGCGAGCCGGTCACGAAAATCTGGTCGCCCGGCCGCGCGCCCGAACGCAGGACCGCCCGCCCGCGCCTGACCTCGCCGAGCACGACCGAATCGACGACGACCCGCTCCGGCGTCCGCGACACGTCGCCGCCGATGACGGAGACGCCGTAACGCCGTGCGAGCACGCCGACGCCCTTGTAAAACTCGTCCAGAAAGCCTGCCTCCCATCTTCCGCGAGGGACGCCGACCGACAGCAGACACATCGTCGGCCGCGCCCCCATCGCCGCCACGTCCGACAGCGACACGGCCAAAGCCTTGTGGCCCACGTCCCGCGCGCTCACGCCGAAGCGTTCAAGCTCGAAATCAACGCCTTCGACCAACAGGTCGGCCGTGATGACGGTGTCGAATCCCGCGCGGTGGCGGATGACGGCGGCGTCGTCGCCGATGCCTTTCAGGAGTGATGAGGTGTCGGGAGTGGCCGAACGTTTCTCTTCCCGTCGGCGCAGTCGCTTGATGAACTCGAACTCGCCCTCGGCCTTCATCCCTTAAAGGTTTCTGCGGAGCGAGTCGAGGCCGGCGCGGATGATTTCGGGGGAGGTGGAGAAGGAGAAGCGGAGGTGGCCTTCGCCGTGCTCGCCGAAGACGGAGCCGGGGACGGTGGCGACCTGCGCGACTTCGAGCAGGTGCTCGGCCGCCGCGCGGCTGTCGGGGTTGATGCGCGACACGTCCGGGAAGGCGTAGAAGGCGCCCGCCGGCTGTTCGCACTGAAGGCCCAACTCGCTGAGGCCGCCGACGAGCAGGTCGCGCCGCTCGCGGTAGGCGGCGCGGATGCCGGTGTAGAAGTCTTCGGGCAGCTCGAAGGCGGCGACGGCCGCGTACTGCGAAGGCGTCGAGACGCCGTTCGTCGAGTAGAGCAGGCACTTGCGCAGCCCCGTCATCCAGGGCTCGGCGGCCACGGCGTAGCCGACGCGCCAGCCCGTCATCGCGTACGACTTCGAGAGCGTGTAGGTCGTGATGGTGCGCTCGAACATGCCTTCGAGCGAGGCGATGGAGACGTGCTCGCCGTCGTAGACGAGGTCTTCGTAAGCCTCGTCGGCGATGACGACGAGGTCGCGCTCGCGTGCGAAGCGGGCGACCGATTCGGCCTCCTCGCGCGTGAAGACGATGCCGGTCGGGTTCTGCGGCGAGTTGTAGTAGACGGCGCGCGTGCGGCGCGTCGCGTAGCGCGCCAGGGTCTCTTGGAAGCCCTCGCGGCGGGCCTCTTCGCTCGGCACGAGGACGGTCGTGCCCCGACAGTGGGCGATGAGGTCTTTGATGGGCGTCCAGAAGGGAGAGAAGACGAGCACCTCGTCCTCGGGGTCTACGACGGATTGGAAGGCGCCGAAGAGACCCTGCATCCCGCCGTTGACGACGAGCACGTCCTGGTCGCGCGCCTCGATGCGGTTGCGCCGCCGGAGCTTGTCGGCGATGGCCGCGCGCAGCTCCGGGATGCCGGAGGAGGGCGCGTAGCGCGTCCGGTTCTCGGCCATCGCCTGTCGCATCGCCTCCTTGATGGGCTCGGGGGTGTGCAGGAACGGCTCGCCGCCCTCGAACTGGAAGACGGGCACGCCCCGCTCGCGCAGCTCCAGCACCCGGTTGCGAATCGTGACGATGTCGGAGAAGCCGACATTCTTCAAACGCTGGGAGAGCCGGAAGACGGATGGGGACGTTGCCACGGCTTGAGTTGAACCTCCAGTTGTTCGGCTAAGCAAGAGCGGAATTATAGACCTTTAACCGCCGGGCCGTCCAACGTTTAACCCGGAACGGGGAATGGAAGCGCCCGCGTGAGGCCCGCCCGAACCCGTTGATGATATCGTCTAGCGCCAGTCCATTTCGTATACGAGGCCGTGCATGGCGCGCGTCCGCGGGGGCGCGCGAATCTTGCGGTCTGATGACAAAACTATTGTATTTCGCCGCCCGGCGCTGTCTTTCCGAGTTATTTGGTAGAGTGCGTGGGAGGTGGTTCGGTGGCGGCTTTTGAGGAACGGCAGTTGCCACCCGGTAGAGTGCGGCCATTCACTTTGGCGCGTCCGTGTTGGAATCAAGAGTTAATTTTTTTAGGAGAGACAAGAGCCCATGACTTCGAACAAGATACTTCCCGTCGCCCTCGTGGCCGCCCTGCTCGGCGGGACGGTCGGCGCCTTCGTGATGCGCCCCAGCAAGAGCAACGAGACGGCGCAGGCCGTGGCCCCGGCCGCGCCCCAGACCGCCGTCGTCGCCGGCACCTCGACCGAGAAGCCGTCCGACCCGAACGCGCTGATTGACAACGAACTCGCCAGCGAGACCAAGGGCATGTCCGACGCCGAGAAGGCCGCCTTCCGCGACGGCTTCGTCGAAGGCATCCGCACGGCCCGCGACAACAACATCGCCCCGGCCGCGGCCCCCGCGACCCGCACCGTGACGCGCACGGCCTACAGGCCCGCGACCCGCACGCGCTACGTCGCGCGCAACTCGGCCCCGAGCCGCGTTTACTACGACTACGGTCAGCGCAGCGGCCGTTCATTCTGGTCGAAGCACCGCGACAAGCTGACGGTGGCGATGGGCACCGGCGCGGGCGCGCTCATCGGCGGCCTGACCGGCGGCAAGAAGGGCGCCCTCATCGGTGCCGGCGTCGGCGCGGGCGGCTCGGCGCTCTACACCTACAAGCTCCGCAAGCGCAGCCCCCGCTACTAAGCCGTCTTAGTTCAAGGGGAGCGTTTGATGAAGGGAAGACTGAAGACACAAGCCCTCGGCGTGGCTTCAGCCCTGTTCCTCGCGTCGTTGATCTTCGGGTGGGCGGCCACGTCAAGAGGCGTGGCCGCCCACCCGCGTTTTGTTCAGACGACGGCGCCGCCCTCGCCCGTCGGCTTCCGAGAGTCGGACGGCCGCGGGCTGCTCGTCAGGGCGTGGGTCAACGGGGTGGGGCCGTACGACTTCGCCGTTGACACGGGAGCCGGGGCCAACATCCTCTCGCAGCGCGTGGCGGCCGAGGCGCGCGTGCAGGTCGAAGCGGGCGGGCGCGGCTTCGAGGTCGGCGGCTTGAGCGGCGCAACGGTCGGCGGCGCGCGGCGAGCCTTCCCGCGTAGCTTCGCCGCCGGCTCGCGCGAGAACGTGCTGCCGGCGCGCGGCCTCTTCGTCGTCGCGCCGGGCCTGCCGGATGACGTAGACGGCGTCCTCGACCCCACGGAGAGTTACACGCCCTTCGGCTTCTCCATAGACATTCCGAACGGCGTCATGACCGCCTTCGACCCGCGCGAGCGCCCCTTGCGCGCCTCGGACGCGCCGCCCGAAGGCGCCGTCGTGCGCTGGCTGAACGAGTCAGGCAGCCGCCGCCCCTTCGTCCAACTCGCCGAAGGGCGACGCGCGCTCCTCGACACGGGCTCCGGCTTCGGCCTCGCGGTTGACGGCGCAGCCGCGAGGGCGCTCGGCATTGTTGTTTCCGAACCGGGGCGCCACAGGGGAGCCGGCGACCTCGCGGGCGGGCGCGTGCTCGCGCGCCGCATCCGCGCCGCCACCGTCAACGTCGGACCGCTCGCGCTGCGCGGCGTCCCGACCGACCTTCTCGTCCGGGCGCAGAAGGGCGCGCCCGTCATCCTCGGCCGCGACGCCCTACGCCCCTTCCGCCTCACCTTCGACCCCCTCAACCGCCTCGTCATGTTCGAGCCGATAGACTGAAGCCCGGCTAACAATTGCATTGACAAGAGTTTGGGGGCTGAGTAACATGGCGCGTGTCGTCACCCCCCGTCGCTCCCCCCGGGTGGCCCCGGCGGGAAGTCAGCAACTCCGGTCAACACTTTCAAAGTCTCTCGACATGATGAACCGCGCCGCCGTTCCCATCCCCGAAAAGCTCTTCTTCAAGATCGGGGAGGTGTGCGACATCACGGGGGTGCAGGCGCACGTCCTGCGCTACTGGGAGTCTGAGTTCCCCATGCTCGCCCCCCAGAAGAACCGCGCCGGCCAACGCACCTACCGCAAGCGCGATGTCGAGATGGTCCTCCGCATCAAGGAACTGCTCTACGAAGATCAGTACACCATCGCCGGCGCCAAGAAGAAGCTTACGGGCGAACTGCGGGGCGCCAGCAAACTCAAAGTCGTCACCCCCGAGATGAGCGCGCAGCAGCCCTCACCCGAACCCCCGCCCGCGCCCCAACTCGTTCCCCCGCCGCCCCCCCAACCCGAAGAGCCTCTGCCCCGCGCCTTCGCCGACGCGCGCCCCTCTGCTGACGCACGCCCCCCCGCCCCCGACCGCACCCCGCAGCCCGCCTCCGACTTCGAGCTGACCGGCGACCGCCGCGCCGCCCTCCGCCGCCTCGAAGAACAACTCCGCGACCTCCTCCTCATCCTCCAAGCCGGCGCCCCCCAACCCGGCCCCAAGCGTTAATCTCTCAAATCCCCGCCACAGTTATTACCTACAGATTGACTCCATGAGCTGACTTGAATGCGCCGAAGGCGTTAAGATTGGTCTGCATCTGATTTTCCTCCTAGCCCGATGAAAGTTAGGTGTAGCAAGACAAATTACAAGCAATAGTGACTACGCATGATTCCCCACCCGATCACGCGCCGGCACATCCTTGACGCGATTAAAAGGATTGATGCCGAAGGTGTGCCCGCCGCCCACCAATCAACCAAGTTTGATTTGCTCTATGAGGGGAAATATTACCCGCCGAAGTATGTCCTGGCTCTAGCCCACGTATTCGTAGACGGCACGGAACTATCACACAAGGATTTTAGCGGCGGCGATGAAGCTAACAGGTTTCTCAAAGTCAGAGGCTTCACAGTCGTTAAGAAAGGAGAGGGTAGGGAAAAGTTAGTTGAGCACGAGCTGGATTACAGAAAGCAGATGTGGGCGTCATTGCTGGCTAAGGACAAGCCTACCGGCGTCAAACCTGCACTTCTCCGAGAGCTTGGTATTTATGGCGGCGCTCAAGGTGTGTGGGTGGATAAGACTAGGACGGCTAAGCTGACAGAGGACGGGACAGGCGTTACGGTCGGCTTGCTTCACACGGGTTCGTCTTACGCTGACGACATCTCGGAGGATGCCGTTCTCTACCACTACCCCGACACTAACCGTCCGGAAGCGCGCGACAAGTCGGAAGTTGATGCCACGAAGGCCGCTCGTAGGTTAGGTCTCCCCGTATTCGTCATAAAGTACCCGACGCCGAACTCCACGCGCAGAGAGGTTCATCTCGGATGGGTCGAGGATTGGGATGATGAAGCTGGCATCTTCCTCATTTCTTTCGGTGATGCGCCAACGTCCAAATTTGGGCGCGAAAAGGGAGACGAAGAGCGGCCATTCGAACCCTTTGCAGGTCAAGAAGCGGGCAAACGGCTGGTTAAAGTTCGGAAAGGGCAACAGAAGTTTAAGTTCGATGTAATCAAGCGGTACGGGGCGCGGTGCGCAGTATGTAGCATTGACTTCATAGAACTTCTTGACGGAGCGCACATCATCCCGAACAAGGCCGCCGGCTCTTACGACGCGCGCAACGGATTAGTGCTATGCGCTTCACACCACAGAGCATTTGACGCGGGGTTATTCGCCATTGAGCCTAACACTTTGACTGTGCACGTCGCGCCAAACGTCCGCGACAAAAGCAGCTTGCTAATAACCCTCCCGACCCTAGAGCACTTGCCCCTCAAACCCCACTTTCAAGCCCTTGAATGGCATTGGCAAAGGTGGCAGAAAATGACTTGATAAAAATTAACAGCCGCTTATGGGGTCTTTCCCAACGCTCATTTCCGGCGAGCGCGACGATGCATAACGGCGTATCTTATGCCTTTATGGCGCCATAGGTGATATTCGACAGTAAGCGTGAAAGGGCGTTAGGTGAGATTCCGTGCGGTTTTCCTGAGCATTTGACCAAACACCCGTTTCCGGTGATACTAAACGCCGTCACGGGATGTGGCGCAGCCTGGTAGCGCGCTCGCTTGGGGTGCGAGAGGTCCCGAGTTCGAATCTCGGCATCCCGATATTTCAGTCCAGTCAACAAGACACGGCCGCTCACGTGAGCGGCCGTTTTTGTTTTGGGGAAGGGACAACTCGAAGGGGCACACACTCGACAACGTGGCGCCGGCCTGCATCCGTTGTAATTATTCGAGGCGGGGTATGCCTTACGAGGCTTGGCTGTGCCTGGCCGACGGGATGAGGCGGGCGAGGGAGCTGGACCTTTTTAAGGGCTTGACGGGAGGACTCGGTAGATGTTGAAGACGGGGCGCCCGCTGTAGCGTGCAGCGGGCGCCTCTGTCTTGCGGGTTGCTTCTTTAGAAGCGCCGGGCGCCTGCGGGGAGCTTGGGGGCGGGCGCGGCCTTCTGGGTGGCGGCGGGGGGTTGGGCGGCTCTGGGGCCGTCGTTGAAGCCGGCGGCGAAGTTGATGACGCACATGGAGCCCATCTTGTGGCCGCCGCAGGCGACGCCGACGACTTTGTAGTCGGGGTTAAGGATGCGGAGGCGGTGGCCGCGGTTGGCGAAGCCGTCGTCGATGAGCAGCGTCAGGACGCGCTCGCGGCCCGTCTCGGGGCCGTAGTGGAGGTTCTCGCCGAGGTCGCCCTGCCAGGTGCCGAAGCGTTGAAGCCTCTGCTCGCAGAAGCCGCCGTCGCTGCCCTTGTGGCCGGTCGCGCCGCTCGCGCTCTGGTCTTCGACGAGCAGGCGCGCGCCCGAGCAGAGCCCGCCCGCCACCTGAAGTGGCGGCAGCGGCTTCGCGGCGCGCAGGAACTTGATGGCCTCTTCGAGCGGGGCCGGGCCCTCTTCGGTCAGGAGCGCCGGGCGGCCCGGCCGGCGGTACTCCTTGCCGCTGAAGTAGGGGCGGAGCTGTTCGAGGTAGGCGGCGTACTCGGCGGGCTTGGTGCGCGCGAGGTTGATTTCGCTGATGACTTCCTGCGCGAGCGAGTCGAAGCGTGTCGCGTCCGACGCCGCGAAGTTCTGGGCGCGGGCCGGCGACAGGGCGCAGAGGATGAGAAGGACGAAGAAGGAGATGCGGGCGGGGGAACCGGGGCGCAGTCTCATCGAAGGGTCTCCTTAAGGGGTTCGGAGTTTTTTTTGAAAGCGTCGGGGCGTCGTCTCCTAACGGGCGGCCGTCTTCTGGCTGATGGCCTGACGGAGCTTTTCCGCGAGCTCTTGGTTAATGCCCTTGAGGGCTTCGTACTGTTCGTTGGCGGCGGCGGGGTCGCCGCCTTCGAGGTGGAGGATGGCGAGTGAGAAGCGCGCCTGCCCGTCCTGCGGGTTCAGCTTGACGGCCTGCGCGAAGGCGCCCACGGCGTCGCGGTTCTTCTTGAGGCGCGCGTAGGCGTTGCCGAGGTTGAAGAAGGCGTCGGCGTCCTGCGGGTTCAGGCGGGCGGCCTGCTGGAAGGCGTCGGCCGCCTCGGCGTATTTGCCTAGCTTGTCCTGCGCGTTGCCGAGCTGGAAGTAGGCGTTGACGGATTTGGGGTCGAGGCGGGCGGCCTGCCGGTAGGCGGCGGTCGCCTCGGCGTACTGCTTGAGCGCGAAGTGGGCGTCGCCTTGGAGCAGATAGGTGTCGGCGTTCTTGCGCGCGACCTTCTGAAGCTCGGCGAGGGCCTCCTTGTGTTTGCCCTCGCCGACGAGGACCTTGGCGGCCTGGTTCGGGTCGAGGCGGTCGGCTTCAGAACGCTGGGCGGCGGCCTCAACCAAGCGACCCATCTTGGCGTAAGCCTCGCTGAGTCGGACGCGAACTTCGGCGTTCTTCGGGTCGGCCGCGACGGCGCGCTGGTAAGCGGCGGCGGCTGCTTCGTATTCGCCGAGGGCGGCGCGGGTGTTGCCGAGGGCCTTCAAGGCGTCGAAGTCCTTCGGGTCTTTGGCGACGACGCGCTCGTACTCGGCCGCGGCCTCTTTGTACTGACCCTGTGCGAAGTACATGCCGGCGAGGTTGAAGCGGGCGTCTAGGTCTTCGGGGTCTTTCTGGACTTTGCTCTGGAAACTCTCGACGGAAGCCTCCTCGACGCCCGGAGGCAGGGGCGTCGCCGTCGGGGTCGCGGCGGCTGAGCCGGGGGCCGGGGCGTTCTTGGCCCCTTCAGACTTGCAGGAGGCGAGTAGAAGCAGGGCGGTCAGGATAAAGACGGGGGCGGAAAGTTTCATCGGGAACAATTCTCGAACGAAGAGTGCTCGGGCGGTGACGAACGGACGCGGGTAATTTAAACGGGGTCGCGCCGCGAGGCAAGGGGGCCGCGCGAGGTCATCCCTCCGCGCCCTCGAAATCCGTGATGAAGATGGGCGAGGTGAGCGTGCGGTGGACGGGGCACTTGTGCGCGATTTCGAGGAGCCGCGCCCTCTGCTCTTCGCTCAGGGCGCCCGTAATCTCGACGGCGCGCTCGATTTGATGAACGAAGTCGTCCGGCTTGTCTTCGCCGCACGCCTCGCAGTCGCGCGCGTGCACGCGCCGCTGCCTGAGCGTGACGCGGACGCCTTCGAGCGGCCAGCCCTTGCGCCGCGCGTACATGGTCAGGGTCATCGAGATGCAACTGCCGAGCGCGGCCAGCAGGAGCGTGTAAGGGTCTGGGCCGGCACCCTCGCCGCCGAGTTCCTTCGGCTCGTCCGTGATGAACGCGCCGCCGCCGTAGCCGGCCTCGTTCCGAAGGTTCGAGAGGGACGTGACCGTCACTTCGCCCATCAGGTGGCCTCCTCCGTCTTCCGTCTGACTCCGACCGGGCGACAAAATATCACAAAAAGCGGGCGGGCCGGGACTTGGACAATCCCGGCCCGCCCGCCCTCTTCACTCAGGAGCCAACTGACGAAAGGAAGCAGCAGCCTCTAGCCCGACCTCGCGGCGCGCGCGTAGAGGTTTAGAGCAAACAGCAACGTCAAAGCCAACGTCATCGCTTCGCCTCCCCTTGTGAACGGAAGAGAGTTTTAATGGCGGCCGGTTTTCAGCAAACGGCCGACGGTTTTTCACTCCCGCCCATTACTTGCGCGCCGGGGGGCGTGCGGATACACTCGTCGGCGTTCCAAGTCAAAAACTTAAGTCGGGCGGGGGCGGCGATTGTGTGTGCGCCCGGCGCCGGGGGTTTTAAGAGGATGAAGATTCACGAGTATCAGGCGAAGGAGCTTTTGCGGAAGTACGGCGTGGCGGTGCCGCGCGGGCTGGTCGCGCGCTCGCCCGAGGAGGCGTACCACGCGGCGAAGGAGTTGGGCACGGAGGTCGTCGTCGTCAAGGCGCAGATACACGCGGGCGGGCGCGGCAAGGGCGGCGGCGTCAAGGTCGCGAAGTCGGCGGATGAGGCGAGGGAACTGGCCGGCAAGATTCTCGGCATGAACCTCGTCACGCACCAGACCGGCCCCGAGGGGCGCACCGTCCACACGCTCTTGATTGAAGAAGGATTGCCGATCGATAAGGAGTTCTACCTCGGCATCGTGCTCGACCGCGCCACGGGCCGACCCGTCTTCATGGCCTCGTCTGCCGGCGGCATGGACATCGAAGAGGTCGCGGCCCACACCCCCGAGCTGATCCTGAAAGAGACGATTGACCCGGCCGTCGGCTTCCGCTCCTTCCAGGCGCGCAAGCTCGCCTTCGGCCTCGGCCTGCCCGCGGCGCTCGTCAACCAGGCGGCCAAGTTCATGCAGGCGCTCTACCACGCCTACGAGCAGACGGACGCCTCGCTCCTGGAGATCAACCCGTTCCTTTTGACGAAGGACAACCGGCTCATCGCCCTCGACGCGAAGATTACCTTCGACGACAACGCGATGTTCCGCCACCCGGACTTCCACGCCTTACGCGACCTGAACGAAGAGGAGCCCTTGGAGATCGAGGCGTCGAAGTTCGACCTCAACTACATCAAGCTCGACGGCAACATTGCCTGCATGGTCAACGGCGCAGGGTTAGCGATGGCGACGATGGACATCATCAAGCTCGCGGGCGGCGAGCCGGCCAACTTCCTCGACGTGGGCGGCGGCGCCTCGCAGCAGCGCGTCGAGGCGGCCTTCCGCATCCTGCTCGCCGACCCCGCGGTGCGCGCCGTGCTCATCAACATCTTCGGCGGCATCGTCCGCACCGACATGGTCGCGCGCGGCGTCATCGAGGCGGTCAAGGCCATCGGCGTCAGCGTGCCAGTCGTCGTCCGGCTCGAAGGCACGAACGTCGAGGAGGGGCGCCGCCTCATCGCCGACTCGGGCATGAACTTCACCGTCGCCAATGGGATGAAGGACGCGGCCGAGAAGGTCGTCTCCCTCGCGGGCCAACAGGCCGCCTGAAGGTCAACCGCAGTCCGAAGGGTTAACGAAGTCACGAGGCGCGCGGTCTTCTAAGCGAGGCCGCGCGCCTCTCCGTCTCCGCGGCGCGACGAAACCCCGGGCGCGCCCCTGTCGTACCTTACAGGCGTCGAGACGAAAGGAGCGTGCGGATGTTCTGCCCACAGTGCGGCTCAAGCCAGAGC
>DASZEK010000033.1:0-33494 GCA_035941045.1 Pyrinomonadaceae bacterium | reverse complement strand
CGCTTCCGCGTGACTCTGGACGGGCGGCCCGCGGGCGCCGCCCACGGCGTTGACGTTGACGAACGGGGCGACGGCGTAGTCACCGGCCAGCGGTTGTATCAGCTAATCCGACAGCCGAAACCCATCGAAGCAAGGCGGTTCGAGATTGAATTCCTCGACGCGGGCGCGGAGGCTTTCGCCTTCACGTTCGGCTGAACGGCGCAACCCCGCACGGCCTCGCGGCTACACGCTTCGCAGAAAGGATTGTGACGAGATGTCTATCTACCTGCTCGCGCTTCTCATCGGCGTCGTCGCCGGGCTGCGCGCCTTGACCGCCCCGGCGGCCGTGGCATGGGCGACCTACCTCGGCGGCCTCGACCTGAGCGGAACGTGGCTCGCCTTCCTCGGTAACGTCTGGGCGCGCTGGATACTGACGGCGCTGGCGCTCGTCGAGCTGGTCACAGACCAACTCCCGTCCACGCCCAGCAGGACGGTGCCGGTTCAGTTCGGCACGCGGATAGTGACGGGCGCCCTCTCCGGCGCGGCGATAGGTGCCGGGGGCGGGTCGTGGGTCGGCGGCCTTTTGGCCGGGGTCGTCGGCGCCGTCATCGGCACCCTCGGCGGGCGTGCCTTCCGCGCGCGGCTGGCCGCCGCGTTCGGCAGCGACCGGCCCGCGGCCTTCGTCGAGGATGCGGTCGCCGTCGGCGGCGCGGTGCTGATAGGGGCGGCGCTTCGATGAAGAAGTTCGACGCCGTCATCATCGGCGCGGGGCAGGCAGGCCCTCCGCTCGCGGGGCGGCTGACCGGGGCGGGCATGAAGGTGGCCCTCGTCGAGCGGAAGCTCTTCGGCGGGACGTGCGTCAACACCGGCTGCACGCCGACGAAGACGCTCGTCGCCAGCGCCTACGCCGCGCACCTCGCGCGCCGCGCCGCCGACTTCGGCGTCGTCCTCGAAGGCCCGGTGCGCGTGGACATGAAGCGGGCCAAGGCCCGCGCCGACGCGGTGGTCGCGGACTCGCGCAGGGGCGTCGAGCGGTGGCTGCGAGGCATGGAAGGCTGCACCGTCGTCGAAGGGCACGCGCGCTTCGAGGGGCCGGACCGCGTCCGCGTCGGGGACGAGCTGCTGGCCGCGCCGCGCGTCTTCGTCAACGTCGGCGGGCGCGCACAAGTGCCCGACCTGCCCGGCGTGAAGGAGGTGCCATTCCTCACCAACCGCTCGATACTCGAACTCGACCGACTCCCCGAGCACCTGGTCGTCGTCGGCGGCAGCTACGTCGGGCTGGAGTTCGCGCAGATGTACCGCCGCTTCGGCGCCGAGGTGACGGTCGTCGAGAAGGGGCCGCGCCTCGTCGGCCGCGAGGACGAGGAGGTCTCGGAAGCGATACGCGAGATTCTATCGAGTGAAGGTGTCAACGTCCGCACCGGCGCGGAGTGCATCAGCCTCGCGCCGCACGCGCGCGGCGTCGAGGTCGGCATCAACTGCGAAGAGGGCGAGCCCACGTCGGTCGGCTCGCACGTCCTGCTCGCGGTCGGGCGCCGCCCGAACACAGACGGCCTCGGGCTGGACGCGGCCGGAGTCGAACGTGACGCCCGCGGCTACATCAAGGTTGACGACGGGCTCTCGACCAACGTCCCCGGCGTCTGGGCGCTCGGCGACTGCAACGGCCGCGGGGCGTTCACGCACACCGCCTACAACGACTACGAAATCATCGCCGCCAACCTGCTCGACGGCGAGAGCCGGCGCGTCAGCGACCGCGTCCCGGCCTACGCGCTCTACGTTGACCCGCCGCTCGGCCGCGTCGGCATGACCGAGCGCGAGGCGCGCGCCGCGGGCAGGCCGCTCCTCGTCGGCAGCCGCCCCATGACGCGCGTCAGCCGCGCCGTCGAGAAGGGCGAGACGCGGGGGCTGATGAAGGTAATCGTGGACGCGGAGACGCGCAGGATTCTCGGGGCCGCCATCCTCGGCACGGGCGGCGACGAGGCGATTCACGGCGTCCTCGACATCATGAACGCGGGCGTCGCCTACGAAGTGCTTCAACGCGCCGTGCCCATCCACCCGACCGTCTCCGAACTCATCCCGACGCTGCTCGGCGAGCTGCGCCCGGCCGACACCAAGGTATCGACCGATACCAACGTCTAATAGAACCCGCCTTCACGCTTGTGGTGTACTCGCCGCTCGACCCGCGGCCCTTTCAGGCGGCGCTCGACCAGACACAGGGGCAGGTCGCGCAGTTCCAGGGCCAGCTCGAACAGGCCGTCTCTCAGGTGGCGCAGGCCGACAGCAGCCTGTCGCAGTCCGAGGCCCAACTGGCGCAGGCGCGGGCTAATCAGGTGAAGGCGCAGCTCGACGCGGACAGGTACGCGCCGCTCGCGGAGCAGAAGGCGGTCACGCGGCAGGAGTACGACAACGCCGTGCAGGCGAACGTCGCCGCCAAGGCTCAAGTCAAAGCCGCCGAGGCCGCGTGGATACTCTGCTCAACGCACTCGACGCGGATCGCGAACTGTTCGACGCCGAGTTGCGCCTAATGCGGACGAGACGAAATGAGTTGTTGTCGCTCGTCCAAATCTACAGGGCGTTGGGCGGCGGCTGGCAACAGTAGGCAACGCGGCCCGGTCAGGGTACAGACAGGTTGGCTGTTCCAGACAAGTTCCGTACGAAAAACGGTTCAGGAGATGAACATGCAGTCGCCGTAGCTGTAGAAGCGGTAGCGGGCGCGGACGGCGTGCCGGTAGGCTTCGAGGGTGAGGCCGCGGCCGGCGAAGGCGCCGACGAGGACGAGCAGCGAAGAGCGCGGCAGGTGAAAGTTGGTGAGCATCGCGGAGACGGCGCGGAAGCGGTAGCCGGGCGTGATGGTGAGTCCCGTCTCGCCGCGCGCCGGACGGACGAGGCCGCTTTCGTCGGCCGAGGATTCGAGGGCGCGCACGGTCGTCGTGCCGACGGCGACGACGCGGCCCCCGTTCGCGCGCGCGCCGTTAATGCTGTCGGCCGTCCCTTCGCTTATCTCGAAACGCTCGGCGGCGACGGCGTGGCCCGAGAGGTCTTCGACGCGCACGGGCGCGAACGTGCCGTAGCCGACGTGGAGCGTCAGCTCCGTGACCGAGACTCCGCGCGCGCGAAGTTCTTCTAAAATCTGCGGGGTGAAGTGGAGTCCGGCGGTCGGGGCGGCGATGGCGCCGGGCGCGGCGGCGTAGACGGTCTGGTAACGCTCGCGGTCTTCGGCGCGCGAGGCGAGGTCTTCCGTCTCGCGCTTGATGTAGGGCGGCAGGGGCATCCGGCCGAACTCTTCGACCAGGGAGTCGAAGTCGCCTTCGGCCTCGAAGCGGACGACGCGGCCGGCGCCGTCTTCGGTCGTCCCTAAGACTTCCGCGCGCAGTCGGCCGTCGCCGAACGTCACGCGCGCGCCCGCGTCCAGACGCCGCGCGGGCCGCGCTAAAGCTTCCCAAACCTGCCCCGCCTCGTCACGTCTTCTCACGAGCAGCAGTTCGACGCGCCCGCCAGTCGGCTGGCGCGCGCCGACGAGCCGCGCCGGGAAGACGCGCGTGTTGTTGAGCACGACCACGTCGCCCGCGCGCAGCTCCGAAGGGAACTCGGAGAAGGAGCCGTCGCGCAGCGAGCCGTCGGCGCGGTTGACGGCCAGCATCCGCGAGGCGTCGCGCCGTTCGGCCGGCTGCTGCGCGATCAACTCTTCGGGCAGCTCGTAGTCGAAGTCGGAGAGGCGCATGGCTCAGGAGGGCGAGGCGGGCGTCTCGGCGGCCAGCTCGGCGACGGCGTGCTCCTGGTGGAGTACGACGGAGAGCTGCGCGCCGAACATGAGGATGAGGCTGGAGACGTAGCTCCACGTCAGGACCGCGACGACGGCGCCGACCGAGCCGTAAATCTCGTCGTAGTGAAAGTACTGGAGGCTTGAGGCGAAGACGTACTTCGCGGCCTCCCAGAGCAGCCCGGCGACGATGGCGCTCGGCAAGGTGTCGCGCAGCGTCACCCGGCCGCTCGGCACCAGCCTGTAGACGAGCGCGAAGAGGGCGACGGTGACGACCGCACCGGCCGCGAAGAAGACGGACTGCCAGAAGGCGTTGCCGACAATCGTCAGCCACGGCGAGCGGCGCACGACCCTCATCGGCAACTGGTCCACCAACTGCCGGAACCCGACGAGCACCGAAGTCAGGAAGACCGAGAGCATCAGCAGCACGCCGACGGCGCCGATCATGCCGAGCGTGACGGCGCGGCCGTGCAGGAAGTCGCGCGGGCGCGTGCCCCAGATGCGGTTGAGCGCGCGCTCGATGACGGCGAAGACCCACGAGCCGGCCCAGAGCATGACGACGAGCGCGCTCACAATCCCGCCCCAGCCCACGTCCTTCAGCGACCTCACCGTGGCGCTCAGGAAGTCGCGCGAGCCGGGGTAGACCTCGACGATGCGCGAGAGGGCTTCGCTGCCCGCGGCGACGCGGTTGCCGATGACGAGCATGACGAGCAGGGCGGGGAAGAGCGTCAGCAGGCCGAAGTAGCTCATGGCCGCGGCGGGCGTGAAGAGGTCGTTCTCGTGGAACTGGTGCGCGGTGTGCTGGAAGATGGAGGGCCACGGCGCGAGGTTCTTGACGCCCCAGCGCCTCCGCGAGAAGAAGGAAAACGGCCGTCGTCGCACGGTGTCCATTCGCACCCGCCCGCTTGAAGATTTCCGTAACAGACGCGCCTATTCTCTGACACTTCGCGCCGGATTCAAAATCTAGCGCGCGGCGGGAGCCTTCGGTGTCGGGCGCAGCACGGCGCGCGCCGCCTCGACCAGAGCGCGTGCGCGCGTCTCTTCGTCTTCGAGCCGGCGTGCCTCGCCGAGCGTCTTCGCCGCGTCGAGCGCGGCGGCGGCGGCGAAAACGTCGGTGAGTTGGAAGGGCTCGGAGGGGGCGGAGAACTCCGCGCCTCGCTTCTCGGGGCCGAGCTTGAACCAGAAGGTGAGCGCGCCGGAGGGGAAGTCTTCGTTCTCGTTGTCGGCGCGCACGAGCGCGGGCAGCACTTCCCACAGCCGCGGCGAGGCGGCGCGCGCGGCCGAGAGGGCGACGAGCGCGAGCGCCGTCAGCCGCCGCCCGTTCTCGCGCTCGGCCTGCGCGGCGTGGCCGGCGGCCTCCGTGATGAGTTGGTCGGCGCGAGCACGCGCGCCGTGCCTGGCCGCAAGCTCGGCGGCCTGCGCGAGTCCGGCGGCGCGCACCTCCGTCGGCACGTCCGACCCGCGCGCGAAGTCGGCGGCGCGCTCGACGGCCGCGGCGTCCTCATCGTCGTAGGCGTCGAAGGTGCGGAGCAGTTGGTGGACGGCGATGACGAGGCGGGCGTCGCGCTGCGCCTCGGCCGACTCCATCTCGGAGGCGAGCGTGCGCGCGCGGTCCCAGAGGGCATGGCGCGAGGCCCCGATGACGGCCCCGAAGCGCACCTGATCGCGCTCGCCCGCGTCGCGCGCGTCTTTGAGCCGCGACAGTTGAGGGGCGATGGGGTCCACGGGGTTCTTCGCGGCGAGGTCGCGCACCTCCATGCTGGCCGACAGTCGCTCGCGGCGCGCGGGCTCGATTGAGGCGGAGAGCGCGGTCAGGCGCGCGTGAAGTTGGGGCGCGTACTGCGGCGCCTCGCGCTCGAAGAAGGGAAGCAGGCGTCCGACGGCGAAGTATTGGGCGGAGGCCGCGTCGGGCTGTTCGGGCGCGGGCGCGCGCAGGAGGACGGCGGCGGCCGTGTCGTAGAAGGCGCGGCGAATCTCGGCGGGCGGCGCCTCGTTGCGCGAGACGGCGGAGTTGCCGAGGCGCGCGAAGGAGGGCGTGCCGTAGTCGTCGAGGAAGACGGCGAGGCCGGGCGAGACGACCGGGGCGGAGATGCCGAGCACGTCGGTGGCGTCGCTCGAAGCGTCGGCGCGAACCTTGGCGAGCAGGCGCAGGTAGAGCGCGTCGCCGTCGCGCGCCGAGTGAGCGCGGAGCGCGGAGATGAAGTTGACGAGCGTGTCCACGGGGCGCGGCCCGGCCTCTATGACCGGGGCCATCAGCTCCGCGGCCCGCTTCGCGTCGCCTTCGTGGAGGAACCTGTAGGCGAGCGCGAGCCGTTCGTCCGCCCCCGCGCTCAGGCGCCCGCGTCGCCGCTTCGTCGCGGGCGAGACGGCCGAGCCGTCTTCCGCCTCGGCCGCGCGCTGGGACTCTTGAAGGAAGGTTTCGGCGAGGCGCGCGTCGTGCTTGGCGGCGGACGAGATGACGGCGCGGCGGGCTTGGGCGACCGTCTCGCGCCGGTCCGCGTCCGGGTCTTCGGAGACGCCGAAGCCTTCGACTTTCGTCTCGGCGCCCGGCGCGGTGACGGCCTCCCACGCGCGGCGCAGGACGGCGCGCGCGGTCTGCTCGTCGTGGGGCCAGAGGGCGTCGGCGGCGCGGGCCTGGATGTCAACGCTCTGGTAAAGGTCGTCGAAGCCGCGCGCGAGTTCGGCGGCCTCGCGCAGCGCGGCGACGGCCTCGCGCGCGTCACGCTTGCGCTTCGCGTCTTCCGCCGTGGCTTTACGGCGCGCGCCCTGTCCGGCCTTCGACCGCGGGGCGGCGAAGGACGTTTGCGCGAGCGCGCAGGCGAGCACGGCGGCCGTTAGAAGTTGACGAGGGGAATGCTTCAAGGCAGCTATTCCGTGTCGAAGAGGCCGGGGCGTTGCGGGGGGAGACGGGGAGGTTCTATCCCGAAGTGCTCGTAGGCGAGCCGGGTCGCCGTGCGGCCGCGGGGCGTGCGGTTGATGAAGCCTATCTGGATGAGGTAGGGCTCGATAATCTCTTCGATGGAGTCCTTCTCCTCCTGAAGCGCGGCCGACATGTGGTTGAGCCCGACGGGGCCGCCCGCGTGCTGCTGAATAATCATGAGCAGGAGCTTGCGGTCCATCTCGTCGAGCCCGTAGGTGTCAACCTCCATGCGGTTCAAGGCGTCGCCGGCCACGTCGCGCGTGATGCGGCCGTCGTGCTCGACCTCGGCGAAGTCGCGGACGCGGCGCAGCAGACGATTCGCGATGCGCGGTGTGCCTCGGGCGCGGCGGGCTATCTCGCGGGCGCCGCCCTCGTCAACTTCGGTGCCGAGGATGTCGGCCGAGCGGCGGACGATGAGTTCCAGCTCCTCGTGCGTGTAGAAGTTCAGGTGAAAGACGATGCCGAAGCGCCCGCGCAAAGGCGCGGTGATGAGGCCGGGCCGCGTCGTCGCGCCTATCAGGGTGAACTTCGGAAGGTCCAACTTGATGGAGCGCGCGGCCGTGCCCTGCCCGATCATGATGTCGAGCTGGTAGTCCTCCATCGCGGGGTAGAGCACTTCCTCGATGGCGGGGTTGAGGCGGTGAATCTCGTCGATGAAGAGCACGTCGCCTTCCTGCAAGTTGGTGAGCAGGGCGGCGAGGTCGCCGGGCTTCTCGATGACGGGGCCGGCGGTCGAGCGAAGCTCGGCGCCCATCTCGTTGGCGACGATGTTGGAGAGCGTCGTCTTGCCGAGGCCGGGCGGCCCCGTCAAAAGGACGTGGTCGAGTGCTTCGCGGCGCTGCTTGGCGGCGCGGATGAAGACGCGAAGGTTCTCGGTCGCCTTCTTCTGGCCGATGTACTCGGCCAGCCGAGACGGCCGCAGCGACAGCTCGAACTGCTTCTCGTCGTCCATCGCGCCGCCCTCGCGCACGCTGACGGGGTCGTGCTCGGCCATTGGTTAACCTTTGGAAAGGTGTCGGAGGCTGCGCCGCAAGAGCACTTCGACGGAGAGGTCGCCGCCCTCGCTCATCGCGTGCGTCATGGCCTTGTCGGCGGCGGCCTTCTGGTAGCCGAGGTTGAGGAGCGCGGAGAGCGTGTCCTCGCGCAAGGCGTCTTCGGTGGGCGCGGCCCCCACGGCGGCGCCGGCCGCCATCTCTTCGTCCAGCGCGGGCGAGGAGAGCTTGGGCATCTTGTCGCGCAGCTCGATGACGAGGCGCTCGGCCGTCTTGCGCCCGACGCCGGGGATGGAGGTCAGGCGCGCGAGGTTGTTGCTGCGGATGGCCGAGACGATTTCGTCGGCGCTCAGGCCCGAGAGCATGGCGACGCCGGACTTGGGGCCGATGCCGCTCACCGAGATGAGCAGGGTGAACAGCTCGCGCTCGCGCTCGGTGCGGAAGCCGAAGAGCTGGAGGGCGTCCTCGCGGACGTGGGTGTAGACGCGGAGCTTGACGGGGCCGCCCGTGTCGCCGAGGTCGTAGAAGGTCGAGACGGGTATCGTCACCTCGTAGCCGACGCCGCCGACTTCGACGACGACGCTGGTGGCGTGCTTGGCGAGTAGAGTTCCGGACAGGTGCGCAATCATTCTTCGATAGTTGGCTTTTAAACGAGAGAAGGATTTCGGGAGCGCCTCGTGTTTGCAGACGAATTTTAGATGAACGGGCGCGGAAAAGGAAATGACGGGTGATGGGTGGTAACGGGCCAGAAGTTTAGACACAGAGGGCACAGAGAAAAGCATTTGAGAATTTGGGTGACAACATAGTTGACCCACCCAAATTTTCAACAACATAATTAGACCGTATGACCCCGTCAGGCACTTATCGTGTGCCACATTCCCTTAGGACGCGAGGGAAACGTTGATGACTATGCTTGTTGGCTACTTTGACGAGAGTTATACGCACGCGCCGGCCCCGCGCGTCTATACGCTCGGCGGTTACATCTCCACGGACAGTCAGTGGAAGAAGTTTCAGCGTGAATGGGGCGAGGCTTTAAAAGATGCCGGAGTGCCATTCTTCCACATGGCTAAATTTGAGGCCCGTAAGAAAGAGTATGAAGGTTGGTCTAACGAGAAGAGAATACAGGTGCTGAGAAGGCTTCACAGCATCATTAAAAAGAGAGTTCTCGCGGGCTTCGCTGTCACCTTAGTTTTGTCTGACTACGAAGAGATTCTGACGGACGAGGTTAGGGCGTACTTCGGCAACCCACATCAATTCGTCACCATCGCCTGCATGAGACATATCGCTCGCTGGCATTACGAGCAAAAGTATCAGGAAAACATCGCATACGTTTTCGAGAGCGGTTCAGGGTACGACGCCGACGTGGCGAGGCTGCTTGCGGGCGTAATCAGCGACGAAAAGCAGGCGGAAATCTACCGCGTCCGTTCTTTCAGGATACAGAACAAGCGTGACCTATTCCCACTTCAGGCAGCAGACATTCTCGCCTATGAGGTGACGAAAGTTCATGCGCGCGAAGTCGGCGACGACAAAACGCGGCCCATTAGGCAATCCATAAGAAATCTACGAATGCCTTGCTTTAACGAGTGGTTTTACTACGACAAGAAAGAGTTGCTTGACTTGATTGAATCGGCCAGAGAGCGCGGGACGCTTTAGTAATGTCTAGTCACGCTTTCGCCTAGTCTTTTGGTCCCTCTGTTTTTCTTATCCGGCCTGTTTCTAGTCCAGTTCTTTCTCAGGCACTTTCAGTAGGTGCCCAAATTTGAAATCTGTCTCCTTCTCCGTGCCCTCTGTGAGCCATCAGTGCCCTCTGTGTTGAAACCTCCGGCCCGCTATCGTCATCTTCTTCTGCGCGCGGGCTTGCGGCGGTAGACGCCGTCGAAGGTGACGTTGAGGCCGCCGCATTGCTTGTTGTCCGCGGCGAGCAGGTAGCGGCCGACGAGGCGCAGCGTCAGCTCGCACTCATCTGCTTTGAGCTTCAGCACGTTGCCCGCGGGCGTGCCCTTCGCTTCTATCTCGCCGACGTGGACTTGTCCGGGGTTGGCGCCCTTCCAGACGGCGTCGCCTTTGACATTCAGATGGCCCGTCCGCCGGTCGCGCGTGACCTTAAGAGCGTTGTCATAGAACTCCCACTCGCCCTCCCAGCTCGCGGCCGTCGGTGTGGGCGCGGGGCCGCCGAGGCTCAACTGGTGCGCCATAATCCAGCCGACCGTCTCGTAGCCTCGCGCGGGCTGATACCACGCGCACGCCCAGTCGCCGAGCGTGCGCGAGACGATGACCTCGTCGCCGGGGACGACGTAAGTCTTCAGCCGGCACTTCGGGCTCGGGCAGCCTTCGTCGTCGCCGTGGAAGTAGACGCGCGCGCCCTTTTGGCCGACGACGCGAGCCACCCTGTAATCGGCCTCTTCGGCGGCGAACGGGCCGTTGCGGCACCAGTTGGGCGGATTCCCTTCGACCTGCGCGCGGGCCGCGGGCGCGCACGAGAGCGCGAACAGCAGGCACGCCAGTCCGCGAAGCATTCCCTTCATCATCCTTCCCTCGACCTCACTTCAGACGGTTGTACTTCCTCAAAACTTCCCTGAGCCGTTCGTGCGGGAGGGCGTGGACGACGTTGCCGCCGATGCCCTTCATCGTCTCGGCGGCGACCATCGCGTTGACGATGGCCTCCTCCGTCGCCTCGACGGTCGCGCGCAGGAGCGGGTTGATGCGCTCGTTCGGGAGCATCGAGAGTTGCGCCACGCCCTCCACCTTGCTCGCCTCGGGGTTGGCCGTCGAGAAGGCGATGAAGATGTCGCCCGACGTGTTCTCGCCGCGCCCGCCGAGGTTGCCGACGCCGAGCGAGACGCGCCGCGCGAGCCGCTTCAACTGGTGCGGAAGGAGCGGCGCGTCCGTCGCCACGACGACGATGATGGAGCCCTCGCCGTCGGCGCGCTTGCCGGGCTCGGGCCGCAGGTCGGTAATCTCTTTGCCGACGGGCACGCCCGCGACGCTCAGCAAATCCCGCCGCCCGTAGTTGGCCTGCACGAGCACGCCGACGGTGTAGCCGCCCTCGTCCTTCGCGAGCACCCTCGAAGATGTGCCCGTGCCGCCCTTGAAGCCGTGCGCGACCATGCCGGTGCCGCCGCCGACGTTGCCCTCCGAAACCGGCCCGGCCTTCGCGCCGTCGAGCGCCTGGAAGGCGTGCTCCTTGCGGACGTGAAAGCCGTTGATGTCGTTCAAGAATCCGTCCCACGTCTCGGCGACGACGGGCAGGCTGAAGTCGCCCGAGTAGCCTTCGCCGCCGCCGCGCCGCGCGTTCCACTCGATGACGGCGTCGCGCACGACGCCGACGCTGTGCGTGTTCGTTATCAAAATCGGCGTGCCGAGCGAGCCCGACTCTTCGAGCCACGTCGTGCCCGTCATCTCGCCGTTCCCGTTCAGCGTGTGCCACGCCGCGAAGACGCGCCCGCGGAACTCCTTCCCCTGCGGCAGCACCGCCGTCACGCCCGTCCTCACCACCCCGCGCACCGCGCCCGGCCGGCCCTCGCCCGCGATGAGCGTCACGAAGCCGACTTCGACGCCTCGCACGTCCGTGATGGCGTTGAGCGACCCCGGCGTTCCGTCGAAAGGAACCCCGAGGTCGCGCGCCCGCGCCCTGCCCTGCGCGCGGCCGAACGGGGGCGCGACGAGGAAGATGCCGAAGGCGACGACGGCGGCGGTGATGAAGGGGACGGAGGAGATGATTTTCATCGGCTTTTAGACGCGTGGACGACGAGCGTGTTACCGCCGAGCAGGACTTCGTCCGACTGAAGTTCCTCGGACCAACGCTCGCGCCTCCGCTGCTCGGACTGGAAGCGGTTGAGCGCGCGAATCAGGCCGACCACGGGCCAGTAGGCCCAAGTGTTCTTCTTCGGCCGGTCGCGATGCAGGCCGCGAATCTCGAAGCCGCTCTTCTCAAGGATGTACCTCAGCTCCGTGTAGGCGATGGGGTTGATGTGCAGGGCCACTTCTTCGTGGCCGCCGAACTCCTCCTCGACCTTCTCAAGATGCGCGCGCGAGAGCGGCTTGAAGTGCGAGGTGTAGCCGTAGAGCAGCCACTTCAAACGCTCCTCGACGTTGAGGATGTTGGGGACGCTGACGACGAGGTGGCCGCCGGGGCGGACGAGCCGCCCGAACTCGCGGACCGCCTGGTGCGGGTTCTCGATGTGCTCAAGCCCCTCGACGCAGACGACGTAGTCGAAGCTGTCGTCGTCGTACGGGAGGGTCGAAGACAGGTCGCCGCGCTTAATCTCGACATCGGGGAGGCGGAATATCTCCGGGTACAGGTCGCAGCAGCGCACGTCGAAGCCGAGGCCGAGCAGGCGCGACGCCATCGCGCCCTCGCCCGCCGGCACGTCGAGCAGCCGGCCGCGCGGCAGCGGGCCGAGTATCCTGACCGCGGCGTCGTAGATGGCCTCGTGGGCTAAAGACTTGACCATAGTTTCATGTGCGGGGGGTGAACTGCCGACACATAGTAGGCGGCGCCGGCCGGGGCCGTCCACAACTTTTTGGGCGCTCTTTCCGCGGCCCCGCCGGACGGGTTATACTGGTCGCGCTCTCCTCAGAAGAAAAGGCGCGCGATGAAGTCGGAGAAAATCTCGGAGCTGACGACGAGCCGCTTGAGCGTCTACCTGCGCTGCCTGAACCTGTTGGCCGGCGCCGGCATCAAGACCATCTCGTCGCAGGCGCTCGCGGACCAGTTCAACATGAACTCGGCGCAGATTCGCAAGGACCTCGCCCACTTCGGCGAGTTCGGCACGCGCGGCGTCGGCTACTCGGTGGACGACCTGCGCCGCCACCTGACCAAGATACTCGGGCTCGACCGCCCGCACCGCGTCGGCATCGTCGGCGCCGGGAATTTAGGCACCGCGCTCGCCAACTACAACGGCTTCCGCGAGTCGAACTTCGAGGTCGTCGCCCTCTTCGACAACGACCGCGAGAAGATCGGACGCCGCGTCGGCCCGGCCTCCGTCCCCGTCCACGACGCGCGCAAACTCGGGCGCGTGGTCAAAGAGACGGGCGTGGACGTGGCCGTCATCGCCGTGCCGGCGCGCGTCGCGCAGAGGGTTCTCAATCAGGTGATGTCGGCCGGCGTCAAGGCCGTCCTGAACTTCGCGCCCGTCCGCCTGCACGCGCGACTCGGGGTGAAGGTCAAGACGGTGGACTTGACGATTTCGCTGGAATCGCTATCGTACTTCTTAGCACGGCCACAAATCACTTGCGTCACCAACCCGCGCGCGCTGCTGCCCTTCGAGGAGATCGCGCAGCGCGAGGAGCGGGAGTTGCAGAGCTAGCCACCGACAAGGAGTTCGGGTTTATGACGACCAGCTTGCTGAAGAGAGTGCTGCCCTTCACGTTGACCTTCATCCTCGGCGCGGCGGTCGCCGGCCTCGCCGGGCTCCTGACGCGCGGCGGCGTGACCGTGTTCGAGCGCCACCAGTACAGCCACGGCGGCAAGCGCGGCGGCTGCGGCTCGGCCTACCGCCACAAGCTGCTCGCCGAGTCCAAACCGCTCTCGATTGGCTACCAGCCGACGGCCGTCTACACCCGCGAGGCGCGCAGGCGCGACTACGCCGGCACCGTCCGCATGCGCGTCACCTTCGGCGCCGACGGCGCGGTCAAGGCGGTCGAGACCTTGCAGGGCCAGCCCTACGGGCTGACGCAGTCGGCCGAGCGCGCGGCGTGGAAGACCGGCTTCACGCCCGCGATGGAGAACGGCCTGCCGATATCGGTGACGCGCGTCGTCGAGTACGACTTCCCGAGCGAGCAGACGGTGGACGAGTACTAGCAGGCCGGCGGAGGCGGATGGACGAGCAGACGGCCCGGCGCGACATCGTGCGCGTCGGGAAACTCATGTACGAACGCTCCTACGTCGTCTCCTCGGACGGCAACATCAGCGTGCGCTTAGACGACGGCCGCGTCGTCGCCACGCCGACGCAGACCGGCAAGGGGCGCATGACCGAGGAGATGCTCGCCGTCACCGACCTCGAAGGCAAGCCGCTGGGCGGCGGCCGCGCGTCGAGCGAGCTCGCCATGCACCTGCTCATCTACCGCGAGCGCGAGGACGTGCGCTCGGTCTGCCACGCGCACCCGCCGCACGGCTCGGCCTTCGCCGTCGCGGGCCTCGCGATAGACCAGCCGATTCTCTCGGAAGTGATTCTGACTTTGGGCTGCGTGCCGCTCGCCGAGTACGGCACGCCCTCGACCGACGAGCTGACGGAGAAGATGCGCCCGCTCGTCAAGAACCACAACGCGCTCCTGATGGCGAACCACGGCGCGGTCGCCTACGGCGCCGACGTGTGGCAGGCTTTCGACCGGCTCGAAACTTTGGAGCACACGGCCAAGATTGCGATACTCGCGCGCGCCCTCGGCGGCCCGCGCGACTTGCCGCCCGACGCCATCGAGAAGCTCATCCACGTCCGCGAGAAGGCCGGCTACCTCGACGAGCGAGCGCGCTGCCAGGCGTGCGGCTACCTGCACGAGACGCGCATCACCTGCCCGACGGGCGAGCGCGACGCGGCGCCGAAAGCCGCGACGAACGGCGCGGGCAAAATCTCCCTGACGCGCGACGAGCTGATAGAGCTTTTGAGCCAGGCGGCGCAGTTGAAGGCGGACTGACAAGTTCTCAAATACGGTTAAGAGGAGCGATTAAAAGAATGCCTCAAGAAGCACTGGGCATGGTCGAGACGAAGGGGCTGGTGGCGATGATAGAGGCGGCCGACGCGATGGTGAAGGCCGCCAACGTGACGCTCGTCGGCTACGAGAAAATCGGGGCCGGGTTCGTGACGGCCATCGTGCGCGGCGACGTGGCGGCCGTCAAGGCGGCGACCGACGCGGGCGCCGCCGCCGCACGCCGCGTCGGCGAACTCGTCAGCGTCCACGTCATCGCCCGCCCCCACGGCAGCGTTGACGAGGCCCTGCCCGTCGGCTCGGACAGGTAAGAAAGGTGTCGGGTGCCGGGTGCCGGGCGTCAGGTGAAAACCTGTCTTCTCCCTGACGCCCGTCACCCGACGCCCGACGCCCGCTTATGATTATCGCGCGCATCCTCGGCACGGTCGTCTCGACGCAGAAGGACGAGCGTTTGAAGGGCAGCAAGCTGTTGCTCGTGCGGCCCTTGAATCTCGACGGCTCGGACGCCTCCGGCTACATCGTCGCCGTGGACACCGTCGGCGCCGGCTACCACGAGCGCGTCCTCGTCGTCGCCGGCTCCAGCGCCCGCCTCGCCGAAGGCCAGAAGGAGCGCCCCGTGGACGCGGCCATCGTCGGCGTCATTGACACCGTGGATTTCGTCAACGACTGAGGCGAAGTGATGCAACTCGCGCGCGTGATAGGGAACGTGGTGGCGACGGTGAAGAACGATTCGCTGGAGGGGCGGAAGCTTCTGGTCGTGCAGTCTTTGAACGCGGAGCTGAGGCCGCAGGGGGCGCCGCTGGTGGCGCTCGACGCAATAGGCGCGGGCGTGGGCGAGCTGGTCTTCTGGTGCCGGGGCAAGGAGGCGAGCTTCCCGTTCCGGCGCGAGGACACGCCGACCGACTGCACCATCGTCGGCATCGTGGACTCGGAGGCGCACGTCTCGACGGGGAGGCGCCGGGCGTGATACTGGCGCGCGTGCTCGGGAGCGTCGTGGCGACGCAGAAGAACGAGCGGTACGCGGGGGCGCGCGTGATGCTCTGCCAGCCCGTCACGCCGTCGGGCGAGGAGTTCGGCGCGACGATACTCGCTTTAGATTCGGTGGACTCAGGCGAGGGCGACCTCGTGCTCGTCGTGCAGGAGGGCTGGGGCGCCTCGACGGCCGCGACGGGCGAGCCGGGCGCGGCGATAGACTCGGCCATCGTCGGCGTCGTTGACTACGTTGACCTGCTGGCCGACGAAGTGACGTGAAGCGAAACTGACAACTTTTTAATGAGCAGCGAGCGAGACAGGATACGTGATTTGGCCGAGCGCGTGGCGCGGCGGCTCGGCGACGGCGGGCAGGGCGCGGGCGCGTCGGGCGAGGCCGCGGGCGGCGACCTCTCGGACCTGCGCGCCAGCCTCTCGGAGATTCAGCGCAGGCTCTCTCACATCGAGACGCACCTCGCGCGCGACGCGGGCCGCGAGCAGAAAACGCCATCTCCCGCGCCGCGGCAACAACAGCACGCGCCGCGCCCGGCCCCGCCCTCGCGCCCGACCTATCTGAGCGGCACGTACGTCCCGGCCGTCTCACACCCGAGTCAGGAGCAGTTCGCCGGCATCGGCGAGGCCGTCTCGGAGCTGGTTGACTTCTTCGAGAGCGAGAAGACCTGCACGATGGAGCCCGGCGCCAAGCCCTGCGACCACTGCGGCGCGTGCAGCTCGCGCGGCTTCTAAAACACACGGCACGTCCTCAAAAGTAAGAGGCCGCCTGTCCGTGCAGGCGGCCTCTTACTTTTGTGTGCGGTCCGTAAGGCTAACGGCTGGGGGCCGGCGCGGTCGCCCCGCCCTGGTTGCGGCGCAGCGATTCGGAGTTAATCTTGGGCGCCTCGCGCGAGCCGGCGGCGGCCTGGAAGTAGGGCTCTTCCTTGAAGCCGTAAATCTTCGCGCCGATGACCTGCGGGAACGTGTTGCGCGACGTGTTGTAGTCCTGCACGGACGCGTTGTAGTCCTCGCGCGCGGTGTTGATGCGGTTCTCGGTGCCGGCCAGCTCGACCTGGAAGTTCATGAACGCCTGGTTCGACTGCAACTGCGGGTAAGCCTCCTGCAAAGAGAGCAGGCGGCCGAGCGTGCCGCCGAAGCTGTTGGCGGCTTCGATAATCTGCTGCCGCTGCTCGGGCGTGCGGTCGCCGCCCTCGCCCGCGGGCGGGGCCCCCGTCGCGTTCAGCAGCCGCGAGCGCGCCTCAGCTATCTGCCCGAACACCTCCTGCTCCTGCACGCCCGCCGCCTTCGCCGCCTCGAACAAATTCGGAATCAGGTCGGCCCGCCTCTGGAGCCGGCTCTCCACGTCGGCCCAACTCTTTCTCACGTTCTGCTGCTTGGTGACCAGCGTGTTGTAGCCGCATCCGCTGGCCGCCACCGAGACGAAAACGACGGCGGCCAGCAGTAACATCCTTCTCTTATTCATCCGCGTCCTCCTATCAAACGCTTTGTGTGACACTGTCAAAATCAAACCCAAACGAAACGACTTTACCCTTGCCCCGACACGTCGAGGCGGTCCACCGAGGCGATCACTCGCTCGATCTGTTCAAGGTACGAGGTGAAAAGCTGGTCGGCCTCGCGCTCGCCCGGCGCGTCGCGGCCCTCGCGCAGCTCGAAGACCCGCTCGAAGGTCTTGAGGTCGAGCCCGAGCCGCTTCGCCGTCGCGCGCACCACGTCGCGCTTCAGGACGGGCGGCTCTTCGCCGTGCAGCTCCAGCACGGGCGCGAAGAGCACGGCGAAGCTCGAAAGGCTGTCCGCCATCAGGTCGCGCAGCCTCTCGGCCGACGAAGAGGCGGGGATGTAGAGCCGGCGGAGCTGCAAGAGCTTGCTGCGCAACTCGTACTCCGTCTGGTGGCGCAAATTCCTGTCGGAGAGTTTCAGCGACACGAACGGGTCCGGCCCGTAGAGGACGACGCGCGAGCGGGCCATCTGGTGGAACTCGATGGGGAACACGTCGGACGCCTCCCTCAACTCGGACGCCGTGAAGTAGACGGGCAGCGGGTGGCCGAGCCTCTGCCACTCGCGCGCCGGGGCCTGCGCCTGCTTCAAGTCATCCGGCGTGATGCGGTGCAGCGCGATGAGCACGTTGTAATCGGACTGCAACTGCACGAAGTCGCCCGAGGCCGCCGACCCGTAGAGGACGACCGAGGCGAGGTTGTCGCCGTGCGTCGCCTTCAGGTCGCCGATCAGATGGTTGAAAGCCTCCTGCGCCACTCTGTTAGCCATGAGCGATTCTCACCAATCTCCGCCGCCGCCGCCGCCCCCGAAGTCGCCGCCGCCCCCGAAGCCGCCGAAGCCCCCACCGCCGCCTCCGCCGCCGCCCCAGCCGGAGCCGCCGCTCCCGCCCCAACCGCTGCTTGAGCCGCCGCGCGTGACGTTGCTGAACAGGTTCGCCAGCAGCAGCGCGCTCAGCCACCCGCCGCCACCGCCCCCGAAGCCGCCCCCGCCGCCTCGCCTGCCGCCCCTCGAAGAGAGCGCGATGAGGACGAAGACGACGACGATAATCACGCAGCAGGCGACGGAGCCAATTCCGCCCCGCGACGTGCCGACGCGGCGGCCCGTGTTCGTCGGCGTCGAGCGCACGGGCGGGCGATAGGCGCGGCTGCGGTCAATGCCCTCTATTTGAAAGTTGCGCTTCTCGGCCAGCGTCGCCGCGACCGTCATCACGAAATCGGAGAGGCCCGCGCCGTAGTCGCCCCGCCGGAAAGGCTCCCTCAGCCGCTCGCGCCCGATCTGGGCGACGAGGCCGTCGGGCAAGTCGCCTTCGAGGTGGCGGCTCACCTGCGTGAAGAATTTCCGGTCCTGGACGGCGACCAGCAGCAGCAGGCTGTTCTTCTCGCCCTCTTTCGAGCCGATGCCCCAGCCGCGCGCCACCGACAGCGAGTACTCGAAAATCTCCTCGCCGCCCGTCGTCGGCACGGTCGCGACGGCGAACTCGATGTCGGCGCGCTGTTTGAGGTTTTTGAGGACGGTTTCCAGCCGCTCTTTCGTCGCCGCGTCCACGACGTTGGCGTAATCGTTGACGAAGCCGGTCGGCGCAGGCAGCGGGGACTGCGTGTAGGCCCGTGCCCCTTGCGCCCTTGCGCTCACGGCGCACAAGAGCAGGCACAGGAGCAGGAGTGCCGGCAGCGTCGGGGATATGCGTCTGCTTATCATCAAGCCGGCCACGAGGTTAAAGGAAAATTGCTGCGAAAATGTCTCATGCCGGACATATCCCTCCCCGCGCCCGTAACTACCCTTCTATCAACAGGTGCAGCAGGTAAAAGAGCGCCACGCCGACGAAAACGACGAGCGAGACGAGCGGATTCTTCTTTTCGATGTGATTAACTTCCGGTATTAGGTCGCTCGCCGCCACGTAGAGCGTCACGCCCGCCGAGAAGGGCAGCGCGTAGACGACCGCCTGTTCAACACGCGAGGCCAGCAGCGCCACGGCCAGCACGCCGGCCAGCGTCGCCGCTCCTATTATTAATGTCGCCGTCAACGCCTGCCGCGCCGTCCGCCCCGACGCCAAAACGATTGAAGCGGCCGTAAACCCTTCCGGCACTTTATGTAAGAGCACGGCGACGAAGACCAACAAGCCCACCTTCCGGTCCACGAGGAAGGCCGAGGCGACAGAGACTCCGTCGAAAAAAGTGTGAATCGAGAGGCCGCCGATGGCCGTGTAAGCGGCCGAGGATTTAACTACCGCCTCGGGGTGCGTCTCCTCGCCGAAGTGGAAGTGCGGCGCCACCGTGTGCTCCGCGAAGTGTATGAAAAGATAGCCACTTAGCAGTAAAGTCAGGGCGCTGACGACTCCGTGCCCGGCGGCCTTTCCGCCCGGAAGGCCCTCCGTCCACAGGCTGACCACCTCGGGCAGAATCTCTATAAAAATGGCCGCCAGCATGAACCCGGCGCCCAAAGCGACCAGATATTTAAGGGAACGTCTGCTTTTCTGAAAGGCGCCGGGCCGCGCCAGCAACACTCCGCCGACGACGTTGGCGAGCGCGACGAGGCCGCCGAAGAGTAGTATTCCGCCGAAATTCATCCGAAAACAGGCCGCCGGCCCTCTTTTAACCGCATATTTAAAGCATGGAAGTCTTGGCGGGCCACTATACAGGATAGGCGCCTGCTTGGCTACGGAGAGCTTTAAGCCGGGTACACCATATCGTGCTTAAAAAAATTCGATTTGACAGTGTTTTAGCTCTTGACATGTAAATGTTGGTGGGCGTACTATCCGCGACGGGTGGTCAAAAGTGGCTAAAAGTGGGCTATAAAGAGTAGCTTGCCGGAAATAGTTAGAGATTCACTTTAAGTTTTAAGCATCCCTCGCCCCGCGCCGCCGCCGTCAACCCCTATGCTTAGAGGAAATTACACGGCGCGGATTGACAACAAGGGTCGGCTCAAAATCCCGACCGCCTTCAGACGTTACCTCGAAGAGAAATACAGTTCGGCCGAGGTCTACGTCACGAGCCTGACGGGCGACTGCGCGCGGCTCTATCCTCTGGCGGAGTGGGAGGCGATTGAGCAAAGGCTGGCCCTCCTCCCCTCGATGGACCCGGCGCGCAGGAAGTTCCTTGACAGGACGAACTACTACGGGCAGCAGGCGGAGATTGACGCCCAAGGGCGCGTGCTCATCCACCCGCTGCTAAGGAAGTCGGCCGGCGTGGTCGGCGACGTAGCGGTCCTCGGCTATTTGACATACCTGGAAGTTTGGGAGCTGGAGCGGTTCGAGCAGCGTCTTCTTTCCGACCCGTACACGGAGGAGGACGAGGCTGCAATTGCCCGGCTCGGAATTTAGGAAGGCGGCCGCGTATGCCTTCCTACAAGACCACGGGGTGGTGGTAAATGGTTGTGCCCGGAGGGGGGCCGGGAACGCCCCATCGCCCCGTGTTGCTATTTGAAACCGTCGGCCTGCTCCGGCCGGAGCGCGGCGGGCTCTTCGTGGACGCGACGCTCGGTCTCGGCGGCCACAGCGAAGCAATCCTCGAAGCCTCCGCAGACGCGCGCGTCCTCGGCATCGACCGCGACCGCGAGGCTTTGCGGCTGGCGTCGGAACGGCTGGCCCGTTTCGGCGAACGCTTCAGCGCCGTCCACGCGAACTTCCGCGACATCGAGCGCGTGATGCGCGAGGCCGGTGAAGCGCAGGCGGCGGGCATCCTGGCCGACCTCGGCGTCTCCTCGCTCCAGTTTGACACGGCCGAGCGCGGATTCAGCTTCCGCCACGACGCGCCGCTCGACATGAGGATGGATGCCGCGGGCGAGGAGGAGACGGCCGCGGAGCTTCTGGAGAGTCTGCCGGAAGAAGAAATCGCCCGGATTATTTACGAGTACGGCGAGGAGCGGCGGTCGCGCCGGATAGCGCGCTGGATAGTCGAGAGGCGCGAGCGGGGCGAGCCCTTGAAGACGACGGGCGAGCTGGCGGAACTCGTCGCCCGCGCCGTCGGCCACAAGCGCGGCGACCGCATCCACCCGGCGACGCGGACCTTTCAGGCGCTCCGCATCGCGGTCAACCGCGAGCTTGAGGGCCTCGACGAGTTCATTGAAACGGCCGTCGCACTTTTAGAGCCTCAAGGTCGGCTCGCCGTCATCAGCTTCCACTCGTTGGAAGACAGGGTGGTGAAGCGGACCTTCCGCCGCCTCGCGGGTCAGTGCGAGTGCGACCCGCGCGCGCCCGTCTGCCGATGCGGGGCGCGGCGCGAGGTCGAGATTCTGACGCGGCGGCCGGTGGCGGCGGGCGACGAAGAGGTGGACGAGAATCCTCGCGCGCGGAGTGCCAAGCTGCGCGCCTGTTTGAAACTTTAAAGTAGCCGACGCGGGCGCGAAAGGAAGCGCCGCCCGCCTCACTCCCCGGCCGCTCCCGACTCCGAAGACCTGACCTTTTTTTTAGAGGCCCGATAAGCGATGAGAAGATTGCCCCAGCAGTACCCGAATCCCTACGTCCGGCGCGAGCGCGACCCGCGCGCTCTCCGCCGGCAGACGATTTTGCTGGCGGGCTGCCTCGTGCTCGCCGCGGGGTTCGTCGCGGCCGTCAGGCAGCAGATAGTCGCGCTCGACTACGGTTACAAGACCGAGGCGCTCAGGCGCGAGCGCGAGCAGCTTCTCGACGAGCAGCGCCGCCTGCTTCTCGAATTGGGCAAGCGTTCGTCGCCCGAGCAGCTTGAGCGGGCAGCGCGCGAGCTGGGGATGCAGCCGACGCGCTCCGCGCAGATAGAGCCGGTGGCGCACGCGCCGGCCGCGGGCGGCGAGGGCTCGTTCGTCGGGGCGGCGACGGCCGGGGGCGTCCTGCGCCGTTAGAGTCTTCGGGGAGGGTTTTCGGCAAGAGTGCGGCGCCCGCGGCCCGCGCCCGCTCGGGAGTTCGACGAGAAGGCCGCTGTTCGCCATGCCAGAACGCTACGGCTCGGAACGACAATTACGTCCCGACACTTCACGGCGGCGTGCTTTAGTGGTCGCCGTTTTTCTTTGCGCGTGGATGGTCGTCATCGGCGCGCGGCTCGCCTATTTACAGACTTCGCAGCACAAGTGGTTGAGCCAGCGGGCGCGCGCGCAGCAGCTCGGCGCCGAGGCGCTGGCGCCCGTGCGCGGGCTGATACTCGACCGGCGGGGCAGGGAGCTGGCGCGCAGCGTTGACGCCGACTCTTTCTTCGCAGCGCCCGGCGAGGTGGAGGACGTGAACGCGGCGGCGCGTGAGCTGGCGCGCGTTCTGAAGACTGATGAAATCGCGCTGGCCGAGCGTTTGAGGAAGGGCAAGGAGGCGGGCCGGAGCTTCGTGTGGCTAGCGCGCAAGGTCGAGGGCGAGCCGGCCGAGGCTTTGAAGGCGCTCAAGATAAAGGGCGTCTACTCGATGCAGGAGCAGGTGCGGCGTTACCCGAACGGGGCGCTGGCGTCGCACGTCGTCGGCTTCGTCGATTTGGATAGCAAGGGGCTGGCCGGCGTCGAGCAGGTCTACAACGCCTCGCTCAAGGGCGAGGCCGGGCGCCTCGTCGTTGACGCCGACGCGCGGCGCCACGGCTTCGGGAGCGAGGGCACCGACGCGCGCAACGGCGCCAGCGTCGTCCTCACGATTGACCAGACCGTGCAGTTCATGGTCGAGCGCGCTTTGAACGCGGCCGTCGCGCGTTCGCGGGCGAAGTCGGCGGCGGCCGTCGTCATCGACCCGAAGACGGGCGACATCCTCGCGCTCGCCAACGCGCCGGCCTTCGACCCGAACGAGGCGTCGGCCGTCAGCGCCGAGGCGCGGCGCAACGACGCGCTGCAAAACATCTACGAGCCGGGCTCGACCTTCAAGGTCGTCGCCTACGCCGCCGCGCTCGAAGAGAAGCTGGTCAAGCCCGACGACCGGATTGACTGCCAGATGGGCTCGATCAACGTCAAGGGCCGCATCGTCCACGACCACACGGCCTACGGCTCGCTGACGGCGACCGAGGCGCTGGCGAAGTCCTCGAACGTCGCGGCGATTAAGTTGGGAATCAGGGTCGGGGACGAGCGCATGTACGAATACATGCGCCGCTTCGGCTTCGGCTTGAAGACGGGCGTCGAGTTGCCGGGCGAGACAGCCGGGCTGCTGCGCAAGGTCGAGAAGTGGCAGCCGTCGTCCATCGGCTCCATCGCCATCGGTCAGGAGATAGGCGTCACGCCCGTCCAGATGGCCGGCGCCTACACGGCGATTGCCAACGACGGCGTCCGCGTCTCGCCGCATTTGGTTAAAGAGGTCCGAGACGCCGAGGGCAACGTCTTAGAGCGCGCCGAGCCGGAGACGCACCGCGTCGTCAGCGCGGAGACGGCGCGGACGCTGCGCGGCATGCTTGAGACGGTGACGGTGAAGGGCACGGCCAAGCAGGCGCAGCTCGAAGGCTACACGGCCGCCGGCAAGACCGGCACGGCGCAGAAGATTGACCCGCGGACGCGCACCTACTCGGCGTCCAAGCACGTCGCCTCCTTCGTCGGCTTCGCGCCGGTCGAGAACCCCGCGGCCGTCATCATCGTCATGGTGGACGAGCCCGTCGGCGCCTACCACGGCGGCGACGTGGCCGCGCCCATCTTCAGGGAGATTGCCGACCAGGTCCTCCCTTATCTCGACGTGATGCCGACCGAAGACCCTTCGGCCGACGACAAGCAGACGGCCCCGCGGCTCTCGGCGAAGGCCGAAAGCCGGAAGACGGACGACGAGAGCCGGGCTGCTCCGGCCCCGGCTGCGATGCTGCCGGAGGTGGCGCTCGTCGGTGGCGGGGAGATGAGCGAGGTGGTCTACGCCCCCGCGGGCGACCGGGCGCTTTTGATGCCCGACCTGCGCGGGCGCAGCGTCCGCGACGTGGCGCGTGTCTGCGCGCAACTCGGTCTGGAACTCGAAGCGCGCGGCGAGGGCTTGGCGGTCCGCCAGAGCCCGGCCGCCGGCCAGTCGGTCGAGGCCGGCCAGACCGTCCGCATCGAGTTTTTTAGAAGTGACTGACGGCAAATAACTGACGACCGACAACTTCTTTTTGCCCCGTTCGGCCCGGAAAGAGAGATGCAAAACCAGAAGTCGCTGGCCCGCCCCTGGCAGTTCGATTGCTACCCCGGCGGGGTGCTGAGGCGCCGCGTGGCCGACTGCCGCGAGCGTTTGCGCCGCGACCGCGCCGCGCGCAGAATAGCCGAACGCGCGACACCCCACGGCGAGGATTTGACGGCGGAAGTCGGAGCGATGGCGCTCGCTTCCGCGTCGGCCGACGGGCCGGGGGGTGAGACATAAAGGCGGGCGGCCCTCTCCTCTAAATGGCGCGCGCGCCCCGTGCGAATCTGCGCCCACGGAGGTAAGAGGACCGGCGTGAAGATAAAGGATGCGGCGGATTTGATGCGCGCCCCGGCGGGGGCCGCGCCTTCGGTCTTTGACAAAGAAATACAAGGCTTCTCGATAGACTCGCGCGCGACCTCGCCGGGCGAGCTCTTCTTCGCCCTCTCGCCGGAGGACTACAGGCGGCACTGTTTCACGGCCGCCTCCTTCGCCGACGCGCACCTGTTCATCCCGCAGGCGTTCGAGCAGGGCGCCGTCGCATGCGTGGCCCGCTCGGCGCGCGTCGAAGGCGACGAAAGGCTCCGGCCTTACGCCGACCGGCTGCTGCTGGTTGACGATTGCATCGAGGCGCTTCAGATGCTCGCGCACGGAGTGGTGACGAGGTGGGGCCGGCCCGTCGTCGGCATCACGGGCAGCGCCGGCAAGACGACGACGAAGGACTTGATAGCTCACGTCCTCGGCGCCTCGGGCCGGCGGGTCGTCCGCAGCCGCAAGAACTACAACAACGAGCTGGGCGTCGCCCTCTCGGCGTTGCAGTTGGTGACGGGCGGCAGGAGGCCGGAGGAGTTCGACGTGGCCGTGCTGGAGATGGGCATGTCGATGCCGGGCGAGATCGCGCGCCACACGCGCGTGGCCCCGCCCGACGTGGCGGTGCTGACGAACGTCGCGCCCGTCCACCTCGAATTCATGGGCTCGGTCGAGGCCATCGCCGAGGGCAAGGGCCAGCTCGTCGAAGGGATGAAGGCGGGCGGGACGGCCGTGCTCAACGCCGACGACGGGCGCGTCGCCGCGATGAGGGCGAAGGCCGCGCACGCCGGGCGCGTCCTGACCTACGGCGTCCGCGAGCGGGCCGACGTGATGGCGGCCGACATCGAGAGCGTCGGCGTCGGCACGAGTCGCTTCACGCTCCGCACGCACGAGGGCGAGGCCCCGACGGTGCTCCCGATGCACGGCCGCCACAACGTCCTGAACGCGCTGGCGGCGGCGGCGGCGGCGGTGAGCTTCGGCCTCGGCGTCGAAGAGATAGCGGCGGCGCTCGCCTCGGCCGCGCCGTCCGAGATGCGCGGCGAGGTGCACAGGTTCGAGGAGGGCTTCACGGTCGTGGACGACTCTTACAACTCGAACCCGCGGTCGCTCTTGAGCATGGCCGAGGCCGTCGCGCAAGGCGGCGAGGGCGTCACGCGCCGCGTCGTCGTCGCGGGCGAGATGTTGGAGCTTGGTTCAGAGTCCGCGGGCATCCACCGCGAGACGGGGCGCGAGATAGCGGGCTTCGGCGTGGACGTGCTGTGGGGCGTGCGCGGCCACGCGGCCGAACTCGTCGAGGGCGCGCGCGAGGCGGGGATGAGAGGCGACGCGACGGCGTTCTTCGAAAGCTCCGACGAGGCGGCCGCCGCGCTCCTGACGTTCGTCAGGCCCGGCGACCTCGTGTTGGTCAAGGGCTCGCGCGGCGTCCACACGGAAAAGGTCGTCGAGGCGCTACGACAAAGCAGACGATGATTTACCACATCTTCTACGAATGGCTCTTCAAGTCCCTCTCGGCGACGGGCGGGTCGGAGTCCTATTTCGTCAAGGCGCTGAACGTCTTCCAGTACGTGACGTTCCGGACGGCCTACAGCACCATCACGGCGCTCCTGATCTCGCTCGTCTTCGGCGGGCGCGTCATCGAGGCGCTCAGGCGTTTGAAGATAGGGCAGGAGATACGCGAGGAGGGGCCGCAGGCGCATCAGGCCAAGCGCGGGACGCCGACGATGGGCGGCGTGCTCATCATCGGCTCGGTGCTCATCTCGACTCTGCTGTGGGCGCGGCTCAACAGCCTCTACGTCTGGATCATCCTGATAGCGACGACCGCCTTCGCCGTCATCGGCTTCTACGACGACTACCTGAAGGTCGCCAAGCGGCAGAGCCTCGGGCTCCAAGGCCGCTGGAAGCTCGCCGGCCAGCTCGCCATCGCGCTCTTCGTGTGGGGCGCGCTCTTCGGCTTCACGTACCTGGGCTGGGCCGACTACTCGTGGAAGCTGAGCCTGCCGTTCTTCAAGGCGACGGCGCTCTCGCGCATCACCGACATCGGCCCCATCATCTACCTGCCGTTCATCGCGATTGTCCTGCTCGGCTTCTCGAACGCGGTGAACCTGACGGACGGGCTCGACGGACTCGCCATCAGCGTGACGGTCGTCGCGATGGCGACGCTGACGGCCTTCACCTACGTGAGCGGCGACGCCCGCTGGGCCAGCTACCTCGGCATCGAGCACCAGCAGGACATCGGCGAGCTGACGGTCTTCTGCGGGGCGATGGTCGGGGCGAGCCTCGGCTTTCTCTGGTTCAACGCGCCGCCCGCGGAAGTCTTCATGGGCGACGTGGGCAGCCTCGCCATCGGCGGGGCCATCGGCACCATCGGGGTGTTGACGAAGCAGGAGTTGATACTCGTCCTGGTCGGCGGCGTCTACGTCGTCGAGGCGCTGTCGGTGACGTTGCAGGTGTCGTTCTTCAAGATGTCGAAGCGGAGCACGGGGACGGGCAAGCGCCTCTTCAAGATGACGCCGCTGCACCACCACTTCGAGATGTCGGGCTGGAAGGAGCCGAAGATAGTCTTCCGCTTCCTCATCATCGCCATCCTCTTCGCGCTGCTGAGCCTTTCGACGCTCAAGCTGCGCTGAAGTTTTTTGAATGGAAGTCGAAGGCAAAAAAGTTCTGGTGTTGGGGGCGGGCCGCAGCGGCGTGGCGTCGGCGCGCTTCCTCGCCGCGCGCGGCGCCCTCGTCGTGCTGCACGACCGGAAGGAGTTGATTGACTGGCCGAACGACGCGCTGGCCTTGAAGTCGGAGGGCGTCGTGAAGCTTTTGGCGGGCGAGGTGCCGTCGTGGCTGCTCGACCAAGTCGAGCTGGTGGTCGTCAGTCCGGGCGTGCCGACCAAGAGTATTCCGGTGCGTTACGCCGAGCGCGCGGGGGCGGAGGTCATCGGCGAGGTCGAGCTGGCGTGGCGTTATTTGAAGGGCGGCGTCGTCGGCATCACGGGCACGAACGGGAAGACGACGACGACGGCGCTCGTCGGCGAGATGCTGAAGGACGCGGGGCTGCCGGTGCAGGTCGGCGGCAACATCGGCACTCCGCTCGTCTCGCTCGTCGAGTCGTCGCGCGAGGACGGCTGGACGGTGGCCGAGCTTTCGAGCTACCAGCTCGAAACCATCAAGGAGTTTCGCCCGTCCGTGGCGGTCGTGCTGAACCTGATGCCCGACCACATGGACCGCTACGAGACGCTGGCCGACTACGGCGCGGCCAAGCACCGCATCTTCCGCAACCAGACGGCGCGCGACTTCGCCGTGCTGAACGCGGACGACGAGGTCGTTAGCTCCTGGGCGCAAGGGCTTGAGGCGCGCGTCTGCATGTTCAGCACGGCGCGCGAGCTGGAGGAGGGCCTGTTCCTCAGGGGCCGCGAGCTGGTCGCGCGCTCGGGCGGCGCGGAGCGAGTGCTCGCGACGCGCGACGAGATGAAGCTCAAGGGTCTGCACAACGTGCAGAACGTGCTGGCGGCGCTCGCGGCCGGTCTGGCGTGCGGAACTCGGCCCGCGTCTCTGCGCGAGACGGTTCAAAGGTTCTCGCCCGTCGAGCACAGGCTGGAGCGCGTGGCCGAGGTCGGCGGCGTCGCCTTCTACAACGACTCGAAGGCGACGAACGTGGACGCCGCCGTCAAGGCCGTCGAGGCGTTCGCCGACGAGCCGGGCCGCGTAGTTTTGATATTGGGCGGGCGCGGCAAGAACGCTCCCTACGCGCCGCTCGCGCCGCTCGTCCGGCGGAAGGGCCGCGCCCTCGTCCTCCTGGGCGAGGACGCCGACCGCATCGAGCAGGAGTTGCAGGGCACGGCGCCGACCTTGCGCGCCTCAGACATGGCCGACGCCGTCCGCCGCGCGCGCGAGGCGGCCGAGCCCGGCGACGTGGTTCTGCTGGCGCCCGCGTGCGCCAGCTTCGACATGTTCCAGAGCTTCGAGCACAGGGGCAGGGTTTTTAAGGACGAAGTGAAGAGACTGGTGAACGACGGACACGGCATGGTGAACGAGGAGGCGCACGTCTCCTGACGTTCGTCGTTGAGTTTTATGGCGAGGAAGCTACAGGCAGACGAGTGGTTGTTCGCGGCGGCGGTGGCGCTGTCGCTGTTCGGCGTCATCATGGTCTACAGCGCGTCGGCCGTGGTGGCTTCGAGCCAGAACCACACGCAGTATTACTACGTCATCCGGCAGGCGATGTGGACGGCCGTCGGCCTCGTGGCGATGCTCGCCGGGATGCGGCTGGATTACACGGTGCTGCGCGGCGGGCGCGTGGCCTACGGGCTGTTGGGCGTGACGCTCGTGCTGCTCGTGGCCGTCTTCGCGTTCCCGCCGATTAACGGCGCGCGGCGGTGGATCAGGTTCGCGGGCTTCTCCTTGCAGCCGTCGGAGGTGGCGAAGCTGGCCCTGTCGGTCTTCCTCGCGCGCTTCCTTGAGAGGCGGGCCGGGACGGAGGGCTCCTTCTTCGGGACGTTCGCGCCGTGCGTGTTGATGACGGGGTTGCTGGCGCTGCTCGTCGTGGCCGAGCCGGATTTGGGGACGGCGTTGATGCTGGCCGTCATCTGCGTGACGGTGCTCTTCACGGCCGGCGCGAGGCTCGCGCACATGGGGCTGGCGGCGGCGCCCGCCCTGGTCGGCGTGCTGGCCCTGCTGCTCTTCGTGCCGTGGCGCATGAAGAGGATGGTGACGTTCCTCGACCCGTGGGCCGACCCGCAGGGCGCGGGCTATCAGGTCGTGCAGTCGCTTCTGGCCGTCGGGTCGGGCGGCGTGCACGGGCTCGGGTTCACCGAAGGGCGGCAGAAGATGTTCTTCCTGCCGTTCGCGCACTCGGACTTCATCTACGCCGTCGTCAGCGAGGAGTTGGGTTTGCTCGGCGGGCTCGGCGTGGTGGCGCTCTTCGCGCTGCTGCTGTGGCGGGGGATGAGGGCGGCGCTGGGGGCGCCGGACAGGTTCGGGATGCTGCTCGGCGTCGGCATCGTGGCGGGGATCGTGACGCAGGCGCTCTTCAACATGAGCGTCGTGCTGGCGCTGGTGCCGACGAAGGGCATCCCGCTGCCGTTCATCTCGTACGGCGGGTCGTCCTTGGTGCCGACGCTCTTCTCGGTCGGCGTGCTCCTGAACATCTCGCAGCACTCGCGGGCCGGCTTGAAGTGAAGATGCGAGTGCTCATCGCGGCGGGCGGCACGGGCGGGCACATCTACCCCGGCGTCGCGGTGGCGAACGAGGTGAAGCGCCGCGACGCCGACTCGGTCGTTCGCTTCGTCGGGACGGCGCGAGGGTTGGAGACGAGGCTGGTGCCGAAGGCCGGTTACGAGTTGTCGCTCATTGAATCGGCGGGGCTGAAGAGCGTGGGGCTGGCGGGGCAGGTGAGGGGCTTGCTGCTTTTGCCGAAGAGCTTCCTCGCGGCGCGGCGGCTGATACGCGAGTTCCGGCCGGACGTTGTAGTCGGCGCGGGCGGCTACGTCTCGGGGCCGGTGTTGATGACGGCGGCGCTGATGAGAGTCCCGACGCTCGTCATGGAGTCGAACGCGCTGCCCGGCTTTACGAACCGCAGGCTCGCGATGTTCGTCGACGCGGCGGCCGTCTCGTTCGAGGAGTCTTTGAGCTACTTCCGCGGCAAGGGCGTCGTCATCGGCAACCCCGTCCGCCGCGAGTTCTTTGAGATTGAGAGGAAGGAGCGCGAGCCGGGCACGTTCTCCGTCCTCGTCTTCGGCGGCTCGCAGGGCGCGCGCGCCATCAACGAGGCGATGGTGGCGGCGCTGCCTCACATGGAGGCCCAGCGGGGCCGCCTGCGCGTCGTCCACCAGACGGGCGAGGTCGACTTTGAAAAGGTGCGCGCCGGTTACGAGTCGGCCGGGTGGGGCGAGGAGGCGGACGTGCGGAAGTACATCGACGACATGGTCGCCTCCTTCGCGGTCGCCGACTTGGTCGTCTGCCGCGCGGGCGCGACGACGACGGCCGAATTGATTGCGGCGGGCAAGGCGGCGTTGATGGTCCCGTTCCCCTTCGCCGCCGACGACCACCAGCGCAAGAACGCCGAGGCGCTACAGTCGGCGGGCGCCGCCGTCATGATTCTCCAGCAGGAGGCGACGGGCGAACGGCTCGCGCGCGAAATCGACGCGCTCGCTTCGGACCCCGAGCGCGTGACAAAGATGGAAGAGAACGCGCGCCGACTCGCCCGCGGCGACGCGGCGGCGGCGGCGGTTGATTTGATGGAGAAGTTGATAACGAGAAGGAAGTAGTCGGCAGAGTTTATGTTTCGTCGCGTCCAACACGTTCACTTCGTCGGCATCGGCGGCATCGGCATGTCCGGCATCGCGGAGGTCCTTTTGAACATGGGCTTCCGCGTGTCGGGCTCCGACCTGCGCCGGTCCGACGCGACGGCGCGGCTCGAAGCGATGGGCGCGGCCGTGTATGAGGGGCACGCCGCGGAGAACGTGCGCGACACGCACGTCGTCGTCCGCTCGACGGCCGTGCGCGACGACAACCCGGAGGTCATCGAGGCGCGGCGCCGCTCAATACCCGTCATCCCGCGCGCCGAGATGCTGGGCGAGCTGATGCGCCTGAAGCCGCACACGGTCGCCGTCGCCGGCTCGCACGGGAAGACGACGACGACTTCGATGATTGCGAACGTGCTGGCGCAGCTCGACCCGACGGTCGTCGTCGGCGGCGTCGTCGGCGCGATGGGCTCGAACGCGCGGCTGGGGAAGAGCGACTTGATGGTGGTCGAGGCCGACGAGAGCGACCGCTCGTTCCTGATGCTGTCGCCCACGTTCGCCGTCGTGACGAACATCGACCGCGAGCACATGGACCACTACGCCGACATGACGGACGTGCGCAAGTGCTTCGCCGACTTCGTCAACAAGGTGCCCTTCTACGGCGCCTCGGTCCTCTGTCTCGACGACCCGCACGTGCAGGCCGTCATCCCCGAGGTCGTCCGCCGCCGCGTCACCTACGGCCTCTCGGCGCAGGCCGACATCGCCGCGCGCGAGGTGCGCTACGACAAGCAGTTCGGCTCGACGTTTCAGGTGCGGCGCCTTGGAGAGCCGGTCGGCGAAGTCTCCCTGCACGTTCCCGGCTTGCACAACATCTATAACGCGCTGGCGGCCATCGCCATCGGGCTTGAGTTGGAAGTGCCGTTCGAGACGATTGCCAAGGGGCTCGCGGAGTTCACGGGCGTCAACCGCCGCTTCCAGTACAAGGGCGAGGTCGGCGGCGTGCTCGTCGTGGACGACTACGGCCACCACCCGACGGAGATTCGCGCCACGCTCGTCGCCGCCAAACTCGGCTCGGCCGGGCGCCGCATGGTCGTCCTCTTCCAGCCGCACCGCTACTCGCGCACCGCCGACCTGCTCGACGAGTTCGCGCGCTCCTTCAACAACGCCGACGTGCTGATGATTACCGACATCTACGCGGCGAGCGAAGACCCGATTCCGGGCATCTCGGCGGAGTCTCTGGTCGAAGCCGTCCACCGCTACGGCCACAAGGACGCGCGCTACGTCGGCTCGGTTGACGAAGCCGTGCGGGCGCTCATGGAAGAGGTCAGGCCGGGCGACATGGTCATCACGCTCGGCGCCGGCAACGTCTACCGCGTCGGCGAGCAGTTGCCGGAGCTTTTACGCGAGAAGGAGTCTAAGGGTTAGTTGATGGTCGAAGCCGCCGAACAGCAGAAGACCCGCGACGCGACGATTGAAGAGATCGCGCGGCGGTGCTCGGTGCGCGCCGAGCGCGGGCGGCGTTTCGCGGAGTTGACTTCCTTGCGCGTCGGCGGGGCGATTGACTGGCTGCTGCTTCCCGAGACGGAGGAAGGCGCGGCGTGCGTGGCGGGCGCGCTCGAAGAGTCGGGGCTGGCGTGGCGCGTGCTCGGCGCGGGCAGCAACGTGCTGGCCGACGACCGCGAGCACAAGTACGTCGTCGTCTCGATGAGAGAAGTTAAAGGCGGCGCGAGCTTCGACGGCGAGCGCGTCTCTGTCAGCGCCGGCTTCTCGCTCCCGCGACTCTGCGTCGAGGCCGCGCGCCAAGGGCTCTCCGGCATCGAGGGCCTCGGCGGCATCCCCGGCACCGTCGGCGGCGCGCTCTGGATGAACGCGGGCGCCTACGGCCACGAGATTGGGCAGGTCGTCGAGACGGTGCGCGTCGCGCGCGGCGGCAAGGTCGTCGAGGTGCCGGGCGGCGAAGTCAGTTGGGACTACCGCCACACGTCTTTCAAGGAAGGCGAGCTGCTTCTCGGCTGCACGCTCCGTTTGAAGGCGGACGAGCCCGAGCGGATTAAGGCGCGGATGGAGGAGGCCAAGCAGAAGCGTTTCGCCACGCAGCCGCACGGCGCGCGCTCGGCCGGCTGCTTCTTCAAGAACCCGCCGGGCTCAGGCATCAGCACGGGCAAGATGATCGACGAGATGGGCCTGAAGGGCGAGCGCAGGGGCGGCGCCGTCGTCTCGCCCGTCCACGCCAACTTCATCGTCACCGAAGGCGAGGGCGCGCGCGCCGAAGACGCCCTCCGGCTCGCCGAAGAGATACGCGAACGCTTCCGCCGCGAGCACGGCATCGAGCTGGAATACGAGGTCGAGCTGTGGGGCGCCGACCGCGAGTTTAAAGACGAAGGCTCTGCTGTCAGGAACGACGCGGCGCCCGCCGCCGAGGGAGGTGAGAGGTGAGAGAACAGGTCGTCATGCCGAGGGCGGGCCGCGCGGGCGCCGGGGCTTCGAAGTCGCGCAAGGTGAGCGCGTCGCAGCGTCCCGCCGCGCGCAAGGGGCGCGGGCCGTCCGGCTCGGCGCAGCAGGGCTTCGCCTGGAAGACGGCGCTGTCTTACGCGCCGCTCGCCATGAAGTTCGTGCTGGCCGTGGCCCTCGGGCTCGTCGCCTTCGTCGGCTACCGCACGGCGGCCTCGGCCTCCTTCTTCAAGGTCAAGCCGGACGCCGTGGACGTGCAGGGCGCCGCGCGCGCCTCGCGCGACGACATCAAGGCCGCGGTGATGCGCCTCTCGGCGGCCGGCGTCTGGGACGCGGACCTCGACAGCATCAGCCGCGAACTGCGTCAGCTTCCGTGGGTGCGCTCGGCCGTCGTGACGCGCGTCATGCCTTCGGGCCTGCGCGTGCGCGTGACGGAGCGCGCGCCCCTGCTCATCGCGCGCAACGAGGCCGGGCGCCTCGTGTGGGTGGACGACGAGGGCGTCATGCTCGGCGGGGCCACGCCCGGCGAGGACGACTTCTTCGTGCGCGGGCTCGAAGAGGCGCAGACCGAGCAGGCCCGCCGCCAGAACCGCGAGCGCATGTCGCTGGCATCGGAACTGAAGCAGGACTGGACGCGCTCCGGGCTCTCGCGCCGCGTCAGCGAGTTGAACGTCGCCGACGCCCGCGACGTGCGCGTGCAACTCGCGGGCGACGACTCGCTCATAGA
>DASZEK010000032.1:0-2367 GCA_035941045.1 Pyrinomonadaceae bacterium | reverse complement strand
GGGATAAGGAGTATCTCGGCAACCCTTACGAGATGCCTTACCTGGACGCGCATCATTCGGGTTACATCGACCCGGACGCGAACCAGTCGGCCGAGTTTCGCGCCGTCCGCACGGAGATAGAAACCTTCGTCCGCGAGGGCGACGCCGTCAGGGTGCGCCGCCAGGTCGCGAACCACCTCAACGGGGGGACGATTGAGCCGCCGTCATCCGCGACGCGCGCCGGCTCCACCTCCGTCAACCGCAGGGCCCAAGGGACCGTCAAGGCGCTGATCAGGGCCGCCGGGGTGAGCGCCTCCGCGCTCAGGCGCACGGTCCCAACCATCAACGCGGGCGACCTGCCAGCGGACCTCGCGATCACGTACGGCCGCCGCTACCTGGCGCGCCTCAACAACCCGCCGCGCCAGGTCTCCATCACGATCCCTTACGTGGACTGGCGTGTGCGGCGCGGGAAGGTGTTTGAGGTGCGCGCGCGCGGCGGCGTGAGTCTCGGCCTCTTCATCGTCGAGGGCTACACGCGCAGGATAGCGAACCTCGACACGGGCGCGCCCGACTACTCGATGACGCTTTCGGCGCGTCAGGTCACGGCGACCGACGAGGCCGCGACGGCGCCGACGGTCTTCTCGATGAGCCTCACGGCGGGCGCGGAGTCGCCCGTCTTCACGGTGTCCGTGCCGGCCGCGGCCGGGCACTGGCTCAGGTCTCAAGTTGATTCTTCGGCGTCAGTCCTGGCGAGGGTGCAGGGGAGTGGCGCGGACTTCGTTGACATCTCGGCCGAGCCCGTGGACCTGACGCCTTACGCGGGCGACGACGTTACTTTCGAGCTGAAGGTCCTCGCGGCCGAAGTGACGGGCGTCAAGCGCGTGGCGCTGGAGGTGAGGGCGACGGACGCGCCATGACGGACTTCAAACTACCCGGCGGCTCGACGCTCGATGTCACGCTCGGGCGTAAGCGGCGGAAGGCCCGACCGCAGGCGCCTCCCGCGCGCGACGGGCGGGGCGTCATCCCCGTCGAGAGCAACCCCACCCGCTACGTCTTCCGCGGCAAGCCTCGGGTCGTCTTCCTCGACCTCGGCACGCGCCTCAGAAGCGTCGCCGCGGCCTCCTGGACCGGCGGCCGCTACCGGCCCGCGTCGGAGACGACCGCCCCCGCGCGCGACGACACGAAATTCGACGAGTACGTCGAACTCGAATACGAGCGCGCCGCGCCCGCGCAACTCGCCACGCCGACGCTCGCGGAGTTTCAGGCGCTCGACGCGCGACTGCTCGGCAGCCGCGCGCCCGGCTCCTCGGACGCGCTCGACCCGCTCTCGACGACCGAGGCCAACGTCACCGGCCGCAAGCTCTACAACTGCATGCCGCTGCCTCACGCCGGCCGCTGGCTCTACGCGACGGCGGGCGTGGGCGATGACCTCTATAAGCTACAGACGGCGGAGCAGGAGGGGGAGGCCGAGGGGCCGCCCGAGTGGAAGAGGCGCGCGGCCGCGGAGGCGGACGCCGACGAGAAGTGGAACGAGCTGAACGTCGCGGCCGATGTCGCGCACGGGTCGGGCGTGCTGAAGGCGAAGGGCTCTGTGGGCAGGCTGCGCGTCGTCGCGGGCGACTACTCCGAGCACGGCCTCCCGCATGCCGTCGGCGCTTATGAGGAGTTCGACACGGGAGACGGGGCGAACTTCAAAGTCACATCCGAGCCCTCCTACTCGGCCGACGCCGCATCGCTCTCACTGGCGGGGGCGGGCGAGGTGCGCGTGTACCTCAAGCCGCGCCTCCTGCGCTACGAGCTGGCTACAGGCGGAGGGGTCTTTCGCTGGGATGGGCGCGTGAGCGTCTACCCGGACCTCTTTTTATTTCGCAACGCGGTCGATCAAACCGCCGTGAACCGCCGCGCGATGTGCGGCGTCAGGCGGTCGCCGCTCGCCTCCGCGTATTACGACGCCAACCCGCCTCCGCCGGGCGAGTCGGCCGCGCTCATCATTCCCTCATTCTCGGCCGTGAACGTCCCCCCGTCGCTGTCAGTGGCCGGCGCGCTGGCCGCCGTCGTCGCGAAAGGGAATAAGGTGTATTACGTGTGGCGAAAGACACCGCGCGCGCTCAACTTCGCCGGCGACCAGAACCCGTATACGGGGCTCATCCTTCTCGACACACCTTGCTAATTCCCGGACCGGCGGAGGAAAAAGCGGAGACTCAAAAAACGCCCGCCTCGAAGTTATTTATTCCCAGCAGTTGACCCGCCGACGTACTCCCAGTGCCAAGGTTCGTAGTAGTAAGGGCGGAAGCCGAAGCGGTCGGCGTTGCGGACGAGCCATTGGTAGACGCGCGTCTGGACCTGGATGGCGCGGTTGGAGTCCTTGGTCTCGACCGGCTCGCCGCC
>DASZEK010000031.1:0-63394 GCA_035941045.1 Pyrinomonadaceae bacterium | reverse complement strand
GAGGACGGGGTCGCGCGTCGGGATGTGGTTATCCAGACGCTTCTCCCGCTCCTTGAATTGATATTCGGCCGCGTCGCGGCTCTGTTGGGGGAGGTGCGCCGGGGAGGCTCGCTTTATTTGTCGGGGCCTGGGTGGGGCGGCCTAGCCGCCGTGCCCGTCGCCGCCGCGCGCCGCGAGGAAGCAGGAGCGGCAGTAGACGGGGCGGCCCTGCGAGGGGTAGAAGGGGACGGTCGTCGGCTGGCCGCACTGAGCGCACTGGACCGAGACTTCGATGCGCTGGCGGACTCCGGCGGCCTGCGCGGCGGCGATGGCCGCCAGCCGCTCGTTCTTGGCTTGCTTGCACGGCTTGCAGCGCTTGGGCTCGTTCTTCAACCCCTTGTCGTGGAAGAAGAGCTGCTCGCCCGCCGTCCAGATGAAGTCCTGGCCGCAGTCTACACACTGTATGGAGCGGTCGTTGTACTCCGTTTCCACCGCGTGCAACTCTCCGTTAACCTGCACCGGAATCTCCGCTGTTTGTACCTGTGACATGTCTATACCCCGTGTAAAGAACCCGCCGGTCGGCACCGCAGGGTGAGTGAAGCCGGTCGGGAGTCCGTTGACCTTGTACGACGGCTGCGAGGGGGAATGCCTTGCTTCAGCCTTGCCTTTGTCGGGAGCCGCGGACGACTACGAGGGGGAAGTGAACCGTAAGTCGCGTCGGAAATCTGCGGCCGACGCGCCCGCGTCCGCCGTGGGACCGTGTGCAAGGTATACGTATCACAAAATTGTGTCAAGAGCGAAGAGAAAGTTTGACACACACCCTCTTGACAGCCCCGAGGCCGCATGACAGCATCGGCGGCGCTTTCGCTTCCAAACCCGCGGCGGTCTTTCGAGACGGAGTCCCAACCTGATGAACGTGCTGGTCATAGGCTCGGGCGGGCGCGAGCACGCCCTCTGCCGCACGCTCCGGCGCGGCGCGGACGGCGCCGGGCTTAACCTGTTCTGCGCGCCCGGCAACGCCGGCATCGCCTCGGACGCCGGGCGCGTCGAGATAGGGGCGACGGACGTAAGCGCGCTCGCGGACTTTGCCGAGCGCGAGCGGATTGATTTGACCGTCGTCGGCGGCGAGGCGGCGCTGGCGGCCGGACTCGCCGACGAGTTCGAGTCGCGCGGCCTCGCCGTCGCCGGCCCGCGCAGGGAAGCCGCGCGACTCGAATCGAGCAAAGTCTTCGCGAAAGATTTTATGAAGCGGCACGGCGTCCCGACCGCGCGCCACCGCGTCACAGAGTCGGCCGCGGAGGCGCGCGAGATTCTGCGCGGCGGCGAGTTCGGGAGTCCCGACAGCCCTGTCGTCGTCAAGGCCGACGGGCTGGCGGCGGGCAAGGGCGTCGTCGTGGCGCGCGACCACGCCGAAGGCCGGCGCGCGGCTGAAGAGATGCTGGCGGGCGTGCGCGGCGGGGCCGAGGCCGGCGGGCGAGTGTTGATAGAGGAGACGCTGTCGGGACCCGAAGCTTCTTTGTTGCTCTGGACCGACGGGCGCGACTACGTGTTGATGCCGCCCGCGCGCGACCACAAACGAGTCGGCGAGGGCGACACGGGGCCGAACACCGGCGGGATGGGCGCCGTCACCTCGCCGGACGTGTTAGACGACGAGACGCTCGGCCGCGCCGTCCGCGAGATAGTCGAGCCGACGCTCGAAGGCGCGCGCCGCGACGGGCTCGACTTCCGCGGCGTGCTCTTTGTCGGGCTGATGCTGACGGCCGACGGCCCCCGCGTCCTCGAATACAACGTCCGCTTCGGCGACCCGGAGGCACAGGCCGTCCTCGTCCGCCTCCGCGGCAGCCTGCTCGAAGTCTTCGAATCGGTGGCACGCGGCAGCCTCGGCGGCGTTAAAGTTGGCTGGAGCGATGAAGCCTCCGCCTGCGTGGTGCTGGCCGCGCGCGGCTACCCGGAGAAGCCCGAGACGGGCGCCGCGATAGAAGGGCTCGAAGAGGCAGCCTCGGTCGAGTCCGTCCAAATCTTCCACGCCGGCACGGCGCGCGGCGACGGCGGCGCATACCTGACGGCCGGCGGCCGAGTGCTCGGCGTCACGGCCACGGGGCCGGCGCTCGGCGACGCGCTCTCGCGCTGCTACGCCGCCGCGGCCCGCATCCGCTGGGACGGGATGCACTACCGGCGCGACATCGGGCGCTTTTAAGCCGTTTTATGTTCCGCTCTGGCGGGCGCGGGGAAGCCTTGTTATACTCGCAGCAAGTTGAACCGGGCGGCTCGGGCGTACGTACAATGTCTGGTCCCGGACGCCTTAAGTTGTCCGGGCCGAAAAATTTGCGAAGGCCGCCGGGCGGCCGGAGGGTGCGAAGACGATGGGAGTGTTGGCGAGGTTGAAGCGTTCGCTTCGGGCGTTGTTCGGCGGCATCGTCGAGAAGACCGAGGACCCCGAGCTGATCTTGCAGCAGACGATTCGCGACATGCGCGACCGCGTGCCGGAGCTGAACAACTCCGTCGCGCAGGTGATGGCGACCGAGCGCCTGCTCGCCAAGAACAAGGTGAAGCTCGAAGAGCAGGTCGTGGACCTCGACTCGAAGATCAAGGCCGCGGTCAAGATGAACCGCGACGACATCGCCACCGCCTACATCGGCCAACTCCAACAGGCCCAGCTCGACCTCGGCCGCACCAACCAGCAGCTAGAGACCGCCGCCAAGGCTTCGCAGCAGGCCACGAAGGCCCGCGACAACTACATCCTACAGATGCAGCGGCGCACGGCCGAGGCCATGCAGCTCATCAACCAGTCGAAGCAGGCCAAGCTCCAGGAGCAGCTCGCGCAGACGATGGCCTCGTTCCAGATAGGCGACGACGCCTCGACCTTCAACGAGATGCGCGAGAAAATCGACCGCCGCGCCGCCACCGCCGAGGCCAAGCTCCAACTCGGCACCTCGGGCGTGGACTCGCAGATGCACGAGATCGAGCGCGAGGCGATGGACATGCAGTTACAGGACAAGCTCCTCGACTACAAGCGGCAGATGGGGCTCATCGGCAGCGGCGAGAAGGAAGCCCCCGCGCTCCCCTCGGCCCCCGGCGAGTCGAACGCTTAAAGCCTTTCTATAAATCGTCGGCACTTATCGGCAAGCGGAAGTTTTATGGCGGAGAAGAAGCTCAGTCTCGAATATCTGAAAGAGGCGGCGATGGAGCCGGCCAACTTCTGGGGCATGGCCGGCTTCGCCGTCGCCGCGGCCTACACGTGGTCGCCGATACCCTTGGCGGCGGCGCTCGTCGCCGAGGGCGCGTACCTCGCGACCGTGCCCGCAAGCTCCATCTACCGCCGCCTCGTCGACGGCCGCAACCGCAAGCGCCTGGCCGAGCTTCGCAACAAGCAGCGCGAGCGCCTCATCGAGAGCTTCGACCCGCGCGAGCGCGAGGCCGTGCTCTACCTGAAGTGGCTCAAGAATAAAATCTTCGACAACTATCTGAAGTTCACCGGCTCGAAGGATTTGCCGACGAACATCCGCACGCTCGAACAGCGTTGGGAAGACTTCGTTGACCTGCTCGACGTTTACCGGCGGCGCAAACACCACCTGCGCTCCATCAACCGGCAGACCGTGCAGAACCAACTGGCGCAGGCCGAGCGCGCCGTCGATAACGCGCCCGACGACCGCGCGGGCCGCGTCCAGCGCGCCAACGTCGAAATCCTCAAGCGCCGCCTCGCGCAGTTCGACGAGCTTGAGCGTTCCGTGAAACTGGTCGAAGGCCAGCTCCAGTCCATCGAAAACTTCTTCGGCCTCGTCAACGACCAGGTCGTCACGCTCCCGACGCCCGAGCGCGTCTCCTCGCTCGACTTCGAGCAGTTGTCGGACTCCATCGCGATGACGAAGCAGATGCTCGAAGAGACCTCCGACGTGATGGGCGTGCTCGACAACCACAACCGCGAGATAGGCAACTTCGACCTGCTCCCGTCGTCCGGCACCTCCGGCAAGTAGGCAGGCGAAACCTTACGAAAGTGAAAGAGGCAGGGCGCTCATCCCTGCCTCTTCCTTTTTTTGTCTTCCCCGAAAGCTCAGTCGGCGGCGGCGACCCTGCCGCGCCCGACTATCTCGGCGAGCGAGGGCTCGTCGATGCGGTACGTCTCGTTGCAGAAGTGGCAGGTGAGCGCCGCGCCCTTGTCCTCGCGCAGCATCGCCTCCAGCTCGCCCTGCTCGATGGCGGAGACGAGCGAGACCACGCGCTCGTAAGAGCACTGGCACCCGAAGCCGACCTCGCGCTCTTCCAGAATCTCGAACGGCACGTCGCCGAGCGCGGTGCGCAGCATCTCGGCCGGCGTCGCGCCCTCGCGGATGAGAGCCGTCGTGTGCGGCGTCCTCCCGACCGAAGACTCGATGGCGGCAACCACCTTCTCGTCCGCGCCCGGCATCACCTGAATCATCAGCCCGCCAGCGGCCTCCACGAACGTCTCGCCCGACTCGCGCGCGCGCACCAGCACGCCCAGCATCACGGCCGAAGGTATCTGCTCGGACTTCGCGAGGTAGTAGGCGAAGTCCTCGCCTATCTCGCCCGACGTAATCGGCACGGCGCCGCGGTACGGCTCGCGGTATAAACCTATCTCGTAGCCCGTCTCGTAGGTGACGTAGAACATGCCCCGGCCGACGACGGCGCCCACGTCGAACTTGCCCGAGCCGTTGAGCGGCGCGTCGGCCTGCGGGTTGCGGACGTAGCCGCGCACGCGCCCCCCCGCGCTGACCTCGGCCGTGATGCCGCCGACGGGGCCGTCGCAGTCGAGCTGCACGGTCAGGCGGTCGAAGTCCTTCTGGCCCGCGCCGAGCAGCAACGCCCCCGTCATCGTCCGCCCGAGCGCAGCCGCCACCGTGTTCGAGACCTCGTGACGGCGCGCGGCCTCCGACACCGTCCGCGTCGTGACCGCCGCCATGCAGCGTATCTGCCCGTCGGCGGCCGTCGCCCTCACGAGCCGGTCCGCGCCGTTGCTGTTCAACCCTTCCATGGTTCGTTCCCTTCGATTTGGAGTCGGCCCAAACGCCGAAGAGCTTAGATGAAAAGCGACCCCTTGGTACTGCCTGAATCGCATTCATCCGGCGGCCGAACTAAAGCCCGGCCGCCTTAACGTAAAACCTCAGCCTGCCCGCTCTATTGGAGCCCGGACAAAGGACTAACACAATATATTGTGCTATACTCTTGACAAGCAAATCGGCCGGGTGTATCCTTCGCGCCGTTTGGAAAGAGCCGGTCTTGAGTGCCGGGGAAGCGACCGCGGCCCCACGGCACCGGGACCTTCTCGCCTCCCGGCCAGACCAACCGCGAAGTACCCGAGCCACAAGAGAGACGGCGCGCAATAGGGCGCCGCAATTTTTTCGACTGCTTTTGAGAACGTCGCCTCGCGCCCCCCACGAGCGCGGGAAAGGCCAGAACGAAGAGATGAGCACCGCAATCGAGCCGAACGCCCCACAGGGAACTCCCGTCAGCCTGAACATCACGGGTGCGGCCGCCGCGCCCGCCGCCGAGCAGTTGGGCCTGAACGCCGTGCGTGTCATCGCTAAGCGCTACAGCCTGAAGGACCACGCCGGCAACGCCATCGAGGAGTGGCCCGACATCGTGCGCCGCGTCGTCGGCCACGTCTCGGCGGCCGAGACCGACGGGGCGCGGCGCGACGAGTTCTACAGGGTCATGTCGGGCATCATGCTCCGCCGCGAGTTCGTGCCGAACACGCCGTGCCTCGTCAACGCCGGCAAGCCCTCGGGCCAGCTCGCCGCCTGCTTCGTCCTCGACGTGCCCGACTCCATCGCCGGCATCATGAAGACGGCGACGGACGCCGCCATCATCCACCAGACGGGCGGCGGCACCGGCTTCACCTTCGAGAAGGTCAGGCCGCAGGGGGCGATGGTGCGCTCGACGCACGGCGTCGCCTCCGGCCCCGTGTCGTTCATGAACATCTTCAACACGACGACCGACACGGTGAAGCAGGGAGGCGTCCGCCGCGGCGCCAACATGGGCATCATGCGGGTTGACCACCCGGACGTGCTCCGCTTCATCCACGCCAAGAACGACCAGCACTCGCTGACGAACTTCAACATCTCCGTCACCGTCACCGACAAGTTCTTCGAGGCCGTTGACAACAAGGAGTGGTATCAACTCTCCTTCGACGGGCACGCGTGGGACGAGCCCGTCTTCGACCCCGTGCTGGACGGCCCCTACGCCGTCTACCGCCGCCCCGACGGCTCGACCGTCTCGTTCCGCGACCGCGCCGCCTTCCTCGAAGCGAAGCAGTCGGGCCTGCTCGACTCCTGCACGCGCGAGGAGCCGCCCCGCGACGGCATGATCTACGCGCCCGACATCTGGGACCGCATCGTCGCCTCGGCCCACCGCTACGCCGAGCCCGGCGTCATCTTCATCGACGAGGTCAACCGCCACAACCACATGATGGGCTCGATGGGGCCCATCTACGCGACGAACCCCTGCGCCGAGCAGGCGCTCCACTTCAACAACTCGTGCAACCTCGGCTCCATCGACCTCGCCAAGTTCTACGACCCGGCGACGAAGGTCGACTGGGCGCGTCTGGCCGAGACCTCGCGCTGGTGCGTCCGCTTCCTCGACAACGTCATCGACACCTGCGCGTGGCCGCTGCCCGAGATTGACGACGTGGTGAAGCGCACGCGGCCCGTGGGCCTCGGCATCATGGGCTTCGCCGACTTGTGCATCAACCTGAAGGTGCCTTACGGCTCGCGCGAGTCGATTGACTTGATGGACGAGGTGATGTCGTTCGTCAGGCGCGAGGCTTGGTCGGAGTCGTGCCGCATCGGCTCGGAGAAGGGCGTCTTCCCCGAGTACAAGCCGAACAAGGAAGCCTACGACCGCTTCCTGCGCGAAGACATCGGGGTGCCCGAAGACGTGCCCCTGACGCCGCGCAACTACGAGACGACGACCATCGCGCCGACCGGCACCATCTCTCTGGTCGCCGAAACAAGCTCCGGCGTCGAGCCGAACTTCTCGTGGGCCTACGTCCGGCAGGACACGCTCGGCAAGCGAACCTACGTCCACACGCTCGCCGCGCAGGCGCTCGGCATCGAGGTTGACCAGACCGACCAGGACTCGATTGACCGCGCCGCCGAGTACGTCGTCGAGCACGAGTCGGAGCTGCCCGACTACTTCATCTCGGCCATGTCCATCACGGCCGAGCAGCACGTCTACGTGCTCGCCGCCGCGCAGCGCAACGTCGACAACGGAGTGTCGAAGACCTGCAACGGCTCGCGCGACGACACGCTCGAATCGGTTGACCGCCTCTACCGCCTCGCCCGCGAGCTGGGCTGCAAGGCCGTCAGCTACTACCGCGACGGGAGCCGAGACTCGCAGGTGCTCTCGGCCGTGAAGGGCGCCGAGCCGAAGGGCGAGGTCGCCTGCGACCCGCCCGTCGTCGCCGCCGCCGCGGTCGCCGAAGCACTCGTGGAAGACTCCGGCGCCGCGCCGACGGGCGCGTCCGTCGAAGTCGCCGCCCCCGCGCCGAGGCCCGCCGCGCGCCTGACCGAGTCGGGCGACGTGGTCCGCATCGAGCGCCCGCGCGAGCTGAGCGGCTTCACGTGGCAGATTCCCTTCGACGGCCAGAACCTCTACGTCACCGTCAACCACGACGGCGCAGACATCCTCGAAGTCTTCGCCACCGGCCCCATCTCGGGCGGCGTCGGGTTGCTCGCCTCCAAGATGCTGCGCGGCGGCTTCGACGCCCGCGAGGTCGCGCGCAGTCTCAACAAGGTGACGGGCACGCACTCCGTCTGGTTCAACGAGCGGCTGCTGACCAGCCCCGAGCAGGCCGTCGCCGAGTGCGTCATGCTCACCAGCCGCCGCCTCCAGAGCCAGCCCGACTCGGCCCGCGCGCTCGCCTACCAGCAGCAGACGCCGAAGATGACCGTCGGCACGCCCGCCGCCGCCGAGCCCAGCCGCAACTACTCGCTCATCGGCGAATGTCCCGAGTGCAAAGGCCAACTCGAACACGCTTCCGGGTGCGACTTCTGCCGCGACTGCGGCTACTCGAAGTGTAAGTAGGCGAAGTCGGAATAGGTAAGTCCACGGCGGCGGAGCCCCGAGTCCCATGCGGACTCGGGGCTCCGCTTTTGCGCGGGCGGTGTCTAATGCTATGTTCGGCCGCAAGTCGCGCCGGCCGTGGGCGTTCTTACTGCGCGGGCGCGAATCTCCCCGAGCCCTGCTTCAAACATTAAACCTCGTGAGGCTTCAAACGATGCGGCTCAGAAACGCCACGGCCATTGTGCTTATGTTCCAACTTTTGCTCGGCATGTTCACGCCTTTCGCGCGGCGGGCGCGGGCCGAGGGCTTGATTGATGAGGGCGGCGGAGGCTTCGCGGCCGGGGCGGGCGCGCAAGGTACGCAGGGCTCGGCGGCGAAGGGTTTGCGGTTCCGTTTGAGCGAGGGCGAGGAGCAGAGGGAGGCGGCGCAGGCGACGGCGACGCCGGCCCCGGCCGTGAGGCTTTCGGAGGCGGAGACGGAGCGCGTGCTGCGGCGTTTGCCGCCGCTGAAGGCGGAGGAGTCTGACCGGCAGGACTTTAATTTGCGCGAGCGTTCGCTGCCGCCGCCGCGCGCGGGCGCGACCGTTTTGAGCGCGTTCCCGGCCGACGAGGGTAGGCCGGGGCCGGAGCAGTCGAGCGCGGGCGCGCTCGAAGTCGTGCGTTACCAGCCGACGGGTCAGGTGCCTTTGGCGCCGCAGTTGAGCGTGACGTTCTCGCAGCCGATGGTGGCCGTCACTTCGCAGGAGGAGGCCGCGAAGACGGTGCCCGCCGAGATGACGCCGAAGCCCGAGGGGCGTTGGCGTTGGCTCGGCACGAAGACGCTCATCTTCGACCCGGCCGACATGCGTCTGCCGATGGCGACGGAGTTTCGCGTGACGGTTCCGGCCGGCACGCGCTCGGCCGCGGGCGGCGCGACGCGGGCGCCCGTCTCGTGGACCTTCTCGACCCCGCCGCCCCAGCTCAAAGCCATGTACCCGCAGGGCGGCCCCGTGCGGCGCGAGTCGCTGGTCTTCATGGAGTTCGACCAGCGCGTTGACCCGTCGGCCGTGTTGCGGACCGTGCGCGTGCTGGCGGGCCGGGTGAACGCGCGCGTCAGGCTGGCGACCGACGCCGAGGTTGACGCCGACGAGGCGGTGAGGAACCTCGCGAAGCGCGCGACGCAGGGGCGTTGGCTCGCCGTGCGCGCGGGCGTTGATGAAGGGAATGCCGGCGGGGCGTTGTTGCCGGCCGACTCGCAGGTCGTGGTCACGGTCGGGCCGGGGACGCCTTCGGCCGAGGGGCCGCGGACGACGACCGTCGCGCAGTCGTTCTCGTTCCGCACCTACGGCCCTTTGCGCGTCACGGGCCACCAGTGCGGCTGGCAGCGGAATCAGTGCTTGCCTTCGGACGTGTGGCGCATCACCTTCAGCAACCCGCTCGACCGCGAAGCCTTCGACGAGTCGCAGGTGAAGATAGAGCCGGCGGCGCCCGAGGCGAAGGTCTTCGTCTCCGGCAATGAGCTGTACGTGCAGGGATGGAAGCGCGGGCGCACGTCCTACCGCTTGACGCTCGACGCCTCCATCAAAGACGAGTTCGGGCAGACGCTCTCGGAGCCGGTGACGGTCCCCTTCAACGTCGGCCCCGCGCCGCCGAGTCTCACGGCGCCGGGCGGCAGCTTCGTCGTCCTCGAACCCTCCGGCGGCCCGCGCTTCTCCGTCTTCAGCGTCAACCAGCCCGCGCTCAAGGTGAGCCTCTACGCGGTCGGCCCCGAAGACTGGGACGCCTTCGTCGCGCACATGCGGCGCGTCAACAACTACTACGACGAGAAGGCGAAGCAGCAGGGGCCTGGGACGCCGCCCGGCCGCCTCGTCTACTCGAAGACGATTCAGGTCGCCGGTCAGCCCGAAGAGATGACCGAGACGCGCATCGACGTGGGCGAAGCCCTCAAGGGCGGGCTCGGCCACGCCGTCCTGGTCGTCGAGCCGACGGCCGGGAAGGTGCAAGAGCGGCAGGCGGTGCGCGCTTGGGTGCAGGTGACGAACATCGGGCTCGGCGCCTTCGTTGACCGCACGGACATGCTCCTCTGGGCGACCTCGCTGGCCGACGGGCGGCCGCTGCCCGGCGTCGAGATGTGGCTGGCGCCGGGTCAGGCGAGGGCGACGAGCGGCGAGGACGGCATGGCGAGACTGGCGCTCCCCGCGCAGGCGGCGGCGCTCATCGTCGCGCGGCGCGGTGCCGACACGGCCATCCTGCCCCAGCACGGCGACTGGTGGTACGGCGGCTCGCCCGGCTGGGTACGCAGCGAGCAGCCGGACGCGTTGCGCTGGTACGTCTTCGATGACCGGAAGATGTACCGGCCGGGCGAGGAGATAAGTTTGAAGGGCTGGCTGCGGAGAGTCGGGGCGGGCAAGGGCGGCGACGTGGGGCCGCTGGCGGGCGCGGCGTCGGGCGTCGTCTACACCGTCCGCGACGTGCGCGGCAACGAGATAGGGAAGGGCGCCGTGCGCCTGAACCCGCTCGGCGGCTTCGACCTGCGCTTCAAGCTGCCGCCGACCGTCAACCTCGGCAACGTCCTCTTCCAGCTCGAAGCGCAGGGCGGCAACCCGAACCTCGGCGCGCGACAGCACTACCACTACGCGCAGGTGCAGGAGTTCCGCCGTCCCGAGTTCGAGGTCACGGCGCGCGCCTCCGGGGCGCCGCACTTCGTCGGCGGCCACGCGCAGGCCACGGTCGCCGCCAACTACTACGCGGGCGGCGGCCTCGCGAACGCCGAGGTCAATTGGCGCGTGACGGCCTCGCCGACGCGCTACACGCCGCCCAACCGCGGCGACTACACCTTCGGCAAGTGGGTGCCTTGGTGGGGAGGCCGCGTCTCTTCGCCCGGCGGGCAGACGAACGTGCAGACCTTTCAGGGCAAGACCGACGCGGCGGGACTGCACCGCCTGCGGCTCGACTTCGACTCGGTAGACCCACCGCAGCCCTCGACCGTCACGGCGCAGGCCAGCGTCACGGACGTGAACCGGCAGAGGTGGGCGGGGACGACGACGATGCTCGTCCACCCCTCGGACCTCTACGTCGGCCTCAGGAGCCCGCGCATGTTCGTGCAGCAGGGCCAGCCGCTCGTCGTCGAATCCATCGTCACCGACCTCGACGGCCGTGCCGTCGCCGGGCGCGAGGTGCGGATGCGCGCCGCGCAGTTGGAGTGGACTTACAAAAAGGGCGAGTGGCAGCAGGTCGAGTCGAAGGTGGAAGAGTGCAACGTCTCTTCGGCCGCCGACGCGGTCAAGTGCACGTTCCGGCCGCAGGCGGGCGGGCAGTACCGCGTGACGGCGCGCGTGATTGACGACCGCGAGCGTCCGAACGAGTCGGAGCTGACGCTGTGGGTCGCGGGCGGGCGCCTCCCCCCGAAGCGCAACGTCGAGCAGGAGTCGGTCGAGCTAATCCCGGACCGTCGCGAGTACGCGCCCGGCGAGACGGCCGAGATACTCGTGCAGGCGCCGTTCTACCCGGCCGAGGGCGTCTTCACGCTGCGCCGCTCCGGCCTTGAGCGCGCCGTCCATTTCAGGATGGAGGGGCCTTCACACACGCTGAAGTTTGCGGTCGAGGAGGCGTTCACGCCGAACGTCTACGCGCAGGTTGACCTCGTCGGCGCGGCGCCGCGCGTGAACGCCAAGGGCGAGGCCGACGACAAGCTCCAGAAGCGGCCCGCCTTCGCCAGCGGCTCTCTCAACCTCACGGTGCCGCCCGCCGCGCGCAAGCTGCGGGTGACGGCGACGCCGCGCGACAAGGCTTTGGAGCCGGGCGCGGAGACGACCGTCGGCGTCGAAGTTAAAGACGCCGCGGGCCGCCCCGTGCAGGGTGGAGAGCTGGCCGTCGTCGTCGTCGACGAGTCGGTGCTCTCGCTGACGGGCTACAAGCTGGAAGACCCGCTCTCGGTCTTCTACGCGCTGCGCGGCCCAGACGTGAGCGACCACCACCTGCGGAGGGAGATAATGCTGCGCGACCCCAACACCGCAGTAGCCCTGAACGCGCAGGAGCTGGCCGCCGACGGCCGCGGCACCGCGGGCAGGCCGATGCCGGCGGCTGCTCCCAGGCCGGTATCGCGTGGCGTCATCGGCGGGGGCAGGGCGGACAACAACATGGTGGCCGACGGCGCGGAGAACGAGCAAATGAAGTTCAAGTCGCTCGCCGCCGACGAGGCCGTGAGGATAGGCGAGGCCGGCGAGGAGATTCGCGTGCGCACGGACTTCAACGCCCTCGCCGTCTTCGTCCCCTCCGTGCTGACCGACTCGGCGGGCCGCGCCGAGGTCAAGGTCAAAGTCCCCGACAGCCTGACGCGCTACCGCGTGATGGCCGTCTCGGTCGCGGGCGGCAAGCAGTTCGGCTCGGGCGAGTCGAACATCACGGCGCGCATGCCTCTGATGGTCCGCCCGTCGGCGCCGCGCTTCCTGAACTTCGGCGACCGCTTCGAGCTGCCCGTCGTCGTGCAGAACCAGACCGACGCGCCCGTCGTCGCCGACGTGGCCGTGCGCGCCGCCAACGCCGAGTTCACCGAAGGGCAGGGCCGGCGCGTGACCGTGCCGGCGAACGACCGCGTCGAGGTGCGCTTCCCGGCCGCGGCTTCGATGGCGGGCAAGGCGCGCTTCCAGGCAGGCGCCGTCTCGGGCGGCCACGCCGACGCCGCGCAGGTCGAGCTTCCCGTCTGGACTCCGGCGACGACCGAAGCCTTCGCCACCTACGGCGAGGTGGACCGCAGCGGAGTCGTCGTCCAGCCCGTGAAGGCGCCGGCCGACGTGTTCAAGCAGTTCGGCGGGTTGGAGGTGCAGACCTCCTCGACGCAGTTGCAGGCGTTGACCGACGCCGTCATCTACCTCGTCTCGTACCCGTTCGAGTGCTCGGAGCAGTTGGCGTCGCGCGTGTTGGGCGTCGCCGCGTTGCGCGACGTGCTGACGGCCTTCAAGGCTAAAGAGCTGCCGACGCCGGAGGAGATGAAGGCGGCCGTGGCGCGCGACATCAAGCGGCTTCAGGCGATGCAAAACGACGACGGGGGCTTCGGCTTCTGGCGCCGCGGCGAGGAGTCGTGGCCCTACGTCAGCATCCACGTCGCGCACGCGCTCTCGCGCGCCAAGGAGAAGGGCTACGACGTGCCGCAGCCCATGCTCGACAAGTCGAAGTCTTACCTCCGCAACGTCGAGAGCCACATCCCGAAGCGTTACGGCCGCTCGGCGCGCAACGCGCTCGTCTCCTACGCGCTCTACGTGCGCAACCGCTTCGGCGACCGCGACGCGGCGCGCGCGCGGAGGGTCATCGCCGAAGAGGGTTTGGATAAACTCTCGCTCGAATCGGTCGGGTGGCTGCTTTCGGTGCTCTCGGGCGACGCGGGCTCGGCGGCCGAAGTCACGGCCATCAGGAGGCTGCTCGGCAACCGCGTCGAGGAGACGGCCGGAGCCGCGCACTTCACGTCTCGTTACGGGGATGACGACTACCTGCTGCTCGCCTCCGACCGCCGCGCCGACGCCGTCATCCTCGAAGCGTTGATAGCCGACCAGCCGCAGAGCGAGTTGATACCGAAGATTGTTCGCGGCCTGCTGGCGCACAAGAAGAAGGGGCGTTGGGAGAACACACAGGAGAACGTCTTCGTCCTGCTCGCGCTCGACCGCTACTTCGGGACCTACGAGAAGACGACGCCGGACTTCGTCGCGCGCGCGTGGCTCGGCGACGCTTACGCGGGCGAGCAGCAGTTCCGCGGGCGCTCGACCGACCGCAACCAGTTCGAGGTGCCGATGCGGCGGCTCGCGGAAGCGCCCGGCGGCGCGCAGCAGAACTTGACGATTCAGAAGGAGGGGCAGGGGCGGCTCTACTACCGCATCGGGATGCAGTACGCGCCGTCTTCCCTGAAGCTCGCGCCGGCCGACTACGGCTTCACGGTCGAGCGCAAGTACGAGGCCGTGGACAACCCCTCGGACGTGCGGCGCGACGCCGACGGGACGTGGCGCGTCAGGGCGGGCGCGAAGGTGCGCGTGAAGCTTTCGCTCTACGCGCCCGCGCGCCGCTACCACGTGGCGCTCGTTGACCCGCTGCCGGCGGGGCTCGAAGCCCTCAACCCGGCGCTCGCGGTGACGGAGTACGTCCCGCAGGAGTCGAAGATTGAGGAGGGCAGCTTCCACCGCTGGTGGTGGTCGGGCGTCTGGTACGAGCACCAGAACCTCCGCGACGAGCGGGCCGAGGCGTTCACCTCGCTGCTCTGGGAGGGCGTCTACACATACGCCTACACGGCCCGCGCCACCACGCCCGGAACCTTCGTCGTCCCGCCGCCGAAGGCCGAGGAAATGTACCACCCCGAGACCTTCGGGCGTGGCGCGACGGACCGCGTCGTCGTCGAATAAAGAGGCGGGCGGACGACGAATGATGAGTAGAATGAAACCGCTTCGGCAAATTCATCATTCATCATTCGTCGTCCGTCATTCTCTTCCGCCGCGAGGGTCGCCGGTCAGTTGAGTAACCCCGAGAAGTCTTCACAAACCGCCGGGTCGGGCGGGCGCGCCTGGGCGGCGCTCTCGCACCGCGACTTCCTGTTGATGTGGGCCGGGCAGTCGCTCTCGCTGACGGGCTCGCAGATGCAGCTCGTGACGGTCAACTGGCACGTCTACGTCTTGACGCAGTCGGCCGCCGCGCTCGGGCTCGTCGGGCTGGTCCGCGTCCTGCCCATCATCCTCTGCTCGCTCGTGGGCGGCGTGGCGGCCGACGCCTTCGACCGCAAGCGGCTCATCCTGGCCGCGCAGACCTCGATGCTTTTGTGCGCGGCGGCGCTCTCGGTCGTCACCGCGCTCGGGCTCGAAGCCGTCTGGCCCGTCTACCTGCTGACGGCCGTCTCGTCCGCGGCCGTCGCCTTCGACAACCCCGCGCGGCAGGCTCTCCTGCCCGCGCTCGTCCCCGAACACCTGTTCCCGAACGCCGTCAGCCTCTCGTTCGTCGCCTTCCAGATAGCGATGGTCGCAGGCCCCGTGCTGGGCGGGCTGGTGCTGGCGCGCTGGGGGGCGGCGGCCGTCTACGCGATAAACGCGGCGAGCTTCGTCGCCGTCATCGCGGCCGTCCTGCTGATGCGCACGGCGGGGCGCGGCGCGGCCGAGGAGGGCGCCGGCCTGAGCTTCGAGGCGCTGAAGGAGGGGCTGCAATTCGTCTGGCGGACGCCCATCATGGTGCAGACGATGGCGCTCGACTTCGCGGCCACATTCTTCGCGTCGGCGACGGCTCTGCTGCCGGTCTTCGCGCGCGACGTGCTGCGGGTCGGCGAGCGCGGCTACGGCCTGCTGGCCGGGGCGCAGGCGGCGGGAGCCGTCGTGACGGGGATTCTGCTCGCGCGACGGCCGGAGTGGCGGCGGCCGGGCCTGACGGTCCTGCTCTCGGTGGCCGTCTACGGCGCGGCGACCATCGTCTTCGGGCTCTCAAGGGTCTTCGGGCTGTCGCTCGCGGCGCTCGCGCTGGCGGGCGCCGCCGACACGGTGAGCACGGTCATCCGCCAGACCGTCCGACAGCTCGTCACGCCGGACCGACTGCGCGGAAGGATGACCTCCGTCAACATGATCTTCTTCATGGGCGGGCCGCAGCTCGGCGAGCTGGAGGCGGGGCTGGTGGCGGCGGCGTGGGGCGCGCCCTTCTCGGTGGTCGTGGGCGGGGTGGGCTGTCTCGTGGCCGTGCTCTTCACGGCGGCGCGGGCGCAGGAGCTTTTGCGCTACAGGTTCGCGCGTTAGAATGGGCGAAATAAAGAGAGAGGGGAAGAGAAGCATGCCCGCCGACATCCAAGAGCCGAGCCCTGACGGCGAAGGCGACAACACACTAGAAGGCGCCGCCCGCGACTCGCGCGAGTACGTCCGCGAGCGACTGCTCGAAGAACTGGGCCGCGAGCCATCCGACGAAGAGGTCAGCGAGTGGCTGCGCGAGCACACGGAAAGCTATTGAAGAAGGTTTCGGGTGTCGGGTGCCGGGTGAAGGCGAATTGCTTTCACCCGGCACCCGACACCTTTCTTACGGCGTGGGCGCGGTGACGGCGATTTTGTTCTCGACGCTGCGGACGCCTTTGACGGCGTAGGCGAGGCGTTCGGCCTTCTGCTTGAGGGCGGCCGAGTCAACGGTGCCCGTGAGGAGCACCTTGCCGTCGATGACGGTGGCGTCGATGACGGCGGACTTGATGTCGGCGTCGGCCTCGAAGACGCGGTCTATCTTCTGCTGGAGCGTCGCGTCGTCGTTCGGGTTGGGCGCGGTCGCCGGGGGCGCGGCGGAGGTGGCCGGGGGCGCCGTCGTCGTGGTCGGCGGCGCGGGGACGACGACCGTCGGCGGCGGCATCGTCGTCACGGGCGGCGGCTGTTGGACGATGATGGTTGACGGCGTCGGCATCGTCATCGGCGTCTGGACGACGACGGGCGGCGGGAGCGCGCCGAGCGGCGTCGGCTGCGCGGCGGCCATGCGGACGTTGACGTTGGTGGATGAGTCTTCGTCGCCCCTGTTCGTCAGGAACAGGAAGATGATGGCGGTGGCGGCGATGGCCGTCAGCGCGACGGCGACGACGACGCCCGTCGAATAGCCGCGCCGCTCGTCGGGGTAGCGGACCGTCTGCTGCTGCACGACCTCGCGGCGCGTCGTCGGCGTCTCGATGACCACGCGGCTGCGTTTGTGCTGCTCTTCGTCGTACGACATAGAAGAAGCTCCTCGCGTCAGTTGTGTTGGGGCGAGCGCGCGGCAAGTTTGGAATAAAACTCGGCGCACGGCAAGCGCCCACGGCGAAGGGAGCGACGCACGCCCAAGAGGCGCCGTCGCTCCCTTCCCGAGTTAACCGAGCCGCTTAGTAACGGCGCCTGCTGCGACGGCTCTTGCGGACGAGGTAGCCGCCACCGGCGCCGAGCGCGGCGCCCGCCACGGCCGCGCGCTTACCGCCGACCGCGCCGCCGACGCCCGCGCCCAGAGCGGCGCCCGAGAGGGTCGAGCCGGCCGTGCGCGTGCTGCCCTTGAAGTTGCGGCGCGCGGCGCGGCGGTTGAAGGCGTAGACGCCCGCGCCGCCCGCGCCGATGGCCGCGCCCTTCTTGCCGCCGACGAGCGCGCCGACTCCGGCGCCGCCCGCGATGATGGCCGCCGTCCGGGCCTTACGCCCGAAGCGCGAGCGGCGGCGCGTCTGTCCCAAAGTCTCCGGCACGAGCGTCGTCAAAAGCACGCCCATGCAGATTAAAAAGGCGAAAATTCTGCGCTTCATAAGTCTCCTCGTATACTTCCGTCGGACACAAAAGTTAAAGGGAGAGCCAACCTCACGTCCCTGATTCTGCAAGCCCCATTCCGCGCACATTTTACACGTTTTTCAACGCCTTTCACCGCCCCCGCGGGCCGCACCGCATCAACAAGGCGTCGGGCGCGTACGGATTTCGTGCTCGGCGGGCTCGGCTCCGAGCTCTCGTTTGACCCGGCCCCGGCCCTCTCGCATAATCGCCGCATGACGACCGCCATCATCCATCACCCGGTCTTCGAGCAGCACGACACCGGCCCCGGCCACCCCGAGAGCCCCGAACGTTACGCGGCCGTCATGGCGGCGCTCAGGGGTGACTCGGAACTCTGGCCGAGGCTCGTCGAAGTCGAGGCGCAGGAGGCGCCGCGCGGCGAGGTGCAGTCGTGCCACACGCCACAGCTCTTCAAACACGTCGAGCGCGCGGTGAGCGAGGGGCGCGGCTACATCGACGCCGACACCATCGTCTCGATGCGCTCGCTCGAAGCGGCCCTGCGCGCCGTCGGGGGCGCGTGCCGCGCCGTCGACATGGTGCTCGGCGGCGAAGTGCACAACGCCTTCCTGCCCTCGCGCCCGCCCGGCCACCACGCCACGCCCGAACGCTCGATGGGCTTCTGCCTCTTCAACACCGCGGCCGTCGCCGCGCGCCACGCCCAGCGCCACCCCGAGGTCGAGCGCGTCGCCGTCATCGACTGGGACGTGCACCACGGCAACGGCACGCAGGGCATCTTCTACGACGACCCGACCGTCTTCTTCTTCTCCGCGCACCAGTACCCGTGGTATCCCGGCACGGGCGCGCGCGGCGAAACGGGCATCGGCCGCGGGCGCGGCTACACCCTGAACGCCCCGCTGCGAGCCGGCACGCCCGCCGCCGAGCACCGCCGCATCTTCGAGGCTGCGCTCGAAGAGATAGGCGCGAAGTTCAAGCCCGACTTCGTCATCATCTCGGCAGGCTTCGACTCGCACAGCGCCGACCCGCTCGGCCAGCTCCGCCTCGAAGACGACGACTTCGTCTCCATGACGCGCGCCGTCAAGGACTGGGCGCGCGAGGCGTGCGCCGGCCGCCTCGTCTCCTGCCTCGAAGGCGGCTATAATCTTTCCACACTCGGTCCCACCGTCCGCGCGCATGTTCGCACTCTGGCTGAAGACTAACGGGCCGACCCGCGCGGGAACTTCACGGCCGCACCGGGCGTAAACGACGGGGAGCGATTTCTTAAACTCTTCGCGCAGGTTTGTGGCGAGCCGCCGAAAGTCAATCGAGGCGGCTCGCGGTGTCTTTGGCGCGGGGGCGGTTCTGAGTGCGATGGCTTCGCTGACCTACAAGGATTTATTGAAGGGCAACCGCCCGTTCAGGAATCTTCTGGCGGGGCAGGTGGTGTCTGAGCTGGGCAACTGGTTCAACTTCATCGCCGTGCTCGGGCTGGTGCGGGCGTTGACGGGCGCGGCGCCGGAGCCGGCGGCCGTGCTGATGGTGCTGCGGACGGCGCCGTTCGCGGTCTTCTCGCCGCTGGCGGGCGCGCTGGCCGACCTCTGGCCGCGGCGCGCGCTGATGATATGGAGCGACGTGGCGCGGGCCGTGCTCGCGCTCGGCTTCCTGCTCGTGCGCGGGCCGGAAGACCTCTGGCTGGCGTACGCCTGCACGGGGGTGGCGTCCCTGCTGTCGTCCGTCTTCGAGGGGGCGCGCAACGCGGCGATGCCGAACGTGACGGGCGAGGGGGGCTTGCTCGCGGGCAACGCCCTGATGTATTCGTCGCGCTTCCTTTTGATGTCGGTCGGCGCGGCGCTCGGCGGGGCGGCCGCCTACGCCTTCGGCTACGAGGCCGCGTTCGTCATCAACGCCCTCTCGTTCGTCTACTCGGCCTACACGGTCTGGCTCATCCCCGAGGAGGCGACGCGCGAGGGCGAGGCGGCGGCCGTTAACGTTCGGGTGCTGTCGCGCGTCTGGCGCGACGTGGGCGACGGCTGGCGCTACGTCGCCGGGCACAGGCTGGTGGCGGCGCTGATAGGCGTCAACATCCTGTGGGCGACGGGCGGCGGCGCGCTCAACCTCATCTACGAGCGGCTGGGCGGCGTGACCTTCGCCGGGCGCGGCGGGCTCGAAGGCGACGCGGGCGTGGCGGTCATGTATACGGCCGTGGGCGCGGGGCTCTTCATAGGGATGGCGCTGGCCCGCAGGGTCGGCTCGCACGTCGAGGTGCGCGGGACGACGCCCGGCTTCATCGGGTGGATGATCATCGCGCACGGCGTCGTGTTCGCGCTGGCGGGGCTGATGCCTTCGCTGTGGCCGGCGATGGCGCTGATATTCGTTTCGCGCGTCATCATCGGCGTCGAGTTCGCGGTGCAGGACACGCTGTTGATGCGGCTGCTGCCGGACTCGTACCGCGGGCGCGTGATGACGACCGACAGGGCGGGCGAAATCGCCGTCATGAGCCTGACGCTCGTGCTGGCCGGGCGGCTGCTGGCGGCGGACGTGCTGACGCCGCGCGGGCTGACGATAGCGTCGGGCCTTCTGTCGGCGCTGCCCGGCGTCGTGTGGCTCGCGCTGTTCGCCTCCGGCCGTCTGACGATGGCGCGGCAAAGGCTCCGGGCCGATGAAACAGCCGCCGCCGCGGGGCCGTAAAAGAACTGTTCTTTCCCCGCGAAGACGAGAGGGAGGGGGATGAGTCGTCCGAAGTTGGCGGAGAGCTTGGAGGCGTGGGCGGGCGCGGCGCGCGAGTGGCTGCGGCGGGTGATGCCGCGCGTGGCGGTGGCGGCCGTCGCGCTCGTCGTCGTGCGCCTCGCGCTGCGCGGGACGTGGCTGTACCGCGAGACGCCGGCCCGCTACGTCGGCGTGCTCGCGCTCGGCGCGTGCCTCGTCGCCGTCGCGTATTACGGCGCGCGCGGGCTCGCGCGCCTGAAGCGCGCGCTGCTGTGGCGCGTGCGCCGCAGGCTCGTCATCACCTACCTCTTCGTCGGCCTGACGCCCATCGTGCTGCTGCTCGCGCTCGGGCTGTTGACGGCCATCGGCGGCTCCTCGCAGGCGCTCGTCCGCGTCGTCACCGTGCAGCACAACGCGACCGAGCGGCAGGCGCTCCAGAGCGCGCGCGCGCTGGCCGGCGTGCTGGCGGAGGCGGGCGCCCCCGCCGAGCGCGAGACGCAGAGGTGGCTCGACGAGCGGACGGCGCTCTTGCAGGGCACGCTGCCCGGCGCGCGCGTCTCGGTCTGGCGCGGGCAGCGCGGCGCGGCTTACGGGCCGGCCTCTTACGTCTCGGCGTTTAAGGACGAGGCGAGGCGCGGCGTCGGCCACGACACGGGCGACGCGCGCGACCCCTTGCCCGTCTGGCTCGACGGTCAGGAGGAGTGGTCGGGGCTGACCTTCCTGCCGCCGCCGGAGGATTCGACGAGCGCCTTCGCGACGCCTTCGGTGCGCGCCGTCTCGCGCCGCGCGGGGCCGGGCGGCGAGACGGCCGTGCTCGTCACGGTTCCCATCAGCCGCGCCCTCGTCAACTTCTACCGCGAGACGACGGGCGTCAACGTCCACCCCTACTTCGTCGACCTGCGCGGCATGAGCCAGCGCACCGAAGGGAGCGTCGAGGTCAAGCTCTCCGACGAGGAGGAGAAGGCGTCCGTCACCGGGCTCGACGGGCGGCGGCGCGAGATAGACCTCGGCCGCGACCAGTTCGGCGAAAAGCTGCTGGGCTTCTCGGGACTTAAATTCTCCTACCCGGTCTTCCTGCCGGCGACCGAGTGGGGGACGGGCGAGAGCGCGCCGAACTGGTCCTTCATGGTTGACTGGTCGTGGGGCGAAGTCCGCAAGCAGTTCTGGAGCGACGCCGTGCTCGGCCGCTCGTGGCACCGGGCGCTCTACTCGACCGCGCTCGTCTTCCTCGTCCTCGAAATCATGGCGCTGCTCTCGGCCGCGTGGATGACGCGCGCCGTGACGGGCACCGTCCACAAGCTCTACCGCGCGACCGAGCGCGTCAAGCGCGGCGACTTCTCGCACCGCATCCGCACGCGCTCGCGCGACCAGTTGGGCGAGCTGGCGACGGCCTTCAACGACATGTCGGCCGACATCGAATCGCTGCTGGCCGAGCGGGTCGAGCACGAGCGCCTTAAACGCGAGGTCGAGATCGCGCACGAGGTCCAAGAGCAGCTCTTCCCGCGCGGCGTGCCGGAGCTTCCGGGGACTGAGCTGGCGGGCGAGTGCCGCGCGGCGCGGGGCGTGGCCGGCGACTATTACGACTTCATCGAGGTCGCGCCGGGTCTGGTCGCCTTCGCGCTGGGCGACGTGTCGGGCAAGGGCATCTCGGCGGCGCTCGTCATGTCGAACTTGCAGGCGACGCTGAGGGCGCAGGCCGCCATCATCTCAGAGCGCATGAGGCTCGGGGCGGCGGCCGCGGTCGGCGAAGACGGCGGGGCGCTGCCGTGCGGCGTGACGGGCGTGGACGAGCGCTGCGTCGTCTCAAGGATGGTCGAGAGCATCAACGCGCAGCTCAACCGGACCATCGAGTCGAACCGCTTCGCCACGCTCTTCCTCGGGCTCTACGACGCGGGCGCGCGGCGCCTGCGCTACACGAACGCGGGCCACAACGCGCCGCTGCTCGTGCGCGCCTCGGGCGAGGTCGAAACGCTCACCGAAGGCGGGACGATGGTCGGCGCCTTCGACTGGGCGACCTACGAGGAGGCGCAGGCGACTCTCGGCGAGGGCGACCTGCTCGTCGTCTACTCCGACGGCCTCTCCGAAGCGCGCAACCACGCGGGCGAGGAGTACGGCGAACAACGCCTCTCCGGCCTCGTCGTCTCCCACCGCCACGAAACCGCCGCCGACATCCGCCGCCTTATCTTCGACGAAGTGGACGCCTGGTCCGCCGCCGACGAGAGGGAAGACGACCAGACGCTCGTAATTTTGAAAGGGTGACGGGTGACGGGTGTCAGGTGCCGGGTAAAGACAAGTTGCTTTTACCCGGCACCTGACACCCGACACCCGTCACCCTTTTTACGCCGTGATGATGACGGCGCGGGCGCCGAGGAGTTCGGAGAAGTCTTTGGTGTAGATGGTGCCGACGCGGCGGAGGCGGCGGACGCTTTCGACCAGCTCGTCGGTCGGGAGCGAGCCGTTCTCGGCGTGGGCGATGGCCCAGGCGGGGATGTTGGACGCGGCTTCTAAAAGCTCCTCGACGTGGCGGAGGTATTGGCGGCGCGTCTCGGCGCGGGCGCCGAGGCGGCCTTCGCGCTCTCGCTCGAACTCGTCCCAGAAGCCGTCGCCGCCGCGCACCCACTCCTCGCGCCACGCCCAAGAGGAGTGGCGCGGCGAGACGCGCGCGGGCGGCGGCAAGCGCAGGAAGAGCAGCTCGGCCGACTCGCGCGCCAGAAAGTCGCGGGCGTCGCGGTTCGAGCAGGTGTTCTGGTGGGGGTTCTCGAAGGGCGAGGGCTCGGCGTCCCAGAGGCGCTGGAAGACGCGGCTCAAGGGCTGTCGAAGCTCGCGCGTGTCGGGGTCGAAGGAGAGCGCGTAGTCGCCGACCTGAAGCCCGAGGTTGAGGGCGAGGGCGCGCTTGAGCGGCGACGAAAGACGCTCGGCCCCCTCGCGCACGTTGTCGAACCACCAGGCGTCGGTCTCGCCGAAGCGGCGCGCGAGGGCGGGGTTGTTGAGGCGGTGGTGCGGGACGTAAGCCTCGTCCAAGACGGCCTGCACGTCCGTCTCCGTCAGCCTCTCGGAAGAGTTCTCCACGCGCGCCTGCGAGCGGACGAAGGACCACTGAGCCGGGTCGTTGGCCGCGACCCTCACGCCCCAACGCTTCAGGTAAGTTTCGAGCACGGCCTCGCCCGCGAAGGGGTTGGCGACGGAGCGGAACTGCATGCGGCGCAGGATGCTCAGCTCGAAGGCGAGCCAGCCGTGGGGGAGCGGGTCGGAGAAGTTGCGCGGAGTCATCGGCCTCTCGAAAGTCCGTCGGTCACTTAAAGAGTCTTCCAGGGGTTCTCGCCCGGCGCGTCGCCCGCGGCCACGGGCTCGGCCTCGGCGGGCGGCGTCGTTTCCACTCTCACTTCGGCCTCTTCGCGGCGCGGTCGCGCGAGCGAGCGCAGTTCCGGCAAGCCTTCGAGCGAGAGGAAGGCGCGGACGACCTGCGGGTCGAACTCAAGGCCGGCCCAGAGCGTGAGGTGCTTGCGCGCCTCGGCCTCGGTGCCGGCGGGGCGCCACGGGCGCTCGTCGGTGAGAGCGGCGTAGGCGTCGGCGACGCGGAGTATGCGCGCGCCCAAGGGTATCTGCTCGCCGCGCAGGGCGTCCGGGTAGCCGGCGCCGCTCCACCACTCCTGATGCCAGCGGACGAGGAGTTGGACGGCGCGGTCGGCGCCGTTGCGCGCGGCCTCCTGCTCGCCGATGACGGGGTGCCTTTGGAGGTCGAGCCGTTCGGCCGCGTTGAGCGGGCCGGGCCGCCGGATGTAGTCGCGGCGCATCGCCATCTCGCCCACGTCGTGCAGCAGCGCGGCGAAGACGACGGCCGAGCGGTCGGCGCGTGACAGGCGGAAGTGTGCGGCCAGCGCGTCGGCCAAGGCCGCAAGGCGCTCGGCGTGCGGGTGCGCGTACGCCTCGAACTCGTCGGCCGCCCGCGCCAGGCGCCTGAACGCCTCGCCGGCCGCGCGCTCGGCCTCGCCAAACTCGATTGCCATAGGGCACAGAGTGTAAACGAGTCGAAAGTCTAAAGTCCAAAGTCTAAAGGCGGGTGGCCCCTGCGGGCTCAACCGCCGCCGCGCAGCTCGCGCATGAGGGCGAGGGCTTCGGGGTGTTTGGGGTTGAGCGAGAGGGCGCGCTCGCAGGAGGCTTCGGCGCGGCGGCGGAGGCCGACATCGCGGTAGAACTCCGCGAGCATGAGGTGGTAGGCGGGGTTCTTCTCTTCGAGCGTGACGGCGGCCTGAAGCTCGGCCTCGGCCTGGCGGCGCGTGTCGCGGCTCCGGGCGAGGGCGCGGCCGTAGTGTGCGCGGTAGCGGGCCTGCTTCGGCGCGAGCAGCGCCGCTTCGCCGAGCATGGCGCGGGCGCGCGAGTGGTCGCCCGTGCGCAGGGCCTTCATGCCCTCGTTGAATTTATCCTCGGCGTCGCCGCCCTGCTGGGGCTTCGTCTCAGGCTCGGGTGTCGTCTCTTTCCTGACGGCGCCGCCGCCCGCGTACGCCGCGGGGTGCTTGAGGTCGTAGGCGGCGCGGAGCGCGGGGTCTTTGAGCACGTCGTAGGCTTGCGCGATTCTGGCGAAGGCGAGGTCGGTTTGCTGCCGCAGAGGCTCGTCCGAGTCGCGGCGGAAGAGGTCGGGGTGGAGGCGCTTGGCGAGGGCGTAGTAGACGCGCTTAAGCTCGTCGGGCTTGGCCGAGCGCGGGACGCCGAGCACTTCGTAGTGCGTTGCGCCGCGCGCCCGCTCGAACAGTTCTTCGAGGTCGGCGCGCGGGTCCCTCTCCTTCTCCTCGGGAGGCGCGGGGGGCGGCGGCTCGGGCGCGGCGGGCGGGGGCGGGGGCGGTTCGGGCGCGGTCTTCTGCTCGGGCGGGGCGGCCGGTCGTGGCGCGGCCTGCCGGGCGGCGCCCGTGTTGGCGACGCGCGGCCAACGACCGCGGCGGAGCAGGCCGGCGAGCGCGAGCGTGTAGACGGCGCGGCGCGTCTCGGCCTCGGGCAAGCCGCCGACGGCGACCAGCTCGCCCAAACTCATCGGCGCCGTGACGCGCGAGAGGATGAACGCCTCGGCCGGGAGCAGTTGGACGCCGGAAGCCGCGACGGCATCGACGCCGCCGGCCGGCGTGAGCACGTCCGAGTCGTCGGCGATTCTGGAGGCGGCGAAGTCGGGCGGGAGGTGGCGCGCGCCCTCGGCGAGCAGCGGCCGGGCCTCGACCCGCGCGCGGAAACCCCCGGCGAGCCGCACGCGCGTGTCGAACTCCCAATCGCCCTCCGCCCAAAGCAGCAGCGCCCGCAGCACCTCGATTGACTGCCGCTCGCGCGCCTTCCTCAGCTCGGCCTCGGGCATCAACCCCGCGCGCACGACGGCCAGCGCCGCCTGCTCGTCCGACATCGTCTCGGTCAGGACCGCGTCGAGTTGTTCGGCCGGGACCGCGCCGGTGCGCCGCAGGACTTCGGCCAGCCGGTGCGTGCGCACGTTCGTCAGCGCGGCGGCCAGCTCGCCCTGCTCGAAATAGACGGCGGCCCTGACGCGCCCGTTGTTCAGGCGCAGGGCGCCCGACGCGCGCGTCTCGATGAGTTCCCGAATCAACTCGGTCAGGGGGTGTTCGGTCAGTCGGCCGTTCATGAAGGGGCGGGGCCGCGTTCCCTACACGCGTGCCCCGACGGGAATCATAAGTAGGCGAAAGTTAAAAGGCAAAGGGCGCCGTTCGTTGACTATGTACGCATGGGGATTTATAGTTCGCGACAAGGAAAACGCATACATCTTTGCGAGCATGTCGGACAGCGAAGCCCGCCCCTCAGGGTGGATTCCGCTGCGTCAAGGGGTATGAGCGAGATGGTCAAGACATCGCCGGGCGTGGTGTCGGGCGCGGCCGGCGCCGGGCAGGCCGCCGAACATGGACAGCCCCGCGGCGGCGACCGCGCGCTCAGCGAAGAGGTCCTCGGCCTCCTCCACGAGCAGGCGTTCGGCGAGCACTCGCCGCAAACCGAGCGCGAAGTCTGCGAAGCCTTCTCCAACATCCTGCTCCGCCACTGGGACCTCTGCTGCGTCACCACCTTCCTGCGCGACGAACGGGGCCGCCTGCGGCCGAGCACCAACTTCACGCACCCGCACCTGAAAGAAGAAGACGCGAGTCGCATCTCCGAGCTTTTGACCTCGCAGGTCGAGGCGACGGGCGGCGACTTCGAGGTGTGGGCCGAGGACGCGGGCGCCGAGGGGACTTCGGCCGAGATTGCCGGGCTCTTCATCCCCGCGGGCCTGAAGGGCGCGGCGGCCATCCCCATCCGCGCGCACGACCGCGTGGCCGGCGCGCTCGTCGTCGCCTCCTCCGACCCCGAGCGCGTGCGCAAGGCGGTGGCGGGCGCGCACTGTGTCGGCCCGGCCATCCTCATCGCCATCGGCAACGCGCGGCGCGGCGCCGCCATCGCCGAGCAGCGGCGGCGCATCGAGTCGCTGGTCGAAGAGCTGCGGCGCGGCAAGGGCGCGCTGGAAGAGGCCAACCGCGAGCTGCAACGCGTCGGCCGCTACCGCTCGCTCTTCCTCCAGCGCATGTCGCACGAACTGCGCACGCCTCTGACCTCCATCCTCGGCTTCGCCGAAATCCTGCTCGACCAGGAGGACTTGACCGGCTCGCAGCGCCGCTTCTGCGAAAAGATTCAGTCCTCGGGCTTCACGCTCCAGGCGAGCCTCAACCAGCTCGTCGACCTCTCGCGCCTCGAAGCCGGCCACACCGAGCTCTTCCTGCACGAGTTCTCCCTGCGCGAGACGCTGAGGGAGTCCTGCGTCGCCGTCGCCCGCCTCGCGCAGAAGCAGGACGTGAAGCTCGACTGCGAGACGGCGCCCGACCTCGGCGCCATCGTCTCCGACGAGGGCAAGCTCCGGCAGGTGCTCTACAACTTCCTCGCCTTCGCCATCGGCCGCACGCCCACGGGCGGCCACATCGGCGTTCGCGCCGCGCACGCCGATGGCGGCCGAATCTCAATCGAAATCGCCGACCAGGGCGAGCCCCTGACCGACCCCGCGCACCTCTTCGAGCCCGTGGACATCGACGCGCCCAACGAGCACGGCACCAACATGAACGAGCTGGGCCTCGTCATCGCGCACCGCCTGCTCGCCATCCTCGGCGGGCGCGTCCACCTCCGCGACCTCTCGCCCACCGGCCTCTCCGTCACGCTCGACTTGCCCGTCCGCCCCCGCGACGAAAAACAGTGACGGGTGACAAGAGACAAGTGAGGAGATATATTCGTCTCTCTTGTCACTCTATTACTTTGAACTGGCCGGGCGGGGCGTGCGCCTGTGGCAGCGTCCGGGCGAGACCTACAGGCACGTGCTGCTGAAGGCGCTCGGCTTCGCGATGTTCGTCGGGGAGTACCCGACGCTTGAGATAGAGACGCCGGTCGGCCTGCGTTACAAGCCGGACCTCGTGGCGAGGGGCGCGGGCGCGGGGGCGCGCTTCCTGTTCTGGGGCGAGTGCGGGCTGGTCTCGATGCGCAAGGTGGCGTGGCTTTTGAAGCACGGCGGCGTCGAAAGGCTCGCCCTCTTCAAGCTCGACTGCGGCGTGCCCGCTTATTTGAGGGAGCTGCGCGCGTCGGTCGAGCCGCGCTACAGGGAGGGCGGACGCCTCCTGCTCGTCAACTTCGCGGCCGACGTTTCGGAGCGCGCCGCCGACCGCCGCGTCGGGCGCGTCCCCGAAGACTGGTTCACGCGCGTCGTCGTCTGAATTTCGAGATGGAAACGGAAGAGCAAATCGTCGTGCGCGAGTGCGAGGGCGTCGAGGAGTTCGACGCGTGCGTGGCCTTGCAGCGCGAGGCGTTCGGCCTGCCGGACCTTGAGTTGTCGCCGCGGCGCCACCTGATTGTGGCGCGCAGCGCGGGCGGCTTCGTGCTCGGCGCCTTCGCGGGCGAGCGCCTCGTCGGCTTCGTCTTGAATCAGGTGGCCGTGCGCGGCGGCGCCGAGGTGGTCGGCTACTCGCACATGATGGCGGTGGCGAAGGACTACCAGAACCGCGGCGTCGGCGCGCGGCTGAAGTGGGGGCAGCGGGCGCGCTCGCTCGCCGACGGGCGGCGCTTCATCACTTGGACGTGGGACCCGATGCAGTCGCGCAACGCCCACTTCAACCTCAACCGCCTCGGCGTCACCGTCCGCGCCTACGCCGTCAACTATTACGGCACCGACTACTCGACCGTGACCGGCACGTTCGGCGAGCCCCTCGGCCTCGACAGCGACCGCCTCGTCGCCGGCTGGGACCTCGACTCGCCCCGCGTCGAAGCCCTCGCGCGCGGCGAGCGCCCGGCGCCTTTAGGGAGCGAAGCCGCTTCCGTCGTCATACCGACCGACTGGGGCGCGCTCGTGCGCGACGACCAACAGGCCGCGCGCCGCGAGCTGCAACGCGTCCGCTCCGAGTTTCAGAGCGCCCTCGGCGCCGGGCTAGTCTGCGCCGCCTTCGAGCGCGACGCGGCCCGGCCGCGATACCTCTTCTATGGTGACGGGTGACGGGTAAAAGCAATCCGTCTGTCCCGACACCCGACACCCGTCACCCTTCTGAGCCATGTCCTTCGCCCGCTTCGACCGCTACGTTGACCGGCACGCGCGCTCCTTCACGGAGCGTTTGCAGGAGTTGTGTCGGCTGCCTTCGGTGGCGGCGCGCGGGACGGGGATGCGTGCGGTGGCCGAGCGGGTCGAGCAGATGTTGCAGCGCGTCGGCGCCGGGACGCGCACCTTCCGAGCGGGGAGCGGCTTCCCGCTCGTCTACGGCGAGTGCGGCGCCGGCCCGCGCTGCTTCGTCATCTACGGCCACTACGACGTGCAGCCGGTCGGCCTCCTGACGGAGTGGTCTTCGGGGCCGTTCGCCGCGGACGTGCGCGACGGTAAGCTCTACGCGCGGGGGGCGTCGAACAGCAAGGGCAACCTCGTCGCGCGGCTCGCGGCGGTCGAGGCTTACCAGAAGACCTTCGGGAAGCTTCCCGTCTGCCTGCGCTTCATCGTCGAGGGCGAGGACGGCATCGCCAGCCCCTCGCTCTACCGCTTCACGGCCGAGAACGGGCGCCTGCTCGTCGCCGACGGCTGCATCTGGGACGACGGCTACCGCGACACGCGCGACCGCCTCGTCGTTAACCTCGGCTTCAAGGGCATCGCCTTCCTTGAGCTTCGCGTCTACGGCGCGCGCACCGACCTCCACTCGAAGTGGGGCGGCATCGTCCCCAACCCCGCGTGGCGGCTCGTGCAGGCGCTCGCCACCGTGCTCTCGCCGAAGGGCGTCATCACGATTGACGGCTTCGGCTCGCAGGTCGCGCCGCTCACGAACGAGGACCGGCAGATGTTGAAGAACATCGTGCTCGACGAGGCGGGCTTGCGGCGCGAGTTCCGCATCGGCTCGTGGCTGCACGGGATGTCGGGCAGGGAGCTGGCGAAGGAGCTAATCTTCGGCCCGACCTGCACCATCTGCGGCATCCGCACCGGCCACACCGAGGCGGGCGCCAAGACCATCCTGCCCGGCACGGCCACCGCGCGCCTCGACTTCCGACTCGTGCCCGACCTGACGCCCGAGCTAATCGTCAAACTCCTGCGCGCGCACCTCGACACGCGCGGCTTTCAGGACATCGAGATTAACGAGTTGGGGAGCGCGCCTTACGCCAAGTCGTCGCCGCGCTCGATGGTGGCGCGCGCGACCGTCGAGTCGGCCGAGGAGGTCTACGGCTCGGCGCCGGTCGTCTACCCGCTCGACCCGGCGAGCGGCCCCGTCGGCGCCGTCTGCGGCGTGCAGCACCCGCCGACGCCGGTCGTCTCCTTCGGCGTCAGCTACTCCGGCTCGAACCCCCACGGCCCCGACGAGAACATCCGCCTCGACGACTTCATTCAGGGCGTCAAATACTTCGGCCGCATCATCCAGCGCCTCTCCGAACTCGAAGAGGACGAAGAGCTGGCGCGCGGCAGACAGGCCGCCATCCAGCTCGGCCGCCAAGCGACGCGCCTTTAGACTCAGAAGGGAGAAGGAAGTCCTACGTTGCGAGACAGCGCGAAAAGCATCGAGCAGGAAGTGTTGAAGCTCCGCAGCGAGATTCTGCGCCACGAGGAGCTGTACTACGTCCGCGACGCGCCGGAGATTTCCGACGCCGAGTACGACGCCCTCGTCGAACGCCTCCGCGCGCTCGAAGAGGAGCACCCCGAGCTTCAGACGCCCGACAGCCCGACCCTGCGCGTCGGCGGCCGACCCGCCGAGGGCTTCGAAGAGTACGTCCACCGGCGCCCGATGCTCTCGCTCGACAACAGCTACAACATCGAAGACCTCCGCGCCTTCGACGAACGCTGCCGCAAGCTCGCCGACGGCCGCCCCTTCCAGTACGTCGCCGAGCTTAAGATTGACGGCCTCTCGCTCTCGCTCCACTACGAAGGCGGCGTGCTCACGCGCGGCGTCACGCGCGGCGACGGCCGACGCGGCGAGGACGTGACACAGAACGTCCGCACCATCCGCACCATCCCCCTCCGCCTGAAGGACAACCTCCAGGGCGACATCGAAGTCCGCGGCGAGGCTTATCTTTCGCGCAAGGCGTTCGAGCGCATCAACGCCGAGCGCGAAGAGCTGGACGAGGCGAAGTTCGCCAACCCCCGCAACGCCGCCGCCGGCACCCTCCGCCAGCTCGACCCCAAAATCGTCGCCCGCCGCCGCCTCGACCTCTTCGCCTACGACGTGCTCACGGGCGACCGCAAGCCCTTCGCGACCCACTGGGAGGCGCTCGACCGATTAGCCGCCGCCGGCTTCAGCGTCAACCCGCACCGCGCTCTCTGCGACACGATTGACGAAGTGATCGCCTTCTGCAATCGCCTTGAGGCCGAGCGCGACCGGCTCGAATACGAGATTGACGGCGTCGTCGTCAAGGTCAACTCCGCCGCCCTTCAAGACGAGTTCGGCGCGACGACCAAGGCGCCGCGCTGGGCCATCGCCTACAAATACCCCGCGCGTCAGGCGACCACACAGGTCGAGTCCATCGTCGTCCAGGTCGGCCGAACAGGCGCGCTCACGCCCGTCGCCAACCTCACGCCCGTCCAGCTCGCCGGGACCGTCGTCGCCCGCGCCACGCTGCATAACGAGGACGAGATTAAGCGGCTCGGCGTCAAAATCGGCGACTGGGTCAACATCGAGAAGAGCGGCGAAATCATCCCGAAGGTCTTGAACGTCGTCACCTCGCGCCGCACGGGCGAGGAGAAGCCCTTCCGCTTCCCGCGCAAGTGCCCGGTCTGCGGCGGCGTCGTCTCGCGCCCCGAGGGCGAGGTCGTCTCGCGCTGCGTGGCGGCCGACTGCCCCGCGCAGTTGAAGGCGCGTCTAATTCATTACGCCTCGCGCCGCGCGATGAGGATCGAAGGCTTGGGCGACGCTCTGGCCGAGCAGCTCGTGCAGAAGAAGATGGTGCGCGACGTGGCCGACCTTTATCAGTTGAAGCTCGAAGACGTGTCGGCGCTGGAGAGGAGGGCCGAGAAGTCCGCCGCCAACCTCCTCGCGCAGATAGAGGCGAGCAAGACGCGCGACCTGCCCCACCTCGTCTACGGCCTCGGCATCCGCCACGTCGGCGAGCGCATGGCCGGACTGCTCGCCCGCGCCTTCGGCTCGCTCAAGCGTTTGGAGACGGCCACGGTCGAGGAGATTGACGACATCCACGAGATCGGCCTCACCGTCGCGCAGTCCGTCCGCGACTGGTTCGACGACGAGGGCAACCGCGAGTTGTGCCGCCGCCTGAGTGAAGCGGGCGTGCACACGGAGACGGCTTCGGGCGCGGGCGGCGCGGCCTCGGACGGCGAGTTCGCGGGCAAGCAGTTCGTCCTGACGGGCAAGCTCGAAACCCTGACGCGCGACGAGGCCCGCGCCCTCATCGAGTCGCGCGGCGGGCGCGTCACCTCGACCGTCAGCAAGAAGACCGACTACGTCATCGCGGGCGACGACGCCGGCTCCAAGCTCGACAAGGCGCGCGCCCTCGGCCTGAAAGTAATCGACGAGACGGAGCTGAAACAGATGTTAGCCCTCAGCTAAGGGAGGCGAATGAAGAACACAGAGCAGGCGGCGACGCCGCGTTTGTCCTACACCATCTTCTGCGACGACGTGCGGCTGGAGGTGGGCAACAAGCTCTCGCTGATGGGCGTCTTCCGCGAGATAGTCGTCCAGCACTTCCCCGTGACGGTCATGAAGTTCGCCGTCGTCAGCCAGTGGCGCGGCGAGGGCCGCCACCTCTCCGAAGTCCGCATCACGACCGACGACCGCCAGCAGATGCTCGTCCTCTCGGACCCCGCCCCCTTCGAAATCATGGCCGGCGGCGTCGCCAACAACGTCAGCTTCTTCTTCAACGTCGTCTTCCCCGCGCCCGGCCTCTACCGCGTCCAAACCCTCATCGACTCCACCCTCGCCGACGAACAGGAACTCGCCCTCTTCCAAGTGGACCCCGCCGGCGCCCCCTTCTCCGACAACTCCTCAGAAGCCGTCAACTGAAGAAGCCGTTGTATAATCTCTTTATGAACAAGAAGGCTAAGAAACGAGCGAAGGAAGCTATCCAGAAGGAAATCGCGGAGCGGTCCACCGGCAGCAAGGGGCAGGGCTCATCTTCCCCCCCTAAGAAGCTGCCGGAAAGCCGTGGCTTTACGCCGAGGCCCGATAAGAAACGGGGTTAGGGGGTTTAATTTTGACCCCGCATCGGGCATGAAAAATCTCCCGGCTTAGCGCGTAAGCTGATAGTTACGGCCGCCGGGAGATTCGTTCCAACTTGTTGACTTTTGATGCGGATGAGTGGACTCGAACCACCACGACCTTGCGGCCACTAGCTCCTGAGGCTAGCGCGTCTACCAATTCCGCCACATCCGCGTGCGGGAGGTGAGGAGGATATTACGGGCGCGTTCGCGGGGGTGTCAAGCGGCCCTGCCTGAGATGAGAAAGAGGCCCGTGCGGTTCGCCGCACGGGCCTCTTTCTGTAACCCCCCTTGCTCGAAAGCCTGAAGCCCGTGGCGGGCTTAGTAGCCGTTGAGGCCGTCGTTGTAGCCGTTCTCGAACCCGCGACGGAAGTACTGCTGGTACTGGTAGCGGTCGCCGTAGCGCGAGTTGTAGTCCTTGCTCGCGTCGCGGTACGCGCTGAACTCGTTCAGGTTGCGGTAGCCGCCGCGGCTGCGATCCCTGCGGCCTTCCTTGACGCCTTCGTTGTAGCCGGCGTTCAGGGCCGTCTGCTGCGACTGGTTGTAGTTGCCGTAGCCGTAGTTGCCATAGCCGCGGTTGTTGTAGCCGCCGTTGCCATAGCCGCCGTTGCCGTAGTAGCCGCCGTTGCGCTGCTGCTGCTGGATGATGTACACGTCGCGCTGGTCGTAGTCGCCGTCGCCGTCGCGGTCGCGCGGGTCGCGGCCGGGATGGCCGTAGGCGTTGCCGTTGCTGCGCTGCTGCTGGCGGATGTACCTGTCGCGCGCGTCGAAGTCGCCGTCGCCGTCCACGTCGCGGCGGGCCTCGCGCCTCTCGCGGCGCTCCTCACGCCTCTCCTGACGCCTCTCGCGGCGGTCCTCCCAACGATCGCGGCGATTCTGCGCGCTGACCGTCGCCGGCAGCAGCAGGAAGAAACCGAGCGCGAGCATGAGCGCCGTCGTCAAACCCTTCCTTGTCGTCATCATACCCCTCCTGAATTGCAAGAACCCGTTTCGCATAGACTCATCTTCAAACTGAACTCGCAGAACAGACTAACAACCTTCATGCCAGAGCGGGCCGGCGGACTTTCGGCGCGGAAAACGGACGAGGAATCAACAGCTTAGCGAGCCGCCCACACCATTTGGAGCCTCCCCCCACTTTTTCGTGTGGCGGAAGTTAGGACACGCATACGCATTGAGGCCAAACGCCTTCGCGGGTCGGTTGCGGGCTTGTGAGCGCGCTTGTTATATTCGTTGACGTTCACAACGAAAAGGCAACAATGACAACCGAGACGGGGGCAGTACAGCGGACTTTGCGCGAGCGCCTTGAGCGCGTCCGCGGACGCGTCGGCGAGGCGGCGCGGCGCGCGGGCCGCGACCCCCGCGAGGTCACGCTCGTCGGCGTCAGCAAGACGCACCCGGCCGCGAGCGTCGGCGAGGCTTACGAGGCCGGGCTCAGGGACTTCGGCGAGAACCGCGTGCAGGAGGCCGACGGCAAGATAGAGGAGTTGAATTCTTCGACGCGAGGGGCGCGCTGGCACCTGATAGGCCACCTCCAGTCGAACAAGGCCCGCCGCGCCGCGCGCCTCTTCGACCTCATCCACACCGTTGACTCGGCCGCGCTCGCGCGCAAGCTCGAACGCGCCTGCGAAGAGGACGGGCGCGCGCGGCTCGACGTGCTGATACAGGTTGACCTGGCCGGCGAAGAGACCAAGAGCGGCGCGCGCGCGGACGAGCTGCCCGCGCTGGCCGACGCCTTCAAAGAGTTCGGGCGCGTGCGCTGCGTCGGCCTGATGACGCTGCCGCCTTACTTCGAGGAGGTCGAGCGCGTGCGGCCTTACTTCCGTCGCCTGCGCGAGCTGCGCGACGAGCTGCGGGCGGGCGGCCTGTTCGGAGACTCGCGGGGCGAGCTCTCGATGGGCATGAGCCACGACTTCGAGGCGGCTATCGAAGAAGGGGCCACGCTCGCGCGCGTCGGCACGGCCATCTTCGGCGAGCGGGGCTAAAAGACGATGAACGTATTAGGCTTCTTACAGAGTTTGGAGGTCGGCGGGGGCGGGCCGGCGTCGCCCGTGATGCAGGTGCTCGCCGCGCTCTTCATGATGACGTGGTACGCGGTCGTCGGCTGCATCGTCCCCGTCATCGTGCTGATGGTCGTGCGCCTCATCCTGAACTACGCGGACATGAACCCCTTCAGCCGGCCCGTCATCCTCGCGCGCCGTCTGACCGACCCCTTCGTCAACCCCGTCCGGCGCTCGCTCGCCAACTTCGGCATCCAGCCGAACGGGGCGCCGCTCGTCGTCATCCTGCTCGCGGTCCTGCTCGGCTACTTCGTCTTCGTGCTCGCCTCCAGCGTCCTGAACACGGCGGCCGGCGTCTACGTCAGCCTGACGAGCGGCAGGTCGAACGGCGTCGTCGCCTTCCTCGGCTACCTGCTCTACGGGCTGCTCTCGCTCTACGGGCTGCTGCTCATGATTCGCATCATCTTCTCGTGGGGCCGCGTCAGCTACGTCAACCGCGTGATGCGCTTCCTCGTCCGCGTCACCGACCCCATCCTGCTGCCGCTGCGGCAGATGATCCCGCCCATCGGCATGTTCGACATCTCGCCCATCGTCGCCTTCTTCATCATCTGGCTCTTCCAGGGCGCCATCGTCGTGACGCTGCTGCGCGGCTGGCCCATCGCCTACTTCCAGTGACGGCCGCCGTGCCCGACTACACCCTGTCCGAGGGCGCGATAACTTTCTCGGTGCGCGTGGCGCCGCGGGCCTCGAAGACGTGCGCGGCGGGCGAGCACGACGGCGCGCTGAAGGTGAGGGTCGCCGCCCCGCCCGTCGAGGGCGCGGCCAACGAGGAGCTTGTGCGCTTCCTCGCGCGCTCCTTCGGCGTGACCCTGAAGGACGTGGAGATTACGGCCGGCCGCTCGTCGAAGACGAAGGCGGTGCGCGTCCGCGGCGGGACCGCCGAGCGGCTGAAACTGCTCGCCGGGTGAAAATTGACGACCGACTACCGGCGACTATTCTCGCGGTTGCGGCGCGGAAAAACCGCGTGATATAGTCGCGCCCGACTTCCGCTCCAAGCCGAACAAAACTTACGTAAGGAACCCACCGCGAAATGTCCGGACACTCTAAATGGCACACTATTAAACACAAGAAGGGCGCCCTCGACGCCAAGCGCGGCAAGGTCTTCACCAAGCTGATTAAGGAGATCACGGTCGCGGCCCGCGTCGGCGGCGGCGACCCGGACGCCAACGCGCGCCTGCGCAAAGCGGTCTCCGACGCCAAGGGCGCCAACATGCCCAACGACACCATCGCCCGCGCCATCCGGCGGGGAACCGGCGAGGAGGAGGGCGTCAGTTACGAGGAGATAACTTACGAGGGCTACGGCCCCGGCGGCGTCGCCGTCATGGTGGACGCCATGACCGACAACCGCAACCGCACCGTGGCCGAGATTCGCCACATCTTTTCGAAGAACGGCGGCAACCTCGGCACGGCCGGCGCCGTCAACTGGATGTTCGAGAAGAAGGGCTACATCGTCGTCCCCAAGACGGCCAAGCCCGAGGACGAGCTGTTCGAAATCGTCACCGACGCCGGGGCCGAAGACCTGCGCGACGACGAGGATAACTTCGAGGTCATCACCTCGCCCGAGGACTTCGACGCGGTGCTGACGGCCGTCAAGGGCGCCGGCATCGACCCGGAAGTCGCCGAGGTCGAGATGATCCCGAAGGAGTACAAGAAGCTCGAAGGCGCCGAGGCCAAGCAGATGGTCAAGCTCATGGAGACGCTCGAAGACCACGACGACGTGCAGAAGGTCTCCGCCAACTTCGACATCGCCGAGGCGGACATGGCCGGCGCCTAACACCGGCCGCCCCGTCACCCGAATCCCACCCGCCATACGGCTCGGCCTTGTCAGGCCGGCGCCGTTGATATATTGTCATGCGCCGCAGCGGTCCGAACTTGGCGGGGCGGGCACTTTCTCACCCATTCCGGGAGTGTCCGCGGTCCTAAAACCCTTTCCACCGCCGCCACGAACGGGGTGGCGCTCAGCGCGAGCCAACCGCGGCAGCCACACCGCCGGGGCTGCCCCACCGTCATCACGGCCGCGCGGGAGTAAAGGAGGTTGCCATGCCGACGAGAAAACTTGAACAGGTGTACGTGAGCTTCGAGGGCCGCGAGGGGGTCAAGTTCGAGGTCTTCCCGAGCGCGATGGATAAGATTAAGAACGACGTGAGGCTGGCGTTGGTGAAGGGAACCCTGAGGAACGAGCACGAGTGTGCCCTGGCCGGGAGGGCGCTCCTGGCGGCCGCCGTCGAGAAGGCGAGGGAGGACGGCACGAGGCTCGTCACCGCCCGGCACGTCAAGCGCGGTTGGGTCGAGAGCCTCAGCCTCGCGGACAGGGTTTGCGTCCCGTCCTATACGTGCCTCATGACCTCCGTGGTGCGCCGGGTGGACCATCTCAAGTCGAAGTCGGCCGTCTTCCGGAGCCTCTTGGCCGACTACTAACGGGGAGAGGCGTAGGGGGGAGCGATGGCCGTATCGCTGGCGACTTCGTCGTTCACGTTCCGCGAGCTGTTACAACAAATCCTGCCGACGCTCATCGCCGTCTGCCTATTCACCCCTTTCTTCGAGGCGACGTATAAGAAGAACGTGGACCTGACGACGGTCGTCTTCGGCAGCATCGTCCTCAGCTACCTGATAACGGCCCCCGCCCGGCACTTCGCCGACATCCTCCTGCGCCGCCTGCCTAAGATTGGCAGGTCCGAACGCCGGGCCAGGTGGATGCAGAACAATTGGGACTTTGAGCGCCTGACGGTCTGCCTCAGTAAAGACGAGTACGAACTCGTCGAGCTCATCGGCAACTACGCGCTCTTCTACAAGGCGCTCAGCTTCTACCTCGCGGCCTACTGCGTCTTCAACCTCTACTGGTTCCTCTCGTACTTCGGGCTGCTGCCGCCGTCTCAGTATGGTTCCCTCCTCACGGCCGAATACTGGGGGCGCATGTTGCAGGCGTGTTGGGCCGTGGGCACGCCGATTCTAGGGGGCTGGGAGTTCTGGACGCCAGGCGCCCTGCTCGTGACGGCCTGCTCCGTGTACTTCATGCTCGAAAGTTACGTGGGCAACAACCAGTATTTGTTTTCGGAGCACGGGATGTACACGGTCCTCGCGGAGAAGTACCAGAAGGAGAAGGGCGGGTTGGCGCGCCGCGTGTGGGGCCGCCTCGTGTGCGGCGGGCCGCTCGGCAGCACGCGCGTGAGGCTCGTCAAGTCCACGTACTACTGGACGCCGGACGGCGAGAATACCGAACTGCTCGACGCGGAGGTTGACGGGCACGGCTACTTCCACTTTGACAGCAAGTACGTAGACGCCCTCGACGCCGACTGGCGGCTCAGCGTGGAGGCGGACGGCTTCAAGTGGAGCAAGGCGGTGAAGTTTACCGAGACGACCACGCCCTATTTCATCGTTGAAGTATTGCCGCCGCCGGGGCATAATCCCGCCCCGTGAGCGTGAAAACTTTTTGGCCGAGGCCGACAGACTCTTCCCGCAAGGTCTGCGCGAAAACCTGCCTCCGCCCGTGTCAAGCGTGCGCGTACTAGGCATCGACCCCGGCAGCGAGACGACGGGCTGGGGCGTGGTCGAGGGCGACGCGCGCCGCTACCGGCTCGTGGAGTTCGGGACGGTGAAGGCGAGCGCGCGCTGGCGCTTCCCGGCGCGGCTGTTGAAGATAAGTCAGGGCGTCGAGGAGTTGGTCGAACGCTTCCGCCCGGACGTGTGCGCCGTCGAGGAGTCGTTCTTCGCCGTCAACCCGAAGACGGCCCTCCAACTCGGCCACGTGCGCGGCGTCGTGCTGCTGGCGGCCGAGCGCGCCGGGGTCGAGATAGCCGAGTACGCGCCGCGGCTCATCAAGCAGACGGTCGTCGGCTACGGCGCGGCCGAAAAGCATCAGGTGCAGGAGATGGTGCGAGTCCTGCTCGCGCTGCGCGAGCGGCCCTCGCCCTTCGACGCCTCGGACGCCCTCGCCGTCGCCATCACCCACCTGCACCACGCCGCCCGCCCGAAGGCGGCGACGGAAACCCCGCCCGCCCGCAAGAAGCTCGAAGCCCTGCTGGCCGCGAACCCGCGCCGCCGCGCCCCTCGTTAGGGGCGACCCACCCGCGACAGACGAATAGTTCCGGCTCCGAACTCCAACCAGCCTCAGCCTAAGGAGTATGAAGCCATGCCTCTGCCCGCCGCCCGAACCCTTCTCGGAATTTCAAACACGCTGCTCGTCATCCTCCTCCTCTTTGCCGCCCCCGCTTCGGCGCAGAAGAAGAGAAAACCGCCCGCGGGAGGCAGGCTCGCCGTCGTCGTTGACGAGCGTTTGGCGGCGCTGCGCGAGGCGCCCGACCTCTCGGCGGCGCTCGTGCAGAGGCTCGGCCGCGGGCGGCTGGTCGCAGTCTCGGGCGTGAAAGTTTCGCCGAACGACGGGGTCCGCTTCTACCGCGTCGAGCTGACGCGGCGCACCGGCGGCTGGCTTCAGGCCGAAGCGGTCGTCCAGCCTTCGCGCGCGGGCGACGACGAGCGGCTGCTGCGCCTCGTGCGCGCCTCGCGCGACTTCGACCTGCTCGCTCGCGCTCGCATCTTCCTCGACACCTTCCCGCGCTCGCCGCTCCGGCCCGCCGCGCTCCTCCTCTTCGGCGACGCGGCCGAGGAGGCCGCCGCCCGCCTCACCCGAGAGGCCGCGCGCCGCCTCGACGCCCGCGAGATGGAGGCCGGCGGCGCGACTCCCGCCAGCTACTTTCTCAACTTCAACGGCCTCGACCGCTTCAACCGCCTCGGCGCCCGCTTCGTCTTCGACGCCGCCGACAGGCGTTTCCGCTACGACGGCGCGGCGTGGCGCGAAATCCTCCGCCGCCACCCGCGCGCGCCGGAGGCCGCCGCGGCTCGCGCCCGGCTCGGGGGCGCGGGCGGCCCGGCCCGGTGAGGCGGGTTGAAGGGCGCGAAAACTGTTATTGCAAAATCAGGCGGGGGCAGTTAGATTGTCGGCGTTCATACTATAGCGAGACGAGCGGTAGCGTACCGACGGCGAAGGCGCGCGCCCGCCCGACAGTAAACCCGGAGGAGAGAAGCCGTGCCCATAGGAACATGCCCGGATTGCGAGGCCGATGTCCACGTTGACACAGACGCGGACAAGGGTGACACCGTGACGTGCGAGGAGTGCGGGACCGGTCTGGAAGTCGTCGGGCTCGACCCGGTCGAACTGGACATCGTCGAGGACGACGCAGACGACGACGAAGAGGACGAGGACGAGGACTACTAAAGTAAGTCGGGAGTCGGGAGTCTTGAGTCAAAGACGAGTTCTTGCTTCTGACTCCCGACTCCCGACTCCTTATTTACTTGTCATTGCCTTTATAGGTGGTGCGGTTCTGGCGGACGACGAGGTCGCGCGGCGCTTCCACGCGGATGGTGTGGGAGCGGCCGTCGCGCCTTTTTTCTTCGGGCGGGTAGAAGGCCAGGACGTAGGTCGAGGTGACTTCCTCGGCGAGCGCCTTGAAGAGCGGCTCGTAGTCGAGCCCGCCCGCGTAGACGTTCGTGCCGCCGGTCTTCTCGACGAGGCCGCTCACGTCCAAAGGCGTCGGCAGCGGCAGGCGCTGCGAGGCCGAGGCCAGCACGCGCGAGTAGGACGGCAGCGTCACCGTGTAGACGCTGACCTCGGCGTCGTTGGCGCGCTCGATGACGGTCGAGGGGTGGACGGTGTCGCCGACGGGGAAGCCGTCGGTGACGACGACGACGGCGCGCTTCATCAGCCGGCGCTCGCGCGTGCGCGGGGCGTTGCGGACGATGAGGCGGACGGCGTCGTCGATGGCGTCGTAGGTGTGCGTGGAGAGCCCCGAGTCCTCGCGCCCGAGCTTGTCGAGGCCGCGGTCGAGCTTGCGCGGGTCGCTGGTGAAGCCCTGAAGTATCTTCGCGCTCATGCCGAAGCTCATGAGGGCGAAGGAGGCGGGGCGGTTCGAGAGTTTTTCGGAGAAGGCGCGCATCGCGCCGCGCAGCTTCGCCATCTCCTCGGCCGTCATGCTGCCCGACACGTCAACCGCGAAGACGACCGCCACCGGCCGCTCGGCCCCGGCCCTGCGTTCGACGTTGACGAAGGCGACCTCGCGCCGCTCGCCGTCGTCGTAGAGCTTGAAGTCTTCGGGGCGCAGGCCGCGCACGGGCTTGCCTTCGGCGTCCGTCACCGTCACCTCGACGAGCACGAGGTCCGTGTCTATGCGGAGCACTTCGTCTTCGTCCACGACCTCGGGCGGCGGCTCCGGCTTCTGCCCCTGCTGCGCGCGGACGCGCGGCGGCGCGGCCTGCGAGAGCAGCAGGAGGGCGAGCAGGAAGGGCAGAGCGCGGGCGGCGCCGCGCGCTTCGGAGACGTAATTTAAAGCCATACTTCGGGCGCCTTCGTGCCTGACGGGCCGGGGAGGCGTGGGGATTATAAATGCCCGGCGCCGCGAGCGCCAGACCCGGCCGCGGGCAACAGGCGCCCGGCCTCCCCGCATCAACCGACCGGGCCGCGGGGCGCTCCCGCGGCGTGATATAATCCGGCCCGTAGGTGAAGACCGAAATGCTCCGAACGAAACACTCCGTCCTGCTCGCCGCGGCCGTTTGCGCGTCGCTCCTGCTTTCGGCCGCCACGGGCGCCGCCCAGAAGAATAAGAAGGACGCCCCGCCGACGACGGGCGGCGTGCGAGGCCGCCTGAAGGTGGCGCCGGGCGCGAGCCCTTCCGGCGTCGAGGTCACGGTGCAGAGGGGCGAGGAGGAGGTGGCGCGGACGAGGACCGACGCGAAGGGCGAGTTCGAGGTCCACGACCTTGAGCCGGGCACCTACCGCCTCGTCTTCCGCAAGCCGGGCTTGCAGGTCGGCCGGCTCAACGACGTGGAGGTGCGCGCCGGCAAGACCAACACGTACAAGGGCGACAACCTGTACCTCGGGGTTGACGAGGGCGCGATTGCGCACCTGCGCGGGTCGGTCTTCACGGCGGCGGGCCTGAGCGTGCCGGGGGCGCGCGTCGAGGTGGCGAGGGTCTTGGCCGACGGCTCGGTCAAGAGGCTCGACTCGCGCGTGACGAACTCGACGGGCTCTTTCGCCTTCCGACTCTCGCCCGAGGCGGCCCACTACCGCGTGACCGTCAAGGCCGACGGCGCCGAGGCCGTCACGCAGGACGTACACGTTGACGGCGCGCAAATCTACCGCGTCGCGCTGTCGCTCAAGCCCGCCGCCAGGTAGCGCGCGGGCCGGGGGCTTCCCGTTTGAAGGACGCGCACCCGCCCAAGGATGAGACGCGCGAAGAGTTCCTGACCGCGCGCCAGCTCGCCGCCGTCTTGCAGGTGAGCGAGTCCACCGTCCGCCGCCTCGCGCGCGAGGGGCGCATCCCCTCAATCCGCCTCACGCCGCGCCTCGTCCGCTTCAACCTCAAGGCCGTCTCCCGCGCCCTCGACGGGACGGCGAAGCCTAAACCCCCGGCGCGCTCCGCCGACAAAGACGGGCACGACGACGCGCAGCTCTCCTTCGAAGAACTCCTCACGCGGCAGGCCGAAAATTAATCTTCTTCGCGGCGCGGCAGGTTAGCGCGTACGTTGAGGAACCACGCGAGGACGCCGAGCGTGGCGACGACGAAGGTCGCCTCGGGGTAGCCGCGCCAGAGCAGCAGCGCGGCGACGACGAGCAGCACGACCGAGACGATTACCCAGGCGCGTTTCATCTCATTCGACGACGACCGGGATGCTGACATCGAGGTTGCGCGGCGGCAGGCACGCCTCGTCGTTGCAGGGCTGGACGCGCAGCCGCGCGCGGAGCGTGTGCGGCCCCTTCGCGGCCGAGGCTTCGGCGCGCAGCGGGAGACGAATCTCGGCGCGGCCTTCGTAGACGGCGAGCGGCTTGTCGGCGAACTTGAACTGCTTCGTCACGGCCTTCGGGTAGGCGGGCTTGCCCGGCGCGACGCCCTCCTGCGCTGCGACCGTCAGCTCGGTCGGGATGTAGAACTTGTCGGAGGCCGGGTTCGCGTTGACGTGGAAGCCGTCCGTGATGTCGAGCCTGACGACGGCCTCGCCCGCGCCGCCCGACTTCAGGCGCGCCTCGTCGGCCGCGGCCGAGACGGGCTGCTGCTGCTGCGCCGCCGGACTCGCGGCGGGAGTCGCCCTGGCGACGTTGTCTGACGCGGGCGTCGCCGCCGTCGGCGCCTGCACCTCACCCTCCCGGCCCGCCGTGCAGGACGCGGCCGAGAGCGAGAGGCAGAGAAGAGTCATGACGAGAAGGCTTCTTCGCATTGGTTTATGTCCGTCTGAAAGATGCTGACTACTGCTCCTCTTCCTCCTCCTCCTCGCGGGCGCCGTGGCGTTCGGGGCGTTTGATGCCGAACTTTTCGAGGCGGTATTGGAGGGTGCGGAAGGTAAGGCCGAGGAGCTTGGCGGCCTTGGTGATGTTGTAGTCGGTGCGCTCCATCGCTTGGAGGATGAGGTTGCGCTCCACGTCCTCGAAGTTGACGCCCTCGGCCGGGAGCTTGAAGCCGGCGCCCTCGGCCGCGGGGCGCGACTCCTGCCGGACTTCCAAGGGCAGGTCTTCGACCGTGATGTAGTCGGCCTCGGCCAGAAGGATGGCGCGCTCGATGGCCGATTCGAGCTGGCGGACGTTGCCGGGCCAGGCGTATTCGAGCATCACCTTGCGCGCATCGGGCGTCAGTCCGCGGATGAGGCGCGAGGTGTTGCGCGTGTGCTTGCGAAGGAAGAAGTCCATCAGGATGGGGATGTCGTCGCGGCGCTCGCGCAAGGGGGGCACGTCGATGGAGAGGACGTTGATGCGGTAGTAGAGGTCGTCGCGGAAGCGGCCGTCCTGCACCATCGCGCGCAGGTCGCGGTTGGTGGCGGCGACGACGCGCACGTCAATCTTGATGCCGCGCGTGCCGCCGACGCGGCGAATCTCGCGCTCCTGCAAGGCCCTTAACAGCTTCGCCTGCATCGTCACGTCCAGCTCGCCTATCTCGTCGAGGAAGAGCGTGCCGCGGTCGGCGACTTCAAACAAGCCCTTCTTCTCGGCGTGGGCTCCGGTGAAGGCGCCGCGCTCGTGGCCGAAGAGTTCGGATTCGAGCAGGTTCTCGTTGATGGCGGCGCAGTTGACGGCTTGGAACATCTCGGCGGAGCGCGGCGACTGGCTGTGGATGGCGCGCGCGATAAGCTCCTTGCCCGTCCCCGACTCGCCGCGGATGAGCACGGTCGAGGTCGAGCGCGCGACCTTGAGGATCATCTTCTTGACCGACTCCATCTCGGGCGAGGACGAGATGATCTCCTGGTCGAGCGCGTCGAGGCGCAGGAGGGCCCGGCGGATGGCTTCGAGCAATGCCTCGCGCTCGAAAGGCTTTTCGAGGTAGTCGAAGGCGCCGCGCCGGAGTGCTTCCTTGGCCGAGTCAATCGAGCCGTGCGCGGTCAGGAGGATGACGATGATGGAGGAGTCGTAGGCGAGGAGCTTCGACAGCAGCTCGATGCCGTCCATGCCCGTCATCTTGAGGTCGGTGAGCGCGAGGTCGAAGCGCCGCTCGCGCGCGATGCGCAGCGCCGCCTCGCCCGACGAGGCGGTCGTCACGTCGTAGCCCTCGCCCGACAGAATCATCTCCAGAATTTCCCGCTGCGACTTCTCGTCGTCAACGACCAGAATGCTTTTGCGTCCCATTCTCATCCTCAGGGGCGGTCGGTAGTTCTATCGTGAAAGTCGTGCCGGCGCCGGGGCGGCTCTCGACGGAGATGGAGCCGCGGTGCTCGTCGACGGCCTTCTTGACGATGGCGAGGCCGAGCCCCGTGCCCGTCTCCTTCGTCGAGAAGTAGGGCTCGAAGATTTTGGGGAGGTGCTCGGGCTCGATGCCGCGGCCGGTGTCCGAGACGCTGACGCGCGCCCGGCCGTCCGACGCCCCGAGCCTGACGGTCAGGCGCCCGCCCCCCATGCCCTCCATCGAATGCATGCCGTTAATGATAAGGTTTGTGAAGACGGAACGTAAAGACTCGCGGTCGCCGGCCACCGGCGGCACCCGCCCGTCCTCTTCAAAAGTTAAGTCGACGCCGCTCTCGCCGGCCTGCACCTCGACCATCGAGAGCGCGTCCTTCAGCGTCTCCTTCAAGTCTAGCGGGCGCAGGTCGAGGCTCGCCGGGCGCGTGTACTTCAGGAACTCGGTGATGCGCGTGTTGATGCGGGCGACCTCGGCCTTGAGCTGCGTGGTGAGGCGCCCGACCGTCTCGCGCTTCTGCGGGTCGGAGGGCGCGAGGCTCGTGCGCAGGTGGTCGAGCGTGAGGTTGATGTAGTTGAGGGGGTTGCGTATCTCGTGGGCGATGGCCGAGGCGAGGCGGCCGATGACGGCCGACTGCTCGGCCTGCTTGACCTGCGCCTCAAGCTCGCGCATCCGGCCGAGGCGCGCCACCATCTCGTTGAACGTCTCGGTGAGGCGCCCGATTTCGTCGCGCCGCTCGGCCGAGGGGAGCTGGAAGGAGAAGTCGCCGGCCGCGACGCGCTGCGTGGCGACGGAGAGGTCGCTCAAGGGGCGCGTGAAGCGCCAGACGAGGAAGGCGGCGCCGGCCGTGGCGATGAGCAGGACGGCGAGCGTCGGGAGCAGGGGGGTGGCCGCGGCCCGGAAGGAGCCGTCCGTCTCCGGCCCCGACCCGAGCACGACGACGATGTAGTTGATGCCGCGCTCGCCCCAGAGCGGGATGGCGAAGGTGCGCGGCAGGCCGGCGACGGGCTGCGTCGTGGTCCGGAGGTTGGGGCGCAGCCGCTTGAAGCCCTCCGAAGCCTCGCCCGCGTCCACGAGTTCGGGGAGGTCAACGTCCCTGATGTGGTAGTAGTGGTAGACGCCCTCGCTGATGGTCTCGGGCCTGTACTCGCGGTCGAGGCTGTCGTCCACGCGGCCGTCCTCGCGAACTTGCAGGATGTTGATGACGCGGCCGGCGCGCTCCTTGAGGAGCGAGAACTCGCGCCGCTCGTCCAGCTCATAGAGGTACTTGCCGGCCGAAAAGCTCTCGTTGGCGAGGGCGATGCTGGCGGTCAAAGCCTGCTCCTGCTCGGCGATGAGGCGGGCGTGCTGCCGCTGCTCCAACTGGTTGAGGTAGAGCTGCACGAGGAGCGTGGCGACCAGCAGCGACGCCATCACCAGCAGCAGTCGCGTCCGGAAGCTGTAGAAGAGTCGGGGCAGGAGCATAAGAACAGTAGCCGGTAGTCAGTAGTCGGTAGAAAAACCATCGCCCGGCGCGCGGCCGGGGCGCGAAACGTCGTGATATGAGACGCGGCGGAGCCTGCTGGCTACTGTCTACAGACTAGTGGCTACTTTTTTTGTTTTGCCTTCAACCGGCCCTGATGTTATAGTCGCGATGGTCCCCAGCGCAAACCCTCCCGGGGACCGCAAGACAGCAGTCTCTCCAGTCACAACCGACGAAGGCAGAAGTTTTGAAGGTGACTTCAAGGAGCTTTACGTTGAAGGGCTTTGACGTGGCTTTACAAGACTTCCGGCACTACTCACCCGCGGGGCGCCGCGGCGGCCGAACGCGGGCCGCACGCCTCGCAAACAAAACATCGCTCAAGGCATCATAAGGATTCGCGGTCGGCCCCGCCCCCTCCGTCAGTTGCGGGGGCCGCCCGTCAGGCTTTTCTGTAAGCGAGGATAGACCCGATGACCCTGAAGTTTCCGTCCCCCCGCCTGCTCGCGCTCGCCGTCTCCGCCTTCTTCCTCTTCGCCGCGACGCCCGCGGCCGCCGCCGCCGCCAAAAAGAAGCCGGCCGCCAAGGCTGCCGCCGCTAAGCCTTCCGCCCGCGACAAGCGCGCCGCCGCGCAGAAGAGTTCAAAGAAGGAGACGCGCGCCTCAAAGCGCGAACGCGCGGCCGACAACCGCCGCGGCTCGCGCGCCGAGAAGAATGACCGCCGCGGGGCGAAGAACGAGCGCGCCGACCGCCGCTCGCGCAAAGAGCGCCGCGCCGAGGAGCGGGCCGAGAAGAACGCCCGCGCCAAAGACCCGCGCAAGATGTCGAAGCGCGAGCGCATCGCCGAAGCCCGCCGCGAGGCCGAGCGCCGCCGCCGCGAGGCCGCCGAGCGCGCCCGCCAAATCGCCATCGCCCGCGCCATCGCCATCGCCCGCCAGCGCGCCGCCGACCAGGCCCTCAAGGACGAAGCCCACGCCAACATTCTGAAGGACGAGACGACGGGCGAAGACCTTGAGGTCCGCCGCGCCGCCGTCGAGGCGCTGGGCGACAAGGCCGGCACGGTCGTCGTCATGAGCCCGAAGACAGGGCAGGTCTTCACGGTCGTCAATCAGGGCTGGGGCATCCGCCGCGGCTTCAAGCCGTGCTCGACGACGAAGATCGTCACCGCCATCGCCGGCCTCTCCGAGAGCGTCATCGACCCGGTCCAGACCGTCAACATCGGCACCTCCAGCTTCAGCCTCGACCTGACCGACTCGCTCGCCTTCTCCAACAACCCGTACTTCCAGAGGGTCGGCGGCCAGGTCGGCTTCGACAAGATGATGGACTACGCCCGCAAGCTCGGCCTCGGCCAGCCGACCGGCATCAACCACCCGTTCGAGAATCCCGGCCGCCTGCCCGTCTTCAAGCAGGGCTTCGCCCTCAACCGCATGTCCTCGCACGGCGACGACATCGAGGTGACGGCCCTCCAGCTCGCCAACATGACTTCGGCGCTCGCCAACGGCGGCCACCTGCTCGTCCCGCACCTGCCGCGCACGCCCGAGGAGAACGTCCGCTTCCGGCGCGAGGTCAAGCGCGAGCTCGACATCCCGCAGGAGACGGTCCGCCGCATCGTTCCCGGCATGATCGGCGCCGTCAACTACGGCACCGCCAAGCGCGCCTACGACCCGGCGCAGACCATCGCCGGCAAGACCGGCTCCTGCATCGACCGCGGGCCGCAGCCCACCTGGGTCGGCCTCTTCACCTCCTACGCCCCCGTCCACGACCCGCAGCTCGCCGTCGCCGTCATCCTCGCCGGCTCGGGCGCGCGCGGCTCCTATGCCTCGGAGGTCGCCGGCCGCGTCTACCAACGTCTCCGCCACCGCTTCGGCCCGACGCCCGGCTCCGTCCCCGCCGGCTTAGCCAACGACATGCTCGCGCCGCGGCCGAAGATTGACCCGCGCAAGGCCGAACTGCTCTCCGACGAGGGCAAGGCCGAGGAAGAGGCCGAGCAGGACGCCTTCGTCGTCAGCGAGGCGGGCACGGACGCCGCCGCGGGCGACTCTCAGCAGCAGCAGCAGCAGACCGGCGCCGGCCAGCCCTCGCTCCAGAGGACGGTCAAGTCGCTGCCGCGCCCGACCGTCACGCCGACGCCCGCGCCGCAGCAGCAGAGCGTGCCGCCCGCCGGCCGCCCGCGCCGCGTCGGCGACCGGCCGTAGTCCGCGAGGCGACTCTTTCTTGAACACCCGGCCCGCTAGTGTGGGAGGCCCGAGCCATCAGCTTCGGCCTCCCACATTGCGGGCCGGTTATTTTTTTGGCACAAAAGCCCCGGCCGCGACTCTATTGTAAAACCCCTCGGAGAAGGCGCCGTCAGGCTTGACACTATTTGCGGGATTGATGCAGTATCACGGCGCGAAATTCGCTCCAAGCCTGACCGACCCGAATCCGTTTTTCTCCCTCGAATGGAGCCCTCTCGGGGCGTCCCCCCGCAAGCGGCAACTAGCCGCGAGGCGTCGGCATCTGATTTGCACGCAACGCCAAATGAAGGCGGGCGCCGAACGATTTTCGTCCCCTTCGAATACCAAGCGACCACGCGCACGGAGGATTTGCGACCGATGAAGAACGTTTTAAGACTCCTGATTCTCGCCGCGGCTTTCGGCGTCTTCGCCCTCCCGGCGCTCGCGCAGGACACGGCTGCCGGCGGCACCGCCGCGACCCAGGACAACACGCAGGCCAAGGCCGACGCGTACCAGAAGTTCCTTGAGCTGAAGAAGGGCGGGCCCGCTCAGCAGAAGCAGGCTTACGACATCGGCAAGGACTACCTGAGCAAGTACGCCGCCACGACCGACGACGCCGACAAGAAGATTTACGACTACATCCAGAACTGGGTGACGAAGTACGAGCGGGCCACCGTTGACTTCAACTTCAAGACGGCCCTCTTCCCGGCGGCGGGCGCCAAGCCCGATTACGCCAAGGGCTTCGAGATCGGCCGCCAGCTCCTCAGCTCCGACCAGGACAACCTGGCCGTGCTGCTCGACCTTTCAATCGCCGCGCTGACGAACGCCGCCGACCCGAAGACCGCCAACGAGGCCGTCTCGCGCGAGGCCGTCCAGTACGTGAAACGTGCGACGCAGCTCATCGAGACGGCGGGCAAGGCCCCGCAGCGGCTCGCCGCCGACGGCAAGACGATGGCCGAGAACTGGGCGCCGTTCCCGAACCGCGAGACCGCGCTCGGCCAGCTCTACTACACGCACGGCCTGCTCGTGCGCACCACGTCGCCCGACGAGGCCGCGCAGCTCTTCATCAAGGCCGCCCAGTCGAACACCCCGTTCAAGTCAGACCCGACGACCTACTTCTACCTCGCCAACGCCTACCTCGACGGCGAGTACAAGCGGCTCATCGCCGAGTACAAGTCCACCTACGAGGGCAAGGACATCACCGAGGAGATGAAGCCCGCCTACGAGGCCCTGCTGGCGAAGACGAACACGGCCACCGACCGCATCATCGACGCCTGGGCCCGCGCCGTCGCCCTCTCGGCCGACAAGCCGCAGCTCAAGGTTTGGCGCGAGAACCTGATGAAGCAGTTGGCGGACGTGTACAAGCAGCGCCACGAAGGCAACGAGGCGGGCCTGAACGAGCTGATCGCCAAGGTGCTCTCGACGCCGCTGCCGCTGCCCGGCCAGCCCGTGCCGTCGGCCGCCCCGGCCAGCACGACCGGCGCCGCCGCGACCACCACCACGACGCCTAAGCCGGCCGCCACCCCGGCCACGGCCGCCTCCGGCACCAAGCCGTAACGTCAACCGGGCAGGACATCGGTCGCAAGTAGACGAGCCCGAGTCGGGCGCGCCCTCCGCTTAAGGTAAGCGGGAGCGGCGCGCCCGACTTTTTTTGCTACAATCCGCCGCATGGCGAAGAACGGCAACCCCGAACCGGAGCCGGCGGCAGACCTGTCGGCCCTCGAAGCGAAACTCGGCTACTCCTTCAAAGACCGTCAACTCCTCGAACGAGCCCTCACGCACCGCTCGTGGGCGCACGAGAGCGTCCGCGCGGGCGAGGAGGAGAAGGCCCGCCACCTCCACAACGAGGCTCTGGAGTTCGTCGGCGACTCGGTCCTCGGCCTCGTCGTCGCCGACTCGCTCTTCCGCACGCACCCGCACGTCACCGAGGGCGAGCTCTCGCGCATGAAGCACCGGCTGGTGAGCACGCACACGCTGGCGCGCGCCGCGCGCGAGCTACAGGTCGGCGACTTCCTGCGCGTCGGCCGCGGCGAGGAGAAGACGGGCGGCCGACGCAAGCGCGCCCTGCTCGCCGACGCCTTCGAGGCCGTGCTCGCGGCCGTCTTCCTCGACGGCGGCTTCTCGGAGGCCGTCAACTTCGTCGAGCGCGCCCTCGCGCGCGACCTCTCCGAAGCGAGCCCTGAGTCGGCCGCCGCCGCCGACTTCAAGACGCTCCTCCAAGAGCGCCTCCAGGCCGAGCGCCACGTCACGCCGCACTACGACGTTATCGAGACCGAAGGCCCGCCCCACTCGCGCACCTTCCACGTCGAAGTCATCTGGGACTCCGAGCGCGTCCGCGGCCAGGGCCCCACCATCAAGGCCGCCGAGATGGACGCCGCCCGCCGCGCGCTCGAAACGATGCCCGCAGACGGTAGTCAATAGACCCTCTCCTTGACCGCGCTCGCCGCCGTTCACTACGATGGGTCGCATATGAGCAGAGAGCAGAGGGGCGCGGGGCTGGCCGAGCCGCCGGCCGAAGAAGATGAGGCGCCGAGGCCGGCCCGCGTCGCCGGCAGGGAAGCCGGCGCGGCGCGGGGCGAGACGGGGCGCGAGACGCACGGGCCGGGGCGGGGCGTGCTGCGCGAGTATTTCGAGTCGCTGGTGGTGACGGCCGTGATGGCGCTCTTCGGCATGACCTTCGTCGTGCAGGCCGTCAAGGTCCCGACCGGCTCGATGCAGAACACCATCCTCATCGGCGACCACCTGCTCGTCAACAAGTTCATCTTCGCGCCGGGGCCGTCGCTTCCGTTCCTGCCGCAGCGCGAGATACGGCGCGGCGACATCATCGTCTTCAAGTACCCCGGCCGGTACATGGCCGAGGAACGCTTCCGCGACAACCCCGAGGTTGACGACACGCTGCCGAACAACATCCCCTACAAGACGAACTACGTGAAGCGCGTCATCGGCCTGCCGGGCGAGCGCGTCGAGGTGCGGGGCACGGACGTGTACGTCAACGGCCAACCGCTGCCCGAGCAGAAGGTGGCGGCCGTCAACCCGCCCGACAAAGACGACGACGACACCTCCGGCGACGAGAGGGGCGCCCCGCTCAAGGACGAGGCCGGCGAAGCCCTCATCGGCGACCACGCCCCCGCGCGCACGGCCGACAACCCTTACCTCGTCTACTGGAGCCCGCAGCGCCTCGGCCGCGGCGCCCGCTTCATGGGCGACGACGGCGAAGTCTTCGACGTGCCCGAAGGCTACTACCTCGTGCTCGGCGACAACCGCGAGAACAGCCTCGACAGCCGCGCCTGGGGCTACGTCCCCCGCTCGACCATCATCGGCCGCGCCATGTTCGTCTACTGGTCCTACGACGAGAGCCTCCCCGCCAGCGGCAACTTCCTCGTAGACTTCTTCAAGAACTCCCGCTGGGGCCGCACCTTCACGCTCGTCAAATAATCTCGTTAACAAATCGTGACCGTTTCTCCTTCGCGCGCCGCCACACTGGCGCCGCCCGGAGGAGGGGCCGTGCTGTGTTCAAGAATTTGGGTCTGGGCGGGCTCAGCGTGAAGGAGCTGGGCAAGCGGGTGTGGGCGGAGACGCAGGAGGACGACGTGCTGGGGCGCTCGGCGCAACTGGCCTATTACTTCCTGCTGGCGCTCTTCCCGGCGCTGCTGTTCCTCACGTCGCTCATCGGCTACTTCGCGGGCGAGAGCGGCGACATGCGCAACGACCTCTTCAGGTACCTGAGCGCCGTGCTGCCGGGCGAGGCGACGAAGATCGTGCAGGAGACGGTGACGGAGGTGACGCAGAACAGCGGCGGCGGCAAGCTCTCGTTCGGCATCCTCGCGACGCTCTGGGCGGCGTCGAACGGGATGGGCGCCATCAGCGAGTCTCTGAACGTCGCCTACGACGTGAAGGAGTCGCGGCCGTGGTGGAAGACGCGGCTCATCGCCATCGGGCTGACGCTGGCCCTCGCGCTGCTCATCCTCACGTCGCTCGTGCTTGTGCTCTACGGCCACCAACTGGCGGAGTGGGTGGCGGGCGCGTTCGGGCTCGGCGAGGTGTTCGAGCTGGCGTGGAAAGTCTTGCAATGGCCGATAGTGCTGGCGGCCGTGACGCTCGGCTTCGCGCTCATCTACTACTTCGCGCCGGACACGGGCGACCAGCATTGGAAGTGGCTGACGCCGGGCGCCGTCGTCGGCGTCTTGCTCTGGCTGCTCATCTCGTTCGCCTTCAAGGCGTACCTCTCATACTTCAACAGCTACAGCGCGACCTACGGGTCGCTGGGCGCCGTCATCATCCTCATGCTCTGGTTCTACTTCACGGGGACGGCCATCCTCATCGGCGGCGAGATGAATTCCGAGATCGAGCACGAGATGGCGAAGCAGGGCGACCCCGAAGCCAAGGAGAAGGGCGAGAAGACGCCCGGCGGGCCGAAGCAGCCGCCGACGAAGTCCGAGCGGCGCGGCGAGACGAAGTCCGGCACACCCGCTTCTTCATCCGACTCGCGCCCCCGCGCGAGCGCCGCGACGCGCCGCGTCACGCGGGTCGAAGGCGGGGCGCACGCGGCGCCGACGACCGGCGGCGCCCGTCGTTCGTTCAGCCTCGGCAAGCTCGCCGTCGTCCTCGGCGCGTGGGCCGTCTCCAAACTCGGCCGCAACCCGCGCCGGACAAACCATTAATCATTGGACCTGCGCGGACGCGGCGGCGAGGAGGATGACTTTCTTGATGCCGCGGTAGATGGTGTCCGTCTCGCAGTATTCGGTGAGGGCGTGCGAGTCGCCGCAGTCGGCGGCGCCGGTTGAGATGGCGGGGATGCCTGCGAGCAGGGCGACGTTGCCGTTGTTTGAGCCCGTGATGGTGATTTGCGGCTGGAAGCCGAGCGCGTAGTGGACGGCCTCGGCCGTCTTGACGAGCGGCGAGTTGCGGTGGCCGGGCAACTGCGCCGCGGGGGTCGAGGAAAGCTGCTCGGTCCTGACCGTCATCTTCTCGCGCGCCGCCTCTTCGGCGAGGATGAGGGCGATTCTCTTCTCGTAGTCGGCGATGACCTCGTTACTGGTCGAGCGCAGGTCAACGGTGAACCACGCGTCGGAAGCCTTCGCGTTGACCACCTCGCTGCCGCCCGTCATGCCGATGTTCAGATTCGTCGGCGGCGTCGAGGGCAGCGGCAGCTCGTAGATGCGCGCGATGGCGCGGGCCATCGGCAGCGTCGCCGAGTAGGGCGGCGTGCGCGAGCGCGTGTGGCCGCCCGGCCCGACGAAGTGGTGCCTGTACCAGTTGATGCCGATGCCGCCGTAGGTGAAGCCCTCGTAGCCGCCGTCGAGCGCGATGTACTGGTCAACGCGCCCCTTGTTCTCTTTGACGAACTCCTCGACGCCGCGGAAGGTCGTCTCCTCCTCGACCGTGAAGAGGAAGACGAGGTCGCCTTTCGTCCTCACGCCCGCCGCGTCGAGCGCGCGCAAGGCGGCCAGCATCGCCTCGACGTTGCGCGTGTCGTCGCCGATGCCGGGCGCGTAGAGGCGTCCGCCCCGCTCCTCGACCTTAATCTTCAAGCCCTCCTGAAAGACCGTGTCCATGTGCGCGTCGAGGACGACCGCGGGGCCGCCGCCCGCGCCCTTGCGCACGGCGACGAGGTTGCCGGCCGAGTCGCGGCGCACTTCGAGGGACTTGTACGAGCGCAGCAGCCGCTCGATGAAGGCGGCGCGCTCGGCCTCCTTGCCCGACGGCGCGTTGATTTCGGTGATGGCGACCCACTCGCGCTTGATGCGGTCGCGCTCTTGCTCGACGTGCTCGAAGGCGCGCTTGATGTCGGCGCGCTCAAGCAGCGACTTGACCTGTTCGTCGTAAGGCTTGCCGGCGCCCTTCTGCGCGCCGCCGCCCTGCGCGTTCGTCGGGGCGACGCCCACGGCGAGGGCGAGGCAGGCGGCGAGCGCGAGACTCTTGAGGGGGCTGTCTGTTCTCATGTCCTAGCCTCTGTGTTTGCGGAGGTGCTTGACGCGCGACTCAAGTTGATGGAAGGGGACGTGTTCGGCCTGACGGCCCTGCGCGCGCATCAGTTGCACCATGCGGAGCGCGCCGTCGGCGTTGCGCGTGTGGATGATGACGGTCGAGGCGGCCTGCGCGGCCGGCCGCTCGGAGAGCCAGCGGGCGACGGCGTAGCCGGTGCGCTCGTCGTCTAAGTCGTCGGAGTGGTAGTGCTCGGGGAGCAGGTCGTGGTCTAAGAAGATGAGGTCGTAGCGGTTGGCCGAGAGCAGCTCGACGGCGCCCGGGGGGTCAACGGCAACGTCGAGGCGGTCGCCCTTGAACTGCCGCGCGAACCACTCGTGGCGCAGCGTGTCGTCGTCTAAGAGGAAGACGCTCAAGGCTTCGCGGGGCGCCGCGAGGTGTTCTAATCCGAGCTTGCTCAGCAGCCCTGAGATGATGCCCATGCTTGTTCGTTCGGGGCGCCGGGCGCCTCTTTTACAAAGTTTGGGTTTGACGCGGGCCAAGACTATAGCATACTCGGGGGGCCGCGCGCGGCGGGGGCCGCCCCGCCCCCGCCGTGGCTTGCCTGCTCACCTCGGCTCGTGGCATGTTCGGCCTAAATCGTACGAGCGAAGGGTCACAATGAGCAAATGCCCTTACTGCGCGAGGCCGCTCCGGATGGGCGGCATCAGGTGCCGCGCGTGCCGCCGCTTCATCTTCAGCTGGCCGCACATCGTCGTCCTCGTCCTGCTGGCGCTGGCCGCGACCGTCGCCGTCCTTGAGTTCTTATACCGCCTCGACTGAATGAAGCAGATACTCCAGAACCGGAGGACCGGGCTGGTCGAAGTGGCCGAGGTGCCGGCGCCGTCCGCGCGCCGCGGGCGCCTGCTGGTGCGCACGGGCGCCTCGCTCATCAGCGCGGGCACGGAGCGCGCCGCCGTCGGCCAGAACAAGAAGGGCTTAATCGGCCGCGCGCTCGAACAGCCCGAGCTGGTCGGGAAGGTCGTCAGGCGCGCGCGGGAGGAGGGACTGGCGAGCGCCGTCGGCGCGGTGCGCGCCAAGCTCGAAGAGTCGGTGGCGCTCGGCTACAGCGCCGCGGGGGTCGTGGAGGAGGTCGGCGAGGAGGTCGAGGGTTTCCGGAGGGGCGACCGCGTGGCGTGCGCGGGCGTCGGCTACGCTTCGCACGCGGAGCTGCTGTCGGTGCCGAGGAACCTTTGCGTGCGCGTGCCCGACCGGGTCGGCTTCGACGAGGCGGCCTACTCGACGCTCGGCGCCATCGCCCTGCAAGGCGTCAGGCTCGCGGCGCCGACGCTCGGCGAGTCAATCGTCGTCATCGGGCTCGGCCTGCTCGGGCAGTTGGCTTCGCAACTCCTGCGCGCGAACGGCTGCCGCGTCTACGGCGTCGATTTGGACGCGAGCAAAGTCGAGCTGGCGGGCAGGCTCGGGGCCGAGGGCGGGTGCGCGCCGGACGCGGAGGCGGCGCGGAAGATTTCGGAGTGGACGAAGGGGCGCGGCGCCGACGCGGTCTTGATTACGGCGGCGACGGAGAGCAGCCAGCCGGTCGAGCTGGCGGGCGAAGTCTCAAGGCTTCGGGGCCGGGTCGTCGTCGTCGGCCAGGTCGGGATGGACGTACCGCGCGACGTTTATTTCAGGCGCGAGCTGTCGCTGCAAGTCTCGATGTCTTACGGGCCGGGCCGCTACGACCCGGAGTACGAGGAGCGCGGGCGCGACTACCCCCTGCCTTACGTGCGGTGGACCGAGGGGCGCAACCTCGAAGCCTTCCTCGACCTCGTCGCCGCGGGCGCGGTTGACGTGAAGAGTTTGACGACGCACCGCTTCCCCGTTGACGAAGGCGCGCGGGCTTACGGGCTCATCACGGGCGAGGCGGGCGAGCCTTACCTCGGCGTGTTGCTCGAATACGACACGGCGCGCGAGGTAAGGCGGGGCGCGGGGGCGGTTGACGAGAGGCGGGCTGTCGAGACTGCTTCGACCGCGCGCGTCGGGCTGATAGGCGCGGGCGGGTACGCAACGGGCGTGCTCGTGCCCCACTTCAAGGCGGCGGGCGCGGAGTTGCGCGCGGTGGCGAGCGCGTCGGGCGTATCGGCCTTGAACGCCGGCCGCCGCTTCGGCTTCGAGAGGGTGGCGGAGGGCGCGGAAGAGATTTTTAATGACGCGAAGGTCAACCTCGTCGTCGTCGCGACGCGCCACGACACGCACGCCGAGCTTGCGCGGCGCGCTCTCGAAACGGGCCGTCACGTCTTCGTCGAGAAGCCTCTGGCGTTGACGGAGGAGGAGCTGGAAGGCGTGCTCGAAGCCGCGGGGCGCGGGCGGGGTCTGTTGATGGTCGGCTTCAACCGCCGCTTCTCGCCGCTGGCGCGGAAGGCGAAAGAGTTCTTCTCGGAGAGGCGCGGGCCGCTCTCGTTCGTCTACCGCGTGAACGCGGGGCGCGTGCCGCGCGAGCATTGGACGCAGGACCCGCGCGAGGGCGGCGGGCGGTTGATTGGCGAGGTCTGCCACTTCGTCGACCTCATGCAGTTCTGGGCTGGCTCGGCGCCCGCGCGCGTCTACGCCGAGTCGGTGCGCGGCGGCGGCGCGCAGGCGGTGGACGAGGACTCGCTGATGTTGACGCTCGGCTTCGCCGACGGCTCGAACGGCGTCGTCGCCTACGTGGCCGAGGGCGACAAGTCGCTGCCGAAAGAGCGCGTCGAGATTTTCGGCGGCGGGCGCGCGTTCGTCCTCGAAGACTTCCGCTCGGCGACCATGCACGTCGGCGGCAGGGAAGAGAAGACGAGGCCGCGCGCGCAGGACAAGGGGCAGGCCGAGCAGGCGCGCGCCGTCTGCGCCGCCGTCACCGGCCGAGGCCCGGCGCCCATCCCGCTCGAAGAACTCGCCGCCACGACGCGCGCCACCTTCCGCGCCCTCGAATCACTTCGCGCGGGCCGCGCGCTCGACGTTTAATCACGAAAGCGAAAGAGAGGAAACTCCCGAGTTGATAACCCGACGCATCGCTCTCATCCTCGTCTGCCTTGTCATACCATGCGCGACGGCCGCGGCGCAGCAGGGCGAGACGGTCGTCTTCGCGGTGTCGAAGTACGGCGACGACGCGATACTGGAGCCGGTGGTGATACTGAGGCGCGGAGCCTACGCGCATCCTCCCAGCGACGACTCGGGGGTGTCGAGCAGGGGCGTCGAGGCTGACACCACGGCGTTCATTAGGAATTACTTCAAGACGGGCCGCCAGTATCGTCTCCTCTTCGGCGGCGGCGAGGCCGGCTCCGTCGCCGTCGTCAAGTACAACGAGCCCGGCTGCGTGCAGCTCAACGCCTCGGCCACCGTGCAGACGCAGGCGCGAGTCGGCGGCGGGGTGAAGGCGCTCGCCACCAACTCGCAGACGTTGGGGCGCGGGCAGGGCTCGCGCCGCGCGCCGACCGAGGCCGAGCGCGCCTCGGCCCTCTCGCTCGCGCGCGAAGCCTACGCGCGCAACCGCGTCCCCGCCGCGCTCGTCTCGCAGATGGAAGTCAACAACCTCACGGCCCTCGACCTCGACCGCGACGGGACCGCCGAACTCGTCGGCAGCTTCACGGCCGGCAAGGTCGAGCCGGACGGGAGCGGCCAGCAGCACACGCTCTTCATCATCTTCGAGCAGCGCGCGGGCAAGCTCGCGGCGGGCCTCGTCTGGGCCAACAGCGGGCATGAGGAGTCGTACGCCAGCCGCCGCCTCGTGGACGTGCTCGACGTGGACGGCGACGGCACGGCCGAAGTCTTCGCCGAAGGCACCTACTACGAGTCGAACGACTATTTCATCTACAAGAAGCGGCGCGGCGGTTGGACGGAGGTTTATCACGGCGGCGGCGGCGGCTGTTGAGGGTGAACGCTTTTCCTGTTGTGGAAAAGCCTTCGCGGACGACGCATCAAACGCTTGACCGAAATCGCGGCGCGCGATGAGAGTTTTTCATTCGCGTCCCGACAGCTTATGTCGCCCCCTTTCGCGGCCCCGCATCGAGACTGAACGATTGTCTTGCATTACATGATGCCGGTGCTATAATCCGCGGCGTTTGGCGACGCCGGATCAACACCGCGGCGTTGCCGGCGCCCCCCGCGCAAACCCTTAATGAAGCTGACCCCGCGCGGCGGGAGTTAAATACAAAAGTTCTGAGTTCGATGGCGTCGGACAACGCAAAAAAGATTCCGCCCCTCTTTGCCGTGCCCGAAGTGGAGGCGGCGGCCGAGGCCCCACAGCCGAAGCCGAAGGCGCCGCGCGGCCGGCAGGCGGAAGCGCCCGCGGCCTGCCCGCGCTGCTTCGGCACCGGCCTCGAAGTCGTCGCCGGCAAGGGCGCCCGCCGCTGCGAGTGCCGCACGCAGGACACGCGCGGCAAGCTGCTCGAACAGGCCCGCATCCCGCGCCGCTACCGCGAGCCCGCGCCGCCGCGCAAGGAAGCCTGCACGCTCCAGAACTTCTACCCCGCGCCCAACAACGGCTCGCAGCTCAAAGCCTTCAACTACTCCTTCCGCCTCGTGCGCGAGTACCCGGTCGTGGACCGCGGCCTGCTCCTGATGGGGCCGGTCGGCGTCGGCAAGACGCACCTCGCCGTCGCCATCCTCCACGGCCTCGTCGAGAAGGGCGTGCCCTGCCTCTTCTACGAGTTCGGCACGCTCCTCAAAGAGATTCAGGACTCCTACAACTCGGTCTCGAACACGACCGAGCTGGGCGTGCTCGCGCCCATCTACCAGGCGGAAGTTTTGGTCCTTGATGAACTGGGCGCCTCGAAGCCGACCGACTGGGTGCGCGACACGATGATGAACGTCATCGGCAAGCGTTACAACGACAAGAAGCTCACCATCTTCACCACCAACTACTCGGACGCCCGCCGCAACCCGGCCGACGAGACGCTCGAAGACCGCATCGGCGTCCGCCTCCGCTCGCGCCTCTACGAGATGTGCCGCACCGTCCAGATAGACGGCGACGACTACCGCAAGAACTTCGACGCCGCCAAGCTCTAGGGCAGGCGATATGCAAACATATCCTCCCGGCCGACCTTCCGCACTAGAGAAGGTCGGCCTTTTTAGGCTCGGCAAAGTTGGCAGACGGCTCGGGGAATGATTATGAAAGCGTCGGGACTCATCATAGTTTTGTTCGTGCCCTCGTCAGGCTCGCCGGCTTCCCCGAGAAGCAGGCCGCCACCGACGCCGTCATGGGCATCGGCGGCGAGGTCCGGCTCGCGGGCGGCGAGGTCACCATCGCGATGACTGCGGCCGTCCACGCGAGCAGCGTCTTCAACCCGAAGGCGGGCCCCGCCGAGGCGGAGCGGGCTTACGGCGGCCACCCCGCCGGCTTCGTCATCATGATCGAGGGCGGCCCCGTCATCTACCACTCCGGCGACACGGCCTACTTCCGCGACATGGAGACCGTCGGCGAGCAGTATCAGATAGACCTCGCCCTCATTAACATCGGCGGCCACTTCGGGATGGAGCCGCGGATGGCGGCGCGGGCGGCGCAATCCGTCCGGGCCAGACTCGCCGTCCCACAGCACTTCGCCACCTTCCCAGGCATCGCCGCCGACGCCGACGAGTTCGCCGCCGCGCTCAAGACCTTAAGGATTCCCTTCCACGAGATGCGGCCCGGCGAAACGCTCACGTTCCGGGGCAAGCGGCTGGTGCCGGGAAAGTGACAAGGCGATGAGACTCGGAAAGATGATGATATTCGTTCCCGACCTGGCCGAAGCGAAGCGTTTTTATTGCGGCGTCTTAGGCTTTCAGTTGAAGTCAGAGAACGCGGGCAGGCTCGACTTCGCGCACGACGGCTGTGATTTCGTCGCGTTCAAATGTGAGAGGAACGCTGTGGTGGAGGATTACAGCCGCGTGGCGCGCGCGGTCTTCGTGTTCGAGGTGGCGTCGGTGGATGCGGCGTTGCGCGACCTGCGTGCCAGAGGCGTGAGCTTTCTACATCAGCAACCCGCCGAGAATGAGTTCAGCCGCTACGCCGCGTTCACCGACCCGTTCGGGATTGTTCACGAGATATACGAGGCGAAGAAGTAGCACGCGACCGACCGCGGACGCACCCGACGGGCGCCCGCGGTCTTCATCCACCGGCAAACGGAGGCCGACTTTTGCAAACAGTTGTGGCGGCGGACGCCCGGCGGCGCGTTTATAAGTATTACGACTTGGTGATGGTCGCCTTCGTGGCCGTCCTGCTCTGCTCGAACCTCATCGGGGTGGGGAAGGTCTGCCAAATCGCGGGCTACTCGGTCGGGGCCGGCGTCTTCTTCTTCCCCATCAGCTACATCTTCGGCGACATCCTGACGGAAGTTTACGGCTACGCCCGCACGCGGCGCGTCATCTGGGCCGGGTTCGCGGCGCTCGCCTTCGCCTCGCTGATGAGTTGGGCCGTCATCGCGCTGCCGCCCGCGCCCGACTGGCCGCACCAGGCCGCCTACGTCCTCGTCTACGGGCAGACGCCGCGCATTGTGCTGGCGTCGCTGACGGCGTTCTGGGCCGGCGACTTCGTCAACTCCTACGTCCTCGCCAAACTCAAGCTCAAGACCGCGGGGCGCTTCCTCTGGCTGCGGACTATCGGCTCGACCGTCGTCGGGCAGGCCATCGACTCGCTTATCTTTTACCCGCTCGCCTTCCTCGGCTTGTGGCCCACGGGGCTGGTCGTCGCCGTGATGGCCTCCAACTTCCTCATCAAAGTCGCGGTCGAGGCCGTGATGACGCCGGTCACGTACAAAATCGTCGGCTTCCTCAAGCGGGCCGAGCAGGAGGACTACTACGACCGCGGGACGGACTTCAACCCCTTCAAGATCGAGACCTGAACTCAGTCGTTGGCCCTGCGCTTCTTCATCTCTACGAAGTACTTGTCGAGCGAGGGCTTGAGCGAGGGGTCGAGTTTGACGGCCTCGTTGAAGTCCTGCTCGGCCAGCTTAATTTGGCCGGCCTGGAGGCGGAGGACGCCGCGGTTGGCGTAAGCCGAGGCGTTGCGCGGGTCGACGGCGATGGCCTGCGTGTAGTCGGCGATGGCCTGCGCCGCCTCGCCGCGCTCTTGCCGGAGGAGTCCGCGCTGGGTGTAGGCGAGGCCGTCGGCGGCGTTCAGCTCAAGCGCGCGGTTGAAGTCGGCGAGGGCGCCGGCCGCGTCGCCCTTCGCCATGCGGACGGTGCCGCGCTGCGTGTAGTTCTCGCTGGCCTGCGGGTTGAGGCGGACGGCCGACTCGAAGTCGGCGAGCGCCTTGTCCACTTCGCCGAGCGACTGGTAGGTGATGCCGCGGTTGAAGAAGACCTCGGCGTCGTCGGGCGCGAGTCGGATGGCCTGCTCGAAGTCGGCGATGGCCGCGCGGTGGTCGCCCTTGGCGCGGCGGACGACGCCGCGGTTGCTGTAGGCTTGGGCGAAGCGCGGCGCCAACTCGATGGCGCGGTCGTAGTCGGCGAGCGCCGCGTCGTGCTCGCCCTTCTGCTGCCGGAGCGTGCCGCGGTTGTAGTAGGCCAGCGAGGACTTCGGGTTGAGTTCGATGGCCTTGTCGTAGTCGGCCAGCGCGCCGGCCGCGTCGCCCTTCCCCTGGCGGGCGTTGCCGCGGTTGTTGTAGATCATGGCGGCGTTGGGGCTGAGGCCGATGGCCGCGTCGAAGTCGGCGATGGCCTTGTCGTTCTCGCCGTTATTGAGGTAGGCGACCCCGCGGTTGTAGTAGCCCATGAAGTCGCGCGGGTTGAGCTCGATGACCTTCGTGTAGTCGGCGAAGGCGCCGGCCGCGTCGCCCTTCTGGAGCTTGATGTTGGCGCGGTTGTTGTAGGCGTCCGCCATCCGCGGGTCGCGGCGCAGCGCCTCCTCGTAGTCGGCGAGGGCGCCTTCGAGGTCGCCCGCGGCCTGCCGCTGGATGCCGCGGTTGTAGAAGTCCTCGGCGCGGCGCGGCTCCTGGGCGGAGGCGGCCGGGGCGAGGCAGAGCAGGAGTGCGACGGAGAGCAGCTTGCGCATAAGTTTTAGTTCTTCCTTGCCGTGAGATGCGGGGAGCGAGGCGGTCGGGTTCGCGCTCGCGCCGGGCGTTTTGTATAATGCCACGACTCAAAAAACGGCCCAAAACCGCGGCGCGGTCTTAAAAGAAGAGTTCATCGAAGAATGCCCAAGCGCACAGACATCCGCAAGATTCTCATCATCGGCTCCGGCCCCATCGTCATCGGGCAGGCGTGCGAGTTCGACTACTCGGGCACGCAGGCTTGCAAGGCGCTCCGGCAGGAAGGCTTCGAGGTCGTCCTCGTCAACTCGAACCCGGCGACCATCATGACCGACCCGGAGACGGCCGACCGCACCTACGTCGAGCCGCTGACGGCCGAGACGGTCGCGGCCATCATCGAGCGCGAGCGGCCCGACGCGCTGCTCCCGACCGTCGGCGGCCAGACGGCCCTGAACCTCGCCATGTCGCTGGCCGACTCGGGCGTGCTCGAACGCTTCGGCGTCGAGATGATAGGCGCCAAGCGCGAGGCCATCGAGCTGGCCGAGGACCGCGAGCTGTTCAAGAAGGCGATGGACGAGGAAGGCTTGCCCGTCCCGCGCGGCGGCTTCGCGCACAGTTGGGCCGAGGCCGAGAAGATTGTCGAGGAGACGGGCTACCCGGCCATCATCCGCCCGTCGTTCACTCTGGGCGGGACGGGCGGCGGGACGGCCTACAACCCCGAAGAGTTCGAGGACATCGTGCGCGGCGGACTCGCCGCCTCGCCCGTCAGCCAGGTGCTCATCGAAGAGTCAATCCTCGGCTGGAAGGAGTTCGAGCTGGAGGTGATGCGCGACCTGAGAGACAACGTCGTCATCATCTGCTCGATTGAAAACTTCGACCCGATGGGCGTCCACACGGGCGACTCCATCACGGTCGCCCCGGCGCAGACGTTGACCGATGTCGAGTATCAACACCTGCGCGACATCGCCATCCGCGTCATCCGCAAGGTCGGGGTGGAGACGGGCGGCTCGAACATCCAGTTCGCCGTCAGCCCCGAGAACGGCGACGTGCGCATCATCGAGATGAACCCGCGCGTGTCGCGCTCGTCCGCGCTGGCGTCGAAGGCGACCGGCTTCCCGATTGCGAAGATCGCGGCCAAACTCGCCATCGGGTACACGCTCGACGAAATCCCGAACGACATCACGCAGAAGACGCCCGCCTCCTTCGAGCCGACGATTGACTACGTCGTGGCCAAGATTCCGAAGTGGAACTTTGAAAAATTCCGCGAGGCGGAGGACGTGCTCGGCACGCAGATGAAGTCGGTCGGCGAAGTCATGGCCATCGGGCGCACGTTCAAGGAGGCGCTGTTCAAGGGCCTGCGTTCGCTTGAAGCGGTCAGCCCTTTGCGGCTTGAGAACGTGCCCGCCGACAAGTTGCAGCGCAAGCTCGCGCGCCCCAACTCGCAGCGCTTCTCCTACATCACCTACGCCCTGCAGCACGGCGTCTCGATCGACGAGATCCACCGGCTGTCGCGCATCGACCGCTGGTTCCTCGAACAGCTGCGCGACGTGATGGAGGTGCAGGACCGGATCGAGGGCCACGCCCTCTCC
>DASZEK010000030.1:0-5217 GCA_035941045.1 Pyrinomonadaceae bacterium | reverse complement strand
GCAAGGGCGCGCGCGCGTCTCCATCGGCCTCAGCATCAGCGACGGCCTGAGCACCTCGGCGCTGGAGGCGCTCATCATGGGCGCGTTCCCGGTCCAGTCCGACACGAGCTGCCTGTGCGAGCTGGTGCGGTGCGGCGAGGGGGCGCTGATGGTCCCGCCCGAAGACCCGACGGAGGTGGCGGCGGCCATCGTCCGGGCGGCGACCGACGACGAGCTTGTAGACCGCGCCGCCGAGCAGAACGCCCGCGTCGCCGCCGAGCGATTGAGTGAAGCGGTCGTCAGGCCGCAGGTCGTCGGGATGTACGAAAGGGCGGCGCGCGGCGCCGGCCCGAAACACTGAGCAGAGGTTGAAGAACAAACACCAGATGGCTAAACAGACCATTCTCATCACCGGCGGGACGGGCTTCCTCGGCAAGCACCTCGCCCTGATGCTGAAGGAGCGTTTCAACGTCGTCCTCGGCGGGCGCAACAACAAGCACAACCGCGACGCCGAGCAGGCCACGGGCTGCGCCGCCCTGCCGCTCGACGTGACCAACATCGAGTCGGTCCGCGACGTGTTCACCGAGTCGCGCCCCGCGGTCGTCGTCCACGCCGCCGCGACCAAGTACGTGGACCTCTCCGAGCGCCAGCCGTTAGAGTGCCTGGACGTGAACATCCTCGGCTCGCAGAACGTGGCGCGCGTCTCGGCCGAGCGCGGCGTCGAGACCGTCATCGGCATGTCCACGGACAAGGCCGCGCCGCCCGTCGGCAACACCTACGGCATGACGAAGGCGCTGATGGAGCGCGTCTTCTGCGCGATGAACGGCAAGACCGAGACGCGCTTCGCCTGCGTCCGCCACGGCAACATCGCCTGGTCCACCGGCTCCGTCTTCCCCATCTGGCGGCGGATGCAGGAGACGAACGGCGGAGTCATCGGCAGCACCGGCCCCGACATGACGCGCTACTTCTCGTCCGTCCAAGAGGCCGCCGAGCTTGTCGTCACCGCCATAGACAACGTCGAGCGCGTGCAGGGCCGCGTCCTCTCGCGGGCCATGAAGGCGGCGCGCATCCGCGACATCCTTGAGCTGTGGGTCAAACACAAGGGCGGCTCGTGGCACCAGATAGAGGGCCGTCCCGGCGAGCGCCCGCACGAGTATTTGATAGGCGAGCCGGAACTCCTGTACACCTCCGAGGCGGAGTTCGGCGGCGTGCGCCACTACGTCATCAGCTTCAACGAGCCGCAGCCGCGCCCCCTCGCCCGCGTCCTCTGCTCGGCCGACGCCGAACGGCTCTCGGACGAGGAGGTGCTTGAGATCATCAACAACCCGCCGCCGGAGGAGCTCCTCTGATGCCCTCGATTCAACACGCCGTCATCATGGCCGGCGGGCGCGGCCTGCGGATGATGCCGCTCACCGACGCCATCCCGAAGCCGATGGCCCCCTACAACGGCTCGACCCTCATCGCCCGCGGCATCTCCCGGCTCGCCGACCGCCTCGGCCACATCCACGTCACCGTCGGCTACAAGGGCGCGATGCTGGCGCAGCACGTCATCGAGCGCGGCGCCAGCTCCGTCTTCAACACCGAGGGCCGCGGCAACTGCTGGTGGCTCTACAACACGCTCCTCCGCCACCTCGACGAGCCGGCCTACGTGCTGACGTGCGACAACGTCTTCGACCTCGACTTCGAGCTGCTGGAGGAGAACTACCGCGCCCTGGACGAGCCGGCCTGCATGCTCGTCCCCATCCGACCCGTAGCGGGCCTCGAAGGCGACTACGTCTTCCACGAGGACCACGTCGTCACGGAAATCAGCCGCACCAAAGAGACGGGCATCTACTGCTCCGGCATCCAGATACTTAACCCCCGCCTCGTCAACTCGCTCACCGCCGAGGGCGAGAGCTTCTACGACCTGTGGGACCAGCTCATCGCCCAGAGGCGGCTCATGGTCTCGTCCGTCTACCCGACGCGCTGGTACGCCGTCGATACCGTCGAGCAACTGCTCAGCCTCAACCGCGAGCCCATCTAAAACCCCCGAACAGAGATGACGAAAAGAGCACTTATCACCGGCATCACCGGGCAGGACGGGAGCTACCTCGCCGAGCACCTGCTCGGCTTAGGCTACGAGGTGCACGGGCTCGTGCGCCGCGTGGCGCTCGAAGACCCCGCGCGCCGCTTCACGCGCATAGCGCACCTGCTGGAGCGCGTCACGCTCCACGGCGCGAGCCTTGAGAGCTACCCCTCCATCTTCCACATCTTTAGCCGGCACCAGTTCGACGAGTGCTACCACCTCGCCGCGCAAAGTTTCGTCGCCGAGAGCTTCATCGACGGCTTCTCGACGATGAACACCAACATCAACGGCACGCACTACGTCCTCGCCGCCATCCGCGAGCTTCAGCCCGCGTGCCGCTTCTACTTCGCCGGCTCCTCCGAGATGTTCGGCAAAGTGAGGGAGGTGCCACAGCGCGAGACGACGCCCTTCCACCCGCGCTCGCCCTACGGCATCAGCAAGCTCGCCGGCTTCGAGCTGACCAGAAACTACCGCGAGGCGTACGACATGTTCTGCGTCTCCGGCCTCCTCTTCAACCACGAGGGGCCGCGCCGCGGCTACGAGTTCGTCACCCGCAAAATCACCTCGACGGCCGCGCGCATCAAGGCCGGACTCGCCCACGAGCTGCGCCTCGGCAACCTCGAAGCGCAGCGCGACTGGGGCCACGCCCGCGACTACGTCCGCGCCATGCACCTCATGCTCCAACAGTCGGAGCCCGACGACTACGTCGTGGCGACGGGCGAGACGCACACGGTCCGCGAGTTCTGCGAGCGGGCCTTCTCCGAAGTCGGCCTCGACTGGCGGGAGTACGTCAAAGTGGACGAGCAGTTCTACCGCCCGGCCGAGGTGGACCTTCTCATCGGCGACGCGTCGAAGGCGCGCGACCGGCTCGGCTGGCGGCCCGAGTACACCTTCGAGGGCTTGGTCCGCGAGATGGTGCGCGAAGACCTGCGGGCCGTGGCGGAGCGCCCCTGAAGTCTTATGACCGCCGGAGCCGCAGCGACACCGGACGCGCCCCTCGTCAGCGTCATCGTCCCCGCCTACAACTACGGCCGGTTCGTCGCCCGGACCCTAGAGAGCCTGCGCGCGCAGACCCTCGCCGCCTGGGAGTGCGTCGTCGTGGACGACGGCTCGACCGACGACACGCCCCGCGTCGTCGAAGAGTTCGCGCGCCGCGACCCGCGCGTCCGCCTCATCCGCCAGCAGAACCGGAGGCAGGCCGCCGCCCGCAACAACGGCCTCGGCCACACCTCCGCCCCCTTCGTACAGTTCCTCGACGCCGACGACCTCGTCGAGCCGCGCAAGCTCGAAAGGCAAGTCTCTTATCTTCAGTCGCACCCCGACGTGGACATCGTCTACGGCGACGCGCGCTTCTTCCCCAGCGAGACGCCCGAGGTCAGGCTCTACACGATGTACGGCGAGGACAGGCCGTGGCAGCCGGGGCTCTCCGGCGCGGGCGCCGAGATGCTTCGGCCGCTCGTGCGGCGCAACACCGTCATGGTCGGCTCGGCGCTGACGAGGCGCGCGCTCGTCGAACGCGTCGGCCCCTTCGACGAGGAGCTGCCGCCGGTCGAGGACTGGGAGTTCTGGATTCGCTGCGCGCACGCGGGCGCACGCTTCCGCTTCGAGCCCTTCCCCGACACGCTCTCGCTCGTCCGCTCGCACGCCGGCAGCTCGTCGAAGAGTGCCCTGCGCATGGCCGCCGCCGAGGTGCGGATGAGGAGGAAGCTCGCGCGGCTGCTGACGGACTCGGAGGCGCTGCGCGCCAACGCCGGGCTGCTGGCCGAGACGGAAGGCGTCTGGGGCGCGGAGGAGGTGAGGCACGGCAGCCTCGGCCGCGGGGTCTACCGCCTCGGCCGGGCGGCGCTGCGGGAGAGGAGGCTCAAGCACCGGCTCAAGTGGCTGGCCTGCGCGCTGGCGGCCCCGCTCCCCGGCCGCGGCCTCTTCGAGAAGCTTTACACCTCTTCCATCACCGGCGCGGCCTCCGACGCCGTGCGCCGCCTGCGCGGCGGGCGGGCCTCGTAGGCGCCTTCGCTTGACACTCCTCGCGGCGCACAATATAAAAGTTTTCCGGGCCTTTCGCCCGCCCGGAAGCCCTGACACCTTAGCCGCCCCGTTTCAAGCCGCAGCAGAGAGCCTTTAGCCTTTTTATGTCGAACACCGAACGCGCCTGCCTGTCCGTCGTCATCCCCGCCTACAACGAGGAGGCGACGCTCGCCTCGGTCGTCGAGAAGGTCCTCCGGCTTCCTAATCTGCTCGAAGTCGTCATCGTGGACGACTGCTCGAAGGACTCGACGCCCGAGGTCACGCGCCGCCTCGCCGCCGAGCACCCCGACCGGGTCCGCGTCGCGCGCCACGAAAAGAACTCGGGCAAGACCGAGGCGCTGAAGACCGGCTTCCGGATGACGCAGGGCGACATCGTCATCGTGCAGGACGCCGACCTCGAATACGACCCGGCCGAGATTCCCATCGTCATCAAGCCGATTCTCGACGGCCACGCCGACGTGGTCTACGGCTCGCGCTTCCTCGTCCGGAAGGCGACCCGCGTCCTCTACTTCTACCACTACATCGCCAACAAGTTTCTGACCTTCACGTCGAACGTCATGACGAACCTCAACATGACGGACGTGGAGACGGGCTACAAGGCGTTCCGCGGCGAAATCATCCGCAACATGCTGATTACGTCGCGCGGCTTCGGCTTCGAGATAGAGGTCACGGCCAAGGTCGCCAAGCTCGCCTGCGCCATCTACGAGGTGCCCATCAGCTACTACGGCCGCACCTACGACGAGGGCAAGAAGATAGGCTTCATGGACGGCGTCGAAGCCTTCTGGCTCGTCTTCCGCTTCAACCTCTTCTGCGGCCTGCGCTCCTCCTTCCGCGAGGTGCCACGGCTCGTCGAGGCGGACAACCGCCAGCCGACATGAGGCCCCGGCCCTCCCCCGAGAGGAACTCCCCGCCGCGCGGGATGCGTGAAGCATTCGGCCGGCGCGCGCCACTTAACCCGGTCCGCCACCCGACGCCTGCACCTAACGATGTCAACTCTCAAAGTCACCGCCGCCCGCCTCGCGAACGCGGCGCTCAGACCGCTCGGCGCCGAGGTGGTGCCCGTCCGCGAGTTGCGGGAGTTGCGCGAGCAGCGCGGCGGGGTGAGGTTCGTCACGCATTCGCTGTCGCTGCCGGAGGGCGCCAGAGAC
>DASZEK010000029.1:0-95816 GCA_035941045.1 Pyrinomonadaceae bacterium | reverse complement strand
GTCCGCGCGCCCCTCTCACTGTTTGGTGGTTATCCCCTTGACCAAGTAAGGGGAGAGGAACAGTATAAGCTTGCTAAACCATTTCAACTAGTGAGCCTATCGAATATGTATAAGTTCAACGCCCGAGAGTTCTTGTATCTGTCCAATATGTTGAGTGGACTACAGTCGGAGCTAGAACTCTTACATCAAAAGGAGAATACAAGTAATACCACCTTAAGTGAAGGCAATAGGGTTTGGTTGAGTGAGCAGCTTGATGCGCTCAAAAATGGCTGCGCCGATATGGGGCTGGAGTTATCAATGATGCTAGTGGATGCAATCAAGACTAGCCTCGCCCAAGAGTCTTACACGTCAGGCAGGTTTGTCTCAGACGTGAAGGAACTCCAGCGGAGAGTTGACCATGAAATATCTAGCCCTTTGTTCTTGGTCATCCCGCACGACAGGGCAGTTTACTACGAACAGCCGGAATTGTTCGGGAGTGACGTGGCCGTTAAATACCCCGCAGCAGGGTATGACATCCAAGAGGCCGGAAACTGCTACGCCACGGGACGAAACACAGCCTGCGTCATGCACCTGATGCGCTCGCTAGAGGTTGCGTTAGATGCGGTTGGGTTAGGCGCCGGTGTCCCTAACGCCGTAATCGAAGCTAAGAACAGTTGGGAAACGCTGCTCAAGAAGATTGACGCGCAGATCGTCGCAAATGACAAGTCGGGTGATGTGACTTGGCAGCCTAAGCGTCAGTTCTTCGTAGACGCGCACGCGCACCTATTCGCCGTCAAGAATGCATGGCGGAACCCGTCCATGCACTTGGAGAGGAAATACGATGAGAGGGAGGCGCTACGCATTTACAACGCGGTCAAGGATTTTATGGAGCACCTTGCAACACATGTAGATGGGTCAGGCCAGTTTACGCCGTGAGGCTGGCTTGGCTTTAGAAACTAGAGGCTAACACTTTGTCGGTGAGGTCATATTCCTCAGGTTGTTAAAACGGAAAGCGAACTCATCAAGGTAGAGCGCCAGATGCTTAGCCGAGACTTTGTGGAACTGACTTACACCCCTTTCTATACTTTGTCAGGCGGATAATCGCCTACTTTTTACGCCGCCAGGTCATGCCGGGAAGCTGAAGGTGATGCTGAAGTCGGGCGCCGTCTTTTCGAGCACGGGCTCGCCGCCGGCCTCGACCCACGCGTGGCCGTCGAGCGCGCCGCCGCCCCCCTTGCGCACGCCGAACAGCACGCGCGTCTCGACGCCCTGAAGCGCGAGGAAGCGGTAGAGCACGGGCGCGCGCTTCCAGCAGGTCGGCGTGAAGCACCACACGTCGGTCGCCAGCAGCGCGTCGAGGAGTCGGGCCGTGCGAGCCTGCGCGCCGGCCGCGTCGCTTCGCGCTCGGCGCCTGCGCAAAGGCGTCGCCAGCTTCAACACGCGCGGCAGCGGAAGCACTTTCACGCCGAGCGAAATGGCCGCCACCCACGCCGCCATCCTCAGGGCGAGGAGGGCCGAGCCCGGCTCGCGCGCGGCGAAGCCCGCCGCCCGCCCCGCGAGCCTCAAACCGCCCAAAGCCTCCCGCGCCAATCTCCCCATCGGTTACAATCTTCCGCCGACAACCTTTACACCCGGCCGCGTGAACTTGAGATGATCCTACCTGACAACCCCGACACGCACGAGCGGGCCGCGCGCCTCGTCGCCGAAGGCGGCGTCATCGCCTTCCGCACCGACACCTTCTACGGGCTCGGCGCAAGCCCCTTCGACCCGCGCGCCCTGCAAGCCGTCAACGACCTCAAGGGGCGCGACGGCAAGCCCATCCTCGTCATCCTCGGCGACCGCGACGCGGCCCTGCGCCTGCTCGAAAGCCCGCCGACGCACGCCTACACGTTCCTCGCCGCGAAGCTCTGGCCGTCGCCGCTGACGCTGGTCGCGAAGGCGCGGGCCGACCTGTCTGAACTCCTCACGGCGGGGACGGGCACCGTCGGCGTAAGGCTTCCGGCCGACGAGGACGTGCGCGCTCTGGTGCGGGCCTGCGGCGGCGCCTTGACGGCGACGAGCGCCAACCCCGCCGGCCGCCCTCCCGCCCGCACCGCTCAGGAGGCCGCGGACTACTTCGGCGAAAGACTGGAACTCGTCGTTGACGGCGGCCCCTCGCGCAGCGACCTGCCCTCGACCGTCCTCGACGTGAGCGGCAGCCCGGCCCGGCTCATACGCGAGGGGGCCCTGCGGAAAGCACTCCTCGCCAGATTCCTCGACGACATGGACGAACCGCTGATTGAAGGATGAGAGGACAGCGTTCCCGTCATCCTTCGTCCGTCATTGCGCGACGGTCACGCCGCGGAGGAAGCTGAAGTCGTTGCTCGGGTCCACCTTGATGTTCTCGACGCCGGTGCGGGCGATGACGAGCACGTCCGGGTACCAGAGCGGGAGGAGCGGCACGTCGCGGCTGATTATCTGCTGGGCCTGAACGAAGAGCACCTTCGCCTTCTCGCGGTCCGTCGCGGCGATGGCCTCTTCGACGACGCGGTCGAACTCGGGGTTGCGGTAGCGGCTGCGGTTGCGCAAGCCCTCGCGGCCGGGCCCCGGAATCTCGTTGCTGTGGAAGAGGTCGCGGAGGAAGACGGGGTCCTGGTTGCCGCCGACCCAGCGCAGCGTCGTCAGCGCGAACTGGCCGTTGGTGAGTTGCGTGATGAGCGTCGGCGTCTCGTAAGTCTCGATGGCGGCCGGGACGCCGATGCTCTTCAGGGAATTCTGGATGACGCCGACGAACTGGCTGGTGGCGGCGTTTCCGGCGCTGATTTTGAATGAGACGGGCTTCTGGAAGCGCATCTGCGGGCCGTCGCCGTCGGGGTCGCGGAAGCCGGCTTCGTCTAAGAGTTGCTTGGCGCGGTTGAGGTCGTAGGTGTACTTCTGACCGGCGTCGTAGGCCCACGAGGCTTCGGGCAGAATCGAGTGCGCGACGCGCGCCTGCCCGCGCAGGAGGTCGCGGACGATTGACTCGCGGTCGACGGCGTAGGCGATGGCCTGCCGGACCTTGACGTTGTCGAGCGGCGCGGCCTCGACGTTGTAGCCGAGGTAGACGATGTTGGCGCCGGGGAACTGCTCGACCTTGAGGCGGCCGGAGCGGGCGAGGACCGGGTAGGAGTCTGGCGAGAGGTTGGCGACGCCGGAGACGAGGTCGATGTTGCCGCTCTGCAACTCGGCCTGAAGGGTGTTGGCGTCGAGGATGGTGCGGACGCGGAGGTCTTTGATGGCGGGGGCGCCGCCGAAGTAGGCGTCGAAGGCGGCGAGGTCCACGAGCTGCTGCGACTCGTCGCGGCGGACGAACTTGAAGGGGCCGGAGCCGACGGGCTGCGTCTTCTGCGTGTCGGCCGTGCCCTGCGGGATGACGGGGACGGAGACGAGGTTGGGCAGCAGTTGAATCCACGGCTTGCGCAGGCGGACGACGACCGTCTGGGGGTCGGGCGTTTCGACGCCGGTGATGTAGGGCTGGCTGGGGCCGCCCTTGACCGTCTCGAAGAAGACCGACTGCTTCTTCTTGTTCGAGGCCAGCAGGCTGTCGAGCGTGTACTTGGCGTCGGCGGAGGTGAGCGGGCGGCCGTCGTGGAAGGTGACGCCCTGGCGGAGCTTGAAGGTGTAGGTCTTGCCGTCTTCGGACGCCTCGTATGAGTCGGCGAGGTCGCCGACGTACTCGAACTTCTCGTTCTTGCGCATCAGCGAGTTGAACATGAGCTGGCGCAGGCGCTCGCTGGCGGCGTCGAGGCCGTCGAGCGGGTCGAGCGTGACGATGGACGAGTCGAGGACGGTGACGAACTGCGTCCGCTGCGGCCCGCCGCCGCGGCAGCCCGCGAGCAGGAGCGCGAGCGAGGCGGCGAGTGGGAGCGCGAAGGCCAGAATTTTCCGCATCTAGAGTTTGCCTCCGTAGACGTAGTTGAGCTTGCGGTTGAGTTCCGCCACTTCCGAGGAGAGTTCGTCGAAACGCTTCCGGTCGAAGGGCAGCGGCGGGTTCGCCAGCGCCTTGAAGGCGGCGATGCGCCCGAGCGACGCCTCGATGCGCTCGCGCGGGAGCTCGCCCGAGCGCGCGGCCGAGAGCAGGGAGTCGTAGCCGCGGCGGATGAGGTCGGGGCGCGCGCAGATGAGGAGCATGTCCTCGCCGGCCTGGATGGCGCGCAGGGCCGCCTCCTCGATGGGGCAGTAGCGCGCGATGGCGCCCATCTCAAGGTCGTCGGTGACGACGAGTCCTGTGTAAGCCAATTCCTCGCGCAACAGGCGCGTCACTATCTCGTGGTTGATGGAAGCCGGGACGAGCTTGCCGCCCGCGGTGCCCTTCTGGATGTCGATGTTGGGGAAGCCGCCGTGGCTGACCATGACGGCGCGGACCATGTTGTCTTCGCGCTGGAAGAGCTCGATGTAGGGCGCGAGGTCCTGCGCCATGAGGTCGTCGTGCGTGAGGTGGATGATGGGCATCTCCTGATGCGAATCCACCTCGCCCGCGCCGATGCCGGGGAAGTGCTTGGCGCACCCCAAGAGCCCCGTGCCTTGCAGGCCGCGCAGGTAGACCATCGTGTAGCCGAGCACCTCGCCGGGCGAGCGGCCGAAGGAGCGCGAGTAGAGGCCGTTGGAGAGCAGGTCGCGGTCCTCGGTCATGATGGACATGACCGGCGCGAAGTTCATGTTGAAGCCGAGCAGCCGGAGGACTTCGCCCGTGATGCGGCCGTGGGCGCGCGCGGCGGCGAGGTCGCCGTGCTGGCGGATGACGCGCGCCGCAGGCATCGGCGTGCAGATTTTCCGCAGGCGGTCAACGAGTCCGCCCTCCTGGTCGATGCCGAACAGCGGCTCGACATTCTTCATCATCGCGCGGACGCCGTCGAGCAGGTCGCGGAGTTGAGTGGGCGCGGCGACGTTGCGGCCGAAGATGATGACGCCGCCGGGCGAGACGTACTCGACGAGCGAGCGGGCCTCGTCGTCAAGCTCGGCGCCGGGCAGTCCGATGAAGAGCAGTTGTCCGATTTGCTGTTCGAGCGGGAGCGACAGGAGCGTTTGTAGGTGGGTCATGAAATGGGTCTGCTGCTGCTGTTAGACGATGCGCCGCTTCAGGCCGAGCAGAAGTTGGCGCAACTCTTCCGCCGAGAGGGTTTCTACATCAACGCCTCGAAGCTCGTCAAGAAGGCCCTCGTTGACCGAGTCGAAGAGCGTCGCCTGCGCGGCGAGCGCCCTGCGGCCCGCGCGCGCGGCGGCACGGCCGAGCGCCCCGGTGCCGTTCCTTTCTTCAACCTTTTCGGGCGGCGCGGCCTCGGCGAAAACGTCAAGCTCGTAACGCTCAAGGCGCGCGAGGACATCGCGCGCCCGTTCGAGGACGGGCGGTGGGAGTCCGGCGAGGCGCGCGACTTCGATGCCGTAAGACTTCGACGCCCGGCCGCGCTCGACCTTGAAGAGAAAGATGACTTCGCCTTCGCGCTCGGCGACGCGGATGCGGTAGTTCTGCGCGCCGGGCAGGCGCTCGGCAAGCTCCGTCAGCTCGTGGTAGTGCGTGGCGAAGAGGGTCTTGGCGGCGTGCTCGGGCGAGTCGTGCAGATGTTCGGCGACGGCCCAGGCGATTGAGAGGCCGTCGAAGGTGGCGGTGCCGCGCCCGATTTCGTCGAGGAGGACGAGCGAGCGCGGCGTGGCGTTGTGAAGGATGGCGGCCGTCTCCGTCATCTCGACCATGAAGGTCGAGCGCCCGCGCGAGAGGTCGTCCGAGGCGCCGACGCGAGTCCAGATGCGGTCTAAGATGGGCAGGCGCGCGCGCCCGGCCGGGACGAAGGAGCCCATCTGCGCGAGCAGCGCGACGAGCGCCGTCTGGCGCAGGAGCGTTGACTTGCCGCCCATGTTCGGGCCGGTGATGATGAGCAGCCGGTCCGTCGAGTTGTTCATGTAGAGGTCGTTGGGGACGAACGGGTCGGCGCCGATGGCCTCGATGACCGCGTGCCTGCCCCCCTTTATCTCAAGCTCGTCGCCGTCGTGCAGCTCGGGGCGCGTGTAGCGGCGACGCGCGGCGACCTCCGCGAGCGAGGCGAGCACGTCGAGGGCGGAGACGGCCCGCGCCGTCGCCTGTAAACGCTTCGTCTCGCGCGCGACCTGCGAGCGGATTTCGGCGAAGATGCGCGACTCGATTTCGAGAATGCGCCCCTCGGCGCCGAGCACGCGCTGCTCCCAGTCCTTAAGCTCGGGCGTGGTGAAGCGTTCGGCGTTGGCGAGCGTCTGGCGGCGCTCGAAGTCGGCGGGGACGCGCGTGGCGTTGGCCTTCGAGACTTCGATGAAGTAGCCGAAGACGTTGTTGAAGCGAACGCGCAGGGAAGAGATGCCGGAGCGCGCCCGCTCGCGCGACTCGATGGCGGCGATGGTCTGCTTGGCGTCGCGGCTGGTCGAGCGCAGCTCGTCGAGTTCGGAATCGAAGCCCTCGCGGACGACGCCGCCCTCGCTCATGTTGAGCGGCGGGTCGTCGCCGATGGCTCGGGCGATGAGGTCGCGCACGTCCTTCAACTCGTCGAGGCTTTCGCGGAGGACCTGGAGCAGCGACGCGCCGGAGTCCGATAACGCCCGGAGGAGGTGCGGGACCTGTTCGAGAGAGCGGCGGAGGGCGACGAGGTCGCGGGGCGTGGCCGTGCCCATGTTGATGCGGCCGGTGAGGCGTTCGAGGTCGGCGACTTCTTTGAGCAGGGCGCGGAGCTTGTCGCGGCGCATCTGCGAGCCGTGCAGTTCTTCGACGGCGCCGAGCCGCGCTTCAATCTCTCCGCGGCGGACGGAGGGGCGCTGCATCCACGCGCGGAGGAGGCGGGCGCCCATGCCCGTCACGGTCGCGTCGAGGACGGAGAGCAGGCAGGCGCCGCGCTGACCGCCCTGCGACTCGAAGAGTTCGAGGTTGCGGCAGGTGACGCCGTCGAGGACGAGGTGGTCGCGCGTCTCGAAGTAATTGAGGTCGGTGACGTGCGCGGCGGCGGCGCGCTGCGTCTCGCGTGCGTAGCGGAGGCAGGCCCCGGCGGCGCTGACGGCCGCGACCTTTTGCGACAGCCCGTAGCCTTCGAGCGTCCGCGCGCCGAACTGTTCGAGGAGCAGCGAGGCGCACGAGGTCGGCTCCCAGAGCCAGTCGTCGAGCGAGGTCAACGCCGGCCCGTTTAAGGAGGCGGCGCGGTCGCCCGGCATGATGCGGGCGGCGGGTGCGGCGCCGTTTTCGCCTTCCGCCGAGAGGGGAAGAGGAGTGGTGTGCGGGCCGCGGGCCGCGTAGGCGTCTTTGACGAGCGGTTCGAGCGAGGCGGGGAAGAGAAGCTCGCGCGGGGCGTAGGATTCGATGTCGGCGCGGACCCGCTCCCAGGCGTCGGGGCCGGAGACTTCGGTGGCGCGGAACTCGCCGGTCGAGAGGTCGAGGAAGGCGGCGCCGAAGCTGTCGCCCGCGCCGCAGACGGCGGATAAGAAGACGGCTTCTTTGGCTTCGACGAGGTGCGGGTCGATGGCCGTGCCCGGCGTGATGACGCGGACGACCTCGCGGCGGACCAGCTTCTTGGCCTTCGAGGGGTCTTCCGATTGCTCGCAGATGGCGACGCGGTAGCCCTTGCGTATGAGGCGCGCGACGTGGGTGGAGACGGCGTGGTGCGGCACTCCGCACATGGGGATGGGCTGTCCGCGCTCCTTGTGGCGCGCGGTGAGGGTTATCTCAAGCTCGCGGGCGCCGGTGATGGCGTCCTCGAAGAAGAGCTCGTAGAAGTCGCCGAGGCGGAAGAAGAGGAGCGTGCCGGGGTGCTGCCGCTTCAGTTCCTGGTACTGATGCAGCATGGGCGTGAGAGGTGCGTTCGTCGTCATTCGTAAAACAGGCCCGGAGGTGGCAGGCGCCCTTCAAGTCGGCAGAAATTTTCGGGACAAAGCTACCACAGCCTTGTGCGAAAGGCACGAGGGGGCCGCCGCGCGCGCCGGGCGCGAAATTACAACGGCTTCGGAATAAAACCGTGAAGGCGTTGGGGGAGATTTAAGGTCAAAGGAAGGCGTGAACCCCCGACTCGCCGGGCCGGACTTCGATGAATCTGACAATCCAGATTGTGACCCTGTTCGTGCTCGCCATCCCCATCGCGTGCGTCGCGTGGACGGTGACGCACGAGGAGGTGTTCCGCGAGCCGCGCGAGTACTGCGTCGAGCAGAGCAAGCGGTGCCGCCGCTGGTATCAGCGAAAATTCTTCTACCTCTTCACCTGCGAATACTGCTTCAGCCACTACGTGACGATGTTCTTCCTCTTCGTCACGGGCTTCAAGCTGCTCTACGAGGACTGGCGCGGCTACCTCATCGGCGGCTTCGCGCTCGTCTGGGTGGCGAACCAGTACATGAGCCTCTACAACCGCCTGCGCCTCGACATCAAGGGCGAGAGGATAGAGCACGAGATTAAGGAGAAGGTGAAGGAGAAGGTCGCGGACGACGGCACGACGGTCGCCGCGGGCGGGGTCGCCGCCGTCGTTCAGCCGAAGAAGACTTCGGCGACGCGGTAGACCTCTTCGTCCAGTTGCTTGATGCGCTCGACGGCCGTGTCGAGCGGGACGGAGACGACCTTGTTTCCGCGCAGCGAGACCATCTGTCCCCAGGCGCCTTCGAGCGCGAGTTCGAGGGCCTTGACGCCGAAGCGCGTGGCGAGGACGCGGTCGAAGGCGGTGGGCGAGCCGCCGCGCTGGACGTAGCCGAGGTTGGCGTGGCGCGTGTCGATGCCGGTGCAGCGTTCTATTTCGGCGGCGAGGTGGTAGCCGATGCCGCCCAGCCGGCCCTGCTTGTAAATCTGCCCCTTGGTCGCCTCTTCGAGAAAGTCTTCTTCCGGGTGCGGGTGGGCGTCCTCGGCGACGACGACGATGGAGAAGGCGGTGCCCTCCCGCTCGCGGTGCTTCAGGAGTTCGCAGACGCGCGTGATGCGGAAGGGGTGCTCGGGGACGAGAATCACGTCGGCGCCGCCGGCAATCCCGCCGTAGGCGGCAATCCAGCCGGCGTGGCGGCCCATGACCTCGATGACCATGACGCGGTGGTGCGACTCGGCCGTGGAGTGGAGGCGGTCAACGGCCTCCATCACGGTGTTGACGGCGGTGTCGAAGCCGAAGGGGAAGTCCGTGCCGTCGAGGTCGTTGTCGATGGTCTTGGGGACGCCGACGAGGCGGAGGCCGTGGTCGCGCCACATGTCGCGCGCGGCCCGGAGCGTGCCCTCGCCGCCGACGACGATGAGGGCGTCGAGTTGGTGGCGCCCCCAGTTGGACTTGATGCGGGCGGGGCCCTCGGGCGCGTCCTGCGGGTTGACGCGCGAGGTGCCGAGGATGGTGCCGCCGCGCGGGAGGATGCCCGTGACGGAGAGTCGCGTCAGCGACATGAAGTCGTCGTCGATCAGGCCGCGCCAGCCGTTCTTGAAGCCGAAGACCTCGGACCCCTCTTCGAGCGCGGCCCGCCGCACGACGGCACGGATGACGGCGTTCAGGCCGGGGCAGTCGCCACCGCCCGTTAAGATTCCGACGCGCAGACCCATACCGTAGGTTCTAAGAAGACGGCCGAAGTAACAGAATTGATTTGGGGGAAAGTCCACGCCTATAATCGCGCGACCTCACGGTCGTGTCAAACCACACAGTCTTAAAGGGAGGATTTCTTGTCGGAGTCGGGCCTGAGCGCGGTGCGTGAGACGACGGTGGGGCCGCTGACGCTCGCCGTCGAGACGGCGACCGAGACGCGCAGCGTCGTCCTCGTGCGCGGCGAACGTGTGCTCGCTTCGCGCTCGGGGGAGATTCGCGAGGGCGGGGCGTCGAGGCTGCTGGCGGACATCGAAGAGGTGTTGCGCGAGGCGGGCGCGTCGGTGCGCGAGGTGGAGTTGTTCGCCGCCGCGAAGGGGCCGGGCAGCTTCACGGGTTTGAGAACCGGGCTGGCGACGATGCTCGGGCTGGCCGTGACTTTGAGTAAGCCGCTGCTGGGAGTGCCGACGCTGCACGCGGTGGCGGCCTCGGCGGGGCCTTCGGAGAGGGTTCTGGCGACGATACCGGCGGGGCGGGGCGAGGTCTTCGCGCAGTTGTTGAGCGTGGGCGAGGGCGGGCGCGTCGAGGAGTTGGGCGCGCCGCGTCACGTCTCGCCCGCGCGTCTGGCCGAGGAGTTCGCGCGGCTCGGCGGCGGGTTGAGGTGGGCCGGGCCGGGCGTCAGGAAACACTCGGAAGTTTTGCGTGAGGCCGCGCGCGGCGCGGGGCTGCCGGTGTCTGAGGATTCGGTAGAGGCGGGCGTCTGGACTCTGGCGCCGTCGCCCGAGGAGCTGGCCCCGACGGTCGCGCTGCTGGCGCGGGCGGCGTACGGGGAGGGGCGGCCGTCGGAGGCGCACGAGCTGAGGGCCATCTACGTCAGGCCGTCGGACGCGGAGTTGAACGAGCAATGGCAAGCGCGCGCGAAGTAGCGCCGGGCGGGCCGGCGAGTCTCGCCGCCGAAAGGATGAGCGAGCACGATTTGCTGGAGGTGGTCGAGATTGAAGAGACCACCGGCCTCAGCCTTTGGGGCTGGGACGCCTACCGCAGCGAGCTCGACAGGCCGGAGGCGATCATGCTCGTGGTCCGCGGACGCGCGGGCGCCGGGCCGTCGGTCGTCGGCTTCATCGCGGCCCGCTGTAACCTCGACGAAGTGCACGTCAACAACATCGGCGTCCGCCACGGATACAGGCGCAGAGGCGTGGGCGGCGCCCTGCTCGGCGCGGCGCTCGCGGCGGCCGCCGGACGGGGCGCGCGCGAGGCCATCCTCGAAGTGCGCGCCTCGAACCTCGACGCGCAGGCGCTCTACGCGCGCTTCGGCTTCAAGGTCGTGGGCCGCCGGAAGAACTACTACCGCGACCCGCCGGAGGACGCGCTCGTCATGACGAGGCGCCTCGGCACAGGAGCTTGATACGGTTCTGGAATTGGGCTAACATTTTCGTACGCACGGCGACATTGAGGGGCGCGCGGCCCTTCCGAGAGTTTAAGAGACACTCCAACCCGAAAGCATCCGAAAGGAGATTCTCCGAGATGGACATTCCTACCACGGACAGCCTCAGAGATCAGCTGATCTCGACCGACCCGGAGTTCCGCGAATTGGCGCGCGAGCACGGTCGCTACGAGCAAAGGCTCAGTGAGTTGTCGCAGCTCCAGTACCCCAGCGACGAAGAGCAGCTCGAAGAGGTCACGCTGAAGAAGAAGAAGCTGGCCGTGAAAGACCAGATGCAGGCCATCATGTTGCGCCACCAGCAGGCCGCCACCACGGCCCACTGAAGACGCCCGGCGCGGCGAGGCCCGCGCGCGGGGCCGAAGTAACGCTCCGGATTCCGAGACGGGGGCGCGCCCTTTACGGCGTACGCGCCCCCGTTTCCTTATCATCGATAAAATGCACAGAGAAGGAATCTTGTGGGTCCTCGTCCCGCTCGCGGCGGCCGTCGCCGCCGGGCTCTTCGGGCTCTGGTGGCTGGCGATACCTTTGGCCCTGCTCGCGGCCTTCATGGCCTACTTCTTCCGCGACCCGCGACGCGAGGTGCCGGGCGACGCGGGCGTCGTCGTCTCGCCCGCCGACGGCCGCGTCACGCGCGTCGAGAAGCTCGCGCCCGGCGAGGCTGGGTCGCCGACGCTCGTCAGCATCTTCCTCTCGCCCTTCGACGTGCACATCAACCGCTCCCCCATCGCCGGCACCATCCTCGACGTGACCTACACCAAGGGCCGCTTCACGAGCGCCACGCGCGACTCGGCGAGCCTCGTCAACGAGCAGAACACGCTGACCATCAAGGGCGAGAGGATGACCATCGTCTGCAAGCAGATCGCAGGCGTCCTCGCGCGCCGCATCGTCTGCTGGAAGCGCGCGGGCGAGAGCCTGGAAATCGGCGAGCGCTTCGGGTTGATAAAATTCGGCTCGCGCACGGACTTGGTCCTTCCGCCGGAGGTGGAGCTGGAAGTGGCGGTCGGGCACCGCGTGCGGGGCGGGGCGACCGTGATAGGGAGGCTGCGAGATGGCAGATGACGACTACCCCGGCGCCGACGCGCGGCCCGAGCGGAAGGGCCTGAAGAAAGGGCTGTACCTGCTCCCGTCGGCCTTCACCGCGGCGAACATCGGCATGGGCTACTACGCGGTGATGGGCGCCCTCAAGGGCTTCCAGATGCTCGACGGCGCGGGCGACGCCGAGCTTGCGCGCGCGGCCTCGATGTTCGACAACGCATCGCGCGCCATCGGCTGGGCCGTCCTCTTCGACGCGCTCGACGGCAGGATCGCGCGCCTCACGAAGACGACGACCGAGATAGGCGTCCAGCTCGATTCAATCGCCGACGTGGTGACGTTCGGCATCGCGCCCGCGGTGCTCATCTACGCATGGGGCTACGGCGCGGCCTTCGCGGAAGGCAGTCAGTTGCACAAGCTCGGCTGGTTCGTCTCCTTCATGTTCCTCATCTGCGGCGCGCTCCGCCTGGCCCGCTTCAACGTCCAAGCGACGCGGCCGAGGACCCTCGCCGAAGGCACGGGCAAGGTGGACAAGAAGAACTTCGTGGGGCTGCCGATTCCGGCCGCCGCCGGACTGCTCGCGGCGCTCGTCCACTTCGCCCCCGCGCCGCTCGTCTCCTACGGCGGTTACTGGTCGTCGGTCTACGCCGGCACGCTCATGGTGCTCGTCCCGGTCCTCGCGGTGCTCATGGTGAGCACGATACGCTATTCGAGCTTCAAGACCTTCGGCGCGGGGAAGAGGAGCACCATCACGGCCATGCCCATCATCGCCGCCGTCGGCATGCTCGTCTGGCTCTTCTCGCGCTACGTGCTCTTGGCCTTCATCGCAGCCTACGTCCTGCACGGAATCCTCTTCCGCCTCGCGTCACTCTTCCGCACGCGCCCGCAGCCGGAAGGCGCTTAAAGGGGGGCCGGGGGCTCTGAAAAATGCCGTGCCGATTGACTGGTCCGAGTAGGCGGCCAGTCCCGTCCGCGTCGTCAAAAGCAGGATGCCGCCGGAGAGGACCGGCGAAGCGCCCGTGTTGTTGTCCTCGCCCGTGTGAATGCTGTTGGTCTTTTTCCCTTCCTGAAGGTCTAAGACGACCGATTCGTCCCCCGCGAGCGGCGAGAGAAGAACGTCTTGGGGCGTGGCTAAGGGCTTCGCGACGATGCGGCCCGCCAACTGCCTCTTCCAAAGCTTCGCCCCCTTCTGCGGCGACAGGCAATAGACGAAATTATCCAATGAGGTAGTGAGGAGACACCTCCCCGCGAGTTGAACGGCCTGAACAGCCACGCCCGTCCGCGCCCTCCAACGCAGGCGACCCGTGACCGTCTCGAATGCAAGGACGTTTCCGTCCGCCGTCCCGACATAAACAAACGCCTCGCTGACTGCGGGCGGTGACCTAATCTTCTGCCGAGTCCGATAACGTCGAAGGGTGTTGCCGCTCGCCTGTTCTAAACCAATTATCACGCCCTCGCTGTCGCACACGAATAAATTCCCCCCGTGGAGGATCGGGGCGGAGATAAATGAAGTAGCGAGCTGTTTTACCCAAACCACCTCGCCCGTCATTTTCCTGATCGCGTACACGCGCCCGTCGGCGGCCGCCCCGAAGAGCGTTGTTTCATTCGAAACTAACGAGCCCCGGATCGGCGCCGGCAGCGTCCTCATCCAGAGCCCCACCCCGCTCAGGCGGCCGAGGGCGCGGAGCGCACCCGTCGCCTGTAGGAAAGGGCTGCGGGGCAGGGGAGGGGTCTCGGTGGCGACGTAGACACCCGACTCGTCGGCGTCCGGCTCGGCCGAAACATCTCCGCCAAGCTCAGCCTTCCAGTTCAAAGACCCGTCCGCGAGCCCGAGCGAGATGATTCGGCCGCCGGAGAGTGGCAGGTAAACGATGTCGCGCGAGACCGCGGGCGTCAACCCGAGCGTTTCGGCGGTCTCAAATTTCCACTTCAGGCTCAGGGGTTTAGAGAGGGAAAACTCCCCTCCCGGAGCGGCGTTAAGGCGCAATCCGCCGAAGAGCCCCATAAGGCAAACGAGAGTGAAGAGTGGGCAAATTGACGCGCGGCTTAGTTTTATCCTGCCGGTCATAAAAACTTTCACGCCTATGACATTTGAAAAAACGCGTCCTGAAAATATAATCGTGGGGATTTATATACACGACTCGTGTCCGGCGGGGAAACGTCCGGGGTTTCGGCCGCCGGGCGGGGAGAGATAATTTTGGATAAGCATAATAAACCCCACGATACCGTCATCGTCCTGGATTTCGGCTCCCAGTACACACAGTTGATAGCACGGCGCGTTCGCGAGTCAAACGTCTACTGCGAGATTTTACCCTTCAACGCGCCCGTCCATAAGATTCTCGAAAAGGCCCCGAAGGGAATTATTTTGTCGGGCGGGCCGGCTTCGGTCTACGACGAGGGAGCGCCGAAATTGCCCGCCAACTTCGCGGAGAATGTGGGGACGCCGGTCCTCGGAATCTGTTACGGATTCCAGGTCCTCGCCGTTGAGGCAGGGGGCGAGGTCGTGCCCTCTTCGAGCCGCGAATACGGCTACGCGCGGCTCCGGGTCACGGAACCGGAAAGCCCGCTTTTTAAAGGACTTCCCGCCGAGATGGACGTGTGGATGAGTCACGGCGACCACATGTCGAGCCCGCCCGAGGGCTTCCGCCTGACCGCGAAAACCGAAGGCGTGCTTAACGCTTTCGAGAGCTTAAGCAAGCGCATATTCGGCGTCCAATTCCACCCGGAAGTCGCCCACACCCCCTTCGGAAAACAGATCCTACAGAATTTCATTTATAACGTTTGCGGCGCGCGGCCGAACTGGTCCCCGAAATCAATCATCTCCGAACAGGTCGAAAAAATACGCGGCGTCGTGGGGGGCGGCAAAGTCATCTGCGGCCTGTCGGGCGGGGTCGATTCCACCGTGGCGGCGGCGATAGTCCACGAGGCCATAGGGGCGCAGCAAACCTGCATTTTCGTCAACACGGGCCTGCTGAGGGAGGGGGAGTTCGAGGCGACTTGCACACTCTTCAGCCGGAGTATGAGTTTGAACGTGGTGGGCGTGGATGCCTCCGAGCAGTTTCTGGCGGAGCTTAAGGGTATCACCGACCCGGAGGAGAAGAGGCGGATAATCGGCCGCGTCTTCATAGAGATATTCGAGGAGGAGGCCGCCAAAATCGGCGACGTGGAGTTTCTCGTTCAGGGTACACTCTACCCGGACGTAATCGAGTCCGTCTCCGTGCGGGGGCCCTCGGCCGTCATCAAGAGCCATCACAACGTCGGCGGCCTGCCGGAGCGCATGCGGCTGAAGCTCATCGAGCCTTTGAGGGAGCTGTTTAAGGACGAGGTGCGCGAGATAGGTCAGGAGTTGTCGGTCCCGAAGGATATTCTGACGCGACATCCTTTTCCGGGGCCGGGTCTGGCCGTGAGGATAATCGGGGCGGTGAACAGGGCTGATCTGGACATCCTGCGCGCCGCGGACAGGATCATGGAGGAGGAACTGAAGCTGGCGAACTTATACGACGGTGTCTGGCAGGCATTCCCCGTTCTGCTCCCCGTCTCGACCGTGGGCGTGATGGGGGATTTCCGAACTTACGAGCGGGTAGTCGCGCTGCGCGCCGTGACGAGTCTGGACGGCATGACGGCCGACTGGGCCAGGCTCCCACACGACGTGCTGGGGAGAATTTCTTCGCGGCTCGTCTCCGAGGTCCGCGGGGTCAACAGGGTCGTTTACGACATCAGCTCGAAACCGCCCAGCACGATTGAGTGGGAATAGAAAGAAGAGTCGGTTGACATGTATTAAGCGTATGCTTAATGCGATAACTTAAGCTATGCGAGGGAATCGTCGTGACTGAAGAAGGTGAGACGGGACATCTCCCGCCCGCGGATGGGGCGTTCGAAAGGGTCAAGATTGCGAGGCACCCGGAGAGACCTTATACAATGGATTTGGTCGAGAGGTTGTTCACGGGCTTTACCGAATTGCACGGCGACAGAAGATTCTCCGACGACCCCGCCATCGTCTGCGGCTATGCCAAGTACGGCGACCTGCCCGTCGTGGTAGTGGGTCAGCAGAAAGGGCGCGACACAAAGCAGAGGCGGTTCAGGAACTTCGGCATGCCCAAGCCGGAGGGCTACCGAAAAGCTTTGAGGGTCATGGAGTGGGCCAACAAGTTCGGACGCCCCATTTTAACTTTCATAGACACTCCGGGGGCCTATCCGGGGATAGACGCGGAGGAGCGGGGGCAGGCCGAGGCCATCGCCTACAATCTATTCACCATGTCGAGGCTGAGCGTCCCCATTATAACGACAATTGTGGGTGAGGGAGGGTCGGGCGGTGCGCTCGCAATCGGGGTCGGCGACGTGGTCTTGATGCTGGAAAATTCGGTCTATTCCGTCATCACGCCAGAGGGGTGTGCGGCCATTCTCTGGAAGGATTCGGGGCAGGCGGTGCGGGCCGCCGAATCGCTGAAGCTCACGGCCGGAGACCTTCTCGGGCTGCGGATTATAGACAAGATCGTGCCGGAGCCGAGTGGGGGGGCGCACGTCTCTGTGGAGGAGACGGCGTCCCTGCTGGATGCGGTTTTGAGGGAGTCGTTGGCCGAGGTGCTGTCGCTATCGGCTGAAGAAAGGTTGCGGCGCAGGTACTCGAAATTGAGGGCGTTAGGTTATTGAGCCTAGCGCCGAAACGGCTTGAATGTCGGCGCGACGACATTCAGAAGGGAATGTCGTCGTCCTCTATGTCTGATTCCGCGCGACGCGGCGGCGCCGTCTGGCCGTCCTGCTTGGGAAGGGGTGCACCTTCCTCGCCCCTGCCGCCTATGAACTGCATGTCCGTGGCGTGAACCTCCAAAGTGTACCTCGACTTGCCGTCGCGGTCGGTCCACTCTTCCACGCGTATACGCCCCTCTATGTAGATGGGACGCCCCTTGGTCAAATACTGGGAGGCCGTCTCGGCCTGGCGTCCCCATAAAGTCACACGGAACCAGGTCGTGTGATCCTGATTCTCCCCGGAACGGTCCTTTCTACGCTCGTTGGTCGCCATCGTGAAAGAGCAGACGGGAGTGCCCTGCGGCGTGTAGCGCAGCTCTGGGTCGCGACCGAGGTTTCCCACCAGAATTATTTTGTTAAAAGACATTAGAGAAAATGTCCTTTCAAATTGGATTCCCTAGAAGTACAACGGTTTGAAGGATACTACATTCGACGTTGATTGCGGTCAAGCCGTTTCTCAGGCGTATCTCCAGAGGGGGATTTTAACTTCTAGAAGACTATGGGGGCGCAGGCTGCCCCCTTGGGCGATACAATGAAGGCAATACTTTAAAAGTAAAGTAACGCCTCACGTTAGATAAGATTATGAAGAACGTTAACATATGACACCGGTTTAAGTCGGAAGGGGAAATTACGAAGTGCTGGTCCGGTATTAGTGAGCCAGACAGGCCCGAAGCCTATAAGTGTAGACAACGGTTGAATGGTAGAAAAATTCTCCTCTGCGTAAAATAAATTCTGCTACACTCGAAACAAAAGGGATTAAGGGTTCTATGAAGGGAAGTGTTTACATCGAGACCTTTGGGTGTCAGATGAACGTGTCGGATTCCGAGCGCGCCGCCGCCGGGATTCGCTCGGCGGGCTTTTCTCTGACCGCGTCTATGGAAGAGGCCGACGTGGTCATTTTCAACACGTGTTCCATACGCGCCAAGGCGGAGCAGAAGGTTTTTAATCGCATCGGCGAGGTCCGAAGTCGGAGGGGTTCGCATCAGCCCATCATCGGGTTGATGGGTTGCGTGGCCCAACTGGAAGGGGAGGAGATATTCAAACAGGCCCCTTCGGTGAGATTCGTGGCGGGAACGGGGGCCGTCGAGAGGTTGCCGGCGCTCATAGGGCGCGCGCAGGACGGCCAAAAACGACTCCTAGACATATGCGGGAGGGAGCCGGACGCCGAGACAGTCTTCCCTCTGGGCGAAAGGCATTCCGAATACGTGGCCTTCGTCCCTATAATTGAAGGCTGCAATAAATTCTGTACATACTGCATCGTCCCGTACTCGCGCGGGCGGGAGCGAAGCAGGCCGGCGAGCGAAATCCTCGAAGAGGTCAGGCGCCTCGCCTCCGAAGGTTATTCGGAAATCCACCTGATAGGCCAGAACGTCAACAGTTATCGTCCCAAAGTTGAGGACGGACTTGAAGGTTTCGAGGGGGGGACACCCTTCTCAAGATTGTTGAGGGCGGTCGCGTCTACGGGCTTTCCACGCGTGAAGTTTACGACCTCTTTCCCGAGGGACTTTCATAAGGACATCGTGGCGGCGATTGAAGAGCACGAGAACCTTTGTAACTGGGTGCATCTTCCCGTCCAATCAGGCAATGACCGTGTCCTGCGTGCAATGCGCAGGGGCTACAAGGCCGCCGACTATCTGGAAAAGGTCGAAGCGGTGAAGGGCGCGAAGAGAAACATCTCTCTTACGAGCGATATAATCGTGGGCTTTCCGGGTGAGACCGAGCGGGAGTTCGAAGACACACTCACTTTAGTCGAGAAATGTCAGTTCGAAGGGCTCTACATCTTCAAGTATTCTGAAAGGCCGGGCACGCCTGCATCCAAACTCCCCGACGACGTTTCGGAGGAAGAAAAGACCAGAAGATTCATCGCCCTCGAACGTCTGCAAATGAGCACACAACGCCGTCTCTACGGGGCTTTCGTCGGCTCGGAAGTTAAAGTGCTGGTTGAAGGGGCGAGTGCTAAATCTTCGGAGGATTTGACCGGGCATACTACCTGTCACAAGGTCGTGAATTTCAGAGGGCCCGGCGAGCTCCAGGGTAAGATTGTCTCCGTCAAGATTACGCACGCGAAAGAGCACAGTCTTTACGGCGAGTTGGCGGCCTGAAGCCACGGGCGCATAAAAAGGATGAAGTTTCGTTATGGAAATTGAAGTAAAGATTAGGGGTTTGATGATGGACCCGAGTAGCGGCACGCCCATTATCATTTTGAAGGATATCAACAGCGAGACGATGCTCCCGATCTGGGTCGGGGCGTACGAGGCGAACGCCATCGCCCTTGAGATTGAGAAGATAGCCCCGCAGAGGCCCATGACGCACGACCTCCTGCGGAATCTGATTGTGGAGATGGGGGCCAAGGTCGAGCGGGTCGTGGTCACAGACCTTCGGGAAAACACCTTCTTCGCCGTCATCGAGATGAAGAATCGGTCGGGCGAGTCGATTCAACTCGACTCGCGCCCGTCGGATGCGATAGCCTTGGCCCTGCGTGCCGATTGCCCCATATACGTCAACGAGGACGTGATTCGCGCGTCCCGTAACTCGATCTCGGGAGGGGAAGAAGAGTCTTCGGAAGGGTCCGAAGACGAATGGCCGGACGTGATAGGCGAGGCGGGCGACCTCCCCATGTAACGTCCAGATTAGCCAGCCAACCCGAGTCGAACAAGCATTGAGCATCGTCATAGCCATCGCTAATCAAAAAGGTGGTGTCGGGAAGACCACGACGACCATCAACCTCGCGGCCGCGTTTGCGCAGAGGGGGCGCCGCGTACTCCTTCTGGACTTAGACCCGCAGGGCAACAGCTCCATCTCCTTCCTCGACCCGCAGGCCGTAGACCTCTCCGCCTATGACATGATGGTTGACGGGGCCGGGGAGATATCCGACTACATCTATAAAACCCCTGTCGAGGGGTTGGAGATAGTGCCGGCGCGGATAAACCTCGCGAAGCTGGAATCGAAACTGGTGGGCGACTTCGACGCGCCCTTCAGGCTCAAGGACCGGATCGAGACCCTGAAGGGAAAGTACGACGTGATAATTATCGATACGCCGCCTACTCTCGGTCTGATAACGGTCAACGCTTTAGTGGCCGCGACACACGTTTTGATACCGATTCAATCCTCCTTCTATGCCCTAGAGGGGACTGACGACCTTCTGGAGACCATAGAGAAGGTGAAGGCGAGGCCGAATCCGAATCTGCGCGTGCTCGGGGTGGTCGTGACCTTATTCGACAAGCGTACGACTTTGGCGAGGGAGGTTTACGAACAGATTCGCACCGTTTTCGGCCCGCAGATGTTCGAGACGGTGATTACAAAAAGCGTCCGGCTCGAAGAGGCGCCGGCCTACAGGGAATCGATCTTCACCTTCGCGCCGCAATCTTCCGGGGCCCAGGAGTACGCCAAACTTTGTGAAGAGGTGATGACACGTGTCTAGAAGAGGACTCCCGACAGGCATCAAGATGCGGCACGACTCGCACTACGTGGAGGAGTTGGCGGGGCAGAAGTTGACTCCTATAGGGCGCCTGATTCCGGTCGATAAGATTGACCCGAACCCGGAGCAGCCCCGCGTGGAGATCGGCGACCTGACGGATTTGACCTCTTCGATTCAGGAGAAAGGCGTCCTGGAGCCGCTTCTGGTAAAGCCTTCGGGCGTGAGCGGGCGTTGGATGATTATCGCGGGCGAGAGGCGCTGGCGCGCCGCGAGGGCCGCGGGTCTGCGTGAAGTGCCCTGCATGGAGATGGACGTGGACGACAGGGCCGTGGCCGAGATCGCGCTCATAGAGAACATGCAGCGGAAGGATTTGACGGCATGGGAGGAGGCCGACGGCCTCTGGGCTCTCTGCGAGCGGTTCGGTTATACGCACGAGGACGTGGCGAAGAAGGTGGGGAAGAGCAGGAGCAGCGTGACCGAGGCGCTTTCCATTACCACGCTCCCTGAGGAAATACGTGAAGAATGTCGGCGCGCCGACATCGGCGTGAAATCTCTTCTTTTACAGATCGTCCGTCAGCCCGACGTGGAGGCGATGCGGCAGTTGATCAGGGAGATTTCAGAAAAGAATCTGACGAGGGACGAAGCGCGTGCGGCCCGGCGCTCGAAGATTGAAGGGAAGCCTCAAAGCGCAAGCGCCCGCGCCCGCGTAAAACCCTTCACTTGCAGGTTCGAGCTTCCGGAGAGTGAGGTCCAGATAGAGCTTTCATTCAGGAAGGGCGAGGTCGAGAAGCGTGAGATCATTTCGACCCTCCAGGCCATTCTCAACAAACTTGAGAAAGAACTTGAAGTTGCGGCGACCGACGAGCCGCAGACGGTTTAGCCGCTTTAACCGCCCGCCTTATCCTTCTTAGCCCTTTTTTGCAGCGAGCGCGCCCACCTCTCCAGAAAGGGCTGGAGCGGCTTGAACAGCCTGGCCCTGAGCTGGTGCTGATTCTCCGACCATTTCCTCAGATTCTTCTCCGTGTAGTCTCTCACGAGCGGCTCGATTTGCGTGCGCTTCTTGGAGTGGCGGAGCGTCAGGTAGTAGTGCTGGCCGACGAGTGAGAAGATGACCGCGGCGAGGTTGGATTTGAAGGAGAGCCTGTTGAGGACCCTCTTGTGAACGGGCTGATTCTGCGGCTGTAGGATGTCGAGTGCGACCTCCAGCCACGCCGATTGCGGACCCTGCTTCGGGTGGTACAGCCCTGGGAGCGTGCCCGCGCGCGCCGTCTTCAGGCGCGGGTCGTTGATGGAGTTTACGAGACGCAGGCGCTCGATGCCGAGCGTGTGCTCACGCGGAACGGAGAGGAGAATCTGTTTGACGGTCTTAACGATTCTTTCGTGCTGCTGGTCGGAGACATTTTCGACTTTGATTGCCATTTCTGTTCGGTTGTAGCGTTTATGAAGTTTTGGGCCCGCACACTTTATTATTGTAGAAAAGGTTTGGCAAGCGCGCCTCTACGGGGCCTTGACGGGAGGGAGGAAGTCTCACGATAATATACTCAAGGTCTGATAATGAATATTACGTACGGACGCCAATCTAAAAATGACCGGATTCCGAAGAACGACGGAAAAGCCCCCTTTCTTGACAGTAAAAGGCCCGGCTGTTACATTACGCGGTCTTTTAACGAAAGCACGGCCCTCGCCTACGCCTAAGGAGCAAGGATTTGAACAACTCAGGAAGTTACCTCTTTACCTCTGAATCCGTCACAGAAGGCCACCCGGATAAGATCGCAGACCAGATTTCCGACGCCGTCCTCGACACGGTGCTCTCGCAGGACGAGACAGGTCGGGTCGCCTGTGAGACGCTCGTGACGACCGGACTAGTCGTCATCGCGGGTGAGATTACGACCGACGCCACGATTGATTTCCAACGGGTGGCACGTGAAACCATTAGAGAGATAGGTTATACGAGGGCCAAATACGGTTTTGATTGTGACACTTGCAGCGTCCTGACCGCCGTCGGCAAGCAGTCGCCCGACATCGCACAGGGCGTGGACGTGGGCGGCGCGGGCGACCAGGGGCTCATGTTCGGCTTCGCCTGTAACGAGACGCCCGAATTGATGCCGATGCCGATTCAACTGGCCCACAAACTCTCCCTACGGCTCTCGGAGGTCCGGCGCTCGAAGGCGGATACATACCTGAGGCCCGACGGGAAGTCGCAGGTCACAATCGAGTACCGCGACGGGCGCCCTTTCCGCGTCGAGACGGTCGTCATTTCGACTCAACACTCCCCGGAAGTCTCCTCCGAGCAGCTCCGCGAAGACATCATCGACGAGGTCATAAGGCCCACGGTCTCCTCCGAACTGATCGACAAGAGCACGAAATTCCACATCAATCCCACTGGGCGCTTCGTCACGGGCGGGCCGCAGGGCGACGCGGGACTCACGGGTCGCAAGATCATCGTTGACACGTACGGGGGCTACGCGCCCCACGGCGGCGGCGCCTTCTCCGGCAAGGACCCCACGAAGGTTGACCGCTCGGCGGCCTACATGGCCCGTTACATCGCCAAGAACATCGTCGCCGCGGGCCTCGCGGAGCGTTGTCTCGTGCAGCTCGCGTACGCGATAGGCGTCGCCGACCCCGTCTCCGTGCTCGTAGACACGGGCGGGACGAGCCGCGTCAGCGAAGACACGCTCACGAAGCTCGTACGCGAGCACTTCCAACTGACCCCCGCGGGCATCATCAAAACTCTCAACCTGCGGCGCCCAATTTATAAGAAGACTGCCGCTTACGGGCACTTCGGGCGGAACGAGCAGGGCTTCTCCTGGGAGGAGACGGACCGCGCCGAAGCCCTCAGGGCCGCCGCGGGCGTCTAGTCGCGGAAGGCTTCCATAAACATCCCCAAACGTCTAAAGGAGCGTCGGAATAATGAGCGTTTTGAGCACGGACGGGTACGAGGTTAAGGACCTCGCGCTCGCTGCGGAAGGAAAGCGCAGGATCGAGTGGGCGGAGCGAGAGATGCCCGTCCTGCGTCTGATACGCGAGCGTTTTCAGAAGGAGAAGCCGCTCGAAGGCGTCAGGCTCGCGGCCTGCGCGCACATCACGACCGAGACGGCGAACCTGGCGAGGGCCTTGCAGGCGGGCGGCGCCGAAGCCGTCCTCATCGCCTCGAATCCCCTCTCGACGCAGGACGACGTGGCCGCCTCGCTCGTCTCGGACTGGGGCATCCCCGTCTACGCGATTAAGGGCGAGTCCACGGAGACCTACAACAGGCACGTCAGGACCGCTCTCGACTTCAGGCCGCAGATCATCATCGACGACGGCTCGGACGTGGTGGCGACCCTCGTCAAGGAGCGCGGCGACCAGATGGACGAGATTATAGGGACGACGGAGGAGACGACGACCGGCATCGTCCGCCTGAAGGCGATGGAGCAGGCGGGCTTCCTCCCCTTCCCCTCAATCGCCGTCAACAACGCGCAGACCAAGCACTTCTTCGACAACCGCTACGGGACGGGCCAGTCCACACTGGACGGCATCATACGCGCGACGAACATCCTCCTGGCGGGGCGCGTCGTCGTGGTCGTAGGCTACGGCTGGTGCGGCAAGGGCGTCGCGATGCGCGCGAGGGGCATGGGCGCCAACGTGGTCGTGACGGAGATAAATCCAGTCAAGGCCATCGAGGCGGTGATGGACGGGTTCCGCGTCATGCCCATGTCGGAGGCCGCTTCAGTGGGCGATGTCTTCGTCACGGTGACAGGCAACCGCCACGTCATAGACGCGGAGCACTTCGCGCTGATGAAGGACGGCGCCATCGTTTGCAACAGTGGGCACTTCGACCTGGAACTGAACCTCACGTCGCTGAGGGACATGTCCGGGCCGCCGCAGACCCTCAGGCCCTTCGTCGAGGAGTTCAAGGTTAAGACGAGCGGCAGCCGCGTCATCGTGCTGGGCGAAGGCCGCCTCATCAACCTCGCGGCGGCCGAGGGACACCCCGCGAGCGTCATGGACATGAGCTTCGCGAATCAGGCCCTCTCGGCCGAATATCTGGTCAAGAACAAGGGCAAGCTGGGGCCCGGCGTGCACGTCCTGCCCGAGGAGGTGGACACGGAGATCGCCGGCCTGAAGCTCCGGGCCTTGGGCGTCCGCATCGACACACTCACGCCGGAGCAGATCGAGTACATGTCCAGTTGGGAGACCGGCACCTAGAGTAGTGTCAGGTTTTGGCGCGAGCCAGAAGGTAGAGGCCCAGAACCGTGTAGATGAAAGTGGGCGCCCAAGCGGCCAGCTTCGGAGGGAGCAGGCCGCCGGCGCCCAACTGCTGTAGGCCGCTGACGACGGCCCAGAACGAGAGGCCGAGGGCGACGGCGGCGCAGAGGGCGGCGACCGTGCTGCGGCGGCCGAAGAAGAGCGCGAGCGGGGCGCTGACGAAGACCATGACGAAGGAGGCGAGGGGGTCGGCCCGGCGCCTCTCCAGGGCGACGGCGAGCGGGGTCGTGTCCTCCCCACGCCGCTTAAGCTCCGTTATGTATTCGCTTAAAGACACGGTGTCGTACTCCGAAGGGCGATTAAGCTCTCGCTTAAAGAGGCCCAGCTCCTCCGCCCCCGCCTCGAACGGCTCCCCGCGGCGCGCGGCCCCACCGGCGCCGATCTCCAGCACCTGCGCCTCGCCCACCTTCAGATTACCCCCCTCGACGGCCCCTCTCGCGCCCGAGATTAAACGCCGCAGGTGCAGGTCCCCCTCGTCGAACTCGTAGACCGTCAAATTCGAGACCGACCCTCCCCCCTCGCCCGACTCGAACGTGTAGATCCGGCGCGACTCGGGGTTGTTGATCCAGAACCTCCCCCGCGAGGTCTCGGACTGCGAAATCCCCCCCTTTATCTGCGCGCGCAGGGCATTCTGGCGCCTGTTCGAGCCGGGCATGACCGATTCCTGTAAGAACCAGTGGGCGCACGCCAGCGCCGCGGCCAGGAGCATGCAGGGGAGCACCAGTCGGAACGTGCTCTGACCGCTCGCCCACCAGACCAGCGCCTCGCCCCTGCGCACGAGCAGCGCGAACGTAATCATGACCGCCAGCAGCGTGCCGATGGGGATCAGGAACACCCAGACGTAGGGCAGGAGGTAGAGCAGGTACTGCGCGACGAGTTGATAGCCCGTGCGGCTCTGGACCACGAAGCGCAGCAGCTCGAAGAGGGTGAAGACCAGGAAGACGAACGTTAAAGATATGAAGGAGAGCAGGAAGTTGAAAACCAGCGACCGCAGAAGGTCCCTGTCGAGGAGGCCCAGGAATGCGACGAGCCGCCTCCGCCCCGGTCCCGACTCCTTCGCCTTCCCCGCGGCGGGCGGTCGGCGTCTGCGCGGGCGGCGCAGTATCGGCACGGAGCGCATCTGAGTCCCGAAGGCCGCGAGGAGCAAGCCGGCCCCCAACATCAGGGTGAAGGCCAGCCAGGAGCCGAGCCAGGGCTGTATCACCCTCGCCCTCGCGAGTTGCTCGCCCCCCAGGGAGATGAGGTAGTAGACGAACATCGCGAGGAGCGAAAGGAGGATTCCGTAGGAACGGCCCCGGCGGCCGATCCTGAGCCCTAAGACGCTCCCGAGGAAGGCGAAACCGAGCGGCGCGAGGCAGAAGCTGAGCCTCCTGTGCAGCGCGAGCTGTGCGTCGGCGCTCCTCTTAGGGTCTGGGGCGTGGGAGAGCTTTCGGAGGTCTTCCCAGCCTAGCTCATCCGGCTCCAATTCCCTCCCCTCTATGCGTCTGAGGAGGGCGTCGCGGCTCTCGCTCAGGCGCTCGTCACGCACGCGCAGGGCCGCGGAGTGCTGTGTGGTGACGCTCTCGCGGGGCGTCTCCGCCCCTCCCCAGCTCGCCGGGAGCGTCGTCACGACCGCGTCCTCCAGCGCCAGTTCGGTCTGCGCCCCGGAGGCGTCAATCTTTCCCGCCCTCGCCGTAACGATTCTGAGCGGGCCGTTGGCCTCCTGCCAGTGTATGAAGATGCCTTTCCATTCGCCCGTCTCCTGGTCGCCCTCCCTTACGTAGATGACTTTGCCGGGCATCCCCGTGTAGAAGGTCCGGGGCTCGACCGGCGACTCAAGCCTCCGGAGGGCCGCGCGGAGCGTCGCCTCCCTGATGTTGTGTGCGGCGGAGGGGGCCAGGCGAAACCCCGTGAAGAGTGCCAACGCGCCGACGCAGAGGCCGAACAGCAGCGCCGGGGCGACGATGCTGAGCGTCCCGACGCCTCCCGCGCGCATGGAGACCAGTTCGCTGTCGTAGCCCATTCGGCTGAAGCCCGTCGCGGTGCCGACGAGGGTCGCCATGGGGAGTGTAAAGACAAGGATGTTCGGCAGTAAGTTTAAAAATACTTCGGAGATCATCGAGAGGGGGGCGTTCGCGGCCCCGAGCAGTTCCGAGAGTCTGGTCGTCTGTTGAATTAAGAGCAGGATGGTCAGGATGAGCAGGGAAAGTGCCGTGTAGGGCAGGATGGCCTTGAAGATGTATCTGTCCAGAAGTTTGGGTAGCATCTTGATAGGTTTTGTGGGGGAAGTTATTTAATTAGGTGAGCATGGGCTTTGTATCGGAACAGAAGTTTAGCTTTAGATTTTGTGCAGCATGACATACTGCGCAGAAAAAACAGGTGAAAATCCCAGCAAAATATGCTATTTTACTGTGCAGTAGTCTTCCTTTCTGCGCAGCTTATCCTTTCCTGTATAGAGCCGTGAGCATGTAATAAAGCTTATCGGACGCGCTAGCGCTCCGGCACTACTGAAGAGCCGATAGCCAGTCTTTTATTATGACGCGTCTCCTTCTCTAAAATCCTGCGCACGAACCTGCGGGCCGTCTCGGAGAGATATCTTTGTCCGTCGGCGGAAAGCTCCGAGAATTCGTCAGCCCAAGCGGAAGGCGTTTTTGACTGCAAGGAGGCGAGTCGCATGTACGTGGGATGCTCAAGCCGACGGCCCTCGCCCGCCGCGCACGGGCCGCAGCGTAAACTACCCTCGGCCGTCATGTACTTCGAGACCTCCGCGCCCCTCAGATCGCGTCGGCACTCGGCGCAATGACGCAGGGCAGGAAGAAATCCCGAGAGCCTCAGCATCCACAACTCGAAATAACAGGTCAGAGCGCGGACCCTCTCCTTCTCTTCCGCCAGCGCGTAGGTCGTCGCGCGGACCATCCGATACAGGCGCTCGTCCACCTGGCTCGGGGGCGAGAACTCCAGCGTCAACTCGCCGAAATAATCGAGCGCACTCTGCACCTCCGGGTCGTTCGCCAGTCCGAAATGCGAGCGGATGATTTCGGCGCCCTTCAGGGTCACAAGCTCCTTCCCTTCCTTCTCGAAGTAGACGAGGTGGACGAAGGTGAAGGGTTCCAGACTCGCGCCGAAGCGGCTCTTCAGGCGACGAGCCCCGGCCGCGACGCCGCGCACCAGCCCCGCCTTTTCTGTCAGGCAGACGACAATTTTATCGGCCTCCGCGAGCCTGTACGTGCGCAGGACGATGGCTTCCGTCTCGACTAAACCCATCGGAAAACCCGCGGCCTCAAGGCACCCAGTACAAAATCCACGCGAGCACGAACCCCACGCCCACGAATTCGACGAAAATCTTCAGGCCGTACCTGAACTGCTCGCGCAGCCCTTCGCGCCCTATCGCCCCGAAGACGACCGCGACGAGCGCGGCAAAAAGCAGCATCAACAGAAGATGTCTCAAGGCTTCCTCCTGACGGCGATGTCGAAGGCGTCGAGCATCAACAGGTAATTGAGCAGGCCGGCGACCATCAGGAAGACGTTCCCGTACTCGGCCGTCGCCAGTTCCGCCTGGTCGCTCGTGGCGACGCCCGCCGCCCTCGACAGAAAATAGAGCAGCCCCGTCCCCAGGTCGCAGGCGGCAAAGACGTTCGACAGAAGCCCCTCCCGCGTGTCGGTCAGGCTGTACAGACGCCCCCCGAGGGTCACGCCCGCGACGAACATCACTATGACGACGAGCCCCAGTACCAAGCCCCTCGTCAAACGCCCCTGGCTGACGTGGCCCAAGCCCGGCAAAATCCAGCCCGCGAGGGAATTGAGAGTCGCCCCGAGCGTGCCCCGCTCCTCTTTCTCGGTCAAGAGAATCCTCCCTTCCTTATCTTCCTCTAGCTCTAAATCCTGTCAGCCTATCCACAGACGTTATCGGACTCTTGAAGTCAAATTGACCTTCAAGGAATGTATCAAGAGTCGGCACGACGACATTTAAAGGTAATTCCCGTGTGGCCGCTCCAAGTTGTTGCTATTCTTCCGTTTAATACAGAAGGAAGGGAGACCTCTCCTCCTCAAAAGTCGCCTCGCCCTGCTTCCAGGAGTCTACAATCTTCTCCAGAGAATCGCCGCGCTCAAGCGCCTTCCTGAGTTCGTCCGTCCCCGCAATCACGTCGAAGGGATTCCGGTCGAAAACGTATTCGTAGGGCGGCTCCTTCCATTGAAAGTCGTCCGCGTAAAGGTCCATACAGACCCTCAAAATCGCCACGCCCGTTTTGACGGGCTCGAACTGTTCCCTCTCGGCGACGTGAATCTGAACCCCGCCGCAGACGGTCCCCGCGTGCTTCTGGAAAGTCGGCAGAAAATTTGAGGGACGGAAATAGACTCCGGGGAGGCCGTACGAGTTCAGGCGTCGCGCGAACTCACCGGCCTTAACGTACGGAGCCCCAACGATTTCAAAGGGGCGCGTCGTCCCCCTCCCCTCCGACATGCGCGTCCCTTCGAGATGGACCGTGCCCGGAAACACGGTCGCCGAATCGAGCGTCGGGATGTTCGGCGACGGCTGAACCCACCAGAGCCCCGTCCGGTCGAACCAGAAATCGCGCGACCAGCCGTCCATCTTCACGACCTCCAGTTCACAGCCGATCCCCCAACGCTCGTTGAACATGCGGGCCAGCTCCCCCGCCGTCATCCCGTGCCTCGTGGGGATCGGAAACTGCCCGACGAAGGAGGCGTATTCCGTTTCGAGCACATTCCCCTCGACCGCCACGCCGTTTACGGGGTTCGGGCGGTCGCAGACGATAACCTTCTTGCCGAAGCGTTTGGCGGCGCGCATGCAGTTCGCAATCGTGTAGACGAAAGTGTATATGCGACAGCCCACGTCTTGCAGATCGCAGACGATCACGTCCAAATCCTGAAGCATCTGCTGCGTCGGCTCGCGCGTCTCGCTGTAGAGAGAGTAGACGGGGACGCCCGTCTCCGCGTCGAAGTCGTGCGGCGTCTCGACCATGTTGTCCTGCACGTCGCCGCGAATCCCGTGCTGCGGGCCGAAAAGCGCCTTCAGCTCGATGCCTTCGAGCGAAGCCATCATGTCCGCCGAGTGCTGTAGGTTGCGGTCAACCGAGGCCTGGTTGCAGACGAGTCCGACGCGCGCCCCTTTGATGGCCTTAAAATCGGACCCGCAGAGCTTCTCGATTCCTAAGACGGTTGTTTTCTTGCCCTTCACAAACCCTCCGAAGTTTTAGAAATTACCCGCAGAGGACCGCTCCCCCGTTGACGTTCAAAACCTCGCCCGTGATGTGTCTGGCCCAACTGCTGCAAAGAAAAAGGATCGGCAGGGCCACGTCGTCCGGGCTCGCGGGCCGACCCAGAGGGATGCCGGAGGCGATGGATGCCCGCCCGCTCTCCGCGCCGAGCGCGCCCGAGGTCATTTCCGTGTCAACCCAGCCGGGGGCCACCGCGTTGACGTTGATATTGAAAGGCGCCAGCTCGACCGCGAGCGACTTGACGAAGGAGATTTGCCCGCCCTTCGAAGCCGCGTAACCCGCGTAAAAAGCCTCGCCGCGCTGGCCCGCCGTCGAGCTGACCACGACGATTCGCCCGTAGCCCCCGTCCTTCATCAGTGGGACCGCCTGCCTGCAAACTGTCCAGGTGCCGCGCAGGTTGACCCCGAGGACCCTGTCCCAGAGTTCCTCGCTCATCTGCTCGACGGGCGCGCCTTCCCAAATTCCCGCGTTGCAGACGAGTATGTCCAGCCGTCCGAATACTTCCGCCGTCTCCCGGACGAGTTTTTCGGCCCCCCGCGCCTCACTCACGTCCGCGCGGACCGCGTGTACCCTGACCCCAAAATCCTCCAAGGCCGCCGCCGTGCTTTTCGCCGCCGCCTCGTCTTTGAGGTAATTGATGACGATGGCCGCGCCCGCGCGCGCGAAATGCTCCGCCGTCGCCCTTCCTATCCCGCGTGCGCCGCCGGTGACGATTGCGACCCTGCCCCTTAAATCAAAGTCCTTCAATTGGTTCGGGAAGTCTCCCATAGAAATCACTTGAGCCTTGAGAATTCACATTCTCCCGCCCTTATCGGTCGCAAAGCGTGACGCCTCGGCCACGAACCGCTCGAAAATCGCTGTCGAGAGCCTGTCCTTCTCCCAACCTATCTCCGGGTGCCATTGAACGCCCAAAACCCAGCGCCCCGGCCGCGTCTCCTCGACGGCCTCGACCAGACCGTCGGCCGTCCACGCCGTCGCCTGTAAATCTCTCCCGACCGTCTCAAGCGCCTGATGATGGTGACTGTTCACGTACGCGCCGGTCGCCCCGCCCGCGAGGCCCGACAGCATGCTGCCTTCGAGCAGCTTTACCCGGTGTGAAGGGCGTTCCCGCGGCGCCCCCTGCTCGTGCTTGATGGCGTCGGGCATCTGCGAGGCGATGTCCTGGATGAGCGTCCCGCCCCTCCGTACGTTGAGCGCCTGCATGCCGTAGCAGATGGCGAGGAGCGGGACGGCTTCCCTCTCGACGAAATCCAGCAGTAGCGCGTCCGTCTCATCCCTGAGCGGGTGAACCTGTCCGAGCAGCCTGTGCGGGTCGCGCCCGTAGCGCGCCGGGTCCACGTCCGACGCGCTGCCCGGCAGCAGCACACCGCCGAGCCTCCGCGCGACCGCCCCGACGTAGCCCTCCTCAGGAATCAGCGAGAAGTGTACGGGCACGCCGCCCGCCGCCGCGACCGCCTCGCTGTAGTAACGCTGGAGGTAAAATCGCTCGGTCTCAAGCTCGTGGCGCAGCGTGATCCCTATCAAGGGCCCCGGAGCCGTCTCCTCTAAAGCTTTGTGACGCACGCGGGACATCATAGCCTAAAAGCCGCCCGCCTCCGAAGTGGCGCATGACGGAGGAAGGCCGGCTTGACTTCCCTTCACGCGGCTTTCTATAGTGCCTCACACGCGATGAGCCAGAACGGGGTTAAGATTCGGAGCACAACCATCCTGCTCGTGCGGCGCGGCGACCGCGTCGCGCTCGCGGGCGACGGCCAGGTGACGCTCGGCGACACGGTGATGAAGAGCGGCGCGCGCAAGGTGCGCAGGCTCTACAACGACAAGATTCTCGCCGGGTTCGCCGGCGCCAGCGCCGACGCCTTCTCGCTCCTGACGCGCTTCGAGGGCAAGCTCGAACAGTACCACGGCAACCTCGAACGCGCCGCCATCGAGCTGAGCAAGGAGTGGCGCACGGACAAGATTTTGCGCCACCTCGAAGCCCTCCTCATCGTCGCCGACGAGAAGAGTTCCTTCCTCCTCTCCGGCAACGGCGACGTGATCGCGCCCGACGGCGGCGCCCTAGCCATCGGCTCCGGCGGCCCCTACGCGCTCGCCGCCGCGCGCGCCCTGCTCGATAACACGGAGATGGACGCGCGCCGCGTGGCCGAGGAGGCGCTGCGCATCGCCGGCGACATCTGCATCTACTCGAACCATAACATCGTCGTCGAGGAGATAGGATAGAGACGTTAACCCGGTCAACCGTCGTCAACCTTCCCGCGCCGCCCCTTAACCTTTGACCGGCAGCTAACAGAACCGCTTTATGGTCATTTACCTCTCAGGCGAAGTGGACGAGGACGCGCGGCTCGACGAGATGACGCCGCGCCAGATCGTCGCCGAGCTCGACAAGTTCGTCGTCGGCCAGCACGCCGCCAAGCGCGCCGTCGCCATCGCGCTCAGAAACCGCGTCCGCCGACAGAAGCTCCCCGAAGAGATGGCCCTCGACGTGATGCCGAAGAACATCATCATGATCGGCTCGACCGGCGTCGGGAAGACCGAGATCGCGCGCCGCCTCGCACGCATGTCCAACTCGCCCTTCATGAAGGTCGAGGCGTCGAAGTTCACGGAGGTCGGCTACGTCGGCCGCGACGTGGAGAGCATGATTCGCGACCTGACCGAAATCTCCGTGGACATGGTCCGCGCCGAGAAGGCCGACGAGGTCGCCGAGAAGGCCGAGAACAACGCCGAAGAGCGCCTGCTCGACCTCCTGCTCCCGCCGCGCCCTTCGGCCGGCTACTTCGACTTCAACGCCGACCAGGCCGAGAGTTCGACGGGCGATTCCGCGGGGCAAGACCGCGACGACCAGTTCCAGAAGACCCGCGAAAAACTGCGCGCGCAACTGCGCGACGGCAAGCTCGACAACCGTCTCGTCGAGATGGAAGTCCGCGAGAAGAGTTTCCCGACCATCGAAGTCGCCGGCCCGCAGGGCGTCGAGGAGATGGGCATCAACATGAAGGACATGCTCGGGAATCTCTTCCAGGGGCGCACCAAGCGGCAACGCATGCAGGTCCACGAGGCGCTCGAATATCTGATTCAGGAGGAAGAAGAACGGCTCGTCGATATGGACGCCGTCGCCCGCGCGGCCCTTGAGCGCGTCGAGACTTCCGGCATCATCTTCCTCGACGAGCTGGACAAAATCGCGGGCCGCGAGCAAGGCGGCGGCGGCCCCGACGTTTCGCGCGAAGGCGTCCAGCGCGACCTCCTGCCCATCGTCGAAGGCACGACCGTCAACACGCGCTACGGAATGGTCCGCACGGACCACATCCTCTTCATCGCCGCCGGGGCCTTCCACGTCTCGAAGCCCTCGGACCTGATACCGGAGTTGCAAGGCCGCTTCCCCATCCGCGTCGAACTCGACTCGCTCACGCTCGAAGACTTCAAGCGCATCCTGACTGAGCCGAAGAACTCGCTCGTCAAGCAGTACAAGGCGCTGCTGGAGACCGAAGGCATCGAGCTCGACTTCACGGAGGACGCCGTTGACACGCTCGCGCGCTACGCCGTCCGCGTCAACGAGCAGACGGAGAACATCGGCGCCCGCCGCCTCCACACCATCCTCGAAAAAGTCCTCGACGAGATCAGCTTTCTCGGCCCCGACCTCGAACCGAAGCAGCAGGTCGTGGACGCCGAGTACGTCAACCGCGCCCTCGCGGACATCGTCAAGGACCAGGACCTCAGCCGCTACGTCCTATGAAGGCACAAGGCACAAGGCGAAAGTCAAAGGGGCGGGCGGCGGCGCGGGCAAAAAGTTATTTGCTTTTATCTTTCGCCCTCTGCCTTTTGCCCTTCGCCCTCTCGTGCGGCAAACGCCGCCCCCCCCTGCCGCCCGCCGAGCGCGTCCCGCAGCGCACCGAACTCCTCTCGGGCGTCCAGCGAGGCAATCAAGTCATCCTCAGTTGGCCCGCGCCCCGCCGCAACGCCTCGGACCAGAGCGTCCAGAGCATCCGGCGCGTGGACGTGTACCGCCTCGCCGAAGGCGTGGACGACCCCGTCGCCCTCACCGAAGAGGAGTTTTCAACCCGCGCCACGCTCATCGGCTCCGTCAACGTCGAAGCCCCCGCGGCCGCCGCACAGAATCTCTCCTACACCGACACGCTCACGCTGGCCGAGCCGGTCCGCCTGCGCTACGCCGTCCGCTACGTCAACGCCTCGAACCAGCGCGCCGCCTTCTCCAACTTCCTCCTGCTCGAACCGGCGACGAGCGTCAGCCAGCCCCCCGCCCTCGAAGCGGCGCCGGCCGTCACGCAGGACGCCGTCACCCTCAAGTGGCAGGCGCCCGCCGCCAACGTGGACAACACGAGGCCCGCAAACCTTCTCGGCTACAACGTCTACAGGGTCAGCGGCGCGCAGAACGAGCCCGCACAGACGCCCCTGAACCAGACGCCGCTCACTTCGACCAGTTTCTCAGACCAGACCTTCCGCTTCGGCGAGGAATATGTCTACGTCGTCCGCGCCGTCTCGCTCGGCACGGGCGGCTCGCCCGTCGAGAGCTTGAACTCGAACGCCGTCTCCGTCGCGCCAGCTGACACCTTCGCCCCGGCGCCCCCTTCCGGCCTCAACGTCGCCGCGACCCGCACCCCCTTGCGCGTCTCGGTCTTTTTCGCCGCGAATCAGGAGCGCGACATCGCCGGCTATAACCTCTTCCGCTCGACCGACCAGAACCTGCCGAAAGACTCCTGGACGAAGCTCAACAGGAATCTGCTCGAACGCACCTCCTATCAGGACGAGGCTGTGCAGCCCGGCACGAAATATTTCTACTACGTGAAGGCCGTAGACACCGCCGGCAACATCAGCGAGCCTTCAGAGGTTGCCTCAGACACGGTGCCTTAAAGCTATGAAAATATGTCGCTTCGTAGACCCTGAGACACAGCGCCCGCGCTTCGGCCGTATCGAAGGCGGAGAAATCTTCGCCCTGCGCGGCGACATCTCCGACTCGAACCTCTCGGTCGAGGATGCACAGCCGGTCGTCAGCCTCTCCGAAGCGCGCCTGCTCGCGCCGGTTCAGCCCTCGAAGATTGTCTGCGTCGGCCGCAACTACAAGGAGCACGCCGCCGAACTCGGCAACGCGATGCCCTCCGAGCCGCTCCTCTTCATCAAGCCCCCTTCGGCCATCATCGGCGACGGCGAGACGATTGAATTGCCACCCCAATCGCAAAGAGTAGAGCACGAAGGAGAACTCGGGGTCGTTATCGGACGGAGGGCGAAGGGCATCGCCGACGACGAAGACCCGCTCGCTTACGTCCTCGGCTACACCTGCCTCAACGACGTGACCGCGCGCGACCTCCAACGCAAGGACGTGCAGTTCACGCGCGGCAAGTCCTTCGACACCTTCTGTCCGGTCGGCCCCTTCGTCGTCACCGGCCTCGACCCGCTCGACCTCCTCGTCGAGACCCGCGTGGACGGCGAACTGAGGCAGAGCGCGCGCACGAGCGCGATGGCCTTCCCTGTGCCCTTCCTGCTCCGCTACATCTCACAGATAATGACGCTTGAGCCGGGCGACCTGATTGCGACGGGAACGCCAGCGGGCGTCGGGCCGCTGCTCGAAGGGCAGACCGTCGAGGTGTCGGTCGAAGGCGTCGGCACGCTCCGTAATGGCGTCAGGGCGGCCCGCCCGTGATGGAAACGGGCGCCGAAATCTGGGTCGAATCCCTCAAATACGGGGGAATTTTGCACAGGCGTTGGCGGGCGCGTCTTGAACGCTTCCGAGACTCGCTGATAGTGCTCGAAGGCGTTTTCGAGGAAGAAGTCCGGCACCCCCTGCTCGGGCTCATCGCCGCCGGCACGCGCAGCACCGAATACTTCTGGACCGACCGCTGGTACAACGTCTTCCGCTTCCGCGAGCCGACGGGCGAACTGCGATGTTTCTACTGCAACGTGAACATGCCCCCGCAACTTTCCGAAGGCCGTCTCACGTTCGTTGACCTCGACGTGGACATCCTAGTGGCGCCCGACTTCTCTTACCGCGTGCTGGACGAGGAAGAGTTTGAGGAGAATGAGACGAAGTACGGCTACCCCCCGGAGTTTCGCTTAGAGGCCGCGCGGGCGAGGGACGAGTTAATCTCGTTGTTTAAAGGGCGCGAATTCCCTTTCGACTTAAAGTAAAAACTCTAAAAGTCGGCGCGACGACAGTTGAGGTGATAGGTCTCAAGTATTTTCTTAAGATAGGCACGCCATGAAACCCGAACCCTTAAAAGAAGCGGGACAGTCGAAAGTTGAGGAGCTGCGCGAGCGGAAGCGACACGCGGAGGAAGGCGGCGGCGCCGAACGCATTCGGAAGCAGCACGAAGCCGGCAAGCTCACCGCCCGCGAGCGCGTCCAGTTCTTTCTCGACGAAGGCTCCTTCGAAGAGTTCGACCAGTTCGTCGTCCACCGCTCGCGCGACTTCGGCCTCGACCGTCAGAAATACCCCGGCGACGGCGTCGTCACCGGCCACGGCCTCGTTGACGGCCGCCGAGTCTTCGTCTTCGCGCAGGACTTCACCGTCTTCGGCGGCTCCCTCTCCGAAACCCACGCCGAGAAAATCTGCAAGGTGATGGACATGGCGATGCGCGTGGGCGCCCCCGTCGTCGGCCTCAACGACTCGGGGGGCGCGCGCATTCAGGAAGGCGTCGTCAGCCTCGGCGGCTACGCCGACATCTTTCTCCGAAACACGCTGGCCTCGGGCGTCGTCCCCCAGATTAGTTGCATCATGGGCCCGTGCGCCGGGGGCGCCGTCTACAGCCCCGCCATCACCGACTTCAACGTGATGGTTAAGAACACCTCCTACATGTTCATCACGGGGCCGGACGTGATTCGCACCGTCACCCACGAGGAGGTGACGAAGGAGGAGTTGGGCGGCGCCTCTACGCACAACAGCGTCTCCGGCGTGGCCCACTTCGCCGCCGACTCCGACGAGCACGCGCTGCTGCTCGTCCGCGAGCTTCTGTCCTTCATCCCTTCGAACAACATGGAGGACCCGCCCTTCGTCCCCACCGAAGACCCGGCCGAGCGCGCCGACGAGAGACTGAACACGCTCGTCCCCGAGGCATCGAACCAGCCTTACGACATCCGCGACGTTATTACGGCCGTCGTGGACGACAACTACTTCTTCGAGGTCCACGAGCATTACGCGCCGAACATCGTCGTCGGCTTCGCGCGGCTCGGCGGGCGCAGCGTCGGCGTCGTCGCCAACCAGCCCGCCTTCCTCGCCGGAGTCCTCGACATCGACGCCTCGGTCAAGGGCGCGCGCTTCGTCCGCTTCTGCGACTGCTTCAACATCCCGCTCGTCGTCTTCGAGGACGTGCCCGGCTTCCTCCCCGGCGTCAGGCAGGAGCACGGCGGCATCATCCGACACGGCGCTAAACTCCTCTACGCCTTCGCCGAAGCGACCGTGCCGAAAATCACCGTCATCACGCGCAAGGCGTACGGCGGCGCCTACTGCGTCATGGCCTCGAAGCACATCCGCACGGACGTAAACTTCGCGTGGCCGAGCGCCGAGATAGCGGTCATGGGCGCCGAGGGCGCGGTCGGCGTCCTCTACCGGCGTGAAATCGCCGAGGCCGAAGACAAAGACGCGGCGCGGCGCGCACGCGTCGGCGAGTTCGAAGAGAAGTTCGCCAACCCTTACGTCGCCGCCGAACGCGGCTTCGTTGACGAGATTATCGAGCCGGCCCGGACGCGCCCGAAACTCATCCGCGCCCTGTCCTTAGTGGAAAACAAGCGGGACACCAACCCGCCCAAAAAGCACGGCAACATCCCGCTCTAAAATTTTCGGAGCATAAACGGACGAGGCCCGTGAACGTCATTCACGGGCCTCGTCGTTTTTGATTTACCGACTCGCTCTTCAGGCGGCGCGCTGTGCGGCCGGCTGCTTGTCCTTCTCGCGGAGCAGTTCGAGGGCCTTCTTCAACTGCACGTCCTCGGGCTGCTGCTTGGGCGAGGCCGCGTCGGGCGCCACGTCGCGGCGGTCGGCCGGCGCGTTCGGCTGCGGCTGTGCGATGGCGTCGTCGTCGTTGCCCGTCAAATCCTCGGGGTCAATCGCCTCCGCCAACTCCGGCACCTTCACCTCGACCGTCGGCGCGACGCCCGCCCCGAGGAAGGGCTTGCCGTTAGACGACGCCCACTTGATGGTCGTCAGCAGCAGGCCGTCGCCGTTGCGCAAGGTGAAGAGCTGCTGGTCGGCGCCCGCGCCGAAGCTCTTGACGCCGACCACGTCGCCGCGCTTGCGGTCGGTGAACGCGGCGGCCACGACCTCGGCGGCGGCGGCCGAGCCGCGGTCAATCAGGACCGCCGTCGGCCCGTCGAAGACCGCCTCTTTCGGGTCGGCGTTGTAGACCTTGAGCGTCTTGTTGCCGCGGCCCACCGTCTGCGCGAGGACGCCGTCGCGTATGAAGAGGTTCGCGACCTTCACGCCCTCGGCGAGCGACCCGCCGGCCACGCTCCGGAGGTCGAGGACGACCTTCTGCGCGCCCTGCTTCAAGAGCGATTGGAGTTGCGCCTTCACGTCGGCGCCCTCGCCCTGCGCGAGACTGTTGACCTTGATGACGCCGATGCGGCCGTTCTCCATGCGCGCCTCCGCGCCGGGCACCTGCACCGAGCCCCTGCGGACGTTCAGCACGAAGGGGCGCGTACCGGCGCGCAGGACGCGGAGCTTGACCTCGCTGCCGGGCGCGCCGTTCAGGAGTTGGCGCGCGTCGAAGAGCGAGATGTCGCGCGTCGCCTTGGAGTCTATGTACTCGATGATGTCGCCCGACTGGAGGCCGGCTTGGTCGGCCGGGCCGCCCTTCACGGGCGCGATGACGTAGAGGTAAGAAGCCACCTGCGAAAGCTCGGCGCCGATGCCGGGGGCCGTCGTGTTCGGGCCGCCGTTGGCCTTGAATTCGCGCACCTGATCGGGCGTCAGATAGGTCGAGTACGGGTCGAGCCCGTAAGCGAGCCCGCGCAGGGCGCCCGCGCGGACTTTGCCGAGGTCAGGCTCGTCAACGTAGTCCTGCTGGATGTGCTGGAGGACGCTCTCGAAGATTCTGAGCTGGGCGCCAGGGTCGTTCTGCTGCTGTTGCGCGCTGATCGAAATCAAACCGCCGACGACCGCGTAAAGGGCCAAGGAGGCGGAGAAGACGACGAGAAGAAATTTACTGCGGAAGGACATCAGGCACCTCTTCAAAATTTACCCTTCAAGGGCCGGCGACTTGTGCGCCGACGTTCGTCACGGATGATACAGCAGCGCGCCCGGACCGGGCAAGGAGCCTTAAGTGGCGCCCCGCCGGGAGGTTGCGTTATACTCGGGCGCGTCTCCCGCACCTTTAAAAACTTGTCCGAACCTTTACCGAACGAGCTACGCGAGCGCGGACGGCTTGAGCAGGGCCGCGTCCTCTCGCTTGACCTGGGCGAGAAGCGTGTCGGCGTTGCCGTCTCTGACGAGCGGCGCCTGAGCGTGCGCCCGCTCGAAGCCCTGCCCCGCACGAGTTGGAAGCGCCTTCTGGTCGCCGTCTCCGACCTGTGCAGAAGCTTTGACGTTGCGAGGGTGGTCGTCGGTTTGCCGCTCCGCCTCGACGGGGGCGAGGGCGAGGCGGCGGCCGACGCACGGCGCATCGCGCGCAACCTCGAACTGTCGATAAAACTCCCCGTCAGCATGCAAGACGAACGCCTGACCTCGAAAGCCGCCGAGGAAGAGTTGCGGGCGGCAGGGCTGACGGCCGATGAGATAAAAACGCGCGTTGACAGCGAGGCGGCAGCCATTATCTTAAGGGATTTTCTGGAGGGCGGCGGGGATACATGACGTAACGAAGCTTAAAGTAATTTCCTTAGTCGCCGCAGGCAAGTCGTTGAAATAATTTTCGTTAGAACTGATGAAAAAGCTCATTCTCATTTTCGTCCTTCTCATCATCGCCGCGGGCGTCGCCTTCGCCTTATGGGTCCGCCACGAGCTGAGCACCCCGGTCGCTCATCAGCATGCCGAGCAGTACATCGAAATCCCCCGCGGCTCATCCTCCTTCGACATCGTCTCGCGGCTCAGCAATGCAGGCGTTATCAGACGGGGATGGCTGGTCGGCTGGTACATCCGATTGTCCGGCGCCGGGCCGCGCCTCAAGGCGGGTGAGTACCGATTCCCCTCCCCCATCTCGCCGCTCGGCGTCCTGCGTAAACTCGAAGAGGGGCAGCAGCGTTTGAGCAGGCTCACGATTATCGAAGGCTGGACGCGTTGGGACGTGGCCTCCATGCTCGTGAGGATTCCCGAGTTGAAGCTTCAGAGCAACGAAGAGGCGCTCGCGCTTCTGAACGACACGAGCGAGATACGCGACCTCGACCCGTCGGCGCAGAACCTCGAAGGCTATCTCTACCCCGACACGTACAGCTTCCCGCCGAACGCCACGGCGAAAGAGGTCGTCAGTTCCTTCGTGCGCCGCTTCCGACAGGTCTGGGGCGAGGCGGTCGCCAAGGGCGGCGTCAACGCGGGTCGTCCCGCGCGGGAGATTGTGACCGTCGCCTCGCTCATCGAGACCGAGGCCAAACTCGCCGACGAGCGGCCCCTCGTCGCCTCAGTCATCTACAACCGCCTGCGCGGCGAGATGCCGCTCGGGATTGACTCGACCGTCATCTACGCCTCGAAGCTGGCCGGCAAGTGGAGGAACGACGGCAAGGTCTATTTGAGCGACCTCGAAAGGGACTCGCCCTACAACACCCGCAAGGTGCGCGGCCTGCCGCCCGGCCCCATCGCCTCGCCCGGCGCGCGCTCCATCGAAGCCGCCCTCAACCCCGCGCAGACCGACTACCTCTACTACGTCCGCGAGCCTTCCAGAGACGACGGCGCGCACAACTTCTACGCGAGCAGCGCCGAGTTCGAGCGCGGCGTGCAGGCTTTGCGCGCGTGGGAGCGTTCGCGCAACGCCAACTCCGCCGTGACGCCCACCCCCTCGGAAGGCACGGCCGTGCCCGTGTCTCCGTGAGCGGCCCATATTTTTTTGCGATTTCTTGAATTCACCCGGACGTTGTTTTATCCTCGCCGCGCAGGCTTTTTTTAACCGTCAAAACGGCTCGTTGCATCAAAGGGATGAGGGGGAGGCCATGAAGAAGTTTATCTGCCTATCGCTGTTGATTCTGGCGTCGGCCGCCGCGGTTCAAGCCCAGCAGGAGAAGGGCGTTGACCAGCAGAACAGCCGCATCCGCGACGACAGCCGAAACCGCACGCCGGCCGTCAACGGCGGCAAGCAGGACACGGGCACCGGCCGCGGCATGGACTTCGGCAAGGGGCGAACCCCTGTGCCCCCGCCCGTTGATAACCCCTACCGCTTCAAAGTCCCCAACGACGTAATCACGAAGGCCGTTCAGGAGCTCATGCAAGAGCGTAAGATGATTCTCGACGAGACGGTCTCGAAGGTCGAGCAGGGCCTCCTCATCTCTCAGCCTTACACCTTCACGAAGGGCAACGTCGTCAGCTCCTCCGAGCTGAGCCGGCTCTCGGAGGTCCCGCAAACTAACCTGCGCAACTGGAACCGCGGCCGCTACACGCTCATCGTCGAGGTCCAGCCCGTTGACAGCGCCACCACGAACGTCGTCGTCAACGCACGCGTCGAGGGCCGTTCGGACGGCGTCCTCGGCGCCGAATGGGTTTCGATGAGGAGCAACGGGACGGCCGAGGAGGAGTTCCTCATCGCGCTCGTGACGAAAGTGACGGGCGGGCCGCCGCCGGGCCGCGAGCCGCAGGAGTAAGCGGGCGCCGCCACGCGGCCCCATTTTTCGACAAGATTCTCAGCCCCCGAGCCTTAATTCGTTGAATTTAAAAGAACGTTTGATGTACAGATCGGCTTTTCTCAAACTTTCGTCGGCCCTGCTCCTCACAGCGTTCGCAGCCCTCTCAGCCTGTCAGAGTAGCCAGACGGCTTCCAAACCGCAGGCGCGCGAACAGAGCGGCGGTCAGGCCAAGGCGCCCGCGCCGCAGCCCTCCCCGGAAGCCCAAATCCTCGCCGACGAGGCAATGCTCAGAAAGCCTTACGCCGTCCTGGGCGGGAGCGTCCAGAACGTCGGCAAAGAGAGGCTGAGCGGGCTCGTCGTCGAGATGGAGTTGAGGCGGCGCAGCGACGGGAGCACGGAGAGGCGTGAGATTGCCGTCCAACCCGCGGACCTCGCCCCCGGCGAACAGGGTAAATATTCGCTGAAGGTCCTTTCGAACGACTGGGCCAGCTTTCGCGTCGCGCGTCTGAAGAGCGGCGCGCGGACGGAGGAGGTGGCCTATCAGCTTTTGCCGGGGGCGAAACGTCCGCCCGAGCGGACGCCAGACGGCAAGGAGATAATCGTCAAATCCCCTTCGAAGACCGGGCCGGGCGGCGAGGAATTCATCAACACGCCTGACACGGCGACCCGAGTCCCTTAAAGTCGGCGCGGTTCTCAAACTTCTTTAAGAGTCGGCGCGGCGACATAGTTCGAGTAATACCTGCGAGGCCAACGGCTAAGCCCATGCGTTTTAAGATTCCAGCCCTCATCCTTCTCGCACTCCTGCCGGCTCTCGCGCAGGCGCAGACGGGGGTCGTGCCGGCCGAACACGGCAGTAAGGATGAGAAGCGGAGTCCCATTCTCGGCTCGCCCGAGGAGGAGATGATGCGCCGCGCGGAGATAAGGGCCGCTGAGGAGTCTCACAAGGAGATGTTGGAGCGGGCCGAGGAGGCGGCGCAACTCGGCGACCAGATAAGGGCCTCCTACGAAAGACTAAACTCCCTGAGCCGCGACGACATGAAGAAGCTGGAGCGTTTGGAAAAGCTCGCGCGCAAAATCAGGGGCGCTTCCGGCGGCTCCGACGACAAGGAGAGGTCACAGTCCATCCCCGACAAGCTCGGCTCGGCCGTCTCGCGCGTGGCGGAGCTGTCCGGCATCCTGAAGAAGAGCGTCCAGAAGACTTCACGCTTCGTCGTCTCCGCCGCGGTCATTGAGAACACCAACGAGTTGATTGAACTCATCCAGCACCTGCGCCTGAAATCCACCCCATGACCGCCACCTACCAGCGCGGAGCCGTCCTTCTGCTCTGCATCCTTTCGGCCTTCGCACTCGTCCGCGCCCGGCAGGATGATGACGACGTGGTGCGCGTCGAGTCGGAGTTGGTCGTCCTGAACGTGACGGTCAAGGATGCTGAGGGGCGTTTCGCACGCAAGCTGCGGAAGTCGGACTTCCGCGTCTTCGAAGACAAGAGGGAGCAGAAGATAAGTCTCTTCTCCGTCGAGGAGACGCCGTTCGCGGCGGCCATCCTGCTCGACACGTCTGGGAGCATGGAGTCGCGCATCACGCTCGCGCGCGCGGCGGCCATCCGTTTCCTCGACGGACTGCGCCCCGAAGACGTGGCCTCCGTCTACCACTTCGACTCGAAGGTGGAGCAGCTACAGGACTACTCGCCGGGCCGCGACCTGCCCGACATGGCCTACGGGCTGCGCTCGAAGGGGATGACGGCGCTGAACGACGCGGTCCTGCGCGCGGCCGGCGACCTCGCGAAGCGGCCCGAGAAGCGTCGCGCCATCATCGTCCTCTCCGACGGGTTCGACACGATGAGCGCCGCCTCGCGCGACAAGGCACTGAATGCGGCGCTCGCCGCCAACGCGACCGTCTACACCGTTGACATGATGGACTCGCGCGCGAGCGCGTTGGACAAGATGAAGGCGGCAGGCGCGCTGAAGTTTTTCTCGGAGAAGAGCGGCGGGCGCTACGTGCCGACGCCGGGCGGGCAGGAACTCGCCGAGGCGTTTCAGGGGATTCTCGAAGAGTTAAGCAACCAGTACACCATCGGCTATCGGCCCGACGCGCCCGCGCGCGACGGCCGCTGGCGCGAGATTGATTTGCAGCTCGCCCGCCCCGGCCTCACGGCACGCACGCGCGACGGCTACCGCGCCCCCAAGCGTTAAGAGCCTGTGAGGAAGTCGTCTAAACTTCCATCCAACCTCACCGCGTCCTCCTCGCCCGTCCTGATTGCCTTCTCTATCAACTCCGGCTTCGTGAGGTCCCAGGTGGCGACTTCGAGGGGCGCGGACGGCGCGGCGTAAAAAATGTTATCGGCCGCGCCCGCCCGCGACGTGCCGGACAGCGGGCTCGTCATGAAGACCAGGCGCCGAGTGACGCCGGGGACGGAATCGGTGAGGAAGATGGGAACCGTCGAGATGATGCCGCCGTCGAGGAGGCGTCGGCCGGCGACGCGACCGACGGCCGTGAAAGGCGGCGTGGCCGAAGAGGCGATTATCAAATCGGCCAGCATCGAGGCCGAGTCGCACGCGCGCGCGTCGTAGGCGACGGCGGTGAAGCCCGCGCGGCTCGCGTAAGAGACCTTCCGCCCGGCGCCTCGGCGCGGTCCGCTGTCGAGCTTGTAGGCCCAGAGGCCGAGCAGCGCGGCCAGCATCGGCGGCAGGCGCTTCGGGTATCCGGTCGTCAGGACGTAGACGGGGAAGGGCTGCGAGCGGACGCGCTCGAAGCCGCCGCCGTCGAGCGCGCAGAGCAGCGTCTCCCTGTAAATCCTCTCGTGCAGCGTCGGGCGCTCGCCCCTGAGGAGTCGGCCCCACTCGAAGTTTTTCGTCAGCCCTTCGCGCCTGCCATTCCAGAACTCTTCGGCTTCCGCTTCCCTGCCCGTCAGCGACAACACCGCCATGCACGCGCCCGCGCTGCACGCCGCGATGACTCCCGTGCGCGGGAGCAGTTTGTCGCGCCAGCGGCGCATCAGGCCGAGTTGGTAAAACGACCTGTTGCCGCCCGCGGCGAAGATGAGGCCGAGGTCGCGTTTCTCCATCCGAATGGCAAAGGGTTTAAGGCGTCAGAGGGTGACGATGTTGCGCGCCTTGTCGCGGTGGCGCTCGAAGGCGAGCGTGATGAGGCGTTCGATGGCCTCGCCGAAGGGGACGCCCGTCGCCTCCCACATCTTCGGGAAGCCGGACACGTCCGTCAGGCCGGGGATGGTGTTCAGCTCATTCAGAAGAAGCTCGCCCGTGTCGCGCCGGAGGAAGAAGTCAACGCGCGCGAGGCCCGCGCCGTCAACGGCCCGGAAGGCGCGGACTGAAAGCTCCTGCACGCGCTTAACCGTCTCTTCGGGAATCGGGGCCGGGACGACGAACTCGACGTGGCCGGTGCTCGAATACTTCTCCGTATAGTCGAGGAACTTGGCGCGCTCGTCGTGGACGACGTACTCGCCGGGCAGGCTCGCCTCGGGCTCGTCGTTCCCCATGACGGCGCACTCGATTTCGCGCGCGTCGAGGGCTTCTTCGACGATTATCTTGCGGTCGTACTTGGCGGCCAATTCGATTGAGCGCGCGAGTCCTTCGGCGTCGGCGGCGCGGCTGATGCCGACGGAGGAGCCGAGGTTGGCGGGCTTGACGAAGCACGGGTAGCCGACGCCTTCGGCGACGCGCCTCTCGGCGGCGGCCGCGTCCCTCTCCCATTCGGAGCGCAGGAGCCAGAGGTATTTGCAGATGGGGAGATGGGCATCGCGGAAGAGCGCCTTCATCGTCACCTTGTCCATGCCGCAGCTCGAAGCCAGCACGCCGCAGCCGACGTAAGGGATGCCGGCCATCTCCAGAAGCCCCTGAATCGTCCCGTCCTCGCCGAAGGTGCCGTGCATGACGGGGAAGACCACGTCGAGCTTTTGCGCCGCGCGCGCCCCCGTCTCCAACTTTAAGAGCGAGCCGCGCGAGGGGTCGCCGACGATGGTCATCGCCTCGTCGGATTCCTTAACTTTGCCGGGCAGGAGGACACTCGCCGACTCCGGCAGAAGTCTTGCCGACTCGGCCGGCGACAGCCAACGCCCCTCCCGCGTGATGGCGAGCGGCACGACTTCGTACTTCTCGCGGTCTATCGCCTCGATGACCGAGCGGGCGGAGCGGATGGAGACTTCGTGCTCGCCGGACCGCCCGCCGTAGATGACCCCGACGCGAATCTTTTCTGCCATAGACTTAAAGGATGGTCTTGCCGAGCGCCGAGAGGATCAGCTCGACGCCGAGTTCGGCCGTGCGGTTGTTGATGTCGAGCGCGGTGTTGATCTCGACGACTTCGAGGGCGAGCGCGCCGCCGGCCTCCGCAATCTTCTCCATCGCGAGGTGCGCCTCGCGGTAGGTGAGCCCGCCGCGCACGACCGTCCCCGAGCCGGGCGCGTCGCCGGGGTCGAGCGCGTCCACGTCGAGCGTCACGTGGTAGCCGGCCGGCGCCTTCGCCGCGATGGCAATCGCCTCGTCCATGCAGACCTTCATCCCGCGCTCGTCAATCTCGCGCATGGTAAAGAAGCGGATGCCCATCCGGCGTATCAGCTCGCGCTCGCCGGGGTCAACGTCGCGCGCGCCGATGTGGGCGCAGAAGCGCGGGTCGAGCTTGGGCGAGAAGCCTTCGATGCCGGTCAGCTCCGGCGCGCCGTGGCCGAGCAGGACGGCGAGCGGCATGCCGTGGATGTTTCCGGAGGGCGTCGTCTCGGGCGTGTTCATGTCGGCGTGCGCGTCGAACCAGATGAGGCCGACGGGCTCGCCGCGCCCGCGGTAAAAGGAGGAGACGCCGGAGACGGAGCCGATGGCGACGGAGTGGTCGCCGCCGAGGACGATGGGAATCTCGCCCGCCCCGAGTGACGCCTTGACTTGCTCGGCCAAGGCGACGCAGGCGGCGCGGATTTCTTCGAGGAACCGAAGCTTCTCGCCGGGCGGGGGCGGCAGCGCCGAGCACTCGGCCTTGATGTCGCCCGCGTCGCGCACCTCGTAGCCGAGCTGTTCGACGCGCTGCCTGAGCCTCGCCACGCGCATCGCCGCCGGCCCGAGGTCAACGCCCGCGACGCTCGCGCCGAAGCCGCACGGGGCGCCGATGATGCGCGCGCGCAGGCCCGCGCCCGGCCGGCCCGGCGACACGCGAGAGCCCGTTTGGGCGATGACCGATTCGCTCATGCGCTTCTGAAGACGTTAGCTGCCGAAGTCGAGGTTGAAGCCGCCCCCGCCGCCGCCCTGACTCGGGAAGAAGGGCTTCATCAGGCCGGCGAAGGCGGCGAGGTTGCGCGTCTGGATGAGTATCTCGCCCGGCCCCGTGAACTCGGCGACGATGCCCTCGCCGCTCAGAATGCTGCGGAAGAAGCCGGAAGCCGCCTTGCGCAAGGTGTACTGCGTCGTCCCCTCCCACGCGACGAGGTGGCCCGTGTCCACGACGTAACGCTCGCCCGCCTGTAGGCTCTTGCGGTGGATGGCGCCGAACGACGAGACGAGGAGCAGGCCCGACCCGCTCACCTGCAAGACGAACAACCCCTCGCCGCCGAAGAAGGACTTCGCGCCGCCCCAGCGCGTGTCAATCACAAGCCCTAAGTCCCCGGCGAGGTAGGAACTCGACTGGACGTAGAAGACCTGCCCGGCCATCTCGATGGCGGCGATGTCGCCGGGGCCGCCCGGCGCGAGCGTCACTTCGCCGGGGCCGCCGCGCGCCGTGAAGGTCGAGACGAAGGCCGACTCGCCGCCGACCGCGCGCTTGAAGGCGCCCATCAGCCCGCCCTTCATCTGCGACTGCAACTCGACGTTCGCGGACATCGAGACCATCGCGCCCGCCTCGGCCTGAATCGCCTGCTCGGCCCCCAGACGGATGACGGCGAGCGCGAACGAAGGCTGGTGCAGCACCTCGTACGTGTAGCCCCGGCCCTGCCCTTTCGCGTCCTCGTCGATGTTGATTCCGCGGCCCGCTGAAGGGGCGCCGGGCGCGGCCGAAGGAGCGGCCGGGCCCTGACTCATGCGGTGCCCGCACGCGCCGCAGAACTGCGCGTTGGGGACGAGCGCGGCGCCACACCTCGGACAGTTCATACAGTAACCCCCCTTGATTTTTCGATGATGATTTGGACGGCCTCGCGCGCCCCGGCCGCGAAGTCGAGCAGCGCCAAGTCCGACTCGCTGACGACGAGGTGACGGCGGAAACACTCGACGACGGGCGGCCAGCTCTCGCCGAGCAGGACCAGCGGGCGCGGCTCGATGACGCGCGTCATGAGCTTGTTCCAGACCAGCGAAAGCTCCGTCACCGTCCCCACGCCGCCGTGCAGGGCGACGAAGCCGACCGAGCGCGTGATGAGGTTCTGAAGCCTCTCGTAAAAGTGTGCGCTCGCCACCTTGTCGGTCAGGTAGCGGTTGGGCTCGGTCTTGAACTGGTTCATCACGATGCCGAGCACGCGCCCGCCGCGCTCGCGCGCCCCGCGGCTCGCGGCCTCCATCACGCCGAGGTAGCCGCCGGTGCAGATGGTGAAGCCGGCCTCGGCGAGCAGCCGCCCGACTTCGAGCGCCTCGGCGTACTCGGGGCTGTCCTCCTTACACTTCGAGCCGCCGAAAATCGTGACGATTTTTTCCATGTCTTTTACGGCCTCAGCCTGTAGAGCATGCGCGGGAACGGGATGGTCTCGCGGACGTGCTCGATGCCGCACATCCATGTGACGCAGCGTTCGATGCCCATGCCGAAGCCCGCGTGCGGGACGCTGCCGTAGCGGCGCAAGTCCAGGTACCACTCGAAGGCTTCGCGCGGCAAATCGTGCTCGCGCAACTGGCCTTCGAGGAATTCGAGCGAGACGGCGCGCTCGCCGCCGCCGATGACTTCGCCGTAGCCCTCGGGCGCGAGCACGTCGGCGCCGAGGGCGAGTTCCGGCCGCTCGGGGTCGCGCGCCATGTAGAAGGCTTTGACGGCCGCCGGGTAGCGGTGGACGATGACGGGGCGGTCGTAGCGGCTCGAAATATAAGTCTCGTCGGGCGCGCCGAAGTCCCCGCCCCACTCGAAGCGCGTCTCAAGCTCGCCGCGCTCGTGCCCTTCGTGCAGGATTTTGACCGCGTCGTCGTACTGCAAGCGGGGGAACGGCGGGACGATGGCTTCGAGCTTCGACGTGTCGCGCTCTAAGACCTTCAACTCTTCGGCGCGCTCGTCGAGGACGCGGGCGGCGATTGACGAGAGGAAGCGTTCCGACAGCGACATCACGTCGTCGAGCGTGGCGAAGGCCATCTCTGGCTCGACCATCCAGAACTCGGTGAGGTGGCGGCGCGTCTTGGAGCGTTCGGCTCGGAAGGTCGGGCCGAAGCAGTAGACCTTGCCGAAGGCCATCGCCGTCGCCTCGTTGTAGAGCTGGCCGGACTGCGAGAGGTAAGCCTTCTCGTCGTCGAAGTAATCGACTTCAAACAACGTGGTCGTGCCCTCGCAGGCGGCGGGCGTCAGGATGGGCGTGTCGCAGAGCGTGAAGCCGTCGCGGTTGAGGAAGTCGCGGACGGCGTTGACGACCGTGTGGCGTACTTTGAGAATCGCGTGCTGGCGGCGCGAGCGGAGCCAGAGGTGGCGGTGGTCCATCAGGAACTCGGTCCCGTGGTCCTTGGGCGTGATGGGGTAGCCCTCGACGCGTTGCAGGACTTCGGCCGATTGAACGTCCACCTCGTAGCCGCCGGGCGCGCGCTCGTCGGCGCGGACGGAGCCGCGGATTTCGACGGACGACTCCTGCCCGGCGTGGCCGAGCGCCTCCCAGACCTCGGGCGGGACGGCCTTCTTGAAGACGACGCATTGGACTAGACCTGTGCCGTCGCGCAGTTGCGGGAACATGAGCTTCCCGCTCGAACGAGTGTTGTAGAGCCAGCCGCGGAGGGTGACTTCTTCCCCGGCGTGCTGCGAGAGTTGGTTGATGTAGACCTGCTGCATGGTTCCCTGTCGGTTTATGAATTCGTCGCGTCGGCCTCGAACTTGACGGGCTCGGAGGCGCGCGCGCGCAGGACCGCTTGCAGGACCGGGAAGCGTTCGAGCCACACGGCGGCCTGCACGACGATCTGGAGCGTGGGGTTGATAAAGTGCGCGTAAGTCTCGCCGCGGCCTGCGACGGCGGTCTGGTAGCAGAACGTGCCCGTCGCCTTCAGGCAACGCTGGACTGCCATCAGGCGGAACTCGTAGGCGAAGTCGTCCGGGTCAATCGCTTCGAGCCCGCGCGCGCGCCGCTCGTCGAGGAAGAAGAGCCGCCGCTCGCGGACTTCGGCGAGCGAGGGCAGCGTCGTGCGGCGGTCGAGCAGGAGCGAGACGAGGTCGTAGCTCGCCGGCCCCATGCGCGCGTCCTGATAGTCGATGATGCGGAGCCGCCCTTTGGCGTCAACCATCAAGTTCGAGGAATGAAAGTCCCTGTGGCAGAGGACGCGGGGGCGGGCCGAAAGCTCGTTCGCCACGTCGTTCAGCTCGGCGCGGAGCTGCGCCTCCTCGCCGTGCTTCAGCTCCTCGTGCCGGAGGCTGCGGAAGTAGTGCTCGAAGAAGAAGTCCAGCTCCCAGGAGAGCTTCGCCTCGTCGAAGGCGAGGCGGGCGGCGATGGAGTCGCGCTCGACGGCGAGGCGCGTCGCCGCCTGAATGTCGGCGATGAGGCCGATGGCCTGCTCGACGTAAGACTCGCGCTCCTCCTCGTGCGCCGACTCGAAGAAGCGCCGGAGCTGTCGGTCGCCGAAGTCCTCCTGGACGATGATGCCGTTGTTGGGGTCAACGTCGAGGATTTGGGGGACGGGGAGGTCGGCGTCGGTGAAGAGGCGCGTCACGTCGAGGAAGGGGTGAATTTCGGCGTCGAAGGGCTCGGGGTAGACGGCGGCGACGGCCGAAGAGTTCTTCCAGGGGATGCGGAAATACTCGCGGGTGGAGGCGTCGGGCGTGAGCGGGAGAATCTTTTCGGGGTCGGCGCCCGCCTTCGAGACGTAGTCAGACAGCCGCGCACGCGCGGGAGTCTGGAAGGCATGCGCTGTGATCTGCGTTGGGTGGCGCATCGGACTGTAGTGCTTTCGGGGCGTCAGGCGGGATTGTATCACCGGGGCAGCGGGGCGACAAAATTTGTGCCCCGGACCTCCCCCGCCAGCCCCTTCTCGGGACGCTCCTCGCCCGCGACCAAGTCGGCGCGCACGACGGCCACCTCCTCGAACACGTCCGACGGCCCGACTTCGACGCCCGCGCCGAGCACCGCGCGTCGGACGCGAGCGCCGGGGGCAATCTTCACGCCCTCCCAGAGAACACTTTCGCCGACAGACGCGCCGGGGCTCACTTCGCAGCCTTCGCCAAGCTCCACGTCGCGCCCTTCCCTCTTCATGAGGGCGACGCTGGTTTCGAGGTAACGTTTGACGGTTGAGAGTTCGTACCAGGCGCCTTCGGCGACGTGGGCGGCTATCGTCTCGCCGCGCTCGATGGCGGGTTTGTAGATGGTCGGGACCGAGTCGGAGTACTTCCCGCGCGGGATGAGGTCGAAGACGCGGGTGTCGAGCACCTGTATGCCTGTGAACATGAGCGGCGCTTCTGCTTCTTCACCTCCGGCGTTATCGGACGAGGGGAAGCCGCCGAAGCCGGTGACGCGGCCGTCCTTCGCCTCGACGATGCTGTAGCGGTCGCGCTCGCGGTTGCGGCGGAGGATGAGCGTGGCGAGGGCGCCGGTGCGGCGGTGGGTCTCAAGCGCGGCGGTGAGGTCGATGTCGGTGGCGAGTTTGCCGTTGGCGACGACGAAGGCGTCGCCTTCGAGGAGGTGGCGCGCGTTGTCGAGGGCGCCGCTGGTGCCGAGGATGACGGGCTCTTCGACGTAGTGGAGGCGGACGCCGAAACGGCCGCCGTCGCCGAGCGCGCGGCGCACGGACTCTGAACGATGATGAAGGTTGACGACCACGTCATCGAAGCCGTAGCGCGCAAGGTACTCGGCCATGTAGCCGACCAGCGGCCTTCCCATGAACGGAATCGCGGGCTTCGCGCGGTCAACCGTCAAAGGCCAGAGGCGCGTCCCGTAGCCCGCGGCCAGAATCATTGCTCGCATAAGATAAAAAAGGGTGTCGGGTGCCGGGTGTCAGGTGTCGGGTGAAAGCAACTTGTCTTTACCGACACCTGACACCCGTCACCCGACACCTGTTTTTACGACGCCTGCGCGGCGTCGCGGATGACGAGGTCGAAGGTGCCGGGGGCGACTTTGCGGAAGCGGCGGTTGCGGTTGAGGGAGACGGCGATGCTGATGGTCGGGTTCTGGCCCGTGAACTGGAAGCCGCCGTCGAGGAGCCGGTTGTAAATCTCGTTGACGTGGAGCGGGCCGCCCGCTTCGCGCAGGAGGACGGCCGTCGCCTGCGGGATGGTCCGCTCGAAGAAGCGGTCGCTGGTCGGGGCGAGGTCGGCGCGCACGGGCGGGATGTCGTGGGGAATGTCGCGGCGGATGGCCTCGGGGCGCTGTTGCGGGACGTGGGCGTAAGCGGGCGGCTGGTGGTGGCCGCGCTGCGCGGCGGCGGCCGAGTCGCGACGGAGCGCCACCTCGATTTCCATGTCCGACGGGCCGGTCGAAGCGGGGACGCCGAACGAGGACGAGAGGATGCGGAACATCGCGGCCTCGGTCTGGCCGATGATGGCGTCCATCTCGTTCAGCTCGGTGCGGAGGCGCTCGGCCTCGGCCTCCAAATCCGCGAGGCGCGAGGCGAGGCGCGAGCGCGTCGAGCGCGACTGCCGGAGGCCCTGTTCGAGTGTCGAGAGGAGATTTTCGTCGGGCATGCTCGTTTAGCTCTCACGCTCAAGGATGTAGGCCGGGATGGAGCGCAGCGCGTCGGCGTACTCCGAAGGCCGGAGCGCGTCGAGCGAGCGGACGGCCGCGGTCGCGTACTCCTGCGCGCGCGTGCGCGCCCGCTCCAGCGCGCCCGTCCGGTCGGCGGCCCGCAGGAAGAAGTCGCGCGTGAACTCGCCGTAGCTGCCTTCCCTCATCACGGTCTGGACGGCGTGCTTCAGCTTCGGGTCGCCTTCGAGGAGGTAGATGACGGGCAGCGTGACCTTCCCTTCCAAAAGGTCGGCGCCCGCCGCCTTGCCTAACGAATCCTCGAAGGAGGTGAAGTCGAGCAGGTCGTCAACCAACTGGAAGGACGTGCCGAGGTTCAGGCCGTAGTCGCGCAGCGCGACCTGTTCGGCTTCGGACGCGCCGCCGAGGATGGCGCCGATTTCGCAGCAGGCCGAGAAGAGGAACGCGGTCTTGCGGCGGAGGATGTCGAAGTAGTTCTCCTCGCCCACCTCGGCGCGGCCGATGAGCGTGAGCTGCATCAGCTCGCCCTCGGTCATCTTGCGGGTGACGGCGGTCAGGATGTCGAGGACGGGGAGCGACCGCTCCTGCAAGCTCGTCTCGAAGGCCGACATGTAGAGCCAGTCGCCCATGAGGACGGCCGTCTGGTTGCCGAAGCGGCTGTTGATGGAGGGGCGGTTGCGGCGCGTCTCGGCGTTGTCGATGATGTCGTCGTGGACGAGCGTGGCCGTGTGGAGGAACTCCATGACGGTCGCCATGCGGACGACGTTCTGGCGCGACGCCTCGCCGCCGACGGAGTAATTCGCCAGAAGAGTCAGCGCCGGCCGCACGCGCTTGCCGCCGGAGGCGCGCAGGTAGTCGCCGATGTAGGCGATGACCTGAATGTTGGAGCGGGCCTGCCGCTCGAACTCCTCCTCGACGAGAGAAAGCTCGCTCTCAATCAAACTGAAGATGCGCTTGGCGGCCAGCCTCGGCTCTTCGACGGCCGCTTGGTTAGGGGTCTGCATAGGTGTCAAGGGTATCAGGTGCCGGGCGTCAGGTGTCGGTAAAGAACTCGTCTTGAACCGGCAGCACCCGGCACCCGACACCTAGTTTGAGCGGTAGTTCGTGTACTGCATGTTGATGCCGAAGTCTTTGGCCTTGAGCTGGGCGATGGCGTCCTGAAGGATGTCGCGGTCGCGGCCCGTGACGCGGACCACGTCGCCCTGGATGGAAGCCTGCACCTTCAGCTTGGTGTCCTTGAGGAACTTGACGATCTCTTTGGCCTTCTCCGTCGGGATGCCCTGCTGGATGGCGGCGCGCTGGCGGACGGTGCCGCCCGCGGCCGGCTCGACGCGCCCGTAGGAGAGGGCCTTGAGCGGAACGCCGCGGCGGACGAGCTTCTGCTGGAGGATGTCGTTCATGTTGCGCAGCTTCGTCTCGTCCTCGGCCGTCAGCACGAGGTCGTCTTCCTCGACTTTAACCTCGGCGTGGCTGCCCTTGAAGTCGAACCGCTGCCGGACCTCCTTCATGGTCTGGTCGAGCGCGTTGCGGACCTCCGAGCGGTCAACCTGCGAGACGATGTCGAACGAGTTTTGCTGTGCCATATGAGCGCGGGCCTTCTCGGCCGACCGAAATCTTTATAACATTAACGGGCCGCGAGCGGAAGTTTGATGAACTTTCAGGCCAAACGGACGCCGAACAGGCGGCAGAAGTTCTCGGAAGTCGTGCGGCCGAGCTCTTCCGCCTCGACGCCGCGCAGCGAGGCGAGCAGGCGGGCCGTCTCGACGACGAAGGCGGGCTCGTTGCGCCGGCCGCGCAAGGGGACGGGCGCCATGTACGGGCAGTCGGTCTCGACGAGGAGCCTATCGGCCGGGACCGTCAGCGCGACCTCGCGCAGCGCGTCGGCCTTCTTGAACGTGACGTTGCCGGCGAACGAGATGTAGAAGCCCAACTCCAGCGCCGCCTCGGCCATGCGCGGCCCGCCGCCGAAGCAATGGAGGACGCCGCGGCCCGACGTGCCGAGTTCCCTTCTGAGAATCTCGACCGTCTCCTCGTCGGCCTCGCGCGAGTGGATGACGACGGGCAGGCCGGCTTCACGGGCCAGCCGCAACTGGCGCGCGAAGACCTCGCGCTGCACGTCGCGCGGCGAGTGGTCGTAATGATAGTCGAGCCCTATCTCGCCCCACGCGACGACGCGCCCGCCCGGCTGTGTAAGATGAAGGAGACGCCTTTCGGCCTCGTCGTCGTATAGCTTCGCGTCGTGCGGGTGGACGCCGACGGCCGCGTAGACGCCCTCGTAACTTTCGGCCACGCGGACCGCCCGCTCAAGGTTCCCCGAGTGCGGGTCGCCCGTGCCCACGTTCAACATCGCGCGCACGCCGGCCGCCCGCGCCCGGCCGACGACCTCGTCGCGGTCCGCGTCGAACTCCTCGCCGTCAATGTGCGCGTGCGAATCGACGAACATCGGCGTTCGTTATTTCAGCCGCGCGCCGTTCGGCACGTCTTCGGTGAAGGTGGCGAGGACGGGGCGGCCCTCTTCGCCGACGGAGGCCGCGAGGACCATGCCCTGCGATTCGAGGCCGCGGAGCTTGCGCGGCTTGAGGTTCGAGACGACGGCCACCTTGCGCCCTATCAACTTCTCCGGCTCGTAGTGCTCGGCGATGCCCGCTAGAATCTGTCGCGGCTGGGCTTCGCCGAGGTCGATGGTGAACTTGAGCAGCTTGTCGGACTTCGGCACGCGCTCGGCCGTCAGGATCTCGCCGACGCGCATCTCGACTTTGACGAAGTCGTCAATCGTGATGAAGGAGACGCCTTCGGGACTCGCGGCCTCGGTCGCGCCGACCTGCGGCGGCTCGGGCTTGACCTCGGTCGCCGTCGGAGAGCCGGGGACGGCCGCCTGCGTCGCGTGGGCGCCGGAAGACTCCTGACCCTGCGCCCGCCTCTTCTCTTCCACTTCCTTTTCAATCTCTGCCATCGTCTTCGCCTTGTCTATCCTCGGAAAGAGCGGAGCCACCTCGCCGATGCGCGCGCCTGCGGCGAGGCCGCCCCACTTGAGTCGTGTCGGGTCCAGCTTTTCGGGGTCGCCTTCGAGCCCGAGCTGCGCCCAAATCGAGCGCGACGATTCGGGCATCACGGGGTAGAGCAGCACGGCCAGCCAGCGCAGCGTCTCGGCGGCGCGGTAGAGGACGGCGCCGAGCGTTGCGCGCTGCTCGTCGCTGCGCGCAAGCTCCCACGGCTTGGCGTCGGAGATGAACTTGTCCACGCGGGCGATGATGCCCCACGCCGCTTCGAGCGCGCGGTGGAAGGCGTAGTCCTCGACGTTCTGCACGAACTGGTCGCGGACGAGTTCGAGGCTGCTGGCGAGGTCTACCGCGTCCGAGTCCACGCCCGCGCGCTTGGCGAAGAGTCGCCGCTCTTCGGGGATGTCGGGCGGGGGGACGACGCCGTCGAAGTATCTATTAATCATCGTCAGCGTGCGGCTCACCAAGTTGCCGAGCCCGCTGGCGAGGTCGCTGTTCGAGCGGTCGAGGATGACTTCGTAATCGACCTTGCAGTCCTGCCCGAACGACATCTCTCGCAGCAGGAAGTAGCGGACGGCGTCCACGCTGTAGTGGCGGCGCAGCGTTGGCAGCTCAAGCGCGTTGCCGAGCGTCTTCGAGCCCTTACGGCCCGTCTGGTCGAGCCAGAGCCCGTGCGCGACGACCGAGGCGGGCAGCTCGACGCCGGCCGCCATCAGCATCGCCGGCCAGAGGATGGCGTGCTGGCGGAGGATGTCTTTGCCGATGAGGTGGACGCCGGGCCAGAATTTTTCAAACAGTTCCTTGCCGCGATTTTCGCCCCCCCAGCCGAGCGCCGTGATGTAGTTGATGAGCGCGTCGAACCAGATGTAGACGGTGTGGTCGGGGTCGCCGGGCACGGGGATGGCCCACGAGACGGAAGTCTTCAGGCGGCTGATGGAAACGTCCTGCAAGCCGCCGCGCACCATGCTGATGACTTCGTTGCGGCGCACGTCGGGGCGGACGAAGTCGGGCCGCGACTCGTAGAGCGCGAGCAGGGCTTCTTCGTAATCGGAGAGGCGGAAAAAGTAGCTCTCCTCCGAGACGACATCGACCGGCCTTTCGTGAATGAGGCAGAGGCGCGGGCCGCCTTCGCCCTCGGGCGCCGTCACCTCGTTCTCCGTCTTGAAGGTTCCGCACGGCGCGCAGAAGAGTCCTTCGTAAAAGCCCTTGTAGATGTTCTCGCGCCCCTTCGGCGTCTGGCGCGCGGCGGCGCGGCGCCAGAACTCGGCCGCGCCCTCGTAGTGGAAGGGCTCGGTCGTCCGCATGAAGATGTCGTAGCCGCCGTGCTCGGAGTCGAGGCCGAAGGAGGCGAACATCTTCTTGAGTTCGGCGACGACGGCGTCCACGTGCTCGCGCGGGCTGCGCCCCGAGCGGGCCGACGCGCGCTCGATGTTCGTCCCGTGCTCGTCCGTCCCCGTCAGGAAGTAAGTCTCGAACCCGCGCTGCCGCTTGTAGCGCGTGAGGAAGTCGCCCACCACCGTCGTATACAGGTGGCCCATGTGCGGCAGGCTGTTCGCGTAGTAAATCGGAGTCGTGACGTAGAAGGTTTTCATAAAGAAGGTGCCGGGTGTCGGGTGTCAGGTGTCAGGTGCCGGGGAGGAGATTGACTTTACCCCGGCACCCGGCACCCGTCACCCGACACCCCCTTTCTGTATCAGCGCCATCGCCTCGGCGCGCGTGCGGGGGTCTTTGCGGAAGCCGCCGCGGATGGCGGAGGTGATGGTGACGGCGCCGGGCTTCTTGACGCCGCGCACCGTCATGCAGGTGTGCTCGGCCTCCATGACGACCATCACGCCGAGCGCCTTCAAGCCTTCGTAGAGCGCGTCGGCGACCTCCGAAGTCAACCGCTCCTGAACTTGCAGGCGGCGCGCGTAGGCGTCAACCAGACGCGCCAGCTTCGAGAGGCCGAGGATGCGCCCCCCCTTCGGGATGTAGGCGATGTGGCAGCGGCCGACGAAGGGCGCGAGGTGGTGCTCGCAGAGCGAGGCGAAGTGAATGTCTTTGACGATGACCATCTCGTCGTGCTTGTCGCCGGGCAGCGCCGCGACGTGCTCGTGCGGGTCTTCGCGCATCCCGGCGGTCAGCTCCGCGTACATCTCGGCGACGCGACGCGGCGTGCGCTGCAATCCGGCACGTTCAACCTCCTCGCCGATGCCTTCGAGGATGAGGCGCACGCCCTGCTCAATCTTGTCGAGGTCCACGCCGCCCTGCGCGCTCACGTCGGCGCCGTCGTCGGGCTCGGTGGCCGAGAATTTTGTCGTCATCGCCCGCCCCCCTGCTGCCTGAAGGCGGCGCGCGCCGCCTCCTCCACCGCCCTCAACGCCACGCCCGCGCGCGCCGCCGCCTCGCGGCACTCCTCGTACTCCGGCGTGCAGGTCGTCACGCCGCCGCGCAGGCGGGACACCTTCACCGAAATCGCCCCGTACTCGGTCTCGACTTCGACGGACTCCCTTTCCAAAGCGCGCCGCTCGACTTCATAACTTCGCGCTCCGATGGTCGTCGTCTCCGTGAAGAGCAGCTCCAACACGCCCTCGCGCTGCGCGGGCCGACAGAGGATGGAGACGAGGACGCCGGGCCGATTCTTCTTCATCTGCACGGGCGTGAAGTAGCAGTCGAGCGCGCCCGCGGCCAGAGCCTTCTCCATCAGGTGGCCGAGGGCCTGCGGCGTCGCGTCGTCAACGTTCGTCTCGACGATTAAGAGCTTCTCGTCGCGCGCCGCGCCTTCAGTCCGGCCCACGAGCACGCGCAGCACGTTCGGGAAGTTCTTGTAGTCGCGCCCGCCCGCGCCGTAGCCCGTGCTTTCGAGTCTCATCGCGGGCAGCGGGCCGAAGCCTTCGCAGACCGTCGAGACGATGGCCGCGCCCGTCGGCGTCACCAGCTCGCCCGTGATGTCGGTCGAATAAACGGGGGCGTCTTTCAGCAGCTCGGCGACGGCAGGCGGCGGCACGGGGAAACGCCCGTGCGCCATCTCGACCGTCCCGCTGCCGACGTGCAGCGGCGAACAAAGGAAACGCTCGACGCCCAACAGCTCGAAGCAGACGCACGCGCCGACAACGTCAACGATGGCGTCGAGCGCGCCTACCTCGTGGAAGTGAATGCGCTCCACGGGCACGTCATGCACGCGCGCCTCGGCCTCGGCCAGCCGCGCGAAAATCTTGCGCGCGCGCTCCTTAACCCCGTCGGCCAGCCGCGAGTTGTCAATGATGCGTTCGATGTCCGCGAGGTGGCGATGGTGGTGCTGCTCCTCGGTGCGGACGACGGCGCGCGTGGCGCCGATGCCGGAGCGGTCAACCTTCTCGAACGTCAGCTCCCATCCTTCGACGCCGAGCCCCTTCAGCCGTTCGTTCAACTCGCGCGGGTCAGCGCCCGCGGCGACGAGCGCGCCGAGCGTCATGTCGCCGCTGATGCCCGCGAAGCAGTCGAAGTAGAGCGTGCGCATCAAACGTCCAGCCGCGAAAGAATCTCGCCGGCCCGGCCTTCTAAAACGAGATCGCAGTATTCCGTGAGCGGCGTCGGCTCCGGGTTCACTTCGACGAGGAAAGCGCCGGCCCGCTTCGCAATCAGCGGCAGCCCGGCCGCCGGGTAGACGATGGCCGAAGTGCCGACGACGAGGCAGACCTCGCACTCGGCCGCGCGCTCGGCCGCCAGCTCGAACACGCCCGCCGGCAGCATCTCGCCGAAGAGGACCACGTCGGGGCGCAGAAACGAGCCGCAGGACGAACAGGCGGGCGGGCCGTCGCGTCGGCCCGGAGGCCCAAGCTCCTCGCGCGACTTGCAGGCGGTGCAGCGACCGCGGCGGATGTTGCCGTGGAGTTCGAGCACTTCGCGCGAGCCCGCCGCGGCGTGCAGGCCGTCGATGTTCTGCGTGACGAGCGTGAACGCGCCGAAGCGGTCCTGCCAGCGGGCCAGAGTCTCGTGCGCCGGGTTCGGCCGGCACTCTTCGATTCGGCCGCGGCGGTAGTCGAACCACGCCCAGACTTCGGGCAAATCGCGCTCGACCATCTCGGCCGAGGAGATACGGCTGAACGGCATCCCCTTCCAGACGGCCGCCGCCCCGCCGCCGCGGAACGTCGGCACGCCGCTCTCGGCCGAGACGCCCGCGCCCGTCAGGACGAAGACGCGCTCGGCCGCGCGGAGGCGCCTTTCCAGCTCCCCGGCCGCCCCTTGTAACGTCTTTTGCGTTATCAAAACTGAGGGATGGTAGCAGAGCGCGACAGGTGAGTGTCAAGCCGCCCTTTGTCCGGCGAAGAAGGCGGGCGCGTTAGCGTAGGCCCGCGGCGCTGCGCTATACTTTCGGCTTTTAGATGGAGAGGAAGAGAGAGTCTTGGACCTGACCGAACTGCAAAAGAGTCTGCGCGAGCGGGTGCGCGAGGCGGCACAAAGACGTTTCGGCGTCGAGCTGGAGCAGGTGCCGTCCGAGGTGCCGCCGCGGACGGAGCTGGGCGACCTGGCGTTCCCCGTCGCCTTCGAGCTGGCGAAGCGCATCAAGCAGGCGACGGGCGAGAAGCGAAACCCGCGCGCCATCGCCGAGGAGTTAAGGGAGGAGCTGGAAGCCGCCGACGAAGTCGCGCGCGTCGAAGTCGCGGGCGCCGGCTACATCAACCTCTTCTACGACCGCGGCCGCCTGCTCACTTCCCTCACCTCTTCGCCGACGGAGGAGCATGAAGGCGCCGCCCACGACAGTCCGAAGCGGATGGTCGAGCACACGAGCGTCAACCCCAACAAGGCCGCGCACGTCGGCCACCTCCGCAACTCCGTCATCGGCGACACCTTCGTCCGCATCCTCCGCGCGGCGGGCGAGCGGGTCGAGATTCACAACTACATAGACAACACGGGCGTTCAGGTGGCCGACGTGGTCGTCGGCTTCCAGCAGCTCGAACGCATGACGCTCGAAGACGTGCGCGCCCTCGACGCCCGGCTCACGGACGATTACCCGTTCGACTATTACTGCTGGGACCTCTACGCGCGCGTCGGCCTCTTCTACCGCGACGGCGACGCCGACGCCAAAGAGAACCCCGAGCGCCTGAAGCTTCGCGTCGAGACGCTGCACGCGCTCGAAGAGGGCGGCAACCCGACCGCGGAGCTGGCCGACTACGTCGTGGAGCGCATCGTCAACGCCCATCTCGACACGATGGCGCGGCTCGACATCCGCTACGACCTTTTGCCGCGCGAGTCGGAAGTCCTTCACATCCTCTGGGGCCACGCCTTCGAGCGCATGAAGGCTTCGGGCGCCATCCACGTCGCGACGGCAGGCAAGCTGGCGGGCTGCTGGGTGATGCCGATGGAGTCGCACGAGAGCACGGACGAGCACGAGGCCGACAAGGTCATCGTCCGCTCCAACGGCACCATCACTTACACCGGCAAGGACATCGCCTACCAGCTCTGGAAGCTCGGACAGGTTGACCTCAACTTCAACTTCAAACGCTTCCGCGCCTACCCGGACGGCCACACGGTCTGGACGACGACGAGCGACGCGGCCGAGGGCGAACGGGACGCGCCGAACTTCGGCTCGGGCGCGACCGTCTACAACGTCATCGACGCGCGACAGTCCTACCCGCAGGAGGTCGTCAAGCGCGGCGTCGCGGCCGTCGCCCCGCGGGTGGGCGAGGCGGCGAGCGTCCACCTCTCTTACGGGATGGTCACGCTCTCGCCGACCGCGGCCGAGGAGCTTGGCTTCGAGCTGAGCGCGGAGGAGAAGTCGCGGCCCTTCGTCGAGATGAGCGGGCGTCGGGGCTTGGGCGTCAAGGTGGACGACTTGATTGACCGCCTCGAAGCCGACGCTTTAAAGGAAGTCGCCTCGCGCCACGCCGACTTGCCGGAGGACGAGAAGCAGGCCATCGCGCACGCCATCGCCGTCAGCGCGCTGCGCTACTTCCTATTGAAGTGGACGCGGAACTCGCTCATCGTCTTCGACTTTCAGGAGGCTTTGAGCTTCAAGGGCGAGACGGGGCCGTATTGCCAGTACGCGGCCGTGCGCGCCAACTCCATCTTTCGCAATTTGCAAGCGGGCGAGCTGGAAGCGGCCGAGGGGGCAATCGCGGCGGCGCTTGAAGATGACGAGAAATCGGCTGAACTGGCCCGCGTCTTCGAGGGCGAGCGGGGCGACGAGCTTTGGTCTCTGGTGACGCTGGCGGCGAGGCTCGGCGAAGTGCTCGCGCAGTCGGCCGCCGCCGCCGAGCCTTCGCATCTTGCCAAGTACGCCTTCCAACTGGCGCGGGCTTTTAACTTCTTCTATCATCACGACGACAACCGCATCGTCGCCGAAACCAACCCCGTCAGGCGTGCCGTGCTCATCAGAATCGCCGATTACGTGCGGCGCCGGCTGACCTCGGCGCTCGGGACGCTCGGCATCGAAGTCCCCGAAAGAATGTAGGCCCCGCGCCTCACCTGTCGGCACACATCTTGCACGCATTTCCGGCGGCAGTCATTTTCATTCAGAGGTAACGCCATGCTCATCGTCATGAAGGCCGACGCGACCGACGCGGACATCGCCGAGGTCGAGCGCGTCATAACAGAAATGGGCTTCCGCCCGCACACGATGCCCGGCGCGGGCCGCACCGCCATCGGCATCACCGGCAACCAGGGGCCGGTGGACGCCGTCAGGTTCGAGAGCCTGCCCGGCGTCGCCGAGGCGATAAGGGTGACGAAGCCTTACAAGCTCGTCGGGCTCGACCTGCGGCCGGAGAAGACGGTCGTCAAAGTAGGCGACGCCGAGATAGGCGGCGACGAGCTCGCCATCATCGCCGGGCCCTGCGCCGTCGAGAGCCGCGAGCAGGTCTTCGCCATCGCCGAGGTCGTCAAGAAGAGCGGCGCGCGCTTCTTCCGCGGCGGCGCGTTCAAGCCGCGCACGAGCCCCTACGCCTTTCAAGGCTTAGGCGAGGAAGGCTTGAGGCTTCTCGCCGAGGTGCGCGAACGCTTCGGGCTGAAGATTGTGACGGAGGCGGTTGACGAGGCGAGCGCGGACCTCGTCGAGCGTTACGCCGACGTGATGCAAATCGGCGCGCGCAACATGCAGAACTTCTCGCTCCTGAAGCGCGCGGGCCGCGCGCGCATCCCCGTGCTCCTCAAGCGCGGCCTCTCCGCCATGCTCGACGAGTGGCTGCTCGCCGCCGAGTACGTGATGTCCGAGGGCAACTACAACGTCGTCCTCTGCGAGCGCGGCGTGCGCACCTTCGCCCAACACACGCGCAACACGCTCGACCTCGCGGCCGTGCCCGCCGTGCGGGCCATCTCGCACCTCCCGGTCCTTATCGACCCCTCGCACGGCACGGGCAAGAACCACATGGTCACGCCGCTGGCGCGCGCGGGCGTCGCCGTCGGCTCGGACGGCCTCATCATCGAGGTCCACAACCACCCGGAGCGCGCCCTCTCCGACGGCGCGCAGTCGCTCAACCTCGAACAGTACGAACGGCTCGCCTCCGAGGTCCGCGCCATCCACGACGTTATCGCCGCCGCCCCCGTCGGCCGGTAAGATTTGTGCATGAAGAGAGCCCGCCCGAGTCTCGATGAGGCTCGGGCGGGCTCTCTTGCTTTTCGGGCTCGCTAGTAATAGGTGATGGAGCGGGTAATTACGTCGCCCGGCGTCTCTTTCTCCTGGCCTGCCCTAAAGTACCAGGCCGTCCTTTTTACCCAATTCCCCCGCGCGTCGTACTCGTAGTCGTACCTCGCCCCGTGCTTAAAGGCCCCGTCGGGCGCGTGCAGTCTCATGCTGATTAAGTCGCCTTCGGCGTTGTACCCGTACTCCCTCACGTAAGACACACTGGGCCACGAACCGCGCTCCCGGAGGAGTTTCCCGGCTGCGTCGTACTCGTACGTGCCACGGAGCGCGGCGGGCGCGTGCAGGTTCTCGTAGGAGACGATTTTGACCGGCCGCCCGGCCGCGTCGAAGATGATGCTGAGGCGGCTGCCGCCCTCCATCCTTGAGAACGAGGTCACGGTAACGGAGCCGTCGCCGTCCAGCGTAAATTCGCGGAGGAGCAGCCTGTACTTGTCGGCCCACACCTCCTCTTCCCTCACGGACCGCCCGTCGGCGCCGTACGTGTAGGCGAGGGTGATGAAGTGCCGCCCCGTCTCAGGGTCGTACTTTTGCAGCTCGGCGAGCCGCCCCGTCGCCTCGTCGTACCTGTAGACCCACCTGCTGTCTCTGTCGCAGGGGTCGGCGTGCAGGTCGGTCTCCTCCTTCCTGCGCCCCGCGGCGTCGTACTCGAAGGTGTACCACGACGTGATTGAGTCCTTCTCCGTGTAAAAAATCTCCCCCGTCAGATTCCCGCCGCGGTCGAAGGTCTGCTCCCAGCGCGCGCCGGGGCGTTTGCCGTACATCATATTCCGGCTCGCGACCGACCTGACCGGCCCCTTCAGCAAGTCTGCCACCCCGAGACTCCCGATCGTCAGTTCGTGGCCCACCCTCCTGTCTGCCTGTTTAGGGGGGCCGGGGAAACGAAAGAGACTGTAAACGGCCGGGTGCAGCAGGGTGTCGGAGGAAGTGATGTCCAAGACCCGCGGGCTCCTTGAGGAACTCGTGACGTGACAGATTGGCCTCTTCTTCGGGCGCTCCCAGTCTGTCGGAGACTGGGAGCGCGGGACGTGGGCGAACAAGAATACTAGCGCGACGGCAACGTTTATCATGGCTCCCCCGTGCGGCCTAAAACCCGCCGATGTTACCGCCGCCGCTGCCCGCGATGAGGGCGCCCAGCGCGATGAGGATGACGCCCGCGGCGATGCCGGCCCCGATAGCTATCTTCATGCCGGTGGACATGTTGTGCCCCTTGATCTTCGCCACCTGCCCGTAGCCGACGGGCGTAGACTGGCCCGTCTTCGCGTCCGTGACGGTGAAGGTGTCGGCCCCGGCCTCGCCGACAAAGCCTTCGAGTTTGGTCCTGTCTCGCAGTTCCAGACGGACGCGCGCCTTCGGGCCGGTCCCGAGCTTGAGGATGCCTTCGCGGACCTTCGCCGTGTGCCTCGCGTCTTTATCGGCCTGCGTTTTGGCCGTCGCCTGTGCGGCCGCGGAAGTGTGTACCAACACGAAGACCAGCAGGATTGACAGGAACTTCTTAACCATCGTGAGCCTCCTCGGTTAAGCCGCCGGTGAAGGGGATGACTGGAGGAGTTTAGCAGCAACATGGCCGGGCACCACGCTCGTTGTGACACTTTCCAGACCGTCGCAAGTGACTTCCTTACGGCAGCTTGCCGAGCAGGATGTCGGGCAGGCGGCTCGTGAAGGCCGAGCGCGCGAGGACGTGGTCGGTGCCGGCGGCGCGTGCGCTCTGTAGGAGGTCCGTGCGGACGTGTGACAGGAAGCCGACGACGGGGACCCCGCGCAGTTGCTCGTCCTCCTTGAGACGCGCGACGAGGGCGAGCGGGTCAATTGCTTCGGCTTCGAGGTCGAGGACGACGAGCGAAGGCACTTCGAGCTTCGCCGCGTCGAAGAGCGCCTGTCCGGTGCGCGAGAACTCGATTGAGACGTTGAGCGCCTGAGCCGTGCCCCGTATCTTCGAGGCAAAGAAAAGGTCCGGGACGGCGGCGAGCACGCGACGATTCATTTATAATCCCTCCTCCAAGCTCTTCCGATTAATTTGAACACGCGACACGGTTCCCAGCCAAGCATGCGTCCGCACGCGAACTCAGCGCGCCTCGAAACCGGCGGCCCGGCCCCGCCCGGCCCCGCATCGACGCCCGCGCGCCTCGTCGCCGCGACCTACAACATACGCTACGCCGTCGGCTCGCGCCTCATCAGCGGCGGGCTGCTGCGCCGCGTCGGCGTCTCGCGCCCTTCGCGGCGCCCCGCCCTCGTCGCCGGGAACATCGAAGCGGCCGCGCGCGCCTTCTCCGGCGGTGCGCTGATGCCCGCGGCCGACCTCCTCGCCTTGCAGGAGGCCGACCGCGGCACGCTGCGCGCGGGCGGGCGCCACGTCGCCGCCGAGCTTGCCGCTGCGCTTCGGATGGCCTACGCGCGCGCCTACGCCCCCACGCCGCGCGATGTCGAGCCTGAGCCGAAGCAATGGTATCTCGACTTCGAGGAGCGAATCGCCAAGGGCGAGGAAGGCGACACCGGCGTCGCCCTCCTCAGCCGACTTCCCGTGACTGACGTTTCGACGGTCGAGCTTCCGTGGTCCGACTGCCCGTGGCGCCCGCGCCTCGCGCTCTCCGCCCGCGTCCCCTTCGGCCGCAGCGGCTTGCACGTCCTCAACGTTCACATCGACCCGCACGCCGGCATCGAAGAACAACTCGCGCAGCACGAAGCCGTCCTCGCCAGCGCCGAAGCCGCTTCCCTGCCGACGCTCCTGCTCGGCGACTTCAACACGCTCTCGAAGCGCGCCGCCGTGGCCGTCCGCGCCTTCCTCGAATCGCGCGGCTTCGAGACTCCGATGCCGACCGGCACCGGCACTTGGCGGGCGGGACCCTTGCGCTTACACCCCGACTGGATTTTCGTACGCGGCCCGCGCGTCGTGCGCTGGGGCGTCGCCCGCCCCCTCTCCGTCTCGGACCACTGGCCCGTCTGGGCCGAGCTGGAGGCCGCCGGCTGATGATAACGAGCAGGAAAAACCCTCTCGTGCAAAAGGCCCGCTCCGCGCGCGAGGGGCGCGAGCGCGAACTGATTTTCGTCGAAGGGCTCCGGCTCTGCGAAGAGGCCGCCGCCGCCCGGCTCGCCTTCGAGTTCGTTCTCTACGACCCCCTGCTCGAAGATGACGAGCGCGCCGCCCGACTCCTCGGAACGCTCCGCGCGGTCTGCCCGCAGGTCATGCCGGCCGGCCGGGATGTCATCGAATCGGCCTCCGACACGAAGACCTCGCAGGGCGTCGTCGCCGTCGCCCGCCGCCCTCACAACCTCCCCGAGAAGAGTCCGACCGGCACGCCCCTCGTCGTCGTCATGCACCGCGTCAACAACCCCTCGAACGCGGGCGCCATGCTCCGCGTCGCCGAGGCCGCGGGCTCGACGGCCGTCGTCGCCACGCGCGGCTCGACCGACCTCTTCTCGCCCAAATCCCTCCGCGGCTCGATGGGCTCCGCCTTCCGCCTCCCCGTCTGGGCCGGCCCGACCCTCGAAGAAGTCTTAAACTGGTGCGCCGACCGAGAAATCCGCACCGTCGCCGCCGCCTCCTCCGCCCGCGCCACGCACACCGAACTCGACTGGACCGCCCCCCGCGCCCTCGTCCTCGGGCCCGAAGCCGGCGGCCTCTCCGACGAAGAAGTCGGCCGCGCCGACGACTCCGTCCGCATCCCCATGCGCCCCCCCGTCGAGAGCCTCAACGTCGCCACCGCCCTCGCCGTCATACTTTACGAAGCCGCCCGCCAAAGAAACTTCAAATAGCGCCGCTTCTCTCGGGCGCCCGGTTTCGGATAGAATGCTGGCAGCAAAGATTTCAAGCATTTACGGTTTCCCCTTCCCCGTGCTCTCAGTAACCCGCGCCCCCGACCGTGGGACGGCGACGATTTGTCGGAGACGACCGAACGCGTATGAGTGAGGAGGAGAAGGAGAAGAAGCGCGACGAGGCGCTGGTCGAGCGCCTGATGCGGCGCGTGCTCGAAGGCTTCGGCTCGGTCGTGGACCGCAAGCTCGGCCGCGAGGCCCAGCCGCAGGGCGGGTTCACCACCACCAAGCTCGTCGAGCGCATGAAGCACCTCATCGCCGAGCGCGTCCGCACAGACGCGCAGGGGCGCCGCATCGCCCCGCACCTCTTCAAGCTCAAGGTCGAGTGGGGCACGCACTCCGAGGCCCCGCCCGAGTACATCAAGGAGCTTGAGAACGAGGTGCTGGCCGCCGCCATCGACTACATCAACGACCAGCGCCTGCTCACGCTCGCGCCCGTCAAGGTCGAGACCAGCGCCGACATCTTCACCTCGGGCATCGCCGTGGACCCGACTTACGGCGAGTTCGAGGAGACGATGAAGCAGCGCGAGGAGTCCGAGCAGCGCGCCAAGGAAGTCGCCGAGTCCATCCCCCGCTCGCACATCACCCACGGCGACACGCCCGTCACCGCCCGCGTCACCCTCCCCGAAGGCTCGCGCGAGAAGGTCTTACAGTTCCGCCCCGGCGGGCGCCGCCTGAGCGTCGGCCGCTTCTCCGACAACGACCTCCAGCTCGAACACCCCAGCGTCTCGAAGGTCCACGCCGCCCTCGTCATGAACCGCGAGGGCACGCTCCTCGTCGCCGACACCGGCTCGACCAACGGCACCTTCATCAACGGCCGCCGCCTCTCCTACGGCGAGGCGCGCCACATCGAGGAGGGCGATGTCGTCGGCTTCGGCGACGTGGAAGTGAGATTCAAAAGATAGGTGCCGGGTGCCGGGTGTCGGTTAAGGCCGACGCCCCTCCAGACACCCGGCACCCGGCACCCGACACTTTAATTTTATGTTTTTACTCGCAGACATTCCCGAGAAACAGCCGGCGCTGTTGAGCCTCATCTACGTGGCGGGCGCGGCGCTGATGGTGCTTTTACTGATTCTGTCGCTCGTCCTGACGATGAGGAGGCGGCGCCGCTCGGCGCTCGACGCCGTGGCGCCCGCCGACCTCCCGCCCGAGGTGCGGCAGCGGCTCGGCGCGACCTCCACCAACCGCGGCCTGCGCGCGCTCCGGTGGGTCTTCATCCTCCTTGCCCTGACCGTCTTCGGCTTCCACGTCTACTGGGCGAAGTACGCGGCCGAGTCGAACGACCGCTTTCAGGAGTTGAGCTACAAAGACCTCCGCAACCGCCGGCTGGCCGAAAGTACGCTGCGCGGCTGGATTCTCGACCGCTCCGGCAGCCTCGACCGCGCGCTCGCGCTCTACCGCCGCGGCACCGGCGGCCAGATAGTCCGCGACTACACGCTCGACGTGGAGATGGCGCAACTCCTCGGCTCCGACCGCGGCGACGCCGGCCTGGAGCGCGCCCTCTTCGGCATCCAGAGCGGCGCCGCGCCCGAGGCCGTTGACGTGCTCATGGAGCGCGACATCAAGCAGCCCGGCAACCTCGACGTGCGGCTGACCCTCGACAGCGAGCTTCAGAAGGAGGCCGTCGCGCAGCTCCGCGGTCGCCACGGCGCCGTCGTCGTCCTCAACCCGCAGACCGGCGAGCTGCTGGCGATGTACAGCAACCCCTCGTACAGTCTCAAGGAGGTGCAGGACGAGGAGACGTGGGTGAGGCTCAACGCCAACGAGCGCGACCGCCCGCTCGTCAACCGCGCGTTGCGCGGACGCTACATCCCCGGCTCGACCTTCAAGACGGCTGTCATGCTCGCCGCCTTCAACCACGGCTTGCAGCACGAGAAGTTCAACTGCACGGGCGCCGGCTTCTACGCCGAGCGCGGCGCCAAGCCCATCTTCGACTCCGGCGGCACGGGCGAAGTCCACGGCCAAATCGGCATCGACACCGCCCTGGAAGTCTCCTGCAACCAGTACTTCGCGCAGATGGCAATCAAGCTCGGCCCGGAGCGGCTGGCGGCGGCGCTCCAGCAGCTCGGCATGACGCCGGTCGGCAGCCCGCGCGAAGCCCTCAACGCGCGCAAGCAGCCGCAGATTTGGAACACGGGCCTGCCGGCCGTCGCCCGCGCGCTGGCGCCCGTCGAGGCCACCGTCGCGCTCTACCCGCGCGAGCGGCCCTACGACCTCGGCCTCATCGGCTTCGGTCAGGGCTACGCCGGCCAGATGACGCCCTTCCAGATGGCGCTCGTCGCCGCGGCCGTCGGCAACCTCGAAGGCAAGCTGATGAAGCCGAAGATCGAGTACGACCGCCCGCCCGAGGTCTGGGCGCAGGCGACGACCCCGCAGCACGCGGCCGAGATGCGCCGCATCATGGGCCTCGTCACGGCAGGCTCTTCGGGCACCGCCACCAGCGTCCTCGCCCCCGTCCACGCGCAGGGCATCATCACCGGCGGCAAGACGGGCACGGCCGAGAAGCAGATTCCGCTCTACGACCCGAAGACGGGCGAGGAGAAGAAGGTCAAGAAGATTGAGAAGGACCGCCGCGGCAACCCCATCCGCGAATACTGGGAGACGGCCCTTGACCCCGAGTTCCGCATCGACAGTTGGTTCCTCTGCCTCGCGCCGCTCGACCGCCCGCAGCTCGCCATCGCCGTCATCGTCGAGGGCGGCGGCTACGGCGCCCGCGCCGCCGCCCCCATCGCCGCCGCGCTCGTCCTGAAGGCGCGCGACCTCGGCCTGCTCGGCGTCCCCGGCGCCGCCCCGCAGCAGCAGCCGCAGGGGCAGCCGCAGGGACAGCCCCCGCAGCAGCAACCGAACCAACAAGCCCCGCGCCCGCGCCAGACCCCACGGCCGCGCGCCACGCCCGCCCCCGTCGCCCAACAGCGGACCGCGCCCGCGGCGCAGGCCGGACAGAGGTAGAGCTTTCAAGTCTTATTTATGAAGAACCGGGCATCCACGCACCTTCTCTTACTGCTCCTCATCGTCGGCCTCGAAGTCGCCGGCTACTGGGCCGTCTACGACTCGGCGCTGCTGCGCGGCTACGAGCCTTCGATGGTCGGCGCGGCGCGCGACATCCTGCTCTTCCTGCCGCTCCTCGCCTTCCTCTTCTGGCTCTCGCGCGCCATGCGCTTCAAGGGCAACTGGACGCTCTACACGGCGGCCATCCTGCTCTTCTCCGTCGGCATGCTCGTCCAGTACCGCCTCTACAGCGACCCCGAGTACGGCTCGGGGCAGAAGGCCGAGGCGCGCGCCGAGAAGACGCAGGTGCAGCGCATGCGCTACATCAACCAGTTCTACGACGCCGACAAGAAGAAGCTGATGGGCCTTGAGCCGACGGCGCCGCAGCCGCAGGCCCAGCCGCAGATTACGCGCCGCTCGGACGTGACTGTGGGCCGCGCGCTCACCTCCTCGTTCACCTGGATTCCGCTCTTCGCCTTCGCCGCGATGGCCTTGGCCTTCTGGGTCTGCACGCAGGACCGCTACCTCGACTGGATGCAGCGCAACAGCTTCGTCATCGTCCTCAGCACGCTGGTGCCGCTGGCCGTCGCCGTCGTCTGGTCGAGCGCCGGCAAGTTCGGCGGCAACATGACGCCGTGGGAGACATCGAAGATTCCCTTCCTCCTCGGCTTCGCCGGGATACTGACGGCGCACTACAGAGAACTCGCGCGCACCTACTGGGGGATGCCGCGCGCGCGCAACGTCCTGCCGCTGCTCATCATGGGGCTGATTCCCTTCATCCCCTTCTTCGCTTTGAAAGACTTCGGGCAGATGCTCGTCTTCAGCGGCGCCTACGCCACGCTCTACCTCGTCGCCGTGCGCCGCTGGCCGCAGCTCTTCGTCTTCGTCGGCTCGCTCGTCCTCGTCGTCGTCATCCTCGTCGTCGGCGCACTCCCCCCGCAGGTGCAGGAGAAGGTGCCGACGCTGGCGACGCTCGCCTCGCCCGTGCGCGCGGTGCTTCCCGACCGCATCAAGCAGCGTTTCCACCTCTGGCTCGACGGCTTCGACCCGCCCTCGCCCGACGTGGAGTGGTGGAAGGGCGACTACGAGGACGCGCTCTCCAGAAGCCCGCGCATGAAGGAGCTGGCCGAGCAGAGCCCGGCCATGCAGAAGACCGTCAACGTCGACGTGTGGTTCGACCGCATCGCCTTCCAGCCCTCGCAGGCCACGTTCGGCATCGCCGCGGGCGGCGTCAGCGGGCGCGGCCTCGGCCTCGGCTTCGCCGAAGTCATCCCGGTCGCCGACTCCGACTACATCTACGCGGCCATCGCCGAGGAGCTGGGCCTGCTGGGCGGCGCCGTCGTCATGCTCGCCCTCATCGTCTTCGTCAGCGCGGGCGTGCGGACCTCGATTGACGCGCGCGACATGTTCACGAAGCTCTGCGCGGCGGGCCTGACCGCCTTCATCGGCTTCCAGGCCCTCGTCAACATCGGCGGCACGACGCGGGCGCTGCCGATGACGGGCATCACGCTCCCCTTCGTCAGCCACGGCGGCTTCAGCCTCATCACGAGCTTCGCCATGCTCGGCATGCTCCTCGCCTTCTCGCACCGCAACGCGCGCGAGGCGGAGGTGGTGCCCCGGCCGCAGGCCGCGCGCGCCGTCCCGCGCGAGGAGCCAGAGATTAGAGTTCCGGAGGCGGTCCAATGACAGACGATGCCGCGGCGCTGCGACTCGAAGCGGCCGCCGTCACCGACCGTGGGTTGAACGAGCGGCGGCCGCACAACGAGGACTCGATGCTGAGCGACCCCGGCCGCGGCATCTTCGCCGTCGCCGACGGTGTGGGCGGCGCCGAGGCGGGCGAGGTCGCTTCGCAGACCGCCATCGAAGTCCTCGCCGAAGCCTTCCGCGAGCACCGCGACGGCGACGACGCCGAAGACCTGATGGAGATCGCCATCCAGCGCGCCAACGACTCCATCTTCCACCTCTCGCGCGAGGACGCGCGCTACACCTCGATGGCGACCACCATCGTCGCCCTCCACATCGACGGCCGCCGCGCCACGGTCGGCCACGTCGGCGACTCGCGCCTCTACAGCTACTCGCCCGACGGCCGGCTCAGCCGCGAGACGGACGACCACTCCGTCGTCGAGGAAGAGGTGCGCGCCGGGCGGATGACGCCCGAGCAGGCCGCCAACCACCCGAGCCGCAACATCATCAGCCGCGCCATCGGCGCCGAGCCGACCGTCGAAGTTGACATGAAGTCCATCGAGTTCGAGGCCGGGACCACCTTCCTCCTCTGCTCCGACGGCATCACGCGCCACATCCCCGACGACGAAATCGCCGCCATCCTCCGCAACGCCGCGAGCCTTGAGATGGCCTGCGAGAAGATGAAGGAGCGTTGCTTCGAGCGCGGCGCCGAGGACAACCTGACGGCCGTGCTCGTGCGCGTCGGCGGCGCGCAGCGCGGCACCGGGCGGCTGCCGCACGCGGCCGAGGACGACGAGGTCACGCTCATACAGGAGCGCCCGCGCGGCGCCGTCCCCGCGCACGGCGGCGGCACCGGCTCGCTCCTCCAGCGCCCCTTCCACAACGTCGGCGTGCAGGCCGCCGCGGCGCCCGCCCCGGCCGCCGTCACCCAATCCGCCTCCACGGCCCCGCCCGGCGACGGCGAGCAGCGGGACGCCTCCCGAGCGGCCCCGGCGCCCGCCCCCGCCTCGGGCGGCGCGCTGCGGACGCTCGGAACGTTCTTCATCGTCCTCGCCGCGGCGGTCGCCGCCTTCTACGCCGGCACGCTCTACGCGGGGCGCGGGGCGGACGAGCAGCGCGGCGCGAACGTGCCGGCCGCCGCCAACGCGACGCCCGCGGCCGAGACCGAAAGCGAGCGTTACGAGCGCCGCCGCAGGGCCGTTGACCGCTCGCCTTCGACCGAGGCTTCGAGGATGGCGGCCGAGTGGAACAACCGCCCGCTCGACGCCGACGACCCCGAGTTCCTTTACCTCTACGGCCGCGCGCTGCTCCTCTCGGACCGCCAGCCCGAGGCCGTCGCCGCCTTCGAGCGCGCCGTCCAGAAGGCCGGCGAGCACATGACGCCGCGCAACGGCGAGCTGAAGATTGACGCGCGGCTCGCGCAGGTGGCCGCGCACCTGCGCTCCGGCGACGCCGAAGCCGCGCGCCGCGCCGCCGACTCGCTCGCCGAAGTCATCCGCCCCCACGCCGCGGGCGAGAACACGCAGGCTTCCCCAGTCGTTACACCTTGAGAGTCTGGCGTCCGGACTTCGGAGAGAATGAGCGAACTCAAGCTCCAACAGTGTAGGCTCGACGGCCGTTATGACGTGCTCGACTGTCTCGGGCGCGGCAGCTACTCGGAGGTCTACGTGGCGCGCGACTCGGCGGCCTCGAACGGCCAGCCGCACACGGTCGTCATCAAGGCGCTCAACACCTACTTGCAGGGGATGCCCGACCCGGAGCTTGAGCGCACGCTCGTCGAGAACTTCCGCAACGAGGCCGTCGCGCTCGACCGCGTCCGCCACCCGAACATCATCAGCCGCCTCGGCCACGGCACCGCCATCGACTTGCAGGGCCGGACCTTCCACTACCTCGTCCTCGAATACCTCCCCGGCGGCGACCTCCAAGCCTTCGTCCGCAACCACCCGCTCCCGCTCGAAGGCGCGCTCTTCTACTTGGAACAGGTCTGCAACGGGCTCGCCCACGCGCACAAGAACGGCGTCATCCACCGCGACATCAAGCCGCAGAACCTTCTGCTCACCGCCGACCAGCACACCGTCAAGATAGCCGACTTCGGCGTCGCCAAGATTGAAGCCGCCGAGGGCGCCATCACGCGCGTCGGCACGGACCTTTACGCCGCGCCCGAGCACCACCCGCTCTTACAGACCGGGCCGCTCGACACGGCCTCCCTCAACCGCCGCGTGCCCCTGCTCACGCCCGCGGCGGACGTGTACTCGCTCGCCAAGACGACCTACATGCTCCTGACGGGCGAGGCGCCGCGCCGCTTCTCGCAGAAGCACATCGACTCGCTGCCGCCGACGCTCTTCGCGCAGCCCTGGGCGCAGTACGTGCTCCGCGTGCTTGAGCGCGCCACAGAGGCCGACCCGCGCCGCCGCATCCAGACGGTCGAAGAGTTCTGGCGGGAGATTAAGGACGCGACGATGGCGCAGACGCGGCCCCTGCGCGGCGGGGGCGAAGGCGAGGAGACTCCGCGGCCCCGGCCTGAGCGCCCGCCAGAAGGCGCGAAGAGTACGGCGCCGCCGCCCGCGCCCGTCTTCGACCGCGAGGGCCGCGCCGCCGGCAGCTCCAAGCATCACAGGATAGTCGTCCCCATCGCGGGCGAAGGGCAGGCCCAGCCGACCGTCAGGGCGGGACACCCAACGGCCGCCCCAGCGAGGCGCGAAGACTTCCTGACCGAGTTCGACGAGGAGCCGCGCGAGGACAGACGCTCGTCGCGCCTGCGAAACATCCTCGTGGCGCTCGCGCTGCTGCTCGCCTTCTCGGGGATGCTCTACGCGACCTACAGGTACGTCAACAGAATACGCGGCCAAAGCGGGGGCGGCGGACAGCAGCAGTCGGGCGGGACCAGTCAGCCGGCCTCGCCCGCGGGGCGTGAGTTCCTGACGACGACCGATGTAAACTTGCGCGACGGCCCGGACAGCAGCTACCCGAAGGTGGGACTGGCCGAGAGGGGTTCGCGCGTCAAGGTCTTGCAGGCGAGCGGCAAGTGGTATCAGATACAGGTCGTCGAGCGCGGCCGCCCGAAGGAAGACCCCGCGTCGGCGGACGAGGGCTGGGCGCACAGCGGGCTGCTGAGGGCCCGATAAGAAGTTTTCACTTCACCGAAAGGGTTTAAGACTCAAGTGGGCATACTCGAATCAATCCGCCGCTGGATAGACGGCGAGGCGCCGGACGACCCGCTCGCCGAGGTGGACGAGCAGGCGCGGCCGCGCCGCATCTGGGAGGAGTTTCTCGTCAAGGTGGCGCGCGAGGTCGAGGGCGTCATGCAGCGCGAGATGTTCACGCCGCCCGGCGGCGCCACCTTCATCCCGCCCGAGTACATCGTCTACCTCTCGAACGACGACGACAAGGAGTGGCAGGGCGAGAAGCGGCGGGGTCTGGAGCAGGGGCTCTACTACGTCCTCTCGGAGCGCGCGCGCGAGCTGTCGGGCACGACGCAGCTCGCGACGAAGTCCTTCGCCGTCGAGCTGCGCGTTGACGGCACGCTCAACAAGGGCGAGTTCCGCGTGCAGCCCGTCTGGGAGTCGGCCGAGGCCGGAGGCGGCACGATGGTTTCCCCGAGGCCGCAGGAGTTGAAGGTGCCCGCCCCGGCGCCCTCGGGCGGCAGGGACACGGCGCCACTCTCGGACGGGGAGCCGACCGAGGGCGAGGTGACGCGCGTCTCCGTCCGGCCGACCGAGCTTTACAGCGTCGAAATCTGGAAGGACGGAGTCCGCCAGACGGTCGTCCCCGTCACCAAGCACGAGGTCACGGTCGGGCGCGGCTCGAAGTCCGTCTCCGTGGACCTGCCCATCAAGGGCGACCCCGAGGTGAGTCGCCTCCACGCCACTCTGGAGTACGACAACGAGGGGCGCTACTGGTTCACGCCCAAGGGCCGCAACCCGACCTTCGTGGCGGGGCGCGAAATCCCCCGCGAGGAGCGCGTCGAGGTCAAGCCCGACCAGAAAATCGAAATCGCTAGCTACTCCCTCCGCATCCAGCCGAAGTGAGATATGGACAAGGCAGACATCATGAAGCTGGACGAAGCCGCACTCTTCGCGCGGCTCAACGTCATCACCGACAAGATTCAGAGGATCGACAAGGACATCCCCGACAACGACGACGAGCCGCACATCGAAAAGCTGCTCGAAGAGGGGACGCTCATCTGCGAACGGCTCGACCCGCTCATGCGCGAGCGATTCCGCGACAACCCGGCCGTGCTCGCCGAGTGGGACGAGATCATACACATGTGTGCCGACATCGAATAAGCCGGCCCCGCCTCAACCCTGCCCGGCGGCCGCGTAGGTGCCCGATTCAAGCTCGGCGACGAGCCCTTCGAGCGCGGGCACCGAGCCTTCCTCGTCCACGTAGTCTTTCCCCAGAAGCTTGATGATTTGCCGGGGCCGCGTCTCGCCGCGCAGCTCTTTGAGCAGGGCGCGGCAGAAGGCGGCGACGACGGGCGGGTCGAACTGCTTGCCGGCGTTGCGGCGGAAGTCCTCGACGACTTCGTGGAAGGCGCGGCGCCGCTTGTAGGGCCGGTCGGTCGTCATCGCGTCGAACGAGTCGGCGAGGCTGACGATGCGCGCGCCCTGCGGTATCTCGTCGCCCTTGAGGCCGTCGGGGTAGCCGCGGCCGTCGGGCCGCTCGTGGTGGTAGCGGGCCATGAGGGGGATGTCGGCGAAGGGGTGCTGGATGGGGCGCAGGATTTCGTAGCCGGCGGCCGGGTGGCGGTTAAGCTCCGAAGACTTCTTGGCGTCAATCTTGTAGGGCGCGTTGATGATGTCGCGGTCAACGACGAGCTTGCCCACGTCGTGCAGGTAGCCGCCGATGGCGATGGCCTCGACCTCCTCCTCGTTCCAGCCCATCTCGCGCGCGATGACCTCGCTGTACTTGCCGACGCGCTGCGAGTGCCCCTGCGTGTACTTGTCCTTGCAGTCGATGGCGGCGGCGAAGGCGCGCACCGTGTCCTTGTAGATGTCCCTCAGCTCGTCGTAGAGGCGGAGGTTCTCGGCCGCCCGCCGCTCGACCTCGCGCAGCAGCCGGTGGTTGTGCAGCCCCACCCCGATGTGGCGGCCGAGGGCGCGCACCAGCTCCCGGTCCTCCTCGGCGAAGGGCTCGCCGCTCGCCTTCCCCGCGAGGATGATGGCGCCCACCACCTCGCCCCTCACCAGGAGCGGCGCGATGACCTCTATCTCGGGCCCCGCGAACATCTCCTTAATCTTCTCTTCGGCGGAGTCGGAGCCGGGCGGCAGGTCGAGGCGGGCCTCGCGCGGCAGCGTGCCGCCAAAGCCGCGGGAGGCGACGAAGTGGAGCAGCGAGGAGTCGCGGTCAAGCTCGGCGACCGCGCCCCGGCGGATGCCGAGCGCGCCCAGCACGACGTGCAGGGCCGAGCTGACCATCTCCTCGAAGTCGTGCGTCTCCGCGATCTCCTCGCCCAAATCGGCGAGCGCCGCGAAGGCGTGCAGCACCTTACGCAAGTTGTCGGACATAGGCTCGTGAATCGTGAACCGTTAACCGTTAACCGTAAGGGGCAAGTCTTCTAATTACGATTGACGATTGACGATGCGCGGCTTTTCAGTGTCCGGGTCGATTGAGGGTGAACTCTTTCAGTGTCGCGAGGGCCGCCTCGTCGCTCTCGGCCATGGCGACCAGCCGCGTCAGGCCGAGCAGCTCGAAGAGCTGGACGGTGTGGCGGCTGAGGTTCGTGAAGACGACGCGCGCGGCGCGGGCTTCGGCCATGTCGATGACGCCGATCAGGATGGAGACGCCGATGCTGTTGACCAGCTCCGTGCCGCTGAAGTTGATGACGAGGGCGCGGCAGCCCCCTTCGAGCCGCAGGCGGCACTCGCGCTCGATGCGCTGGCCGCTCAGTTTGTTGACGTAGTCGCCCGCGTAAACGATGGCGACATCCCCCGCGCCCGGAGCAGGCGCCTGGGAGCCCGTGAGCTGGTTCGTCATCTTAGGCAGGTCTTCCCTTCGTTACTTGTGGAGGTATTTCGTCATCCGCAGTCGGGTGCCGTCGTCAACGCGCTCGAACTCAACGTCGTCCATCAGCGAGCGGATGAGCTTCAGGCCCCAGCCTCGACGCCTAACCTTGGAGCCCTCACCGCTGTCATGTCCGTTGTTCTGTTCGGCGTGCGGCACGCCGTTTTCCGGCGCGCCGGCCGGAAGCTGCAAGCCCCGGCTCGATACGGTAATTATTAATTTATCATCTTCCAGCCGAAAACGTTGATAAATTTTTCGGTCCGGGCTCAGGCTGTGCTCCGAGGCGTTGATGCACGCCTCGATGATGGCCTGCTTGATCTCGTTGACGGACTCGGGCGCGAACTCCATCTGGCGGGCGATTTGCGCGACCGTCTGGGCGGCGATGATTTCCGTCTCCTCGCCCATCGGTATCTCCAGCGCGAACTCCTTAACCGGGCCGGCCTCGGGCGCGGGGACAGCCCCGGCCCCGAGCCGCGCCGCCAACAGCTCCAGCGCGTGCCGGCTCGAACAGAAGGCCCCGCGCTCGTTCAGGAACTCGCAAGCCTCCTCCGTGAACCCTTCCGGCGAGACGAGCCACACGCGCGACCGCCCGAAGCCGCAGGCGTCCGACACCTGCGAGAGCCGGTCCAGCCACAGCTCGGCCAGCGCCCGCCCGGCTTCGAGCTTCGACTCGACCTCCGCGGCCAGCCAGACGACCTCGTTCGAGTCCGTGTAGGACGAAGAGTCGAAGCCGTGGAGGACGGCGCAACGCTCCTCGTCGCAGAACTGCAAGGCCGGCGGGTGGAACGAGGCGCAGCTCGCGACGTGGACGCCCTGCGGCAGCCGGACCAGCTCCGTCTCCGCCTCCATCCCGGCCGCGACCTCCTCGGGCGAGGCGCCGCGGTAGAGGCGCGCGAAGCGGCCGTGGTGCAGGAGGCTCGCCGGCATGCGCTGGAAGTCGAAGCGCCGCATCAGCTCGCCGAGGCCCAGCGCCGCGGCCCGCCTGTACTGCCGCGCCATCGCCTGCGGCGCGCGCTTCAGGGTCTCGACCAGCGTGTCGGCGACCACCAGGGCGCGCGGCTCGACGGCGACGTGCAGGCGGTAGCTGGCGCGCAGGTAGTCGCGCCAGACCTGGCCCGGCGCCGCCTCGACGTAGGTGGCGTGCATCGTCGCAAGCTCCTGCGCGTGCAGCATCCTCATCATGCGCGCGAACTCAGGCGGGCCGGCGTCAATCCTCTTCTGCCACGACTCGACGGGCGCCTTGCCGCCGACGCCCGACGCCGTCTCGTGCAGCACCTTCAACAGATTCCGCCTCTGCCCCGGCGACGGCACCGCCTCCTCGACGACGAAGCCGAAGCGGCGGTTGATGCGACCGCCCAGAAGCTCGTCCACGTAGAGCCTCTGGAAGTCGCGGAAGCTGCGCAGGTGGACGCCCGCGGCGCGGGCCGCGTCAATCATGGCGCCGATGAGGTAAGGGCTGCCTTCGAGCTGGTGGGCGACGAGGTCGCGCGTCTCCTCGTTGAGCGCCACGCCGCTCCGCTCGGCCAGTCCCGCGGCCAGCGTGCGCGCGTCCGGCTCTTCGAGCCGCGCGAGGTGCAGGACGCCGAAGCCTTCGAGGCTCGACGCCGCGGGCGGGCCGCTCAACACGTCGAGCGCGCGGCGCCTCAAGCCGCCGAGCACGAAGGGCGTCCCGGCGTGCGCCGCCGCCTGCGCCAACTCCGAGGCGAAGTCAACCTCGCCCTTCAAGCCTTCGGCCAGATGTACGTCGTCAAAGAGCACGACCGTGCGCACGCCGCGCGCGGCGGCGGCCTGCGGCGCGCCCAAACAGACGCGCACTAAAACCCTCTCGTCGCCCTCGCCGACGGCGCGCTCGAAGGACTCGACGAGCCGCTCGACCCACTCGTAGTCGGGCGGCGTCGCGAGGTCGAGCAGGCCGCGCAGGGTCGGCGAGGCGGAGACGAGCGCGGGGTCGTCGCGGCGGTGCGCGATGGTCTGCGTCAGGAAGGTCAGCAGGAAGCGGCGCGCGGCCGTCGCGGCGGCCGGGTCCGAGCGCGTGAAGGCGAAGTAGACGGGCGAGGCGCCGCCGCGCGTGCGGAACAACTCGTCGAAGGACTGGCGGAGGAGTTCGGACGCGCCCGCGAAGGGGGCCGCGAGCAGGACGAGGCCGCGGGCCTCAGCCTTGTGCGGGGCGAGCGAGGCTATCTCGCGCAGTTGCTCGCCGCGCCCGACGAAGTGTTCGGGCGCGGTCCGGGCCAGCACGCGTCTCGCCTTACTGCTGCGGGGGGGCATCGTCTCCTTTTAGTCTCCACCCGTCGGGGGCGCCTCGTCCGTCCGCATCCGGCTCGCCGCCTCGTACGTCTCGACGGTGTTCTTGCCGTGGCTCTTGGCGAGGTAGAGGGCCTGGTCGGCGGAGTAAATGAGGGTGGCCGGCGTGTCAAAATCGGGGCCGTAGGAGGAGATGCCGATTGAGACGGTGACGGCGCCGAGCGGCTGCGACTTGCCGTGCGGGAAGTGTGTGCGCTCGATGCGGCGGCGGATGCGGTCGGCGATGATGCGCGCCTCGGCCAGCCCCGTCTGCGGCAGGAGGATGCTGAACTCCTCGCCGCCGTAGCGCGCCGCCACGTCGGCCGACCGCAGCGCCGTCTTCAAGCACTGGGCGGTCATCTCAAGGGCGAGGTCGCCGGCCTGATGGCCGTGGCGGTCGTTGTAAGCCTTGAAGTCGTCGATGTCCACCATCATGAAGCTCATCGCGAAGCGGTGGCGTTTCGACCGTTCAAGCTCCTCCTGCAAACGCTCTTCGAGGTAGCGGCGGTTGACGAGCCCCGTGAGCGGGTCGGTTATCGAGAGCAGTTGAAACTGCGTCGCCTTCTGGTGCCACTCGGCGCGGTCGATGGCTAAGGCCATCTGCGGCGCTATCATGTCGAGCAGCCCGAGGTCCACGTCGTCGTAGGTGCCGCCGCCGGCCTTGTCCGTGACGTTCAGCACCCCGACCTTCTTGCCGCCGACCATGATGGGGTAGCTGATGAAGGAGGCCGTCTTGTAGCTGCGCTCGGCCGGCGCGGGGTGGAGGCCGGGCAGCTTCGCCACGTCGCGCACGACGACGGGGCGGCCTTCACGAAGGACCGTGCCGGCGACGCCCTCGCCGAGCCTCATGCGCGTGTCGCGCGCCACGTCGGCGCGCGGGCCGACCGCGGCCTTGACGGAAAGCTCGCCGGCCCGCTCGTCGTAGAGGAGCAAGGAGCCGCGCTCGGCGCGCAAAAGCTCGGCCGAGTGTCGGAGGATGGAGATGTAAGCATCCTCGGGCGGGAGCGTGTTGAGGACTTCGGAGAGGGCGCGCGAGTGGGAGGCGGCGCGCATCCTCCGCTCAAGCTCTTCGCGCAGGCGGTGGACTTCCAAAGACATCGCGAGGCCGGCGCACGAAACGGCGAGCGCCCTGCGCTGCCCTTCGTCCAACTCGACGCCGCCGACGAGGAGGACGCCTTTGACCTCTTCGCCGACGAGGAGCGGGAAGAGGTCGACTGCATCCTCGTGCTGCGAGGGCGCGCGGCCGCCTGCCGGGACGGCGATGGACTCGCCCTTGGTCGCGGCGAGGAGGAGTTTTATCTCCTTCGGCTTGAGCGAGACGCGCGGGGCGTTCTTCTCGAAGGAGCCGCTGACGCAAGTCAGGTAGAAGCTGTCTTCGGAGCGGAGCATGAGCGCCAGCGACTCGATGCCGTGCTGCTGCGCGAGCGCGCGCACGGCCCGCTGGCAAGCCTCGTCGAGCCCCACGCCCGCGGCCTTCACCCGCGCCTGCGTCTTCGAGTCCTTCGCCTTCGACGCGGCCAGCGCCGCCTTCTCTCCCGCCGAATCGACTACGACTTCCGGCACCGAAGAGGCCGGCGGCGACGCTTCGACGACAGGCGCCTCATTCGCTTCCGTCTCCACCGACGCGGGCGCGGGCTCGGCCTTCGCGCCTTTCCGGCCGGACGCGGCCCGCTCGGCTTCAACGACGCGCGAGGCGAGGTCGTCCAAGTCCTGTTTGAGCGCGAAGAGTACGTTGCGGAAGGGGTCTTCGGCGAGGAGCGAGGAGAGCTCGCCGCCGCCGACGCGCTCGGCCAGCTCGCGGTAGTCGGAGCTTCGGAGGAAGGCCCGGCCGCCGATGACGGCCAGTTGTCTTTCGTCGCCGATGCGGACGGGCGCGGCGAAGCAGTGGAGGCCGGCGTGGCAGCGGTAGTGCGTGGGGCCGCCCGCCTCCTGCGCGCGGAAGTAAGCCTCGCCGCAGTAGGGCTGGCAGCGCGCGGCGTGCTCGGGCGAGGACTGGAAGGCGCGGCAGACGGAGTTGTTGTTGGTGACGAGGAGCGAGGGCGGCTGGCGACCCTCGACCAGAAGGAGTGCGAGCCCCGAAGAGTCAGCTAGCGCCTGCTGCGCCGCGGCCCAGTCGGGTGGGACCGCGGGCGAGGACTCTTGCCGGGCAGCACGCTCTGAGGCCGGGGCCGTGTTGTCCATGAGAAGTTGGGGCACGAATTATTTCGGGCTCGGGTGCGGACGGCGGGCGGCTTCAGCCGTGGCGGAACGGCTGCGCGCGGGGCACGCGCGGGCGGCCCGTGAAAGAACGGCAGAAAGAACGCTCGGCTTTCGGCCGTCCCCCGTCAGCAGTATAGGGTGTCCGCACGAAAACTACCAAGGCTCAATGGGACACGGCTCCCGCCTCCCGCGCCCCCGTAAAATGGCTCTCGGTTCCTGGCCCCACTGTTAAACGACTAATGGCGGCCGGTTTTCACTGAGCGATGACGCGGCCGGGATTTTTCAGGCCCGGCGCGTCGCCGGGGGCGACTCGTTCGATGTGGGGTTGGTCGGGGCTGATGCGGATGCAGGCGGCGAAGTGAGCCGGCTTAATCTCCGCCAGAGGGGGGACAACCTCCTTGCAAGCCTGTATGGCCCAGGGGCAGCGCGTGTGGAAGCGGCAGCCCTGCGGGGGGTTGATGGGGGAGGGCACGTCGCCCTGGAGGACGATGCGCTTGCGGGTGGATTCGAGGACGGGGTCGGGGACGGGGACGGCCGAAATCAGCGCCTTGGTGTAAGGCATCAGGGGCTCGGCGTAGATGACTTTGGCGTCGGCCAACTCGACCAGCTTGCCGAGGTACATGACGGCGACGCGGTCCGAGACGTGGCGGATGGCGCGCAGGTCGTGGGAGATGAAGAGGTAGGTGAGATTGCGCTCCCTTTGCAGCCGCTCCATCAGGTTCATGATTTGCGACTGGATTGACACGTCTAAGGCGGAGATGGGCTCGTCGGCGACGATGAAGTCGGGCGAGGCGGCCAGCGCGCGGGCGATGCCGATGCGCTGGCGCTGGCCGCCGGAGAACTCGTGCGGGTAGCGTTTGACGAAGCGGGGGCTGAGGCCCACGGTCTGCATCAGGTCGCGGACGCGCTCTTCGCGCTCGGAGCGGCGGGCGAGGCCGAACGTCTCAAGCGGCTCGCCGACGATTTGCGCGACCGTCATACGGGGGTTGAGGGACGCGTAAGGGTCCTGAAAAATCATCTGGAGGTGGCGGCGCTGCCCGCGCAACTGCGACTGCGAGAGGCGCGAGAGGTCGTTGCCGCGGAAGAGGACCTGGCCGCCGGTCGGCTCGGTCAGGCGGAGGATGGCGCGGCCCAAGGTTGACTTGCCGCAGCCGGACTCGCCGACCAGCCCCAGCGTCTCCCCTGGGAAGATGTCGAGCGTCACGCCGTCAACGGCCTTCACGACGCGGGGCACGCTGGGGCCGCCCGTAAGCTTGTCGAGGAAGGTGCCGCCGCCGAGCTTGAAGTGGACCTTCAACTCGCGGACGGCGACCAAAGGCTCGCGCCCGTCGCGGGTGGTGACGGACGGGGGCATCTGCGTGCCGGCGTCGGGCTCGAAATTCTGTGTGCTCATCTCGTCCCCTCCCCCGGCTGTGATTGCGCGGCGGGCGTGGCGGCGGGCGCGTCGGGCGGCGCGGCGGCCCGGCCCTCGCGCTCGGCCTTCGAGGAGGCGTAGACCTCTTCGGCGAAGTGGCAGAGCGAGTGGTGGTCGGCGTTGACTTGGACGAAGGGCGGAAACTCGCGGCGGCAGATGTCCTCGGCGCGGTAGCACCTCTCGGCGAACGGGCACTGGTCGGGCCGGAGGCGGGCCACGTCGGGCGGGAGGCCGGGAATCTGGTACAGCTCGGTCCCCTCCTCGTGCGCCGGGTCGGGGACGGACTTCAGGAGGCCCTTCGTGTAGGGGTTGCCGGGCGTGGCGAACAGCTCGCGCGTCGGCGCCTGCTCGAAGACCTTGCCGGCGTACATGACGATGATGTGGTCGGTCATGCCGGCGACGACGCCGAGGTCGTGCGTGATGAGGATGACGCTGGTGCCGGTCGTCTCTTTAAGCTTCTTGATGAGGTCGAGAATTTGCGCCTGGATGGTCACGTCGAGCGCGGTCGTCGGCTCGTCGGCGATGAGGAGTTCGGGCTCGCAGGCGAGCGCCATCGCGATCATGACGCGCTGGCGCATGCCGCCCGAGAACTCGTGCGGGTAGCTGTCCACGCGCGCGCGGGCCTCGGGGATGCCGACCATCTCAAGCATGCGGACGGCGTGCTCGCGCGCCGCCTCGGCGCTGTGGCCGAGGTGGAGCCGGGTGATCTCGCCGAGCTGCTTGGAGATGCGCATGAAGGGGTTGAGCGAGGTCATCGGGTCCTGGAAGATCATGGCGATGCGCTTGCCGCGAATCTTCCGAATCTCTTCGGGCGGCAGGGCGAGGATGTCCTGGCCCTGAAAGATAATCTCGCCGGAGACTATCCTGCCCGGCGGCTCCGGGATCAGGCGCAGGATGGAGAGGTTCGTCACCGACTTCCCCGAGCCCGACTCGCCGACAATCCCCAGCGTCTCGCCCCGCTTCAAGTCGAAGCTGATGCCGTCAACGGCCTTCACCGCGCCGTCCTCGGTCTGAAAGTACGTCCGCAGGCCGCGGACCGAAAGCAGGTTGCCGTCGTGGCTACTCATAAGTTTGGGTATCGGGTGTCGGGCGCCGGGTGCCGGTCAGTCGTTTCCCTGACGCCCGGCACCCGACACCTGTCTTCAGAATTTCCTCATCTGCGGGTCCAGTGCGTCGCGCAGGCCGTCGCCGAGGAAGTTGAGCGAGAAGAGCGTCAGCGCCATCGTCACGCCGGGGAAGATGAGCTGCCAGGGGAAGACGGCGATGTTCTGGATGCCCTCTTGCGCGAGGCTCCCCCACGAGGCGTAAGGCGCCTGCACGCCGAGGCCGAGGAAGGAGAGGAAAGCCTCCTGCAACATGACGGAGGGGATGGTCAGCGTCGCGTAGACGATGACGGGGCCGAGCGCGTTCGGAACGAGGTGGCGGAAGATGATTTTCGGCGTCGAGACGCCCCCGGCGCGCGCCGCCAGCACGAACTCCTGATTCTTCAAACTCATCACCTGCCCGCGCACGATGCGCGCCATCGTCAGCCACGAGACGGCGCCGAGCGCGGCGAAGAGGAGGAAGATTTGCTGGAGTGGGGTGCGCCCGCCGAAGAAGCTGAGGAGCACGATGACGATCATCATGTAGGGGATGGCGTAGAGCACGTCCACGATCCTCATCATCACGTCGTCAACCTTGCCGCCGAGGTAGCCGGCCGTCGCGCCGTAGGTGACGCCGATGAGGATGGAGACGAACGTCGAGATGATGCCGACCATCAGCGAGATGCGGCCGCCCTGGAGGACGCGCGCGAACATGTCGCGGCCCGCGCTGTCGGTGCCCATCGGGTGCTTGCCGCCTTCGGGGCCGCCGAAGGGCGGGAAGGAGTTGCGCAGCGCGTTGTCGTTCGGCTGCGTGTCGTACTCGTAGCCGGTCGCGACCTTGATGATGGGCGGGCCGACGATGACGGCGACGATGATGAAGGCGACGACGATCATGCCGAAGACCGCCAGCTTGTTGCGCAGGAGGCGCTTCCACGCGTCGCGCCAGAGCGAGGTGCCGGCCAGCGGCTCGGGCGTCTCGCCGGCCGTGCGCACGTCGCCCTCGCCGACGGCCATCTCGGGGAACGGATGAATCTCGTCGCCATCGCGGCGGCGGATGGGGGGGCCCGGCGGCGTGCCGCGCGTGGTGAGCGCGGACCAGCCGGCGTCGGGCGTCTCGGAGCGGCCTTCCTCGGTCGGCACGTGCGGCGTTCTGTCTTCACTCATGGCGTCAGTACCGTATGCGCGGGTCGATGAACCCGTAGGCGATGTCCACCAGCAGGTTGGCGATCAGCACCGCGATGGAGATGAAGGCGACGATGCCGAGAATCAGCGGCTCGTCGCGGTTCAGGTTCGCGTTGATGAAGTAGTTGCCGAGGCCGGGCATGGCGAAGATGCGCTCGACGACGACGGTGCCCGTGACGAGGAACGCGAGCGCCGGCCCCGTGAACGAGACGACGGGGAGCAGGCCGCCGCGCAGCGCGTGGCGGACGACCACGTCCTTCTCCGTCAGGCCCTTGGCGCGCGCCGTGCGGATGTAGTCCGAGCGCAGGACTTCGAGCATGCCCGAGCGCGTCAGGCGCGCGATGTAGGCCATGTAGACGGCCGAGAGCGTGAGCACCGGCAGCACGAGGCTCCAGCTCGGGAAGCCGTCCCAGCGCGCGGGCGGCAGCCAGTAGAGCGAGAGCGCGAAGACGAGCACGAGCAGCGGCCCGAGCACGAAGTTCGGCAGCGAGATGCCGAGCATGGCGAGCGCCATCGAGACGTAGTCGAGCTTGGAGTTCGGCTTCAGGGCCGCCAGCGTGCCGAAGGTGACGCCGACGGCGAGCGCGAGCAGGTAGGCGAGCAGGCCGATGGTGGCCGAGACGGGGATGGTGCGCTTGAGGATGTCGTTGACGGTCTCGTTCTCGTAGCGGAGCGAGTTGCCGAAGTCGAGCCTCAGCGTGTTCGTCATGACCCGCGCGTACTGCTTGTACCAGGGCTGGTCGAGCCCGTACTTGGCGCGGATGTTCTTCTCGATGGCGGCCGGCAGCTTCTTCTCGCCCGAGTAGAAGTTGCCCGGCGCCGTCCTGATGAGCGCCCACGTCAGCGACACCACGATGAGTACCATCGGCACCGTCACGAGCAGCCGGCGGATGATGAATCTGAACATTCCAACCTCCGAAAGCAGGGTGTCGGGTGACGGGCGTCAGGTGCCGGTAAAGACTATCTTTTAACCGGCACCCGTCACCCGACACCCGTCACCCTTATTTTTCAGCAAGCTCGGCCGTAGTCATGTCCGGCATCTGGCGGTCCCACTTGGCCCGGTCGTGCTCGATGTAGACGTACTTCCAGGCGTGGAGGGTGCCGGGGTTCGGGTAGAGGCCCTTGACGTAGGGCTTCTTCATCCAGTTGGTCGCCGGAATCATCAGCGTGATGACGGGCTGCTGGTTGAGGAAGTACGCCTCGGCCTGGGCGAGCATGTCGAGCCGCTTCTGCTCGTCGGGCTCGCTGTTGGCCTCCTGAAGCATCTTGTTGAACTTCGGGTCGCACCAGCCCGTGCCGTTGTCGCCGCCCTCGCAGGTCGTGAAGATGCCGAGGTAGGTGTAGGGGTCCATGTAGTCGCCGACCCAGCCGGCGCGGGCGAAGCCCTTGTACTCGCGCTTCGAGCGCATGTCGAGGTAGGTCTTCCACTCGACGTTGCGCAGCGAGACGGTGATGCCGAGGTGCTGCTTCCACTGGGCCTGGACGAACTCGGCCGTCTGCCGGTTCGACTCGTTCGTGTTGTAGTTAATCTCCACGTCGCCGGCCGGGAACTTCTTCGGGTCGTACTTGCCGGAGGCGTCCTTGTAGCCGGCTTCCACTAACAGCTTCTTGGCCCCCTCGGGGTCGAAGTCCACGCCCTTCGGCCGCGGGTACTTGAGGAAGATGTGCGGGACGAGCGTGACGCCGGGCTTGGCGGTGACTTTGAAGGCGGCGAGCCCTTCGCGGTCGATCGCCATGTTGAAGGCGCGGCGGACGCGCAGGTCGTTCATCGGCGCCTTCGTGATGTTGATGTTGTAGAACTCCGAGGTGTTCTCGGGCGCGTCCATGTAGTCGCGCATCTTCTTGACGCCTGCCTTGAGCCACGAGGACGGGACGGTGTGGTTGTAGACGGCGTCCACCTCGCCCGTCTTGTAGAGGTTGAGCATGGTGGTCTGCTCTTCGAGCGGGTAGAAGACTATCTTGTCGAGTTTGACGGCGGCGGCGTCCCAGTAGTAGGGGTTGCGGGTGACGACTATCTGGTTGTAGGGCTTGTGCTCGGCGAGCATGAAGGCGCCGCTGCCGATGAAGCGGCCGGGCTTGACCCAGTCGTTGCCGTACTGCTCGATGGCCTTCTTGGGAACGATGCGGAAGAACTGGTGGGCCAGCAATCCCTCGAAGTAGGGCGCGGGCCGCTCCAGCGTGATGCGCACCGTGTAGTCGTCGACGGCCTCGACGCCGATGTCCTCGGCGCGGACGGGGACGAGTTCCTTGCCCTCGACGAGCGACTTCAGCTTCGGGTTGGCCTTGTAAGCCTTCTGGCGGTCGGCCTCGTCGCTCGGAACGACGAGTCGCGTCGGCTCGTGGATGAACTTGTGAAACTCCGTGTCGGGCGCGGCCGACTCGCCGCCGCGCGCGAGTTCGGACTTGTGGCTCTCCTCCGCGTCGAGCGGGGCGGCGGGCGCCGCCGCGGCCTCGCCCTCCTTCGCCGCCTCGGCCTCGGAGGCGCGGACGAAGCGCCCCGTCTTCGGGTCGCGGACGAAGGAGCCGGCCTCGTTGTAGCCCTGCGCGTACTTAATCTCGTAGGCGAGGTAGGCGACGCGCGACGCAAGCTCGGGCTTGAGGCCGCGGCGCATGGTGTAGACGAAGTCGTGGGCCGTGATGGGGTCGCCGTTCGAGAAGCGCGCGTTCTTGCGCAGGCGGAAGACGTACTCGGAGGCGTCCTCGTCAATCTCGCCGCGCGACTCGGCGATGGACGGGATCGGCTCCATCGTCTTCGGGTGGTACTCGACCAGCCCGTCGAAGAGCGCCATGTGGACGCGCGCCTCGGGCTGGCCCGAACTCCTCTGCGGGTCGAGCGACTCGGGCTCCGAGCCGGAGATGTAGCGGAGGACCTGCCCCTCGGGCGCCTCCATCCTCCCGAAGTATTCCCCCTCGGCCGCGGGGCCGCCGCAGCCCGAGACGAGGAGGGCGGAGGCGAGGAGGAGTGCGGCCAGACTTGAGCTGTTCTTCTTCGACATGACGACTTGCTCCGTTACTGCGCGGCCGGGGCGCGGCTCGAAACGGCCCCGACGAAAACCTTGAAGGGGGACGAGCGGCCCGCCTCAATCCAGGGGCGGGAGGGGATTGTCCGGGGGTGTCTGGTCTTTAATGCGATAGCTGGTGCCGGGCTGAACTTATCACGCGCGCGCTCGTCCAATCAAGGAGGTTCGTGCATAAAAGACCTGCCTGCACGGATGCCCTCGGGGGGCGCGTAAGTTGCTCGTCACGAGAATTTTACAACTACGGCGACGCCATCAGCAGCCCGCCGCGCTTCGGCCGCGGCGGCGCCTGCCACGCCGTGTTGATGCGCGCGCGCTTGAGCGAAGGCGCGTCGAGCAGGTTCGAGTCGAAGCCCTCGACGTAAGGCTTCACGAGCGCGTAGGACGAGGCGAAGTAGAGGGGGATGCCCGGCAGCTCTTCGACGGCCTGCGCCTCGGTCAGAATCAAAGGGGGGCCGGCTTCGTGCGGCTTCGGCTCGGCCCCGTCCGGCTGCTCGGGCGAGGGCGCGGGGGAGGAGTCGGGCGCGGGCGAAGGCTGCGGCGAAGGGGCTGCGGCGACCTGCGTCGGCTCCTCGCCGAAGAGGGCGAGCATGTTCGACTCCTCGTCGGTCGTCTGCATGACGATGCTGCGGCGGGCCACGTCGTAGTCGCCCGCCCTCAGCATCATCTCGTACTCCTCCCAGCCCTTCATGACGATGTCGGTCTCGACGCCGAGCGCGTCGCGCCACATTCGCGCGACGGCCGAGGCGACGAGCCGCTGCTGCTCGTTACGGTTGACGAGCAGACGAACGCGCGGGAAGCTCGCGCCGCCGGGGAAGCCCGCCTCCGCGAGCAGGCGGCGCGACCGCTCAACGTCGTGCCGGACGGGACTGCGGACAGCCTCCCCTTCATCACCCTCCGGCTCGGGCTTCTGCGCCTTCTTCGCGCCGGGCGTCGGGGCGGGCGGGACGGACGGCTCGGCCTCGGGCATCTCGGGCAGGTACTTCTTCGCCGGCTCGGTCGAGCCGCCGAGCGTGTCGGCGCTGAGGCGTTCGATGTCAACGGCGCCCGCCAGCGCCTCGCGCACGCGTCGGTCGTCGAAGGGCGGGCGGGCGGTGTTGAAGGCGTAGAAGTTGAGCGCGCCGAAAGTCTCGCGCCGGAAGTCCTTGTAGGGCGTGAGGAGCTTGACGGCCAGCGGCTCGAACGGCGCGTTCGTGACGGCGTCAATCTCGCCCGCGCGGTAGGCGGCCAAGGCGTCTTCGGCGGTCCTCTTCCCGACGAAGCGGACGCGCTCAAGCTGCACGCTCGCGGCGTCCCAGTAGTGCTTCGCGCGTTCGAGCACGACGCTCTCGGCGTCGAGCCGCGACAGGCTGAAGGCCCCGTTGGTGAGGAAGCCGAAGTCGGCCTCGCCCTCCGCCGTCTGCCCGGTGCCTTCGATTGCTTCGGGCTCGGGCAGCGCGCTCAGCTCGTGGACGGGCCTGAAGACGGGGTGCGCGACGAGCGCGGGGAAATTCTTGTCGGGGCGCTGCAAGGTGACGCGCAGCGTCCTCGCGTCGAGCGCGACGGCGCCGAACTCGGCGGGCTTCTGAGGCGCCACGCGCGTCTGCTCGGCGGTTTCCGGCGTGGCCGAAGGGGCGGGGCTCTTGCGCGCGCCTTCGATGTTCGAGAGCAGCTTCAAGTGGGGGGCGCGTTCGCCGAGCGCGAGCGTGCGGCGCCATGAGCGGACGAAGTCCTCGGACGTGACGGCGTCGCCGTTCGACCAGCGCGCGTCTTCGCGCAGGTGAAACGTCCAGACGCGCCCGTCCTCGGAAGACTCCCAGCGGCTTGCGACGGCCGGGATGGGCGTGAGCGTCGCGGGCTCGTAGTCGGTCAGCCCTTCGTAAAGGGCGCGGACGGCGTCGGTGTCGGGCGGCGCGGCGGCGCGGGCCGGGTCGAAGACGCGAGGCAGCCCGCCGTCGCTCCACCGAAACTCCTGCGAGCGCGGGACCGTGACCTTGCCGTAGAACTGCTCGCCCGCCTCCTCCTCGAAGCACCCGACGAGCAGGAGCGAAGACGAGAGCGCGGCTGACAGAAACGCGCGGACGAGCTTTCGGGACGGGAGACGCACGGGCCGCGCGGCGCCGCGCGCCCTCGCTCCTCGCCCGACTCTTTTCACGTCCCCTCTCATCCCCTTCTCTCGGCCTCCGCGAGCAGCAGCGCGTAGAGTTCTTCCGTGCGCCCGCGCGTGTCGGCGAAATCGCCCGAGGTGTCAATCGTGTAGTCGGCGTGCCTCAGCTTCTCTTCCTGCGGCATCTGGGCGGCGATTCTGCGCCCCGCCTCCTCGCGCGAGAGGCCGTTGCGCCGCATCAGCCGCTCGACCTGCAACTCGGGCCGACAGTGGACGACGACCACCTTGTCGAAACGCTTATACCCGCCCGACTCAATCAACAGCGCCGCGTCGACCACCGCCACGCCGCGCGGGTCTTCGCGCTCCCAACGCCGCAACTGCTCGTCCTGCTCCGCCATGATGAGCGGGTGCAGGATGGAGTTCAGAAGCTCCCTGCGCTCTTCGTCGCCGAAGACGACGGCGCCGAGAGCGGCGCGGTCGAGCGTCCGGTCGTCCTTCAAAACGCCCGGCCCGAAAGCCTCAACCACGCGCCGCAGGCCCTCCGCGCCCGGCTCCACCACGCGCCGCGCCACCTCGTCGGCGTCAATCACGCGGCAGCCCAACTCGCGCAGCACGCCCGACACGAAAGACTTCCCGACCGCGATGGAACCCGTCAGCCCTACGCGAAGCATTTCAAGTCTTAGAGCTTTTCAATCCCGCGGCGCCGCTTGGCGGCCGTGACGGTGTTCTTCATCAGCATGGCGACCGTGAGCAGGCCGACGCCGCCGGGCACGGGCGTCAACATCGACGCCACCGCCGAGACTTCGGCCGGGTGCACGTCGCCGACCACCGTGTAGCCGCGCGCGCCGAGCGACGCGAGCCGCTTGTCGGCCCCCTCGCCGAACAGCTCTCGCACCTGAGCCTCGTCCGTCACCTTGTTCGTCCCCACGTCTATCACGACGGCGCCCGGCTTGACGTGCTCGGCGCGGATGATGCCGGCGCGGCCGACGGCGGCAATCAGGATGTCGGCCTCGCGCGTCACCGTCTCAAGGCAGCGCGTGCGCGAGTGGCAGATGGTGATGGTCGCGTCCCTTTGCAGGAGCAGTTCTGCCATCGGGCGGCCGACGAGGTTGCTGCGGCCGACGACGCAGACGCGCGCGCCCGCCACTTCGACGCCCTCGCGAACAAGCAGCTCGACGATGCCGGCCGGCGTGCACGGCACGAGCGCGGGCTTGCGCAGAATCAGGCGCCCGACGTTGACGGGGTGGAAGCCGTCAACGTCCTTGTCCGGGTCAATCGCTTCGACGACGGCCGACTCGTCCATGCCGCGCGGCAGGGGCAACTGGACGAGGAAGCCGTCAACGTCGTCCCGCGCGTTAAGCTCTTTGACGAGCGACAGCAGCTCCGCGTCCGTCGTCCCTTCGGGCAGCGCGTGGCGCTCGGAGCCCAAGCCCAGCTCCTCGCAGGTCCGCACCTTGTTGCGCACGTAGATGGTAGACGCCGGGTCGTCGCCCACCTGCACGACGGCGAGGCGGGGCGTGAAGCCGTGCTCCTCGCGCAGCCGCGCGACCTCCTCGGCCACCTCGCGCTTAATCTCGTCGGCGACGCGCGCGCCTTCGAGCCTCTGCGCCCCCTTTAGTTTTACTGTTTCCATCGGAAGTGCCCTCATCCTAGCACAGTTCGGGGGGGCGGCGGCAGCGGCCGGGTTGCGCCGCCTCCCCCGGCTGTCACACAATCCGGCGCATGAACTCTCCGACGGCGGGCGCGCGCCGCACCCTGCAAATTATCCCGGCCATCATCATCCTCCTTCTCCCCCTCGCGGGCTGTTCGGGCGAGCCCGAGAACGTCCGGCGTTACGACCTGAAGGGCAAGGTCGTCTCCGTCAACCGCGAGAAGGGGGTCGTCGGAATCGACCACGAGGAGGTGAAGGATTTCATGTCCGCGATGAAGATGGACTTCACCCTGAAGGACGCGGACGCGCTGAAGGTCGTCGAAGTCGGCGACACGATTCAGGCCACGCTCGTCGTCGCGGACTCGGGCTACTGGCTCGAAAGCCCCGCCATCACGAAGCCGCCCGTCGGCGCCGCCTCGCCCTCCGAGGTCGCGGGCATGGAGCCGACGCCGGGCGCCGAAGTCCCCGAGGCCCGCCTCGTCAACCAGGACGGCAAGAAGATAAGCACGCGGCAGTTCAAGGGCCGCGCGCTCCTCGTCACCTTCATCTACACGCGCTGCCCGTTCCCCGACCAGTGCCCGCTCATGAGCGCGAACTTCGCGCAGCTCAACGGCGAGCTTGCCAAGGACGCGGGCCTGCGCGCCGGGACGCACCTGCTCAGCGTCACGCTCGACCCCGAATACGACAAGCCCGAGGTGCTGCGCGCCTACGGGGCGACGTATGCGGGCGGCAAGTTCGACAACTGGGACTTCGCGACCGGCGACCCCGACGAGATACGACGGCTCGCGCACTCCTTCGGCCTCGCCTACAAGGCCGAGAACGGGCAGGTCATCCACTCGCTCCGCACGGCCCTCGTCACGCCCGAAGGCAAACTCGCCAAGATTTATCGCGGCAACGAGTGGAAGCCGTCGGAGGTGTTGGAAGATTTGAAAGGTGTAGCTAGGAGGCAACTTTAAAATCCCCGAAGGGGATACAGATAATAGCCGTGGGTAAGCGAGGACGCGCGAGCGTCCGAGCGCCACCCACGGAAAGCATGACAAACACGAATCCGACCCTGAAAGGGTCGCACCCGGATGCGGCGGTGCGACCCTTTCAGGGTCGGATTCTTTTCCCGGCCTGACCGGGGGTGGCGCTCACTGTCGTTCGCTGACCCCCGGCTATTGTCGGCGACCCCTCCGGGGTCACACGCCTCAGCCCTTCAGCTTCTTTATCTCTTCCGTCAGGACGGGGATGACTTCGAAGAGGTCGCCGACGATGCCGTAGTCGGCGATGTCGAAGATGGGGGCCTCGGGGTCTTTGTTGACGGCGACGATGGTGCCGGCGTTCTTCATGCCGACGAGGTGCTGGATAGCGCCCGAGATGCCGAGCGCGACGTAGAGCTTCGGCGCGACCGTCTGGCCCGAAGAGCCTATCTGGCGGTCAATCGGCAGCCAGCCCGCGTCGCAGATGGGGCGCGATGCGGCGATGTCGCCACCCAGAGCCGCGGCCAGCTTCTCGGCGAGTTGGATGTTCTCCTGGCTCTTGATGCCGCGGCCGATGGCGACGATGACATCGGCCTTCGACAAATCGACGGCCTGCTTCACCTCCTGGAACGGCGGCTCGGGCCGCATGCGGACCTCGCCCACTTCGACGGCCATCGATTCGACGGCGGCCCCGCCGCCCTTCTCCGCCTGGTCGGCGCGGTAGGCGCCCGACTGGAAGCTGGCGAAGACGGGCGGCTCGCCCTTGGCGACCACGTCGGCGTCCATCTTGCCGAGGAAGATGCGGCGCGTGAAAGTGACCTCGCCGCCCTCGGCCTTCATGCGGATGCAGTCGCTCACCAAACCCTTGCCGAAGCGCGCGGCGAGCTTCGGCGCGAAGTCGCGGACGAGGTACGTGTGCGGCAGGATGACGTAGCGCGGGTTGACCGAGCGGACGACCTGCTCCATCGCGTCGGCGTAGGCGTCGGGCGTGTACTCCGAAAGCTTCTCGCTCTCAGCCGAGATGACGCGCGCCACCTTGTAGCCGGTGACTTCCTGCGCGAGCGTCGCGTCTTTCCCCAACACGACGGCCGACACGTCCAACCCTTCGGCCGCGCCCAACTGCTGCGCCGCCGCCACGGCCTCGAACGAAGTCTTGTTCAGAACACCCTCGCGGTGCTCGACGAATACGAGTATTGACATAAGGGTCGTTAAAAAACTCTGGCTTCCGTGCGGAGCTTCTCGGCGAGTTGCGCGGCGCCGCGCTTGGCGTCGCCGTCGCCGAGGAACTGCGTCTGCTTGGTCTTCTGCGGGAGGTAGACGCGCGTGACCTGTTGGAACTCGCCCGCGCCCGAAAGGGCCGCCGCGTCGGGTTGAACCTCGCGGACCTCCTTCTTCTTGGCGGCCATGATGCCCTTCAAAGTCGCGTAGCGAATCTGGCTGATGCCCGACTGGATGGTCAGCAGCGCGGGCGTCGGCATCGTGTACCACTGATACCAGCCGCTCTCAAGCTCGCGCTTCACGCGCAACTGCTCGCCCGAGTAATCGACTTCGATGACGATGGTCGCGTGCGGCAGGCCGAGAAGCTCGGCGAGGATAACGCCGGTCTGCGCGAAGCCGTAGTCGTCCGACTGCAAGCCCGAAAGGACGAGGTCGGCCGACTCGCCGCGAATCGCCTCGGCCAGCACCTTCGCGGTCGCGAACGGGCCGACGTGCTCAAGGTTGTCGCCGAGGACGTGGATGGCGCGGTCGGCTCCGCGCGCGAGCGCGTCCTTGATGACGCTCTTGGCGCGCTGGGGCCCGAGCGTGACGACGACGACCTCGCCGCCCTTCTTCTCCTTCAGCCGCAAGGCTTCTTCGAGGGCGTAGCCGTCCGACTCGTTAACCTCGAACGACAGGTCGCCCTCCTCGACCCACTTCTCTTCCCTGTTCACGCGCAGGATGGCGTCCTTGTTCGGGACCTGCTTCATCAGGACGACGGTTTTCATAAGTTAAGGGTGCTTACTCCTCGAAGCGTTTGAAAAGGAGCGCGGCGTTGGTGCCGCCGAAGCCGAAGTTGTTCGAGAGCGCGTAGCGGACTCGCGCCTCGCGCGGCTCGTTGGGGACGTAGTCGAGGTCGCACTCGGGGTCCGGGTTGACGTAGTTGATCGTCGGCGGAAGCCGTTCCTCCTGAATGGCGAGGACGGAGAAGACGGCCTCGATGCCGCCGGCCGCGCCGAGCAGGTGGCCCGTCATCGACTTCGTCGAGCTGACGGCGACCTTGTAGGCGTGCTCGCCGAAGGTCTTCTTGATGGCGAGCGTCTCGAACTTGTCGTTGTAGGGCGTCGAGGTGCCGTGCGCGTTGACGTAGCCGACCTCTTCGGGGGACACGCCCGCGTCCCTCAAGGCCATCTGCATGACGCGCACGGCGCCGGACGCGGTCTCGTCCGGCATCGTGATGTGGAAGGCGTCGGCGGTCATGCCGTAGCCGACCAGCTCGGCGTAAATCCTCGCGCCCCGTCGCCGTGCCGATTCCAGTTCTTCGAGCACCATCAGCCCCGCGCCCTCGCCGATCACGAACCCGTCGCGGTCGCGCTCGAATGGACGCGAGGCGCGGGTCGGATCGTCGTTGCGCGTCGAGAGGGCACGCATCGCGGCAAAGCCTGCCACGCTCATGGGCGTAATCGCCGATTCCGCGCCGCCGCAGATCATCGCGTCGGCATCGCCGCGCTGGATGATCTTGAAGCTGTCGCCGATAGCGTGCGCGCCCGCCGAGCAGGCGGTGGCGGTGGCCGAGTTAGGCCCTTTCGCG
>DASZEK010000028.1:0-28004 GCA_035941045.1 Pyrinomonadaceae bacterium | reverse complement strand
AATCGAAAATCGGGCTTACTGGTTGCCGCCGGCCAGCGCGGCGACCTCGCCGCCGAAGTCGTCCTCGCGCTTGGCTAGCCCCTCGCCCATCTTGTAGCGGGCGAAGCGGCGGACCGTGATGCGCTCGCCGGTCTTGGCGATCTTCTCGGTCAGAAGCTCGTTGATGGTCTTGGCCGGGTCCTTGACGAAGGGCTGGTCGAGCAGCACCGCCTCCTCGAAGAACTTGTTCAGGCGCCCTTCGACGATCTTCTCGATGACCTGCTCGGGCTTGTTCGCGTTCTTCGGGTCGTTGGCGATCTGGGCGCGGGTGATCTCGCGCTCCTTGTCGAGGATGTCGGCGGGCACCTCCTCGCGCGTGACGTAGCGCGGCTCGGCCGCGGCGACGTGCATCGCGATGTCCTTGACGAGCGCCTGGAACTCCTCGGTGCGCGCGACGAAGTCGGTCTCGCAGTTGACCTCGACGAGCACGCCGACCTTGCCGCCCATGTGGATGTAGGAGCCCACCGCCCCCTCGGCGGCGACGCGGCCCGCCTTCTTGCTGGCCGAGGCCATCCCGCGCTTGCGCAGGATTTCGATGGCCTGCTCCTCGCTGCCGCCCGCCTCTGTGAGAGCCTTCTTGCACTCCATCATCCCCGCGCCCGTCTTCTCCCTGAGCGCCTTCACCGCCGCCGACGTGATCTCCGCCATGTCGTTCTCCTAAAAAATAAAGTCGTCGCTGATGACTAAAAAGATGCGCAGCCCGGCGGGTTCATCCGCACACGGAGGGCTGCGCTCGCCGTTAAGTTGAAAGTTTGTAAGCTCGTCCGGTCGCGCCTTACTTGGCGGCGCCGACCGACTCCGCGCCCTTCTCCTGCTCGGGCGAGGACTGGGGCACCTTGCCGTCGGTCCCTTCGCCGCCGGTCGCGCCGCGCACGGGGGCGTGCGTGCCTATCTGCTCGTGGTCGCCGACGCTGTCGGGCTGCTGGCCCTGGCGCGCGAAGCCCTGGTTGCCGGGGACCGAGGTCTGAACGTCCGCGGAGACGTTCGACACGTCGCCGCCCGCGACCTGCGCGGACTGCGCGCCGGGCTCGATCTCGCGCGTGCTCTCGACCGTGGAGGTCGTGACGCGCGAGGTCGGCGCGGCCGAAGTCTCGGGCACGGCCGGGGCGCCTTCGCCCTCGCCGTCTTCCTCGCCCTTCGAGCGCATCTGCGCGCCCTCGATGACGGCGTCGGCGATGCGCGAGGCGAAGAGGCGGACGGCGCGCAGGGCGTCGTCGTTGCCGGGGATGACGTAGTCGATGCCCTCGGGCGAGCAGTTGGTGTCAACGACCGCGATGATGGGAATGCCGAGGCGGTTGGCCTCCTTGACGGCGATGTCCTCCTTGCGCACGTCGATGACGAAGAGCGCGTCGGGGATGCGGTTCATGTTCTTGATGCCCGAGAGGTTCTTGTCGAGGATTTCGCGCTCGCGGTCGAGCTTGATGCGCTCCTTCTTCGTCATCTTCTCGTAGCGGCCGTCGGTCTGCATCGCTTCGAGGTCGCGCAGCCGCTTGATGGACTTCTGCACGGTCTGGAAGTTGGTCAGGAGGCCGCCGAGCCAGCGCTGGTTGATGTAGTACTGGCCGGCGCGCTCGGCCTCCTCGCGGATGGCGTCCTGCGCCTGCCGCTTGGTGCCGACGAAGAGGATGGTGCGGCCGCGGTCCTCGCCCGAGAGGTTCGTGACGAACGCGATGGCGTCGCGGAACATCTTCTGCGTCTTTTGCAGGTCGATGATGTTAATGCCGTTGCGCTCGCCGAAGATGTACTCCTTCATCTTCGGGTTCCAGCGCCTGACCTGGTGGCCGAAGTGGACGCCGGCCTCCAGTAATTCCTTCATCGTGACGGTGACTGCCAAACTAAGCCTCCTCTGCGAGTGATTGGTTTAATGTACTCGCCGCGCCCCAAGCGACCCCGCGAGGGGGCAACCAACCGGGGCGCGACGATGGAATCTGAGCGAGCGGCGAATTAACGCTTCGAGAACTGGAACCGCTTGCGGGCGCCCTTCTGGCCGTACTTCTTGCGCTCCTTGGCGCGCGGGTCGCGCGTCACGAGGCCGGCGTCCTTGAGGGCGGGCCGGAGGTCGGCGTTGAACTCCATGAGCGCGCGGGTGATGCCGTGGCGCACGGCGCCGGCCTGCCCCGCCGGGCCGCCGCCCGCGACGTTGACGACGATGTCGAACTTGTTGGCCGTGTCCGTCAGCGTCAGGGGCTGGCGGATGACCATGCGGAGCGCCTGGTTGGGGAAGTACTGGTCGAACGTCTTGCGGTTGACGCGGATTTCGCCGGTGCCCGGCCGCAGGTAGACGCGCGCCGTCGAGGTCTTGCGCCGCCCGGTTCCGTAATACTGGATGTCTGCCACGGTTCCTCTTCCTTAGAAAATGCCTTACTTCCTGGCCGCCGTCGCGCGCTCGTCAATCGCGAGCGGTTCGGGGCGCTGCGCCGAGTGCGGGTGCTCCGCGCCGGCGTAAACCTTCAGCTTCTTCGCCATCGCCTTCCCGAGCTTATTCTTCGGGAGCATGCCCTTGACGGCCTGCTCGATGACCCTTTCCGGGTGCTTCTGGAACTGCTCGGTGACGGAGACTTCGCGCAGGCCGCCGGGGTAGAGCGTGTGGCGGCGGTAGACCTTCTGCTCGTTCTTCGAGCCGGTGAAGACGGCGCGGCGGGCGTTGATGACGATGACGTGGTCGCCCGTGTCGAGGAAGGGCGTGTACTGCGGCTTGTTCTTGCCCGTCAGCACGCGCGCCACCTCGGTCGCCAGGCGGCCGACCGTCTTCCCGTCGGCGTCCACCACGTACCACTTGCGATTGTCGGCGAGTCCGTCCCCGCTGGGAAAGTATGTTGACATAGGATAACTCTCTCTATCTTAAGCGTCTAAAACGCGAACGGGTAGAATACGAAACGGCCTTTTCGTTGTCAAGCCGGCGCGGCGAAAGGCCCTCCAGTCCGAGGGGGCTGGAGGGCCTTGTCGAAGGGGACGCAGGCCGTTCGACGCCGGGGCCTTACGGCTTGGAGGCGGGCGGCGTCGTGGTCTGCGGGTCTTCGGTCCGCCGCTTGAGCTGCGGGGCGTCGTCCTTCTTCTCGGGCGTCGCGGTGCCTTCGGGGTTCGCCGTCTCGTCCTGCGAGGGCGAGCGCCGCTTGAGCGTCGGGCGGCCGGGGGCGCCGTCTCCGCTGGGGCCGATGTCGCCGGCCGTCGAGGCGCGGGCGTTCGAGAGGCGGAGCAGGCGGCCCTTCACCCTCTGGAACTCGGAGGTCGAGAGGACGTACTCCTCGCGGTCGGGGAAGCGGGCGACCAGCTCGCGCGTCTTCTCCATGCGGTCAACCGACTGCGGGTGCGTCGAGAAGAGCTTGGACATCGTGCCCGGCTTCTTCTTGTTCTTGGCCTGAAGCTTCTCGAACATCGTGGACATCGCGTTCGGGTCGTAGCCGGCGGCCCACAGGTACTCGACGCCGAGCATGTCGGCCTCCGATTCGGCGTCGCGGCTGAACTTCATGAAGCCGAGCAGGGCGCCAAACTGGGCGGCGTTGTTGATGAGCAGGCCGCCGATGCCGCCGAGGAAGATGGAGCCGGCGAGCAGGCCGATTTCCGCCAGCATGCCCTTCGCCTGATTCTCCATGGCGTGGCGGGCGGCGACGTGGGCGATCTCGTGCGCCATGACGCCCGCGACCTCGGCCTCGTTGTCGGCGGCGAGAATCAGGCCCTTGTTGACGTAGAAGAAGCCGCCGGGCAGGGCGAAGGCGTTGACCTCGTCCGAGTCGATGACCTTGATGGTGAAGGGGACGCGGGCGTCGGAGTGGAGGACGACGTTCTGGCCGACGCGGTTGATGTACTCGGTGATGAGGGGGTCGTCAACGAACTTGGCGGTGCGGTCAACTTCCGCGGCGAGCTGGCGGCCGAGGTTGACCTCTTTTTCGAGGCCGCCGCTCATGCTGGCGATGATGCCGCCGTTGATTTTGCGCTTGCCGATCATCCGGGGGTCTTCCTTCTCGGAGAGCGGCTTGCCGGCATTGCTGGTGGCGGGCTGGGCGTTCTTGGACTCCCCGGCCTTGGCGGCCTTCTCGTCCTTCTTCTTCTTGTCGGAATCCTTCTTGGCGGTCTGCTGCGCGTCCTGGCGCCGGGCGGGCGCGGCCACGGCCACGAGCGAGCCGGACCAGAGACTCAGGACGAGCGCGAGAGCCGTAAGCGTGCGGGCCATTCTGTTATGCATGAGCGTTAAGTCTCCGAGATAGATACTGCCTGCGCCTGCGGCCGGCGGCTCCTCCCGCCTCGCGCGTGGGGTCCGGCACCTTGGGGCTTTTGCAGTTGACCGAAAGAATACCCGGATTGGGTGAATCTTTGATGCAACCGGCGGCGCAAGAGGTTGCGCCGGGTCGGGGGCCGCCGAGCGGCCGACGGTGGCGGCCCGAAAACGTGTCCGAGGGAGCGGGGGGATTATAGCAGCCGCCGAGGCTGCGGTGTGTAAAACTTCTTTATTGCCGGGGCGCGCGGCGGCGTGCTAGATTCGAAATGGCTCCTTCCCGCCCGCCCCTGAGAGGGCTCCCGACTCCTTCTATCCGGCTCGCCGCCAAGGGTTTGATGAAACGCATACAGGAAAAGATCAAGGACCTTGTCGAACCGCAATCCTTCGAGCAAGTAGGGAATTTCGCCGAGGACCCGGCCCGCGCCCTCTCCTCCTACCGCTTTACGGACGTGACCTCGGACCTTCTGGCCCGCTGGCTCGACGCGCTGGCGGGGCTGGCGCCGGGCGGCGGCGACGCGCGCGCTCTGGCCGGGGCCCGCGGCGTCGGGAAGAGCCACGCGCTGGCGGTCTTCGGGGCGCTGGTCGGCTCGGAGCGCCTGCGGGTGGCGGTCGAGGACGGGCACGTCCAGACGAGCGCGCGGAGGCTGGCGGGGCGGCGCTACACGGTCGTGCGGGTCGAGCGCGGGACGCGGCCGACGCTGGTCGAGGAGTTGGGGGCGGCGCTGTCGAACGTCTTCGGGGGCGTGGTCCAGTCGGGCGGCGACGCGGCCGAGATGCTGGCGGTGGCGGCCTCGCGGGCGATGGACGAGACGCTGGTCCTCATCATCGACACGGCCTTCAGCCGGCCGGCGCGCGTCGCCCGCCACGACGGGCCGGTGCTGGCCGCTTTGGCGGCGATGTCGAAGAGAGTGAACGCTTTTGTGGCGCTCGCGCTCGACGACGACATCGCGGGGGCCGACGGCGCCAACGTCGCGCTCGCCGGCACTTACCAGATTGACTACCTCGACCCGGAAAACCTCTTCCGCGTCGCCGAGCAGTTCGTGCTGCGCAAGAAGCCGCAGAGCCGTGAGGCGCTGCGCGAAATCTACCGCAGCCTGCGGACCGGCGTTCCCAACTTCAACTGGAGCGAGTCGCGCTTCGCCTCCCTCTACCCGGTCCACCCGCTCGTGGCGGACGTGGCGGCGGGCGTCCGACAGTTCGTGCCGCACTTCGCGCTGCTGCCGTTCGCGGCGCAGGCGGCGGCGCGCGCGACGGCCCGGCCCGCCCTCTCGCTCGTCCTGCTCGACGAGGTGTTCGACGCGGCCGAGGCCGACCTCAGACGAAACGCCGACCTGCGTCCCGCCTTCGCCGCCTACGACCACCTGACGGCGCGCTGCGTCGGCCAACTCCCCGTCATGCAGCGTTACCAGGCGCGGCTCATCCTTAAGAGCCTGTTCGTCCTCTCGCTCGACTGCCGGGGGGCGACGGCCGGAGAGTTGTGCGCGGCGCTGCTTTTGTCGGACGAGTCTTCGACCGAGGGCGCGACGCGGCAGGTGTCGGAGACTTTGGCGCGTTTGAACGAGGCGGCCATGCCCGGCAGCTTCGACCGGGACAGCGGCGCGGGCGGCGACGCCATCTACCGCTTCCACATCGCCTCGCTCGAAATAGACTTGACGGGGGCGGGCCACACCCCCGCGGGCGAGGCGCCGCGCGAAGAGCCGTCGGCGCCCGTCGCGTCGGCGGAGGCGTCGGCGCCGGTCGGTCATGGGAATTTGAATGCCGACGTGTCGCCGGTCGAAGAGGCGCCGCCCGCGCACGCGACCGCGGAGGTCGTGCGTCCCGTCGTGGCCGCGCGGCAGCCCGCGGCGGCTCCGGCTTGCGGCACGACTTACGCCGCCGACTTGCAGCCTCCGGCCGTCGCCGCCGTTCCTTCGGTCCCCGCGGCGCCCGAGTTGGCGGCCGAAGAGAAGCCGGCGGCGGAGCTTGGCGCGGACGCGCGGAGGGCGGAGGAGTTGACGGCGTGGGCGCGTTTGTTGACGGGGCGGGCGACGCTCGCGTCGGTCGCGGAGGCGGCCGGGCGTGAAGAGGTTCGCGGCGCGCTCTCGTGGTGGGTGAACGCGTGGCGCGACCTCGGCATAAGGCAGCGTTTGGAGGCGATGCCGGCGGGCCGTCTGACGCTGCGCGTCTCGGCGGCCGAGTCGGCGGTCGAGAAGGGTTACGGGCGCGCGGCCTCAGCCGTCGAAGCCGTGCTCGCCGGAAAGCTCTCTCTGGAAGACGGGTTGGAGCGCGTGGCGGCGGCCTTCCGCCGTTCGTCGGAGCGGTTCGCCCGTGCCACTCAGACGCTCGATGACCTCGTCGGCTTCCTCGACATACAGGCGCGAGTCGAGCAGGCGCGGCCTTACCTCGCCGCCGCTGAACCGACCGGGCTGGCCGAGGTGGAGACGGCGCGGCGCGAGCTGCTTGAGATTGCCGAAGACCCGAGCAATTTTCTCTACGCCGAGCGCCGGGAGCGTTTCGAGAGGCTTTGGAGAGAGTTCCGCGTGCGCTACGGCGAGCATTACGCGGCGGTTCATGATAAAACGGCTGGCGCCGAAGAGGTGCGCGAGAGGCTGCGGGACTTGAGGCGCGGCGAACGCTGGCGCGAGTTCGAGCAGTTGGCACGCCTGCCTTTGGTCAGCACCCAAATCTGGCGACAGGCGGAAAGCTTGATGCGGATGGCGACTCAGCCCCCGTGCCGCCTGCCGGTGCGCGAGCTGCTTGAGAGGCAGCCCGTCTGCGCGTGCCGCCTGAGGCCGTCGCAGGCGGGCGAGTTCGAGGCGCTGCCGGACGAGCTTGAGGCGTTGGTCGAGCGCGGGCTCGCGGTCTACCGCCGGACGCTCCTCATGCTCGGCGGCCACCTCGCCATCGCGCTCGACGCCGTCGCGCGCAAGGGCGCCGACGAAGAGACGGCGCGTCGCGCCCGCGCCCTTTCGACGGGCTTCGCGCTGGGGCGGGCGCCCGAACGCTTCTCGCGTCTGGACGTGCGCCTCGTCGAGCGCGCGCTGCGGAGGATGGCGGCTCCTCCTCCGGTGCGCGTCGCGGCGCCGAACGCCGACGCGGGGCTCCTGACGCGCGACGAGCTGCGGGCGCGCTTCGTCCAGTGGCTCGACGAGTTGCCGGAGCAGCCCGTGCTGATTGAAATCGTCTCGAAGGCCGAAGTTAATGCCCCGTGAAGTGAAGGCAAAAGGCAAAGGGCGGAAGGCGAAAGGGGGAAGTGGGAACGTCGAAAGTTCCGCTCCCCCTTTCTCCCGTGCGACGAGCGTGGCGGTCGTCGGCGCGGGCAGGATGGGGACGGCGCTGGCGCGTGCGCTGGCGGCGCGCGGCTACGCCGTCGAGGCGCTGGTCGCGCGGCGCGAGTCGCGCGCACGACGCGCGGCCGAGTCGGCGGGCCTGAAGGCCGCGGCGCTCGGCGCCGAACGGCTGGCGGAGCTTCCGCGCACGGACCTCATTCTTATCACGACGCCCGACGACGCCCTGCACGAGACGGCGGAGAAGCTGGCCGCGCTCTCCAACGGCCGGGCGGGGCGCGGGCGCTTCGCGCTGCACACGAGCGGCGCGCTCTCTTCCGAGGTGCTGGCCCCGTTGTGCGCGCGGGGTTTCAGCACGGGCTCGCTTCATCCTTTAGTGGCCGTGAGCGATGCGGAGGCGGGCGCGGCGGCGCTGGCGGGCGGCGCCTTCTACTGCGTCGAGGGCGACCGCGCGGCGGTCGGGCTCGCGCGCCGCATCGTGCGCGAACTCGGCGGGCGGAGCCTGTCGGTCGGCGCCGAGGACAAGGCGCTCTACCACGCGGCGGCCGTGATGACGGCGGGGCACACGGTCGCGCTCTTCAACTCGGCACTCGGCCTGCTCGTCCGCTGCGGCCTGACGGAAAGACTGGCGCGCGAGGCTCTGGTCTCGCTGCTGCGGACGACGGCCGAGAACCTTTCGTCACGGCCGCCGGCCGACGCGCTGACCGGCACCTTCGCGCGCGCCGACGTGGAGACGGTGCGCCGCCACCTCGCGTCGCTGCGCCGCCTGCAAGGCACCGACGCGCTCGACGCCCTCATCGTCTACGCGCTGCTCGGCGAGCGTTCGCTAGGCTTGGCCGAGCGCAAGGGCGCCGACCCGGCCGCGCTGCGCAAAATCAAGCGCGCCCTCTCCGAAGCCTTCACGCGCACCGGCCCGAAGGAAGAGTAGAGCGCCATGAGATTCCTGCTCCCTTTACTTCTCGCGCTCGTCGTCTGCGCCCCGTCACGCCCGGCGGCACAGCAAACGGCCCCGGCCGTCGAAGCCTCCCGGTACGTCGGCCTCCGCCACGACGGCCGGAAGCTGCCGGCGGGGCTGAAGTCGGTGGGCGGGGCTTTGGTGTCGCACCCGTATGAGGACGCCGAGCAGTACGGGCTGGCGGAAGTCCACAGGGGGCGCGTGAGGATGCTCTGGTTCGACCGCATGACGCACAGGGATTCCGCCGGCAACCCTTACTGGGAGGTGAAAGACGTGCTCGTCCTGCCGAGAATCCCGAGGCGTCAACTGCTCTCCTACGCGAACTGCTACTCCGGTAAGAAGCCCGACGGCGAGATCGTCGCCTTCGTCGAATACACCGACACCGAGTTCTTGACGCGCGTCCGCCGCGCGTGGCGGGCCAGCCGCAAGACGGGGAAGTTTGAAGTGATACCGGCGAGAGGCATTAAGTGTACGAACGAGGGCTACGGCATGTAGGCCCCTGCTTGCGCGGCGCGGCGCTTTGGGGCTAGAGTTGAATCACGTAGAACGAACGGAGGGAGAGAGCGCGAGACCGAAAGGAATCGTCCGCCTTGTCAATGCCGACCACGCCCAGCGCGAGTTACAGCCTGACTTTACGTGTGAAGATTTCCAACCGGCCCGGCATGCTCGGGCAGTTGACGACGGCCATCGGTCTGGCGGGCGGCGACATCGGCGCCATCGACATCGTCAGCGTCGGCCGCGACTCCATCGTCCGCGACCTGACCGTCAACGCCGCCTCCGCCGACCACGGCAAGGCCATCATCGAGGCCAGCAAGAGCATCGACGGCGTCGAACTCATCCACGTCAGCGACCGCGTCTTCCTCATGCACATCGGCGGCAAGATAGAGGTCGTCTCGAAGGCGCCTTTGAAGACGCGCGCAGACCTCTCGATGGCCTACACGCCCGGCGTCGCCCGCGTCTGCGAGGCCATCCACCGCGACCCCGAGAAGGCTTTCACGCTCACCATCAAGCGCAACACCGTCGCCGTCGTCACCGACGGCACGGCGGTCCTCGGCTTGGGCGACATCGGCCCCGCCGCCGCGATGCCGGTCATGGAAGGCAAGGCGATGCTCTTCAAAGAGTTCGCGGGCGTTGACGCCTTCCCCATCTGCCTCGCGACGAAAGACCCCGAAGAGATAGTCCGCACGGTCAAGAACATCGCGCCCGCCTTCGGCGGCATCAACCTCGAAGACATCTCGGCGCCGCGCTGCTTCGAGATTGAGGAGCGTCTGAAAGAGGAACTGGACATCCCCGTCTTCCACGACGACCAGCACGGCACGGCCGTCGTCGTCCTCGCCGCGCTCATCAACGCCGTCAAGCTGACGGGCAAGCGGATGGAAGACTTGAAGGTGGTCGTCAACGGCGTCGGCGCGGCCGGCGTCGCGTGCACGAAGATTATCCTGAGCGCGGGCGTGAAGAACGCCATCGGCTGCGACCAGACCGGCGCGCTCTACCGCGGCCGGACCGAGCACATGAACTGGGTCAAGGACCACTACGCGCGCATGACGAACCCCGACAACGAGAGCGGCAGCGTCCACGACGTGATCCGCGGCGCGGACGTTTTCTTCGGCCTCTCGGCGCCCGGCGTCATCGACCTTGAGGACGTGAAGCGGATGGCGCGCGACCCCATCATCTTCGCGATGGCGAACCCGACGCCCGAGATCATGCCCGAGGAGGTCGAAGGCCACGTCGCGGTGATGGCGACGGGCCGCAGCGACTACCCGAACCAGATCAACAACGTGCTCTGCTTCCCCGGCATCTTCCGCGGCGCCCTGCAATGCCGCGCCTCGCGCATCAACGAGGAGATGAAGGTGGCCGCCGCCCAGGCCATCGCCGCCATCATCACGCCCGAGGAGCTGCACCCCGAATACATCGTCCCTTCCGTCTTCGACAAGCGCGTCGCCGAGGCCGTCTCCCGCGAAGTCGAAGAGGCCGCCTACCGGACCGGCGTCGCCCGCCGCGAGCGCGCCACGCTCGACCAGATGATGTAGTCGCCGGGCGGCCCCGCCAAAAAAAGCTTGCCATCCGCCGCGTCGGTGCTAATGTAGCCGCTGCTCCGCCGCCGTACCTCGTCGATCTCTCTATCCCGCAGGTAAACCTCTTCCCCTGGGCGCCCCCGCGCCCGCGAAAGGAGATCATCCACCATGCTCTTCGGCTCGACCCTACTCGAAGTCGCCATCGGGGTCATCTTCGTCTACCTGCTCGTGAGCCTCCTCTGCTCCGCGCTCGGCGAATTAATCGAAGCCTTCATCAAGTTCCGCGCCCGCGACCTTGAGAAAGGCATCAGGAAGCTGCTCAGCGACCCCGGCATCGCCGACAGCCTGCTGAAGCACCCGCTCGTCTCGCCGCTCGGCGAGAAGCCCTCCTACATCCCCGCGCGCACCTTCACCCTCGCGCTCTGGAACCTTGCGACGACGAGGGAAGGGCACGCGCGCGTGTTCAAGACGCTGGCCGACAAGGCCAAGAAGGCCGGCGTCGTCGTGGACGGCACGGCCACCCCTTCGTCGCCCCCCGCCGCCCCTTTGGGTTCTCCCCCGTCTTCGCCGCCGACCGACTTCGACCTCCTGACGGCGACGGGCTCCGGAGTGATACGCGACCTGAAGGCCATCAGGTTTTTCATCGAAGGCCTTGACGACACGCACTTCGGTAACATAAAGACCTCGCTGCTCACGCTGATAGACGAGGCGGGCAACGATCTCGACAAGGCGCGCGCCAACGTCGAGGACTGGTACAACGACGCGATGGACCGCGTCTCCGGCTGGTACAAGCGGCGCACACACTTCATCCTCATCGGCATCGGGCTGGCGGCCGCGGCGGCCCTCAACATCGACACCATCAACATCACGAAGGTGCTGCTCTACAACGACACGCTCCGCGCCTCGGTGGTGAAGGCGGCCGAAGACTTCACCAAGAATCCGCTGCCCGGCGTCACCCCCTCGCCCTCGCCTTCGCCCTCGCCTTCACCTTCGCCCTCGCCTTCACCGTCACCTTCGCCCTCGCCCTCGCCTTCGCCTTCGCCCTCGCCCGCGGCTTCACCCGCGCCCACTCCCTCGGCGGAGGAGCAGTTCAAGGCCGCTTCGGAGAAGATCGATCAGGTGCGCGGCGAGCTCGACAAGCTGGGCCTGCCGATCGGCTGGGCTACGAAGCCGGAGGAGCCGACCGCGCCCGACCGCAACGCCGCGGTGTATAAGGACGAGTCCGGCAAGTTCGACGAGGATAAGTTCAACAAGGCGCGGGAGGACTACGTGAAGGCCAAGGCCGACCACCCTAACCGTTTACGCGCCTACAGCCTTGACCCGCGCCGCACGCCCGACACGGGCTACGGCTGGTTCCTTAAAATCCTCGGCATCTTCATCACCGCGCTGGCCGTCTCGCAGGGCGCGCCCTTCTGGTTCGACCTGCTCAACAAGATCATCGTCGTGCGCTCGACCATCAAGCCCCACGAGAAGAGCCCGGAGCAGCCCTCCAAGGACAAGCCCGCGCCCGACGCCAAAAAGGACCAGGATAAGAACCAACCCGGCACCTAACGCCCGACGCCGCCGGAACCACCTTCACCCTAGCAGGGCCGGGGCCGCCGCCCGCTCGCCACCCCGAGCGAGCGCGGCCCCCGCGCCCTGCCCTAGACCTGCCGGAACGCCTCCCCGGCCCCACCGACCTCGAAGAAATCAAACGCAAGTTCGCCTCACGCCGCGAGAAACGTTAGCCGATTACAGGCCGAAGTTTTTGTCGAGTGGACGCCTTCTCAGACGGCGGCGCGCAAGTGTTGGGCGATGAGGGGCACGATGCGGCGGGGGACGGCGATGGCCTCTTTGATGTGGCTGGTTTGAAGGGGGAGTTTTACGCGGCGCGTATTTCCACGTACTCGACGCTGGAAGAGGGTTCGGGTACGGGCTGGCCGTCTTCGCGTAGCCCCTCGATGTGGAAGTCAACGGCCTCGCGGATGAGTTCGAGAACTTCTTCCTTCGTCTCCGCGACGGCGGCGCAGCCGGGCAGGTCCGGCACGTAGGCGCCGAAACTATTCTCTCCTTCTTCGATGATGACGGCGTAGCGCATCTCGTCTACCTCTTAGGTTACTTCAATCCTGCTTGCTTCAAGATGCTGTTGAGAGTTCCGGGGGGCACGTCTACGTTCCTTTTACCGGAGAGCGTGACCGTGCCGGGCTTCGAGGGGTGCTTGAACTGCCTGTGACTGCCCGTCGTCCTGGCGAGAATCCAGCCGTCTTCTTCAAGCAGCTTAATTACCTCCCTGACCTTCACGGGGGCAATGATAAATCTATTCCAGAGCAAGGGGAAGACCCTTGACTACGATTGAGCCGGAGCGAGGATCTACTTTGAGACGGCGGCGCGCAAGTGTTGGGCGATGAGGGGCACGATGCGGCGGGGGACGGCGATGGCCTCTTTGATGTGGCGGGCGTGGGTGAAGTGGCCGGCGACGTGGAGGCCGGGGACGTTGGTCTCGAAGGTTTGGGGGTCGTAGGCGGGGACTTCGGCGAGGCCGGCGCGCTCGGTGCGGACCCCGGCGCGGCGCAGGAGCGTGAGGTCGGCGTCGGAGCCGATGAGGATGAAGACGGCTTCGTTGGGGAGCGTTTGGGTGTCGCCCGAGGCGTCTTTGATTCTGACGAAGTCGGCGCCTATCTCTTCGACCTCGCGGAAGAGGAGGAGGCGGAGGCGGCCTTCGGCAATCTCGCGCTCAAGGGGGCCGCGGACCCAGTGCTTGATGCAGCCGCGTTTCGGGTCGCGGTTCTCCCAGTCCTCGGGCCAGATGGCGAGGGTGGGGCGCGCGCCGCCTTCGGAGAGGAAGAGCGCGGCCTCGGCCGCAGAGTTCCCGCCGCCGACGACGAGCACCTCCTTGCGCACGTAGGGGAAGGGCTCGACGAAGCGGTAGTGGACCTTCGGCAAGTCCTCGCCCGCGGCGCCGAGGCGGCGGGGATGGGCCATCGCGCCCGTGCAGACGAGGAGGCGCGACGCCTCGTAACGGGCGCGCGTCGTGCGGACGAGGAAGCCCTCGCCGGCGAGGCGCGTTATCTCGACGGCCTCCTCCTCGGTGTTGATGCGCAGGCCGGCGGCGAGCGCGAAGCGGACGTAGTAGGAGAGCAGTTCCTCGCGCGTCGGCTTCTCGCGGCAGGGCTGGAGGTCGCCCTCGCGCAGCTCAAGCTCGTTCGTGGTGGAGAAGACGGTGAGGCCGACGGGGTAGCGGTAGACCGTGTCGGCGATGAGGCCCTTTTCGACGACGAGGTAGGAGAGCCGTTCGCGCGCCGCGGCGTCGGCCGCCGAGATGCCGGCCGGCCCCGCGCCGATGATGAGTAAGTCGAGTCGTCCGTCGCCCATGAGCCTTTTGTTGGAACGGCTCAATCCTCGCACGGCGCCGAGGCCGTTAGCAACCCGGCCCGGCGCGTGCCCCGGTCAGAGGCGGTTGACGAACTCTTTCAGGGTCCGGGCGCGGGGGGTCGTGTCTTCCGGGAACGCCTTGGTGTAGAGCGATTCGAGGATGTAGAAGCCGAGCATGCGGTGGCTCTCGAACTGCGGCTCGTCGAAGAACTGGTCGGCGGTGGACTCGTGCGGGAAGGTCGGGTCGCCCTTCGCGTAGTTGAAGATGTCGCGCGGCTCGGTGCCGTAGATGGCCGGCTTGATGTAGACGACGAGTCCGGTGCGGCCCTTGGTGACTTGCGCGCCGGTGGCCGGGTCGCGGTGGGGCGGCTGGGCGCCTTCGCCGTCCACGTCCTCGTAGTGGATGTGGCCGACGGCGTAGTAGCCGCCGCCCTTCTCCTCGCTCTCGGGGCGCGGCAGGATGCGGAAGGGGCCGTGGAACTCGATGCGGATGCCGAGGTCGATGCGTATCTTGCGGACCGCGCCGCCGAGGTCGTCGTAAGAGCCGGAGGGGTCGGCCGAGCCGTCCACGACGACGATGTGGCGGCAGCGGCGCAGGACCATCTCGTAGAGGCCGAGGTTCTCGAAGTGGCCGCCGTCGGAGAGCAGCACGTAGGGGTTGGTGTCGTCGGTGAGTCCGAACGCCTCGTCGATGATGGGGCTGAGCGCCTTCTGCGGGTGCGAGCGGAAGAAGGTGTCGGTGCCGTGCACTCCGGGGTTGCCGAGCCACCAGCCGAGGCGGGCGTTGAAGAAGGTCAGGACGAAGGTGACGAAGGGCGAGGGCGAGAAGTAGCCCATGTTGGAGTTCGCCGCCGCGCCCGAGACGGCGACGGCCGTGCCGAGCGTGATGCCGTTGCGTCCGCCGTAGTCGCGCGTCCGGCGGTAGCCGACGAAGAGGCTGCCCGAGTGCAGGGCGGTCGCCGTGAACGACTCGGCGCGGCGCTGCTGCCACGCCAGCCGCTTGCCGCCGACGAGGTTGAGCGCCATGTTGACGACATGCAGCAGGCGGTAGGGCGGCGGCGGGTACTTCGACGGCGCGAAGCAGTCCTCGAACGTCCTCTCAAGCAGCCTCCGGCTGAGCAGGACGTGATAGTCGCCGCGCTTCTCCTGCCCTTGGAGGTCGAGCCACTCTTCGTCGAGCGCGCCGAAGGGGGCGCCGTCGGCCGCGTAGAGCGGCGCGGCCTTGTCCTGAAGGACGTGGTTGAGGTCGGCGAAGAGCGCCGCGCGGAAGGACGGGTTGAACTTGATGGCCTCGGGCGGGTCCTGGAAGTAGCGCGACGACTCGCCGCCGAGGCCCGCCAGCCTCTTCCTCAGGTACGTGGCCGCCGCGCGCTTCGGCTCCGGCGCGGCGCCGGGGTTTCGGAGGTACTCGACGAACAGCGTCAGGCCCTCGGGCGAGGCCGGGTTGTCGGGCGCCCTGAAGTCGGACTCGCTGAGGAGGCCCGGCCGCAACTCCTCCATGTGGAGGTTGTCGCGCGGGTCGAAGCCGGTGAAGGGGTCGGCGCGGCGCTCGCCGCGCAGGCGCGAGGCGCCGAGGAAGGCGCGGATGATGCGGTCGCGGTAGCCGGCGTGCAGCGAGAACTTGTTGAGGTTGATGAGGCGGGCGAAGATTTGCCCGGCGAGTTGCAGCCCGAGCGCCAGCAGCAGCACGTAGAACCACGAAGGGAAGTGGAGCGAGCTGAAGAGCGCCTCGCGGCTCTCGAACGGGTAGGCGCGCGTGAACTGCTCGAAGTTGCGCCCCGACCACCCGAGCAGCGCGGCGAGCGGCGCCGGGATGAAGGTCTTCGCCAGCCAGACGATGAAGACGCCCGTCAGCAGCGAGATGGCGATGACGATGCACGAGAAGAAGACGAAGGAGGCGACGACGATGAGGTTGACGCCGAGCGTCTGGAGCAAACTCTGCTTGCCCCCGTTCTTCGGCCCGCCCGGCGTCCCCGAGCTCTTGCCGCCGAGCAGCGAGGCGAGCCCCGAGGCGCCGCCGATGCCGGCCAGCCACGCGCCGAGGACGAAGACGAGCAGCGGCCCGAACATGACCAAGCCCCCGAGGTAGAGCCAGCCGCCCGCCACGATGAAGAACCACGCGCTCGCCCGCGCCAGCCATTCGCGGTCTTCGTCCTCGACGTAAGTTTTCTGTAGCAGCCAGTTCCACGCGCCGCCCGGTAGCCTCAGCAGAGAGTCCCACGCGGCGCGCACGCTCCCCCAGCCCCTCGCCGCGCGGCGCTCGTACGGCGACTGCTCCGAGCGGCGGCTCGTCAGCCCGACGAAGAGCGTCACGCCGAGGAAGAAGACGAACAGGTAGACGGGCAGCGCGAGCAGCGTGTAAAGCTCGGCCGAGTACCAATCGGCGTAAGGCAGCAGCTCCGCCCGCGTCGCGTCTTTGTAGCGCACTTCGCGGAAGGCGTTGACGACGGGGTCGTAGAAGAGCGAGACCTTGACGGCGGCGACGTAGAGCAGGACGGCGCCGACGAGGCTGGCCGCTAGCGTGACTATCAGCTCGCGGATGGCGTTCTTCGCGACGCCCCGCATGAACGAACCGCCCCCGCTGCTGCTGTACTTCCGGCCCAACTCGGCGCGCGAGCCGCCGCGCAACACCCACGAGAGGCCGGCGAGCACGAGGTACAGGAGCCAGCCCAGCAGGCCGAGCACGAAGCCGTAGGCGAGGAAGCCCGCCAGCTCCGACATCTCGACGCCCCAGAAGGAGACCTGTCCGGGCGCGAGGTTGTTCGACACGCCCGCCGCCTGCCGGAACCACGCCCAGAAGACTATCAGCAGCACGGCCGCCACCGTCAGCGGCAGCAGGCACAGCCAGAGGAAGTTGTCCTGGCCGCGGTGCCGGTCCCAGAAGCTACCGGGACACACGGCGCCTCGGTTGCTCGGCCGGTTCAGCCTCATGTAAGCCAGCACGTAGCCGCCGAGCAGCGTGGCCCCCGCCAGCAGCAGGCCCATGATGCGGTGGACGTGCTGCGTGCGGTCCGCGGGGTTGTCCGACGGGCCGCGCTGCGCGAGCCAGATGACGGCCACCGCGACCAGCGCCAGCCCGAACATCCAGCGGAAGGTCTTCCGCGTGGGCTTGACGAGGAAGATGGTCAGCGCGCCGATGAGCGCGAGGCCCGCCAGCACGCGCCACGCGGGCGCGGCGAGGATGACCGAGTTGACGACCCGCGGAATCATCAGCACGCTCGCCAGCAGGGGAATCAGCACTACCCAGTTGAGCAGCAGGTTGCGGACGTAGATGACGATGAAGGACCAACTGTCGGCCGACAGCAGCCCGGTGCGCGGCGTGAGGAAGCTGCTGAACTCGCGCAGGTAGCGGAGCGGGTGCGGCTCGGGCTCGATCTTCGACCGGCGCGTCGTGCCCTTCAGGTCGCCGACGACCCCGGCGAGCCCCCCGGCGTGGCGGTGTATCCACGCCGTCAGCCAGCCGCCGATGTAGCCGCCGCCCGAGACGGTCGAGAGGTAGTCGAACTTGTCGAGCAGGCCGCGGACGGCGAGCGACTGGATGACGCCGAGGGCGAACGTGCCGCTGCGGATGCCGCCGCCCGAGAAGCAGAGCGCCGAGCGGCCGGTCGTGAGGGCGTGCACCTTCCTGACCACCTCGTTGAAGCGCAGGTCGTAGGCGCGCGCAAGAGAGTCCGGGAAAGCCTCTTCGAGCAGCAGCCGGCGGAAGCGCGCGAGGTCGCTCCGCATGTACCGCTCGCGGTACTCCTCCTTCGCCAACCACCGCGCGCCGTCGAAGTTCTCGGGGCCGTCCTCCGGCCAGCCGACCTCCATCATCCCGCGCACCTCGTCGCCCCGCCGGTCGGCCCGCATCGGCAGGCGCTCGAAACGCTCCCTCCTGTACACCGCCGAGGACGCGTACTCCGGCACGCCGCCGCGGCCCATCAGCACGTCGTTGAGGAGCCCGACCGGGTCCGCCACCGCCGCCCCCTCAGCCGGCAGGTACTTAAACGCGAGGAAGGCGTAGAGGTCGTTCTCCGTGCCCAGCTCGGCCGGCGTCGGGGCGGCCTTGCCCTGCGTTCTGCGCCACGTGTCGCGGGCGTTCGTCAGCGCCCCGACGAAAGCGACGTGGTCCGAGACGTGCCCCTCGTGAAAGGCCCAGTCCTGCTTGACGACCGGCCCGGCGACCGCGGGGCCCGCCGCGTCGAGAGGGCCGTGCAGGTTCTCGTACTCTTCCTCGAACACCTGACAGAGATGAAGGGGGAGTTGGGCGTGGTCCGTCATGGCAGTCACCGGGTGGGTGCGTCGGCCCTGCGAAGGGTTTGGGCCGGTCGAGAAGTTCAGGCCGAGGAACGCTAACCCGTCTTTGGTGTGGATTACCGGGCGCGTGCCAGACGAGGCAACGGCCCGCGAGCAGAACGGCGTGCACCTTATCCCGCACGTCAGGTGATGTCAATAAAATAATCTCGGATTCGGAGGGCCAACCGGCGAGCTTAAGGGGCCGCCAAAAAAAAGTTGACACGCACGGGACGGCGAGATTATTGTGCACGTGCTTCACTTGAAACCCCTGCGGACGGCATTCCCGTAGGCCAATATCAAATAGACATTCGCACTTTTTCTGAGGCAGGAGACGCCCCGGCGTCGCCGTGCCTTCATTTCGGTCTGGCAGTCTTACAACCCAACCCCCGGAGAGGAAAATGGTCTCATCAAAGGGCAGTACAAAAACGGGCTCGGCCAAGAAGGGCAGCACGAAAACCGGCTCCGCCAAGAAGGGGAGCGCGAAGACGGGTGCGGCGACCAAGGGCAGCACCAAAGGCGGCACGGGGTCCGGCTCCGGCGGGACGGCCGCGGCCACCCAGGGCGTGAAGAAGACGGTGCGCAAGTTGAGCAATTCCGTCTTCCTGAACGTGTCGGCTGACGAGTTCCTTTTGTACAAGGTGACGGTGCAAGGCGCCACGCCGCAGTTCGCCGTCGTTGACTCTTCCGACCGGATCATCATGTCGAGCAAGGACGCGCCGAATCCGCCGGGGTCGGGCACCTTCCAGCGGGAATGGCCCAAGCCCATTGACCCGACCACGACCCTCTCGACCCACACCCTCGCCGTGCACTTCGTGGCGGCGCTCAAGTATACCTACGTCGTCGAGCACCGCGCCCTGAGTGACGGCGGGAGCACGCTCATAGAGGTGCTGAACGACATCGACTTCGAGTCCAACAACGCCAAGGATTTTGACTTCCAGGCGCTTAACGTGACGGTAGTGTAGTCGCCAAGTGGCTCCCGTCTGACGGGCCGGGGCCCGGCCGCCGATTCCGCGGCCCCGGCCCCGTAATCTCCTTCCACTCTTAAATCTTGAATCTTGCAGGAGGGGTTAATGAGAGTCGAAACCCGGCGGGTTTTGTCCGCACTGGTCCTTAGCTTCGCCGTGTTGAGCCCTGCCTGGGCGCAGGAGGCGGCGTTTAACTCACACCCGAAGGGCGCGGCCCTCGGCGGCGGCACGGCGCCGGCCGCCGCCGGGGGGGGCGCCGCCGCCTTGGAGGAGCGGCGGGCTCAACTCAAGAGGCTGAAGAAGCGGCGGGACGCGCTCGAAAGGTACGCGCTCAGCGTCCGCAACTCCTCGGTCGATTACCGCGCCACCGAGAAGGCCCTCCTGGCGCTTAGCTCCGAAATTGAGGAGTTGAATAAGGAGATTGCGGGCGCCGCGCTAGTCGCCGCCAATCCGGGGTTGGCGGCCGGACGTGCCGTCGCGCCTCAAACGCAGGGCGGGTTCGACTTCAGCACGTACGCGAGGACTCGGATTAATCGCATCCTGGCGGCCAACACCACCCAGAAGACCAAGTCGGGTGATAACGCGCCGCCGTCAATCAGCGAGGGCTCCACCTCCTTCGTCGAGCGCGGCGACACGCCCGACCTCGGCGCGCTCGCCACCACGCTCATCTCGAACGTGACGCGCAAGGCGGGGGAGAAACCCGAGCCCGTCAGCATCAAGACGAACCTCTACTCCCTGGCCGCGGCCGTCAAGGGCTTCGACCCGCTCGACCCTTACTACTACGAGAAGTACGGCGTGTGGCGCCGGTTCGAGGTGGGGGTCGGCACCGAGAACGGCGAGGAGGGCGAAGACGGCGAGGAGACGGAGGGCGCGACGCTCGCCTCGGCCAAAGTCGTCGTCATCAACAACCGGCAGGCCAACAAGCACCCGCAGCAGATGGACAACATCTTCAACGCCCTCGTGGCGGCGGCGGGCGAATTCTCGCGCATCACCGACGACGTGCTCGACGAGATATTCAAGAACCCGCAGGTGCGCGAGAAGTTCGTCATCAAAGGCTACGAGGCCAACCTCCCGACCGCCATCGCCGCAATCACGAGGTCTATAGAATCCATCAAGGGCAGGCTCGGCAAACCCGAAGAACGGCGGACCGACGCGCGTTACTTGCCGTGCTACGAGAAAGAGTTGGACGCCCTCAACCGGATCAGAAGTAACGGCCTGAAGGACGATGACCGGGCCGCCCTGTTCACGAGCGACCCCCGGCTGGGGCTCTGCGAGCCGAAGGCGCTCAGCTTCGCGGAACAGAATTTCCGCAGCAACTTCCAGAGGTCGGCGGACATGCAGGCGGCCATCGAACTGCTCGGCGGCGACAAGTTCATGGACAGCTTGATCGAGAAGCGCATCGCCCCCTTCATGAAGCTCGTCAACACGAGCAGCGAGGCTTTCGACCAGATCAGGAAGTCGCTGCTATTCTCCCTGTCGGCGGAGTCCAAGAAGAGGAGGGAGGGCAACGACGAGTACGAGGGCAAGGCCATCTTGGAGTACGGCCTGAGCGACAACGTGAACCTCACCCTCAACGGCGGGTTCAACTACGTGGACAGCCGTAACATCGGGGCCGACAAGCGCGGCGGCAGTTTCAGCGGCCAGTTCAACATGCCGCTCAAGGTCTTCAGCGAAAGCAACCTCGTTGACCCCGAGACGAAGGTGGACTTCTCCCTCGGCGGCGAGGGCAAGTGGATGACGGGCTCCAAGTCCGAGTGGAAGACCCAGGCGAAACTGAAATTCACGCTCATGGACGGCTTCGAGGTGCCCTTCTCCTTCACGTACGCCAACCGCACCGAACTGGTGGACGAGAGTGAGGTGCGGGGGCAGATCGGCTTCTCCATCGACTTCGCCAAGGCCCTGCGGCTCTTCAAATTTAAGAACACCCCCGCGGCCACGCCCGCGGCGCCCGCGGCGGCGCCTGCCACAACCACGCCGTAGCGCCGTCCGCTACCCAAACGCGCCGGGGGCAGGTGAGTTTAATAACTCACCCGCCCCCGGTTTTTGCGTGCGGACTTGAAGCGCCGTCGTTACGGGGCCGAGGCGAAGGCCACGTCGGAGATGAGCAGCGCGCCGTTCTGGCTCTGGTCGAAGCGGAACTGGACGGAGCGTATGTCGGAGAGGTTGACGCCGCTGAAGGCCGTCAGGGGCAGCCGCGCCATGTTCAGCACGACCTTGGGCACGGGGCCGACCGAGCCGGGCGGGTAGAAGAGCACGTCGGCGTAGCTGGCGACCGTGACCGAGGAGGTGGCGCCCGCGCCGTCAGTCAGGCGGACGGTGAAGTTCTGCGGGACGCCGGTCGGGTTGCGCGTGTCGGCGAAGTTGACGGCGACGCGGAACTGGAGCCAGCCGAAGCCGCTCACGTCGCGCGCGCCGAGCGGCATGTCGTTCGTGTAAACGGCGGTGGTGGTCCCGGACCAGCCCGTGCGCAGTTGGCTGAGGCCGCGCAGCGTCGAGGCGCGTGCGCTCGGGACGGTGTGCGGCTGGCGGGCCGTGGACTGCGTCGAGGGCAGACAGTGCTGCGGCTGGGGCGAGGCGCCGCCGCAGAGGTCGTGCGGCGTCAAGCCGGTCTGCGTCGTCGCGCCGCCGAGGGTGTTGGTCGTCAGGTTCGTCGAGGTCAGCAGGCGGTTCACGTCGCGGCGCTTCGCGGCCGAGTCGGGCGCGTGGTAGGAGACGTGAAGGTCTGTGGTCTGCGCCGAGGGCGGCGGCGCGGCCTGCCCCGTCAGGTAGGGGAGGAACTGCGTCTCGCCGCCGACGTAGGCGCGCATGACGGCCGAGATGTAGGCGAGGCCGACGCCGCGCTGCTGAGCAGGCGTCAGGCGCTTGTTGCCGGCGCCGGTGCCGCACTGTGGGTCGGTCGAGCCGCCCGAGGTGTAACCCCAGTCGTCGGCGCCGCCGGCGGGGAAGAGGCCCGGCGTCCAGACGGTGTTGAAGTAGTTGTGGTTGGCGCCCATCACCTGAATCGTGTGCTTGGGCGCGGCGTCGCCCGCGACGTTGTAGCGGGCGTCGTCGTAGAAGTGGACGCCCTGATTGTCGTTCACGTCGCCGTCGCAGTAGGGGAGGACGACGGCGAGGGCCGTGTTGTTGGCGACGGGCCGGTTGAAGTCAACGGGCGCGAGCGGGAAGACGGCCTTGACGCCGTAGGGCGAGCCCTGCGACTGGTTGTAGACGTAGTGCTTGACGACGCCCTCGCCGCCGCGCGAGTGGCCCATCGTGCCGACGCGCGTCAGGTCAACCTTGCCGACGAACTTCGTGCCGAAGGGCGCGGCACCCGTCGTCCGGAAGGTGTTCCACTGTTGGAGGTGGCGTTGAATCAGTTCGGCGCGGGCCTGCATGCCGAGGTCGGTGACGTTGTTGTCGTAGGCGTTGATGCCGTTGGCGCTGATGGAGATGACGATGTAGCCGTTGCTCGCGAGGTTCTGCGAGATGTAGTCGTAGCCCTGGTAGCTCGGGATGACCGACTCGGTCGAGCGGCAGGGCCAGCGCAGCGCCGTGATCCCCGACTTGCTGTAGCAGGTGACGTGGCGGCCGTGGAGGAAGACGACGACCGGGTAGGGGCCGCCGGGGAGGCCGGTCGGGTAGTGGACCGAGGCTTTCAGCTCGACGGCCGAGGGGAAGCCGGAAGGCTGGAAGGCGAGGTTGCCGTAGTCGTACTCCTCGCGGGTGACGGCGAGGGGGCCGGCGGCGCCGGGGTCGGCCTGCGCGAGCGCCGCCGGGGCGGCCACGCAGGCGAGAAGAAGTGAGAAGATGAGGGCATTAAGTCTGGAGGTGGTAAACATTACTGATTACCTCCCTTCGCGAGCGTGAGCTTTTTGGGCAGGGCCGTGCGGTCGTGCTTGTTCTCCTTGTCGCCGTAGGAGAGGTAGATGGTCGCGCCCTCGCGCAGCAGCGACTCGTCGAAGGTGACGGCCGTGATGGCGTCCAGGTCTTCGCTCTCGACGCCGTAGCCGACGGCCACGTCGTCCACCCAGAGGACGGGCGGCAGGGCGCGGACGGGGAACGGCCCGCCGGTGACGGTCAGGCGGAAGGCGCGCGTGACCGAGACGCGCTTGCCGCCGACGGAGACTTCGGCCGGCGCGGGCAGCGTCAGCTCCTCGACGCGGTAGTTCCTGACCTTTAACTTGCCCGAGGTCGTGTCTGAATCGCTCTCGGCGATGACCTTGCCGGGCAGCTTCATGAGGTCTGACACGGTGGGTTCCTGTGGGGTGTCGGGCGAGGCCGGTTCCTGGCCGCGCGCCTGGAGGGTGCCCGCGACGGCGAGCAGGAGGAGGAGCGCGACCGCCACGACGAGGATGCCGCTCCTCGGCCGCCGGGCGGACGCATTTCTATCCGGATTCATAGTCTTCTCCTTACAGTTATCTGGGGTGTCTTTTCGCGCTCACACGGACCCGCGCCGCGGCCGCACACGGCGGCCCTGTGGACTCCGGCTCGAATCGGTTGTTTACGCGAGACTGGTGAGGTCCTCGTAAACGGGACTGGGGACGCACACATTACAAGGGTCATACCCGAGTGTCAAGCCGCCGCGCGGCCCGGTGCATTCCTTGGTGATGGTTGGCGGGAGGCGGGGTTCGACGCGGAGGGCAACTACGTCTACATCGGCTCAATCGTCGCCTTAATCTCGTACCCCCCGTCGTCGCACCCGAGCACCTTGACGAAGAGCTGGTCCACGAAGAACGCGTGGTCCCTCGGGGGGATGTCGTCGAAGCCGAATGTGGCGTACTCGCCGGCCGCCCACTCCACCATGTAAAGGCCCGCCGGGCTCCGCACGCCCCGACCCCGCATCAGCTCAAAGGGCTCCTCCGCGAACGGGTACGACATGTTGACCGTGCCCGGCATCGCCTGAATCCACACCTCCAAACCCGACGCCGTCACCGCCTCCAGCGTGCAGCACGAGGTCGGCGCATCGTCCGGGCCGGAGACGCCTGCGTAGACTTCGCTCAGGCCCGGCAACATCTCGGCAATCTGGTTCGCGCCCACTGTGGACTCCTTATTGTTCGCCGTCAGTAAAGACGCCCGAGCGGGCGCCTGATTTTACGTTCTCAAGGACAGGAGCGCGCGCAGGATAGCACGGCGCGGCCCCGTCGCGTCGGGGGGTGGGTTTGCGCGCGTTCGGAGGCGGCCGTTATAATCCGACAGCTTTTCAAGGTACTAGAATGGCAGGGGCCGAGGAGGCGCGTGGCGACGACCGAATCCGCATGTCAGGGCACGCCGGAGGGCGCGGGCCTGCGCGTCGAGCGCCTGCCCTTCCGTAAGCTCCCCGGCCAGTCGCGCCTCTTCCTCGAATACCTCGAAGACCCGCTCGCGCTCCGCCGCTTCTACCCCGAGGCCGTGCGCTTCCACCACGAGGCGGCCGGCCGCGCCCCGCGCGTGCTCGACTCTTACGTGACCGACCGCGGCGCGCTCTGCGACGCGCTCGAAGAGATGAACGCTGGCTGGGGGGCGCCGCCGGAAGTGCTGCGCAGCGTCGCCGCCTTGCGCGCGCCGGGCACGGTCGCCGTCGTCACGGGCCAGCAGGTCGGGCTCTTCACCGGGCCGCTCTACACCATCTACAAGGCGCTCTCGGCGGTGAAGCTGGCCGCCTGCCTCTCCTCGCGCGGGACGGAGGCGGTGCCCGTCTTCTGGATGGCGACCGAGGACCACGACTGGGACGAGGTAGAGCGCGCCGAGGTCTTATCGCACGAATGCCGGCTCGCCTCCGTGCGTTTGCGCGAGGGGCTGCACGCGGAGGGCGCGCCGGTCGGCGGCGTCGTTCTTGACGAGAGGATAGAGGAAGCGACCGCGCAACTCTTCGGGCTGCTTCCGAAGAGCGAGTTCACGCCCGAGCTTGAAACGCTCGTCCGCGACAGCTACCGGCCGGGCCGCACCTACGGAGAGGCGTTCGCGCGCATGCTGCTCGCGCTCGCGGGGCGCTACGGCCTCGTCCTCCTAGACCCCCTCGACGCGCGACTCAAGCGACTGGCCGCGCCCCTCTACGCGGAGGCCGCGCGCCGCGCCGCCGAGATTGCCGCCGCCACGGACGCGCGCTCGCAGGAGTTGAACGCGGCCGGCTACCACGCGCAGGTCCACACCTCGCCCGAGTCGTTCCCGCTCTTCCTCCACGAAGGCGGCGCGCGCCGCGCTCTCGCGCGCACACGCGAAGGCGTCTACCGCGCGAAGGGCGGCGAGCGCGAGTGGACGACCGAGGAGCTGGCGTCGCTCGCCCTGAGCGAGCCCGAACGCTTCAGCCCGAACGTCACGCTGCGCGCCGTCGTGCAGGATTATCTTTTGCCGACGGTCGCCTACTTCGGCGGCGCGGCCGAGGTCGCCTACTTCGCGCAGACGGCCGAGAGCTACCGCGTCCTCGGACGCCCGGCCACGCCCATCTTCCACCGCGCCAGCCTCACCTTCGTCGAGCGCCGCACGGGCCGCACGCTCGAACGCTACCAGCTCCGCCCCGAAGACTTCTTCCATGGCCTTGAGCCCGTCATCGCGCGCGTCGTCGAAGAGCACCTGGGCCGCGACGTGGCCGGCGCCATGAAGGAGACGGACGAGGCCATCGGCGGCGCGCTCGACGCGCTGCACGCCAAGCTCTCGGGCTTCGACCCGACGCTCGCCGACGCGCTGTCGAACGGCCGCCGCAAAATCGAGCACCAGCTCGAAGGCTTGCGCACGCGCTTCCACCGCGCGCAGATGGCCCGCGACGAGGCCATCCTCCGCCAGCTCGAACGCGCCGCCGTCGCCCTCTACCCCGACAAGTCTTTACAGGAGCGCCACCTCGGCGCCGCCTCCTTCCTCGCGCGCCACGGCCGCTACTTCCTCGACTGGGCCTTCAGCGCCATCGAGCCCGGCACGACCGACCACCTCGTCGTTTATCTGTAGATGTCCAAGATTCGCGTCCTGTCCGACCACGTCGCCAACCAGATCGCCGCGGGCGAGGTGGTGGAGCGGCCGGCGTCGGTGGCGAAGGAGCTGGTCGAGAACTCGATTGACGCGGGCGCGCGGCGCGTCGAGGTGGACGTGGAGGCGGGCGGGCGCCGATTGCTTCGCGTCGCCGACGACGGCGAGGGCATGACGCGAGACGACGCGGTGCTGGCCTTCGAGCGCCACGCCACGTCGAAGATAACTTCCGTACAAGACCTCTCGGCCATCAGCACGCTCGGCTTCCGCGGCGAGGCGCTGGCCTCCATCGCGTCGGTCGCGCGCGTCGAGCTGGTCACGCAGAGGGAAGACGAGCCGGAAGGCACGCGCGTCCTCGTCGAAGGGGGCCGCATGCGCGACGTGGCCCCGGCCCCGCGCGCGCGCGGCACGACCATCACGGTGCGCGACCTCTTCTTCAACGTCCCCGCCCGCCGCAAGTTTCTGCGCTCGGAGGCGACCGAGAGTTTTCACCTGACGAACCTCATCACGCACTACGCGCTCGCGCACCCCGAAATCGCCTTCGCGCTCTCGAACAACGGCCGCGAAGTCTTGCGCTGCCAGGCGGCGGCCGACCTGCGCGAGCGCGCTTACCAGATTTTCGGCGCGGAGTTTTTGGAGAACCTTCTGGCGGTCGCGGGAGGGAACGCGGCGCCCGCCCGCGTGCGCGGCTACGTCTCGGCCCCGCGCGAGCGGCGCACGACGCGCGACGCGCAATACCTCTTCGTCAACGGCCGCTACGTCCGCGACCGCCTCGTCGCGCGCGCACTCTCCGAGGGCTATCGCTCCGTCCTCCCGCACGGCTCCTACCCGGCGGCCTTGCTCTTCCTCGAAGTGCCCTTGGAAGAGGTTGACGTGAACGTCCACCCGGCCAAGACCGAGGTCCGCTTCCGCCGCGCCTCGGCCGTCTCCGACGCCGTGCGCGAGGCCGTGCGCGCCGCCCTCGCCTCCGGCGGCTTCGTGCGAAGCGAAGAGGCCGTCACCGCTCCCGAGCGCGAGCCCGATTCGTTCTCTCAAGACGAAGCGCGGCCTCACTTCTACGAACGCGCCGCAGAGGCCGCGACCCGCTTCGCGCCGCCGGCCGAAGTCGAAGAAGAGCGGGCCGCGCCTTCACAGAGTTCGATTGAGTTCGGCGGGGCGCCCGCCGTGGACGAATACATCTGGCGCGAGAGCTACCCGCCGCCGCCGGGGGGGCGTGAGAGCTTTGCTTCCGAGAGTCGCGCGCCGGTCGCGCCGCCCGTGCGGGAAGAGGAGGAGGCGGCGCCTTCATCAATCAACGCGCGCGAAGCCCCGACGCCGCACGCGCCCGCCGCGTTGCCGCCGGTCAGCTCGGCCGCCGGGCTCGTGCGCGAGGTCGCGGCCGAGTCCCTGTCACACGACATCAAGCCGCTCGGCCAGCTCGACGACAGCTTCATCGTCGCCGCCGACGCCGAGGGCCTGCTCCTCATCGACCAGCACGTCGCGCACGAGCGCGTCCTCTTCGACAAGTACCTCGCGCTCGAAGAGGCGCGCGCGCCCGAGTCGCAGAACCTGCTCGTGCCCGAGACTTTCGATTTGACGCCCGCGCAGGCCGCCGCCTTCGACGAAGTCTCCGGCGAGCTTGAGCGTTATGGCTTCTCGCTCATGCGCCTCTCGGGCCGCACGGTCGCCGCGCGCGCCCTGCCCGCGGACCTGCCGGCGGGCGAGGCACGAAACCTCCTCGCCGAAATCCTCGACGGCGTTGACGCCGAGCGTCGCGGCCGCGCCCGCGAGGGGCTGCGCGAGCGCGTCGCGGCCTCGCTCGCCTGCCGCGCCGCCATCAAAATCAACACGCCGCTCACCGTAGAGAAGATGCGCTGGCTCATCGCCCGCCTGCTCCGCACCTCCTCGCCCACCACCTGCCCGCACGGCCGCCCCATCGTCCTCCGCCTCACGAAGCGGGACATCGAGCGCGGCTTCCACAGACCGTAAGAAGGGTGACGGGTGTCGGGTGCCGGGTGCCGGGGAAGA
>DASZEK010000027.1:0-90205 GCA_035941045.1 Pyrinomonadaceae bacterium | reverse complement strand
GCGGGAATCGTTGCCGCGGACCCCACGCCCGCGTGACTTCGGCCGGCGGTTACTTGGCGCTCAACCCGCAGTGGGGGCTGCAGTCGTAGCAGGGCGACGGCCCGCCGTTGTCGCAGCTACAGCACGGCAGGAAGGGGTTGGCCTGGGCCGAGCAGGTGCGGGCGGCCGGGCCGCGCGTGGCGCTGACGCCGCCGACCAGGGTCAGCAGGACGACGGCCAGCAGAAGGAATCGGCGTAGGAGTCTTGGTGAACGGGACATGGGTTTCCTCTCTTTCGCTGTGAAGACGGTTTTGACCGGGCGACCCTAACTAGCGCGGGTGGGAGGTGCGGCTCGCCTGCCGCGCCCTCCCCGCGACTCAAAGGCGGGATGGCGGGCGGAGGGTGATAGTGGCTCTCAGGACATCGAGACCAGGACGCGGCGCGGCCCCGTGAAAGGCATCCGCCCGTGCGAGGTCAGCATGTTGTCAACCACCAGCAGGTCGCCCGCCTGCCACGCGAAGACGGCGGCGAGCGCGCGCGCCGTCTGGCGGATGTGTTCGAGCGCGGCCGGGTCGATGGGCGTGCCGTCGCCGAAGCAGGCGTTCTGCGGCAACTCGTCCTCCCGCCCGCGGTAGACCGACATCAGCGTCTCGTAGATGTGGCGCGGGTGCGTGGACGGGTGGAACTGGTCGGCCTGGTTGAACCAGACCGCCTGCTTCGTCGTCGGGTGCGTCGCCACGGCCGGGCGCACCTGCGTGAGACTGAGGCTGCCGTCGGGCCGCCAGCGGTAGTCGATGTCGGCCCCGGCGCAGTACTGCTCGACGGCCGCCCTCTCCTTGCACTCGAAGGTCTCCTGCCACGACGGCCCGGCGCCGCTGCCGCCGTGGAGGTTGCGCGTGTACTTCACGCCCTTGCGCGTGAACTCTTCGACGACCTCGGGGTCGAGCGCGCGCAGGAGGGCGCGGCAGTCGGCGATGGGCGTCTCGCCCTGCTCCTGCGGCGCGACGACGCAGCAGAAGAAGAGCCGGCTCGGCCACTTGCTCGAATAGGAGAGCTCGTTGTGCAGCGAGATGAAGTACTCGGCCGGGTACTCGGTCGAGGTGTAGACGCCCGGCGCGAGCTTCGTGCGCGGGGAGTTGCCGTCCACGTAGCTCAAGAGGTCGCGGTTCAGGCCCCGCGCGCAGCGCGCGAAGGCGGCCGGCGTCGCGACGCCGAAGCCGCGGAAGAGCACGGCGCCGTGTTCGAGCAGCTTCGTCTCGATGAAGGCGCGGTTGGCCTCGTAGTATGAGAGCAGGTAGTGGGCGCCGCCCCCGTCCTCGCCCGGCCCAGTCTCGACCAGGTAAGGCAGGGTGCGCCCCGCTTCCATGAGCCTTCTGTTAATCATCGCGTTTACTCCTAGTTGAGGGACGGCAGCTCGAACAGGTCGACGAGGATGTTGAAAGTCAGCACCATCAGGAGCAGGTCGGTTTGCAGGTGCGGGTGGAGGCGGAAGCCCTCCTCGGAGTACTGCGCCTTGAGCGCCTCGACGGTGTCGGGGTTGAAGTAGCCCTGCCGCTTGACGCGCTCGTAGGAGAGCAGGTCGTCTATCCACTCGACGCGCTGGCGCAGCAGGTAGGGGCTGCCCGGCGCGCGGAAGCCGAACTTCTCGCGCTTGATGATCTGCGGCGGGATGAGCTCGGCGGCCACCTTCTTGAGAATGTACTTCTCGGTGAAGTCCTTCAGCTTCAGGCCGGGCGGAATCTCGCGGGCGAACTCGGCGAGGCCGATGTCGAGGAACGGGTAGCGCGCCTCGACGGAGTTGGCGAGCGCCATGCGGTCGCCGTGGTCGGAGAGCAGGTGGTCGGCGAGCCGCAGCTTGAGGTCGAGGTAGGACCGTTGGTGGACGGGGTGGCGCCCGCGCAGCCGCTCCTTGTTGACGAGCCCGAAGTTGACGCAGTCGAACTCCGGGAAGCGTTCGTTGAGGCGGTCGGAGTAGAGCGCCGACTTGACCTCGCGCAGCGCGTAGTAGTCCGACTCGTAGAAGATGTCGCGGTCGCCCCACATCCTGACGCGGGCCTCGTCTTCGAGGAGCGACTCTACGTCGCGCCCCTTCGGCCGGCGGCTGCCGAACTGGTCGTAGCGGTAGCCGACGTAGCCGGCGAACAGCTCGTCGGCGCCCTCGCCCGTCAGGATGACGCTGATGCCTGCGCCCTTGGCCGCCTCGGAGAGCGCCAGCGAGCAGGTGTTGTAGGTCTCCTTCACGGGGCACTCGCAGTGGTAGACCATGTCGGAGAGCCGGCCGGCGATCTCCGACCAGTCGAAGAGGATTTCGTGGTGGATGGAGCCGGAGAGCTTCGCCATCAGCCACTGGTACTTCGACTCGTTGATCTCGCGGTCGTTGAAGCCGATGGAGAAGGAGTGGCGCTGGACGGCGGGCGAGAGCCGACTGATCATGGCCGCGATCATCGAGGAGTCCTGCCCGCCGCTCAGGTAGAAGCCGACCGGCACGTCCGCCTGGAGGCGGTAGCTGACGGCGCGCTCGAAGTGCTCGCGCAGCCGCTCGACGTAGTAGGCTTCCGGCTTGTCGTAGGCCGCCTCGCCGGCCAAGGGGTAGTCGAGGTCCCAGTACTCGCGCACCTGAATCCGCGTGTCGGCCAGCATGTAGTGGCCGCTCGGCAGGCTGCTGACGCCCGCGAACATCGTGCGCGGGCTGACGATGCCGGGGAAGGAGAATATCTGGTCGAGGCCGGTCAGGTCCGGCCGCCGCTCGACGAGCGGGTGGGCGAGGATGGCCTTGACCTCGGAGCCGAAGACGAGCGCCCCGTCGGCCACCGCGTAGTAGAGGGGGTTGATGCCGAAGTGGTCGCGCGCCAGCAGCAGCCGGCGCTCGCGGCGGTCGTAGAGGACGAAGGAGAACTGGCCGTTGAGCCGCGTCAGGAATTCGACGCCCTCGTCCTCGTAGAGGTGGACGAGCACCTCCACGTCGCTGCCCGTGCGGAAGGTGTGCCCCTTGGCCTTTAGCTCGTCGCGCAGCTCGCGGTAGTTGAAAATCTCGCCGTTACACATCACGACGACCGAGCCGTCCTCGTTGAAGATGGGCTGGTCGCCGCCTTCGAGGTCGATGATGCTCAGGCGGCGGAAGCCGAGGCCGAGGTTGCCCTCGACGAAATAGCCGGCCGAGTCGGGGCCGCGGTGGACGAGCTTGTCGGTCATGCCGACGAGGAGCTCGGTCTCTATGGGGCGCTGGTCGCGCAAATCGAGGTAGCCGACGAAACCGCACATGGGCGAACACTCCGTCCTGTTGGCGTTGAGTTGTTGGGGGCTGCCGGCGCGTCAGACTTCGAGGCTGGCGTTGAAGTCCCCTAGCAGTTCTTCGCGCTCCTCGGCCGTGGCGATGGAGAAGGCCGAGAGGTTCTTGTCGGGGCGCGCGACGAAGTCTTCGAGCAGGGCGCGCAGGTGCCCGAGCACGCGCGCGGCGGCGGCGCGGTCGAAGCGGCGGCGGTCGTAGAGCAGTTGCAGCCGCAGCTCCGGCCCCGGCTCGACGACGAGCGTCAGCGGGTAGTTGGTCCGCTCGAAGAGCGTGGGCCGGCGGGTCGTGATGCCGTGGTCCTGCCCCTCGGGGCGCGCCTCGACGGGGAAGTTCTCGAAGATGACGACGCTCTCGAAGAGGGGCACGCCCGGCGGCACCTCGCTCCACTTCTGCACCTGCACGAGCGGGCTGTACTCGTACTGGAGGAGGCGCGCCTGCCGCTCCTGTAGCTCCCTGAGCCACGGCATCAGCGGCGCCTCGGGAGCGACGCCGACGCGCACCGGCACGCTGTTGATGAAGAGGCCGATCATGGAATCCACGCCTTCGAGCTCGGCCGGCCGGCCCGAGACGGTGGCGCCGAAGAGCACGTCGTCGCTGCCGGCGTAGCGGCTCAGCAGCAGCGCCCACGCGCCCTGCACCACGACGTTGAGCGTCAGGCGGTGGGCGCGCGCCAGCGCCTGAAGCGCCTCGGTCGTCGCGCGCCCGAGCAGCGCCGGCTCCTCGGCGAACGGCTCCTCGCCGTCGTCCTCGGGCGCGAGCCCGCCGGGCAGCTCCGCGCCGAGCGGGGTGGGCGCCGCGAAGCCCTTGAGCGTCTCGCGCCAGAACGCCTCGGCGCGCGAGAGGTCTTGGCGCTGGAGCCAGGCGATGTAGTCGCCGTAGGCGCGCGGGCGGTCGAGGGAGAGCTGCCGGCCCTCGCAGAAGGCGACGTAGAAGGCGGCGATCTCGTTGAAGAGCAGCGACACGGACCAGCCGTCGAGCAGCAGGAGCGGGCGGCTCCAGACGAAGTGGTAGGCGTCTTCGGCCAGTCGGATGAGCATCAGCCGCATGAGCGGCGCCCGCGTCAGGTCGAAGGGGCGCGCGCGGTCCTCTTGCAGCAGGGCGTCGAGTCGAGCCTGCTGCTCGGTGGGCGGCAGGCCGCGCCAGTCCTGCTCCTCGAAGCCGAGGCGGACGCGGCTCCCGACCACCTGTAGCGGCTCGGGCAAGCCCTCCCAGACGAAGGCCGTGCGCAGGATGGGGTGGCGGTCGACGACGCGCTGCCACGCCCACCGGATGGCGTTGACGTTGACCTCGCCCTGGAGCGTGCAGTGGAACTGCCCGAAGTAGACCCCCGAGTCGGGGGCGTAGAGGCTGTGGAAGAGCATCCCCTGCTGGAGGGGCGAGAGGGGGTAAATGGCCTCGATGTTTTTCGCGCTCATGTTTCTGTCTCACTCGCCGAACTTGACGGTGCTGAGGATGCGGCTGAGCTTTTCGTCGTCGAGATTGGCCTGCGGGAAGTCGGAGGGCGTGTAGGTCCCGGCCTCGGGCGAGAGGCAGTGGGCGATGAGCGCCTTCAGCTCTTCGACGAAGCGCAGCGCCACGCCCTCGACGGTGTCGCGCCGGTGCACGTTCTCGCTGTAGAGCCAGAAGGTCTGGAGGCGGCCGTCCGAGACGCCGCCGTTGATCTCCAGCAGGTGGTCGCGCGAGCGCCGCGCGCTGTGCGTCCGCCCGCTCGGCTCCTTGGCCGGGGCGAACGGCGCCGACTCGTCAATCACCTGGTCGAACTGGCCCATGTGGTTGAAGATGACCCCGGCCTGCGGCATGGCTTCGAGCGCGGCCGACGCCTGAGAGTCCTCGCTCACGTAGCGCAGGACGCCGTAGCCGAGCCCGCCGCGGGGGACGCGGCGCACCTCCTCCTTGACGGCCTTCAGGGCTTCGCCCGGCCCGGCCGCGCCGCCGAGGTCGATGAGCAGCGGGTAGACGGCCGTGAACCAGCCGACGGTGCGCGACAGGTCAACGTCGTCGAAAATCTCTTCGCGCCCGTGCCCCTCCACGTCTACGAGCAGCGAGGGCGAGCCCGTCCAGCCCTCGAAGGCGCGCCCCAGCGCCGTCAGCAGCACCTCGTGAATCTGCGTGTGGTAGGCCCTCGGGACTTCGCGCAGCAGAGCGCGCGTGTCCTCGGGGCCGAGCGAGACGGAGACGGTGCCGGCCGACTCGACCGTGTTGGCGCCGCCGTGGTAATCGACCGGCAGGCTCGCGGCCTTCCGGCGAGGCTCGGCGAGCCAGTAGTCCAGCTCCCGCCGCAGCTCGTCCGACTGCGCCCAGGCCGCCAGCCGCTCGGCCCACTCCTTGAAGGAGGTGGTGCGCGGCGGCAGGCGGACGGCCTCGCCCCGCGAGAGTTGCTGGTAGGCGGTCTGCAAGTCTTCGAGGAGAACCCCCCACGAGACTATGTCTACCGCCAAGTGGTGGACGATGATGAGCAGGCGGCACTCCAGCCCCGGCCCGAAGTCGAAGAGGGCGACACGCAGGAGCGGCCCCTCGGCCAATGAGAACCCGGCCTGCAACTCGCCCGCGGCGGCGTCGAGCGCGGCGGCCCGCTCCCCCTCGGGCGACTCGGCGTAGGCCGACATATCGACGCGGACGAAGGGCGCCTCCTCGCCGGGCGCGGCGGCCTCCTGCCGCCAGCCGGACTCGCCCTCGGTGAAGCGCAGGTTGAGCGCGTCGTGGTGGGCCATCAGATGGACGAGAGCGCGCCGCAGCACGGCCTCGTTGAGCGGCTGCCGGACGCGGAGCAGCACCGATTGATTGAAGTGGTGCGGGTCCGGCTGGCCGAGCCGGAAGAAGCGGCTCTGGATGGGCGAGAGGGGCACGGCGCCCGTCATCGCCTCGGCCTCGGCGCGCGCCTCCGGGGCGACTCCGGCCGCCGACGCCAGCTCGGCTATCGTCTGGCTCTGGAAGAGCTGCCGCGGCGTCAGATGCAGCCCGGCCTGATTGCTCCGGGCCGCGACCCTGATGGCGAGGATGGAGTCGCCCCCGAGGTCGAAGAAGTTGTCGTGGACGCCGACGCGCTCGACGCCGAGCACCTGCGACCAGACCTGCGCCAGCAGCTTCTCGGTCGGCGTCAGCGGGGCGACGAAAGCCTCGCCGCCCGTCGGCCTCTGCGCCTCCGGCGCGGGCAGCGCCTTGCGGTCTATTTTTCCGTTGGGCATCAGCGGCAGCGCGCCGAGGACGACGAAGGCCGTCGGCACCATGTACTCCGGAAGGTTCTCTATGAGGAAGCGGCGCAACTCGCCGACCGAGACCTCCCAGCCCTGATTGAACACCACGTAGGCCACGAGGCGCTTCTCGCCCGGCACGTCTTCGCGCGCGACGACGACGCCCGCCTTGACCGACGGGTAAGTCGCCAGCATGGACTCGACCTCTCCCAGCTCGATGCGGAAGCCGCGAATCTTCACCTGATCGTCGGCGCGGCCGAGGAACTCTATCTCGCCGCCGGGCCGGAAGCGCGCGAGGTCGCCCGTGCGGTAGAGCCGCGCGCCCGGCTCCGTGGAGAACGGGTCGGGGATGAACCGCTCGGCCGTCAGTCCGGGCCGGTTCAGGTAGCCGCGCGCCAGCCCCGCCCCGCCGATGTGGAGCGCGCCCGGCACGCCCACGGGCACCGGGCGGAGGTCGGCGCCGAGCAGGTAAATCTGCGTGTTGGCGGCGGGCCGCCCGATGGGGACGACGCGCTCGCCCGAGTCGCGACGGCACTCCCACGCGGTGGCGTTGATGGACGCCTCGGTCGGCCCGTAGAGGTTGTGCAGGTCGGCCGCCATCAGCGAGAAGAAGTTCTCCTGAAGCTCGGCGGGCAGGCGCTCGCCGCCGCAGAAGACGCCGCGGAGCGAGGCGCAGTTCTTCAGCCCCGGCTCTTCGAGCAGGACCTTCAGCATCGAGGGGACGAGTTGCAGCACCGTGACCCCGTGCGCCGCCATCGTCTCGGTCAGCGCCGACGGGTCCTTGTGGTCTGCGGGGCGCGCCAGGACGAGACAGGCCCCCGAGATGAGCGGGGCGAATATCTCCCAGACCGAGGCGTCGAAACTGAAGGGCGCGCGCTGCAAGACGCGGTCGCCCTCGGCCAGCGGGTAGAGCGATTGCAGCCAGCGCATGTGGTTGCAGATGGCGCGGTGGCTGACGACGACGCCCTTCGGCTTGCCCGTCGAGCCCGACGTGTAGATGACGTAGGCGGCGGCGTCGCCCGCCGCGACGCGGCCGGGCCGCCCCGCGCCCTCCTCCGGACTTTCGTCCGCTTCGTCGTCGAGATAAAGGAGGCGCGCGCCGTGCGCCGGGAGTTGCCCGGCCAGCCGCCGCTCGGCGAGCAGGACCTCGGCGCGCGCGTCGTCGAGCATGAAGGCGAGCCGCTCCTTCGGGTAAGAGGGGTCGAGCGGCAGGTAAGCGCCGCCCGCCTTGAGCACGCCCAGCACGCCGACGACCATGGCGAGGCCGCGCTCGGCGCTGATGGCGACACGGGAGTCGAGGCCGACGCCGAGACGGCTCAGGCGGAGCGCGAGCCGGTCCGAGGCCGCGTCCAGCTCCGAGTAGGTGAGGCTCCCCTGTTCGGAGACGACGGCCGCGGCGTCGGGCGTGCGCTCGGCCTGCTCCTCGAACAACCCGTGCAGGCATTCGTCAACGCGCCGCTCGACGCGGGCGCCGTGAGCGAACTCGACCAGCACCTCGCGCCGCTCCGCGCCGCCGACCATCTCCAGCTCGGCGACGCCTGCCCGCGGGCGCGCGACGGCCTCGCGCAGCAGCGTCTCGAATTGACCGGCCATGCGCCGCGCGGAGTCCGCGTCGAGCACGTCGGCGTCGTAGTACAGCTCCACGCGGAGCCCTTCGGGGCCGCGCGTGCAGCAGAGCTTGACCTTGAACTGCTCGGCGCAGACGTGGCGGCGCCGCACGGCGAAGGTGACGCCGCCGGCCTGGCGGGCGGGCGGCTGCTCGTCGAACTCGAAGCAGGCGCCGAAGCAGGCCGGCCCCTGCCCGCCGGGGGCGGCGACCACGTCGTCCCAGGTGAAATACTCCTGCCGCTTCGAGGCGCCCGAAGCCGCCTCGTGGGCCTGCGCGACGGCCTCGCCGAGCGTCACGCCTTCGCCGAGGCGGCAGCGCACGGGCACGTGCTTGGCGAAGACGCCGAGCGCCTCGTCCAGCCCCTCGTAGGTGCGGCCGTCGAAGGCCATGCCGACGACGAACTCGGGCTGGCCCGTCAGGCGCCACAGTTGAATCTGCCAGCAGGCGAGCGCGAAGACCGGGGTGCTCGTGCCGCAGGCGGCGGCGGCTTCGTCGAGCCGCGCCAGCAGCTCCGGCGGCAGCGTGACGGAGGCGGACTGCGGGTCGAACACGGCCGCGCCTTCACCCTCGCGCGCGAAGGGCAGGTTGATGCCGAGCAGCCCCGCCACGTCTTGCCTGCGCCAGTAGTCGCGCCCCGCCCTCGTGTCGTCGGATTCGAGCAGGTCGTTGAAGATTTCGGCCACGTCGGCGTACTGCGTCAGCTCCTCTTCGGGGGAGCCGCCGCGCACGCCGGACTCGTAGGCGCGCGCCACCTCGCCCACGAGGATGTCTAGAGTCGCGCGGTCGGCGCAGAGGGCCGGCAGGGCGAGCAGCAGCACGCGCTCCTGCGGCGAGAGGGTGGCGAGGGAGGCGCGCAACTGTGGCGGCCGTTCGAGGTCGAAGGGCGTCTGCCACGACTGCCGGAAGAGCGCCTCGACGGCCTCGGCCCGCTCGCCGTCGCCGACGCGGCTCAGGTCGTGCTCGCTGAGGGCGGGGCCGTGCGCCTCGCCGACGACCTGAAGCGGGAGGTCCATGCCGGGCAGGCGGTGGAAGGTGGTGCGCAGTATCTCGTGGCGGGCGACCACCTCCCGGAGCGCCGCGCGCAGCGCCGCCTCGTCGAGCCGCCCTTCGAGACGGACGGCGCAGCACGCCTGCGGCGACGCGACGCGCCCCGCCTGCCGCGACTCCCACACCCGCTTCTGCTGCGGAGAAAGCCTGTAACCTTCAACGGTTCTGTTCTGCATCTCTGCTCATCCTCCCGAGGCTAGGCGCTCTGGACCGCCTTGCGCTTGACGCTCTTGAATTTCCGTTCGCGCGCCTCGTCGAGCTGCTGCTCTTCGGCGTTCAACTCCCTGCGGTCGGAGGCCGCCAGCGCCTCGGCCATCTCGCTCAGCCGGGCCTCGGGCCGCGACGCGGCGACGCGCAGAATCGTCTCGAAGTAGCCCATCCAGCGCCGCACCGACGGCGCGTCGAAGAGGTCCGTCTTGTGGTCGCACCCGACGAGCAGCCGGTCGCTCAGCTCGATGACGTTGAGCGAAAGCTCCCACTGGAGGAAGGAGGGCGGGTTGGAGGAGACGCCGACGCGGGCGGCGGAGGGCTGCGCGCCGCCGGGGCTCTTGTCGAGGTTGAAGACGACCGAGACGAGCGGCAGCCGGCCGGGGTCGCGCCGCAGGTTCAGGCGCTTGACGAGCCGCGGCATGGAGTAATGCTGGTGCTCGTAGGCTTCGCCGAGCAGCCGCTTGACCTCGGCCATGTACTCGGCGAAGGTCGGGTCGCCCGCGACGCGGCTGCGCAGCGGCAGCAGATTCACACAGTGGCCGACGAGGTCTTGCCCGCCCGTCGTCAACTGCCCCGCCGAGTGGATGCCGACGACGAGGTCGTCCTGCCTCGTCAGGTGGTGCAGCAGCACGTTGAAGCCGGCGAGCAGCGTGTTAAAGAGCGTCGCGCCGTGCCGCGCCGCGAGCGCCTTCAAGTCCTGAAGCAGCGCCGCGTCGAACGTCATCGTCTGCCGGTGCGCGGCGTAGGTCAGCTCGGCCGGGCGCGGCTTGTCGGCGGGGAGGTTGAGCGCCGGCACGGAGTCGGCGAACTTCTCCAGCCAGTAGGACTCGGCCCGCTTAAACTCCGCGCCCTCGGGGTCGGCGTGCGCCAGCACGTATTCGCTGAACTGCGGGGCCGGCGGCAGCCCGGCGGGGACGCCGGAGCAGGCCGCCTCGTAGAGCGCCGCCAACTCCTGTTGCAGGATGGCGTTCGACCAGCCGTCCACGACGAGGTGGTGGATGGTCAGCACGAGGAGGTGGCGCTGCTCGGCCAGCTTGACGACGCTGGCGCGCACGAGCGGCCCCCGCGCGAGGTCGAAGGAGCGCTGCACTTCGCGCGTCAGCCACGACTTGGTCTCCGCCTCGCGCGCTTCGTCGTCGAGGTTCGAGAAGTCGACGAGCGGCACGTCCACGGCCACGTGCGGGTGGACGAACTGCGCGTCGCCCTCGGGGCTGAAGGTGAGCCGCAGCGCCTCGTGGCGGGCGACGAGCTCGCCGATGGCCCGGCGGACGGCCGCCACGTCGAAGGGGCCGGCGATGTCCATCGTCGAAGATTCGTGGTAGGCGCGCGAGGCGGCCTCGTTCATCTGCGCGAGCCCCCAGACGGCCTTCTGCGCCTCGGTGAGCGGCAGCGAGCGCGGGCCGGGCTTGCGGGCGGGGCGGTCGCCGTCGCCGCCGGGGCCGACGCGGGGCAGCAGGTCGCCCTCGCGCATGGCGGCGACCGTGCGCTTGACGGCCTCGACGACTCGCGCGATGTCCTCGTCCGTGTGGGCGGTCGAGAGGAAGCAGCTCCGCGTCTCGCAGATGTAGACACCGTTCTCCAGCAGGTGGTAGTAGAAGATGTCCATGAAGTTCATGTCGCGGTGCGGGACGAAGCGCAGCAGCGACTCGACCTGCCGCATGCGAATGGGGACGCCCTCCCGCTCGAAGAACTCGTTGAGCGTCGCGGCGAGGCCCGAGGCGCGCGCCCTCAGCCGGTCGTAGGGCTCGGTGCCGCCGTCCTTGACGTGGTTGAGCACGGACCACACGACGGGCATCGTGAGCGGGTGGCGGAAGTAGGTGCCGGCGACGAAGGTCGTCTCGGCCTGCGGGTACGAGTCGTCGCCGTAGTTCCACGCCCCGCCGTCGATGGCGTCCATGTACTCGGCCTTGCCGGCCATCACGCCGACGGGGATGCCGGCCCCGACCGCCTTGCCGTAGGTGACGAGGTCGGCCCGCACGCCGTAGAGCGCCTGCGCGCCGCCGGGGTGGAGGCGGAAGCCCGTCACCACCTCGTCGAAGACGAGCGCGATGCCGAGTTCGCTCGTCAGCCGGCGCAGCTCGCGCAGGAAGGGGGCCGGCTGGAGGTCGGGGCGTCGGCTCGGCAGCGGCTCGACGAGCACGGCGGCCAACTCGTGGGCGTGCCGGCGCAGGACTTCGAGCCCCTCGAAGTCGTCGAACCTGAGCATCAGCACGTCCTCGACCGTGTTGGGCGTGGTGCCGAGCGTGAGCGGGACGGCGCGCAGCTCTCCGCCGCTGGCCGTCTTGTCGGCCCGCACCATCACGCCGTCGAACGTGCCGTGGTAGCAGCCCTCGAAGACCGCGATCTTGGTGCGCCCCGTGACGGCGCGCGCCAGCCGCAGCGCCGCCATGACGGCCTCCGTGCCCGAGCTACAGAAGTTGACGCGCTCGACGCCCGTCAGCTCCGAGAGCAGCGCCGCGACGCGCCCCGTCAGGTTCGACTCGGCGCCGAGCTGGATGCCGCGCCCCACCTGCTCCCGCATCGCCTCGGTGACGAAGGAGGGCGAGTGGCCGAAGAGCAGCGCGCCGAAGCCCATCACCAAATCGACGTACTCGTTGCCGTCAACGTCCCGGAGGCGGGCCCCCGAGGCGCTCTCGGCCACGAGCGGGTAGAGCATCTCCTTCCACGGGAGGCGGAAGCCGGCGCTCGCGCGGTTATTCGCCAGCACGCGGCGCGACTCTTCGGCGATTCGCTTCGAGCCCTTCGTCCGCGCGTTGAGGCGAGCGACCAACTCATCGACGTGTCGGCGCTGGCGCTCGGTCAGCCCGCCCGAATCCTTCCTGATAGGCTGGTAGGCGACGTAGGGCTTGGGCTCGTACGCCTTGTCGAGCGCGCTCGGCGCGGGCGCCTCGGCGCGCGGCGCAGGGGCCGTCGGCGCGGGCGCGGGGCGGGGCGCGAAGGCGGGCGGCTGCGCCGCGTCAATCGCGGCGGGCAGCGGCTTGGCGGCGCGGCCCGCGCGCAGCACTTCCAACTGCCGCGACATCAACTCCAACTGCTGCGCCAGCAGGCGCTCGATGCCGCTCTGGCCGACGACGCTTCCCTGACCGACGGCTGCCGTGGGCGGCTCGACCGGGCCGGCCTGTGAAGGCGCGGCGTCGTCGGGCGCCGGGCGGCGCGGCCGGACTTCGGCGGCCGTCACGGCGGCGGGCGCCGGCTCACTCGCGCCGGGTGCGGCCGGCGGCGTCTCTTCAGCGGCCTCCGAATCCGGCGCGGGCGAGCCGGCGGGCAGCTTCCCGCCGATGTAGGCCGCCAGAGCCTCTATCGTCGAATACTCGTTGAGCATCATGCGAAAGGGGACTTTGACGCCGAACTGGTTGCGGATGGCGTGACTGGCTTCGAGCAGGAAGAGCGAATCGGCGCCCATCTCGGGGAAGGTCGCGCTGACGCTGACCTCGTCGGGGTTGATGCCGACCATCCGCCCGAGCAGGGTCTTCAGCATGCCGACGATCCTGCCCTGCGGCATCGGCTCCGGCGCTACGACTGAGAGCGTTGTGGACATGGCTTTACTTTGTGCTGTCTGAGAGAGCGGTTCGTGTGAGAGCTGAAGCCGGCGCGGGCCCCGCGCTTCAGTTGATTGTCTCGGCGGAGATGATGGTCTCGGCGGAATCGGCCGGGTCGTCCACCTCGGGCTCGGCGAGGCCGTCCGCGCCGAGCAGTTCGAGCTGCCGCGTCATCAGTTGAATCTGCCGCGCCAGCAGTCTCTCCACAGGCGACGCGCCCTGCGCCGCGTCCTCGACCGCTTCCGGGGCGGGCGCCTGACGGGCCTCCTCCGGCGGCGTCGAGCCGATGAGTCTGACGAAGTTGCCGGAAGGGTCCAGCCAGTGCCTCTGCCGCTCGAAGGGGTAGGTCGGCAGCGGCACGCGGCGGCGGCGTTCGTGCCTGTAGAAGCCCTTCCAATCAACCCCGACGCCCGCCGCCCAGAGTTCGCCGAGCGCCGAGAGCATGTTTCCTACCTCTTCGCCTTCGTCGCCCGACGAAGTCCGCGACGGCGACACCACCTTCGGCCGCGCCGCGCCGCCGCCCGCCTCCTGCTGCTGCATGGCGAGCGCGCCCAGCGTTCTCCCGTGCCCGACTTCGAGCAGGACGCAGCCCGGCTCGCCGAGCAGTTCGGCGACGCACGAGGCGAACCTGACGGGTCGGCGCAGGTGCTCGACCCAGTAGCCGGGCGTGGCCGCCTCCTCACCCGCCCACGTCCCCGTCACGTTCGACAGGTAGGGCCGTTGCGGCGGACTGAGGGCGACGCCCCGGAACGCCTCGGCGAAGGGCGCGAGGACGGGCTCCATCATGTGGGAGTGGAATGCGTGCGACGTGTGCAGGCGGCGGCAGTCGAGGCCGCGCCCGGCGAGTCGGCGCTCGACCTCGGCGATGGCTTCGGGGTCGCCCGACAGCACGCAAGCCGAGGGGGCGTTGACGGCCGCGAGCGACACGCGCGGCCCGAGCCACGCCCCCGCCTCGTGCTCCGGGAGCGGGACGGCCAGCATCGCCCCTTCGGGCAAGCCCTGCATCAATCGCCCGCGCGCCGCAATCAGCCGCAGCGCGTCTTCGAGCGAGAAGACCCCGGCCAGGCACGCGGCCACGTACTCGCCGACGCTGTGCCCGAGCATCGCCCGCGGCCTCACGCCCCACTCGGCCCAGAGAGCCGCCAGCGCGTACGAGGTGACGAACAGCGCCGGTTGCGCGAACCGCGTCTGCTTCAGCTTGAGCGCGGCGGCCTCGGCCTCCTCCGCCCGCGGGTAGAGCAGGCCGCGGAGGTCGCAGCCGAGGAGCGGGCGCAGGTACTCGCAGCAGCGGTCAACTTCCGCGCGGAAGGCGGGCTCGCCTTCGTACAGGCCGCGCCCCATGTTGACGCGCTGCGCGCCCTGGCCGGGGAACATGAAGTGGACGGGTAGAGGCTTCGCCGACCGGAGGGCCGAGCCCGCCGTCAGGTACTCGCCCGCTTCGAGGGCGCGCACGGCGTCGGCCCGGTCGCGGCAGACGAGGGCGCGGCGGGCGGCGAACTCTCCGCGCCCGAGTTGGAGCGTGTAGGCCACGTCGGCGAGGGGCTGGTCCGGGTGCAGCCGCAGGTGAGCGAGCAGGTTGGCCGTCGCTGCTTCGAGCGCCGAGTCGGTGCGGGCCGAGAGCGTTAACAACTGCCGCCGCCGCGAGGCGCCGGGCGCGGGCGGCGCGGGCGCCTCTTCCAAGACGACGTGCGCGTTGGTACCGCCGATGCCGAAGGAGCTAACGCCGGCCCGGCGCGGCGAGCCGTTCGACTCCCACTCGGTGGGTCGGGCGTTGACGAAGAAGGGGCTACCTGCGAAAGCCACCTGCGGGTTGGGCTCCTCGAAGTGGAGGCTCGGCGGCAGCAGCTTATGTTCGAGCGCCAGCACGGTCTTAATCAGTCCGGCGACGCCCGCGGCGGCGTCCAAGTGTCCGACGTTCGACTTCACCGAGCCGATGGCGCAGAAGCCCTCGGCCTCGGTGCCGGCGCGGAACGCCTGCGTCAGCGCCGCGACCTCGATGGGGTCGCCGATGGCCGTCCCCGTGCCGTGCGCCTCGACGTAAGTTATCGTCTCCGGCCCGACGCCCGCGACGCCGTGCGCCATGGCGATAACGCGCGCCTGCCCGCTCACGCTCGGGGCCGTGTAGCCGACCTTGTCGGAGCCGTCGTTGTTGATGGCCGAGCCGCGGATGACGGCGCGGATGTGGTCGCCGTCGGCGAGCGCGTCCTCCAGCCGCTTGAGGACGACGATGCCGACGCCGTTGCCGCCGACGGTGCCGCCGGCCTTCGCGTCGAAGGGGCGACAGTGGCCGTCGGGCGACATGATGCCGCCCTCCTTGTAGAGATAGCCTATCTGCTGCGGGACGGCGATGCCTGCGCCGCCGGCCAAGGCCATGTCGCAGTCGCCGCTGAGGAGGCTGGAGCACGCCTGATGGACGGCGACGAGCGAGGTCGAGCAGGCCGTCTGGATGGCGACGCTCGGCCCGCGGAGGTTGAGCCTGTAGGAGACGTGAGCCGGGAGGTGGTCGGCGTCGTTGCGGATGTCAATCTGGAACGCGCCGGCCGCCTCGACCGCCTCGCGGTTCGAGTAGACGTTGATGATGAGGTAGGTGCTGTGGCAGGCGCCCGCGTAGACGCCGACGAGGCCGTCGTACTTTTCCGGGTGGTAGCCGGCGTCTTCCAGCGCCTCCCACGCGCACTCCATGAAGACGCGGTGCTGCGGGTCGGTGATTTCGGCCTCGCGCCGCGTGATGCGGAAGAAGGCGGCGTCGAACATCTCGATGTCTTCGAGCACGCCGCGCGCGCCCACGTAGTCGCGCCCGCGGACCCTCGCCGCGGGGATGCCGGCGGCGATCATCTCCTCCTCGCTGAAGAAGGAGATGGACTCGACGCCGCCGCACAGGTTGCGCCAGAACTCCGCCACGTTGCGGGCGCCGGGGAAGCGTCCCGCCATGCCGATTACGGCGATGCCGGAGCCGTTGTCCTCTTCAAAGGCCGTCGAGATGGTAGTCATGGCATTCCTTACGGTCGGAGGCGGCACTAGGCGAGGCCCGCGCGGGTGTTCCTTTGCCGCGCCCGCTCGCGCAGGCGGCTGCGCCCTTCCCTCAGTTTCTCGGCCTGCGCGTCGCCGAGGACGGCCGCGGGCGCCGGGCCGGCCTCCTCCGAGAGATGAGAGGCGAGGGCGCTGACCGTCGGGTACTTGAAGAGGTCGGTGATGGCGATGCTCCGGCCGAGCGCCTCGCGCAGCCTGCTCTGCACCTGAATCATGAGCAGCGAGTGGCCGCCGAGGTCGAAGAAGTTGTCGCTGAGGCCGACCTGTTCGACCTTCAACACCTGCTGCCACGCCGCGGTGACGGCCCTCTCGATTTCGGTCCGGGGCTCGACGAAGGCCGCCCGCGCCCCCGACTTCGCGCGGTCGGGTGCGGGCAGCGCCTTGCGGTCCACCTTGCCGTTCGGCGTCAGCGGCATGGCGTCGAGGACGACGAAGGCCGGAGGCACCATGTACTCGGGCAGCGCGGCCCTGAGGAAGTCGCGCAGCGCGGCGGGCGTCGGCTCCTGCCCGTTGCGGGCGACGACGTAAGCCACGAGGCGCTTCTCGCCGGGCGCGTCCTCGCGCGCCAGCACGGCCGCATCCCGCACCTCCGGGTGTCGGCCGAGCACGGCTTCGACCTCGCCCAGCTCGATGCGGAAGCCGCGAATCTTCACCTGATTGTCGCCGCGGCCGAGGAAGTCAATGCGCCCGTCGGGAAGATGGCGGGCGAGGTCGCCCGTGCGGTAGAGGCGCGCGCCCGGCTCCGCGGAGAACGGGTCGGGGATGAACCGCTCGGCCGTCAGCGCGGGCCGGTTCAGGTAGCCGCGCGCCAGTCCCGCGCCGCCGACGTACAACTCGCCTGGGACGCCGACGGGGACCGGCGACATGCTCTCGTCGAGCAGGTAAACCCTGACGTTCTCCATCGGGCGCCCGATGGTGGGCTTGCTGCCGTCGCCGTCGCACTCGCCGATGGTGGCGCAGACGGTCGCCTCCGTGGGCCCGTAGGCGTTGATGAAGCGGCGCCCTTCGCCCCAGCGCGAGACGAGGTCGGCGGGGCAGGCTTCGCCGGCCGTGACGACGGTGCGCAGCGTCGGGAGCGGCGCGGCGGGCATCGCCGCCAGCGCCGACGGCGGGAAGGTGACGGTCGTGATGCCCCGGTCGCGCAGCAACTCCAACAGCTCCGGCCCCGGCAGCAGCGCGCTCTGAGTCTCAAGGCAGAGCGTCGCGCCGCAGAGCAGCGCCGTGAAGAACTCGGAGACCGAAGCGTCGAAGCTGAAAGAGGCGAATTGCAGGACGCGGCTCTCGGGCCGCACGTCGAAGGCGCGTATCTGCGCCGCCGCCAGGTTGTTCACGCCGCGGTGCTCGACCATCACGCCCTTGGGCCTGCCCGTCGAGCCCGAGGTGTAGATGACGTAGGCGAGGTTGCGGGGCGTCGTGGCCCCGGCCGGGTTGCTCGTCGCGGCGCCCGCGACGGCCTCCCAGTCGGAGTCGAGGCAGAGCGCCCGCGCGCCGTGCGGCGGGAGCCCGGCGAGGAGTTGGCTCTGCGTCAGCAGCACCCGCGCGCCGGAGTCTTCGAGCATGAAGGCGAGCCGCTCCTTCGGGTAAGAGGGGTCGAGCGGCAGGTAGGCGCCGCCCGCCTTGAGCACGCCGAGCGCCGCGACGACCATCTCGGTCGAGCGTTCGACGCAGACGGCGACGCGCGCTTCCGGCCCGACGCCGAGGGCGCGCAGGTGGTGAGCGAGCTGGTTGGCGCGCTCGTTCAGCTCGCGGTAGGTGAGCTCGCGCCCGCCGAAGTTGAGGGCGACGGAGTCGGGCGTGCGCTCGGCCTGCGCCTCGAACAGCTCGTGGACGCAGGAGTCGGCGGCGTAGTCGCGCGCCGTGTCGTTCCACGCCTCGGTGATGAGGCGGCGCTCGGCCTCGTCGAGCAGCGGCAGGTCGCCGAGCCGCTGCTCGGGGCGGGCGGCGATGGCTTCGAGGAGGTTGCGGAAGTGGTCGAGTATCCGCGCGGCCGAGTCGGCGTCGAAGCGGCGGTGGTCGTAGCCGACCTTCAGCAGCAGCTCCGGCCCCGGCGCGGCGACGGCCACGAGCGGGTAGTTGGTCCGCTCCGAGACGCGCACGTCCTCGAAGCGCAGCCCGCACGTGTGCTCGCGCAGCGTGTCGGCGACGGGGTAGTTCTCGAAGATGAAGAGGCTCTCGAAGAGGGGGACGCCGCGCGGCACCTCGCTCCAGCCCTGCACCTGTACCAGCGGCGCGAACTCGTGCTGCCGCGCCTCCAACTGCTGCGACTGGAGTCGGCCGAGCCACGGGAGCAGCGGCTCGTCGCGGCGCAGGCGCGCGCGCACCGGCAGCGTGTTGATGAAGAGGCCGACCATCGTCTCGACGCCCGCCAACTCGACGGGGCGGCCCGAGGAGGTGGCGCCGAAGAGCACGTCGTCGCTGCCGGCGTAGCGGCTCAGCAGCAGCGCCCACGCGCCCTGCACCACGACGTTGAGCGTCAGCCCGTGCCGCTTGGCGAGCGCGGCGAGCGAGGCCGTCACCGTGTCGGAGAGCCGGGCGGAGAACTCGCTGTAGCCGCCGGGGGCGTCGGGCGCCGCCGGGTGGTCCACGCCGAGCGGGGTGGGCGCCGTGAAGCCCTTGAGCGTCTCGCGCCAGAACGGCTCGGCGCGGCCCGCCTCCTGCCGGCCGAGCCACGCCATGTAGTCGCGGAACGGGCGCGGGCTCTCCAGCTCGGCCTCCCTGCCCCCGCACGCGGCGGCGTAGAGCTGAAGCACCTCTTTCATCAGCAGGGGCATCGACCACCCGTCGAGCAGGATGTGGTGGAAGCTCCAGACGAAGCGGTGGCTGTCGTCGGAGGTGCGGGCGAGCGTCAGGCGCAGCAGCGGGGCCTGCGCGAGATCGAAGCCGCGCTCGCGGTCCTCGCGCAGCAACTCGGCGAGGCGCCTCTCCTGCTCGGCGGCGGGCAGATGCCTCCAGTCGTGCTGCTCCCACGGCAGCGACACCTGCGGCAGCACCACCTGGAGCGGGCGCTCGCGCCGCTCCCACGTGAAGAAGGTGCGCAGGACGGCGTGCCGCTCGACGACGCGCCGCCACGCCTGCCTGAAGGCGGCGACGTTCAGCTCGCCGCGCACGAGGCAGCTCATTTGCACGAAGTAGGAACGGTTGTCCGGCGCGTGCAGGGTGTGAAAGAGCATGCCCTCCTGTAAGGGCGAAAGCGGGTAAATTGCCTCGATTTGTGGTGTGCTCATCCGTGTCTCTCCTACAGGCCCGTAGACCCGCTCAGTTCGGCCAACAGGTCGTCAAGCTCGCCCTGACTGAGCCCCGCCTCGGGGAAGTCCGACGGCGTGTAGCCGCGCCGCTCAAGCCCGGTGCAGTGGGCGATTAACGACCGCAGGGCGGCGATGTAGTCGTGCGCCAGATTCTCGACGGTCGCGCGCGAGTGGCGGTTGACGCTGTAGCTCCAGACGAGGCGCAGTTGCCCGCCCGTCACGCTCCCGTTGACTTCGAGGAGGTAGCGGCGCGAGCCGCGCGGGGAGCGCGCGGGCGCCGCCACCTCGCCCGCCGCGGCGAAGACCGAAGCGCCGGCCCCGCCCGTCTCGAACTGGCCGAGGTAGTTGAAGCTGACCTCGGGCCGCGGCAGCGCGCGCAGGCGGGCGGCCTCCCCCTCGTCGCCGAGGTAGCGCAGCAGGCCGTAGCCGAGCCCGCGCGCCGGCACGCCCCGCAGGCGCTCCTTGACCGACTTCAGGGCCTCGCCCACGTCGCCCCCCTCGGGCAGCCGCAGCAGCACGGGGAAGACGGTGGTGAACCAGCCGACGGTGCGCGACACGTCAACGTCGTCGGCAATCTCCTCGCGCCCGTGCCCTTCGAGGTCGACGAGCAGCGAGCGGGCGCCCGTCCGGCGGGAGAAGGCCAGCGCCAGCGCCGTCAGCAGCACGTCGTTAATCTGCGCGTTGTAAGCCTTCGGCACTTCGCGCAGCAGGGCGCGCGTCTCATCGGCGTCGAGCGCCACCGTGACGGCCGCGGCCGAGGCCACGTCGTTCGGCCCGGTCTCGTAATCGGCGGTCAGGGCGGCGGCCCCGCCGCCGTCGGCGGCGAGCCAGTAATCAAGCTCGCGCCGCACCTCCTCGCCGCGCGCGTGCTCGGCCAGCCGCTCGGCCCAGCGCGCGAACGAAGTGCCTTTAGGCGGGAGTTGAACCGCCCGGCCGTCGCGCAACTGGCCGAAGACCGTCTCGCAGTCTTCGAGCAGGATGCGCCACGAGACGCCGTCCACGACGAGGTGGTGGATGACGACCAGCAGGAGATTCGTCCTCCCGGCGCCGCGCCCGAAGAGGGCGACCCGCATGAGCGGCCCGGCCGCGAGGTCGAGAGTTGTCTGCAAGCGGGCGGCCGCGGCCTCGACGCGCGCACTCTGCGCGGCCTCGTCCAGCCCCGAGAGGTCTTCCCAACTGAGCGGCGCCTCCGCCTCGTCGGCCGCGAGCGACTGCTCCCAGAGGCCGGGCTCGCGCTCGACGAAGCGAAGCCTCAGCGCGTCGTGGTGGCGCACGAGGTGGCCGAAGACCTCCGCGGCCGCCTCGCGCGTGAACTCGGGCGGCGCTTCGAGCAATACCGACTGGTTGAAGTGGTGCGGGTCGGCGAGCCGCTGCTCGAAGAACCAGTGCTGGGCGGGCGTCAGGCGGACTGGGCCGGAGTCAGGCCCCTGCTCTGACTCGGGGCGGGCGGGCGCGGCGGCCACCTGCGCCACCTGCGCCAGCCCCGCGACGGTCTTGTGCTCGAAAAGCTGCTTGAGGGTGAGGCGGATGCCCGCCTCGTTGGCGCGCGCGACCAGTTGAATGCCGAGGATGGAGTCGCCGCCCAGCTCGAAGAAGTTGTCGAAGACGCCGACTTGGCTCAAGCCGAGCGTCCGCGCCCAGATGTCGGCCAGCGCCGCCTCGGTCGGCGTGCGCGGGGCGACGCAGGGCTCGTCCGCCTGCGGGCGCGTCCAGTCGGGCGCGGGCAGCGCGCGGCGGTCCACCTTGCCGCTCGGCAGGAGCGGCAGAGAGTCGAGCATGACGAAGGCCGAAGGCACCATGTACTCGGGCAGCGTGCCTTCGAGGAAGGAGCGCAAGCCCGCGGCCGAGAGGTCTTCGACGTGCGCGGCCGGGAGCGGCCGGGCGGAGGCGCCGTCGCCGCCCGCGGCCAGCGCCGGGCGCCGGTCCGAGGGGCGGACGGCGTAGATGTTGTAGAGGCCGGTGTCGGCGAGGTAAGCGTCCTGTTCGACGACCGGCTCGAAGCCGTGGCGGCGTAGGAGAGAAGTGACCTGTGCGAGCCGCCCGCCTTCGTCGTGGACCTCCACGACGACCTGCCTGACCTTCGGCCAGTCCTCTTCGCGCAGGCCGTCGAGCACGTCCAGCTCGCTGCGCTCCACGTCTATCTTGAGCAGGTCGATGCGCTCGACGCTGTGCTCGGCGATCACGTCCGAGAGCGTCCTCAGTTGGCAGTCGAAGCTCACGGCGCCGAACCGGCCGTCGAGCAGTTCGTCGGCGTGGCGGGCCAAGAGGTCGTCCTGGTTGCTCAGGAACGAGCGCGTTATCCGCTCGTCCTCGCCGCTGTCGGCGTAGAAGCCCGACATCGAGGACATCCGCGGGTAGAAGGTGACGGGGGCGGTGCCGTTAGATTTCGACAGGCCGCAGTTGAAGAGCTCGGCGCCGAGCCCGTAGAGGGCGGCGTTCGACTTGAGCACGTCGAACGTCGTCGGCACGGGCTCGAACGAGTAGACCTTGCGCGGGCGGCACTGGTGATGGACGAAGAGCGTGAAGAGGCCGATGTTGGCCCCCACGTCGAAGACGCAGTCGCCGTCGGCCAGCCGGACGCCGTGTCTCAGGTACGTCTGCTCCTCGAAGACCTCGCGGTAGATGACCTCGGCCTCGTTGCGGTTGAGGTAGAGCACCTTCAGCCCGTTCGGGAGTCGGTGGAGGCTCTTCGGGACGACGTAAGCGACGAGACGCTTATTGCCGTGCTCGTCCTCGCGGGAGGTGACGACCGCTTCGCCGACGGCCGCGTGACGCTTGAGGGCCGAGCCGATTTCGCCCGGCTCGATGCGGAAGCCGCGAATCTTCACTTGGTCGTCGGCGCGGCCGAGGAATTCGAGCGCGCCTTCGGGGAGGTGGCGGGCGAGGTCGCCCGTGCGGTAGAGGCGCGCGCCCGGCTCCGTGGAGAACGGGTCGGGGATGAACCGCTCGGCCGTGAGGCCGGGCCGGTTCAGGTAGCCGCGCGCCAGCCCCGCGCCGCCGAGGTAAAGCTCCCCACTTGCGCCCGCGGGCGCCGGACGCATTGACGCGTCGAGGACGTAGGCTTGCGTGTTGCTGACGGGCCGCCCGATGGGAACGACCGGACGCCCCACCCTGTCGCGGCAGTCCCAGCCGGTGGCGTCGATGGCGGCCTCGGTGGGGCCGTAGAGGTTGAAGAGGCGCGCAGGCAGCAGCGCCTCGAACCGCTCGCGCAGCTCGACCGGCAGGGCCTCCCCGGCGCAGATGACGCGCGTCAGCGAGGCGCAGTTCTTCAGCCCCGGCTCTTCGAGCAGGACCCTCAGCATCGAGGGGACGAGTTGCAGCACGGTGACGCGCTCTTGCGCCACGAGGGCGGCGAGGTAGGCCGCGTCGCGGTGCCCGCCGGGCTGTGCCATCACCAGCCGCGCGCCCGACATCAGCGCCGCGAAGAACTCGCTCACCGACGCGTCGAAACTGCACTGGGTCTTTTGCAGAACCACGTCGGACTCGCTCAGGCCGAGCATCTCGGCCAGCCAGAGCATGTGGTTGCAGATGGCCCGGTGCCCGACCATCACGCCCTTCGGATTGCCCGTCGAGCCCGACGTATAAATGACGTAGGCGAGGCTGTCGGCCGACGCGACGCGCGGGAGGTCGCCGCCGGGGTCGTCTCCCGGCGCGGCCTCGGCGTCGAGACAGATGACTTCGGCCCCTTGTCCCGGCAGGGCGGAGAGCAGGTGGGGCTGAGTCAGCACGACCTGCGAGCGCGTGTCGCCGAGGATGAAGGCGAGGCGCTCGGCCGGGTATTCCGGGTCGAGGGGCACGTAGGCCGCGCCCGCCTTGAGCGCGCCGAGCAGCGCGACGACCATCTCGACCGAACGCTCCATCAGGACGGCGACGAAGGACTCGGCGCCGACGCCCGCCGCGCGCAGCTCGCGCGCGAGCCGGTCGGCGCGCGCGTTCAGCTCGCCGTAGCTCACCTGCCGCGCGCCGCAGACGACCGCCACGGCCTCGGGGCGGCGCGCGGCCTGCGCCTCGAACAGCTCGTGAAGGCAGAGGTCGGACGGGTAGTCGCACGCCGTGCGGTTGAACTCGACGAGCAGCGCGCGGCGCTCGGCTTCGCTCACGGCGTCGAGCGCGCCCAGGGGGGCCGAGGGGTTCGCGGCGGCGCTCGCGAGCAGCGCGTTAAACTGTCCGGCCAGCCGCTCCACGTCACCGCGCTCGAAGCGGGCCGGGTCGTAGTGGAACTCCGCGCCGAGCGCGTCGCCCCGGCGGGCGCACGAGAGTTTCAGCGCGAAGCGGTCGGGGCAGGCGTACTGCGTGACGACGCTGAAGCGCAAGCCGGCGGCCTCGAACACGGCCGGCCGCGCCTCGTAATCAAAGCAGACGGGGAGGGACTGTTCGCCCGCCTGACCCCACGTGAAACACTCCTGCCAGTCTGCCGCCTGACGCGAGTCCTGCGCGGTGCGTTTGAGGACGGAGGCGAACGGCTCGTCTTCGTCCAGTTGCGCGCGCAGCGGCAGGTACTTCGTGAGCGGGCCGAGCACATCCTCCAGCCCCTCGCCGCCGCGCCCGTCGAAGCCCGCGCCGACAACCACGTCCGTCTGCCCCGTCAGGCGCCAGAGCAGGACTTGCCAGCAAGCGAGCAGGAAGTCCGAAGCCGAAGCCCCGTGCCGCCCCGCCGCGCCGTCGAGCGCGGCGCCCAACTCGGCACTCAGGGCGACGGGGACGACCTCCCACGCGAACTCCACACCGGACTCGCCCTTGTCGAAAGGCAGCCTCGGCCCCGTCGCGCCCGGCGCCTCCTGCTGACGCCAGTAATCCCGGCCCGGCCGCGCGTCCTCCGTCCCCGGCAACTCGTTTAGCCACTGAGCGACGACCACGTACTGAACCGGCTCGTCCTCGTCTCCCGCGTAGGCGTCGGCCGCGGGCCGACCCGCGGCCAGCGCCTCATAGACGCGGCCGAGTTCGGCGACGAGCAGGCCCAGCGACGCGCCGTCGGCGCACATCGCGGGCTGCGTGATAAGGAGCGTGTGGCTGTCGGCCGCCAGCCTGACGAGCGCGAGGTCGAGGAGCGGACCGCGCGCGAGGTCGAAGCTCTGCCTCCCGGCCTCCTCGAAGAGTTCCCCGAGGCGCGTCCCCTGCTCGGCCGCGCTGAGGCCGGAGAGGTCAACGCGCCGGAGTGCGGGCGGGCGGCCCGCGACGGCCTGAAGCGGGAGGAACATGCCCGGCGCCGTGCGAAAGACGGTCCGCAGTATCTCGCGGCGGGCGACGACCTCGGCCAACGCCGCCTCCAACACTTCCGGCCGGAGCGCCCCCTCGACCCGGACGGCGCACTGAGCGCGGTAGGCCGTCGCGTACCGCCCGCCCTGTAGCGGCCACAGGCGCTCCTGCTGGGGCGAGAGTTGAAAGCTCTCGACTATCTCCTCTGACATTAGTTCGCTTCCTTTCGCCTCTCGGCGTAGGTTCAAAGGTCAAGGTGTTGGGGAACCGCGCTTCTCAGTCGGGCAGGACCACGGGTTGAAGCTTGACTTGCTTCAGCTTGGCGCGGCGGTCGCTCTTGAACTCCTCGCGCTGCCGGGTCAGCCGCCGCCGCTCGTCCTCGCGCAGCAACTCGACCAGCTCTCGCAGGCGCAGGTCGGGCTTCGCCGGCAGCGTGCGCAGCAGCAGCGCGTAACGCTCGGCCATCGAGGCGACGGTCGCCGCGTCGAAGACCTCCGTGCTGTAGAGGAACGAGCCGACCAGCCCCTCTTCACCGTCCAGCAGGTTGAGGACCAGCTCGAAAGGGGTGGCGGCCACGCCGACATCGAGGAACTGCTGTTCGAGCCCCGGCAGTTCGAGCGCGGCACGCGGGGCAGTCTGGAGTTGCATCAGCGCGCGGGCCAGCGGCGTCAGGTGCACGCCGCGGTCGAGCTTCAGGTCGCTGATGAGCTTGGCGAAGGGTAATTCCTGGTGCGCCAGCGCCTTCAACGTCACCTCGCGCTCGCGGGCGAGCAGTTCGCGGAACGTGGGGTCGCCGGAGAGGTCCGTGCGCAGCGCGAGCAGGTTGATGAAGAAGCCGATGAGCCCCTCCGTCTCGCTGCGCCCGCGGTTCACCACGTTGGTGCCGACGACGAGGTCGAGCTGGCCCGAGTAGGAGTGGAGCAACACCTTGAAGGCCGCCATCAAGGTCATGAAGAGCGTGACGCGCTCCTGCCGGCTGAGCACCTTAAGGTCGTCGGCGAGGGAGGCCGGGAGGGCTACGGGCAGGCTCGCGCCGGCCGCGCCGCGCACCTCCTGCTCCCGGTCCGTCGGCAGCATGAGGGGCGGCGGCGGGCCGTCGAGCTGCCGACGCCAGTAGCGGAGGTGTGGCTCCATGCCTTCGCCCTCGGCCGAGCGGCGCTGCCACGCGGCGTAGTCGGCGTACTGCACGGGCAGCTCCGCGAGCGGCGACGGCTCGCCCGCGGCGAACGACTCGTAGAGCGCCGCCGCCTCGCGCACCAGAACGGCGTTCGACCAGCCGTCGAAGGCGATGTGGTGCAGGCTGAGGAGCAAGACGTGCTCGCGCTCGCCGAGGCGCAGCAGGGAGCTGCGCACGACGGGGCCGCGCCTCAGGTCGAAGGGGCGGCGCGGCTCCTCGGCCGCGAGCCGCGCGACTATCGCCTCGGATTCGGCGCGCGGCAGCCGCGAGAGGTCAACGAGCGGCAGCAGGAGCGTGCGCGCCGGGGTGACGTTCTGCACGGGGCGCCCGCCCTCGGTGGCGTATGTGGTGCGCAGCACCTCGTGACGACGCACGATTTCGCCGAGGCTCTGTTCGAGTGCCGGCAGGTTGAGCGCGCCGGTCAGGCGGATGGCCGTGTGCTCGTTGTAGGTGTGGCCGCCCGGCGTCAACTGGTCGAGGACCCACAGCCTCTCCTGCGCGAACGAGAGCGGGATGCCGCGCCCGCGCTCCGCGGGCTCGATGGGCGGCAGCGGCTCGGCGTCTCCGCCCGACAGCGCGGCCTCGACGAGCGGCGCGAGCGCGGCCACCGTCGGCGTCTCGAACAGGCGCCGGAGCGGCGGCGCGACGCCGAAGGTGTCGCGGACGCGGTTCAGAAAAGTCGTCGCCAGCAGCGAGTGGCCGCCGAGGTCGAAGAAGTTGTCGTCCGCCCCGACGCGTTCGAGCATCAGCACGCCGGCCATCGTGTCGGCCAGAATCTCTTCGAGTTGGCCGCGCGGGGCCGTGTAGCCCCCGGCCGCCTCGGGCGCACCCGGCGCGGGCAGCGCCTTGCGGTCAACCTTGCCGCTCGTGGTCAGCGGCAGCGAGTCGAGCGCGACGAAGGCCGACGGCACCATGTAGGGCGGCAGCTTGCCCTTCAGCGACTCGCGCAGCTCGCCCGCCTCCGGCGCCGCGGCGCCCGAGGCGACGTAGTAGGCCACGAGGCGCGCGTCGCCCGGCGCCTCCTCGCGCGCCACGACGACGCATTCGCGCACGCGCGCGTCCTGCCTGAGCGCCGCCTCCACCTCGCCCAGCTCGATGCGGAAGCCCCTGAGCTTCACCTGATTGTCGAGGCGGCCCAGATATTCGACGGCGCCGTCGGGGAGGTAGCGGGCGCGGTCGCCCGTCTTATACATGCGCGCGCCGGGCTCGGTGGAGAACGGGTCGGGGATGAAGCGTTCGGCCGTCAGGCCGGGGCGGTTCAGGTAGCCGCGCGCCAACTGCACGCCCCCGATGTGCAACTCGCCCGCTATCCCGACGGGCACCGGGCGCAGCCCCGCGTCGAGGACGTAGATTTGCGTGTTGGCGACGGGGCGGCCGATGGGCACGACGCGGCGCTCGCCGCCGCCGCACTCCCAGAACGTCACGTCGATGGCCGCCTCGGTGGGGCCGTAGAGGTTGTGCAGGCCGGTCGCGAGGCGCGCAAGCAGCCGCTCCTGCTGCTCGTATTGCAGCGCCTCGCCGCTACAGATGACGCGGCGCAGGGAGACGCAGGAGTCGAGGCCGGGGTCTTCGAGGAACGCCTGGAGCATCGAGGGCACGAAGTGAATCGTGGTGATGCGGTGCTCGTTGATGGCGCCGACGAGGTAGGCGCTCTCCTGGTGCCCGCCCGGTCGCGCGACGACCAGCGTCGCCCCCGTCATCAGCGGCCAGAAGAACTCCCAGACCGACACGTCGAAGCTGAAGGGCGTCTTCTGGAGGACGCGGTCGTCGGGCGTGAGCCGGTACTCATCCTGCATCCAGAGCAGGCGGTTGCAGACGGCGCGGTGCGTGTTCATCGCGCCCTTCGGTCTGCCGGTCGAGCCCGAGGTGTAGATGACGTAGGCGAGGTTGTCGCCTTCGAGGGTCGGCGCGGGGTTGGCGCGGCTGAAGCTCTCGCCCGCCCATTCGCCGTCGAGCACGAGCACGCGCGCCGGTGACTCTCCGAGCCTGCCTGCGAACCTCTCCTGCGTCAGCACGAGGCCGAGCCGCGCGTCCTCGACGACGTAGGCGAGCCGCTCTTCGGGGTAGCTCGGCTCCAGCGGCACGTAGGCGCTGCCCGCCTTGAGGATGGCGTAGATGGCGACGACCATCTCGATTGAACGCTCCATCAGGATGCCGACCAGGCTCTCCGGGCCGACGCCCTGCGAGCGCAGCCGGTGTGCCAGCCGGTTGGCGCGCTCGTTCAGCTCGCGGTAGCTCAGGCGCTCGCCCTCGAAGACGAGGGCCAAGGCGTCGGGCGTCAGCGCGGCCTGCCGCTCGAACCGGCGGTGGATGAAGTCGTCGAGGTCGTAGTCGGCGCCGGTCGCGTTCCATTTCGCGAGGAGCAGGCGGCTTTCGCCCTCGGTCATCAGCGGGAGTTCGCCGACGCTCAGGCCGGGGTCTGAGGCGGCGCCCCGCAGCAGCGTCTCGAAGTGGCCGAGGGCGCGCGCGGCCGTCGCCTCCTCGAAGAGGTCGGTGCTGTACTCCAGATAGCCCTCGAAGGCGCCGCCGCGCTCGGCGAGCGAGAGCAGCAGGTCGAACTTCGACGTGCCGTTGTCGGTCTGAAGCGGCTCCAGCGTGAGGCCGGGCAGCGCCGGGGCCGGCGGCGGCGTGTTCTGCATGACGAACATCACCTGGAAGAGCGCCTCGCGGCTCAGGTCGCGCGCGAGGCGCAACTCCTCGACGAGCCTTTCGAGCGGCAACTCCTGGTGCGCGTAGGCTTCGAGCGCGGACTCGCGCACCCGCCCGAGCAGTTCGCGGAAGCTCTCCCCGCCCGACACCTCGCTGCGCATGACGAGCGTGTTGACGAAGAAGCCGATGAGCCCTTCCGTCTCGCGCCGCGTGCGGCCCGCGACCGGCGTGCCGACCAGGATGTCGCGCTGCCCCGTGTAGCGGTGGAGCAGCACCTTGAAGGCCGTCAGGAAGAGCATGAAGGGCGTCACGCCCTCGCGCCGGCAGAGGAGGTTGAGGTGCGCGGACAACTCGCGCGGGAGCGCGAAGTGGAGGCGCGCGCCGCGGAAGGTCTGCGCGGCCGGGCGCGGCATGTCCGTCGGCAGCTCAAGCGCGGGCAGTTCGCCGCCGAGCCTGCGCGTCCAGTAGGCGAGCTGCGTCTCAAGGACTTCGCCCTGCAAGCGGCGGCGCTGCCACGCGGCGTAGTCGGCGTACTGCACGGGCAGCTCCGCGAGTGCGGTGGGGCGGCCTTCGACGGCCGCCGCGTAGAGCTCATTCAGCTCCCGCACCAGCACGCCGAGCGACCACGCGTCGGAGACGATGTGGTGAATCGTGACGTGCAGGATGTGCTCGCCTTGGGAGAGGCGCAGCAGGCGCGCGCGCACGAGCGGCCCGGCCGCGAGGTCGAACGGCCGGCGGCCTTCCGAGGCCATCAGCCTGCGGGCCTCGGCCTCGGCCGCGTCGAGGGGCAGGTGCCTGAGGTCCGTCAGCGGCAGGTCGAGCACGAGGGACGGCGCGATGACCTGCGAAGGCTGGTCGCCCGCGGCGGGGAAAGTCGTCCGCAGCGCCTCGTGGCGGCGCACTATCTCGTTGAGGGCCTGGCGGAGCGCCGCCGCGTTGAGCCAGCCGTGGAGGCGGACCGCGCCGGGGATGTTGTAGACGCCCGAGTCCGGCTGTAGCTGCTCCAGAAACCAGAGGCGCTGTTGCGCGAACGAGAGCGGTTGTGATTCCCCGCGCGGCGACGGCGTCACGGGCGGGGCCGCGGGCGGCTGAGTGCCGCGCGCTCGCTCGACCGCTCCGGCCAGCTCGCCGACCGTCGGCGACTCGAAGAGCGCGCGCAGCGGCAGCTCGACGCGCAGCCGCTCCGAGACGCGGGCCATGACTTGCAGGGCCAGCAGCGAGTGGCCGCCGAGGTCGAAGAAGTTGTCGTCGCGCCCGACGCTCTCGACTCCCAGCACCTCGGCCCACGTCGCGGCAAGAATCTCTTCGGCGGCGCTGAGCGGCTCGGCGTCGTCGCCGCCCGGCGCGGCGGCGAGCCGCTCGGGCGCGGGCAGGGCGCGGCGGTCGAGCTTGCCGTTCGGCGTCAGCGGGAGCTGTTCGAGCGTCACGAAGAAGGAGGGCACCATGTAGGCCGGCAGGCGTTCGCGCAGGTGTCGTCGCAGCTCGGCGGCGTCCGCCGCCCCTTCGACGGCGGGGACGACGTAGGCCACGAGGCGCTTCTCGCCCGGCGCGTCTTCGCGCGCGACGACGGCGTTTTCGCCGACGCTCGGGTGCTGGCCGAGCAGGGCTTCTATCTCACCCAGCTCGACCCTGAAGCCGCGAATCTTCACCTGCTGGTCGGCCCGCCCGAGCGGCTCGACGTTGCCGTCGGGCAGGTAGCGCCCGAGGTCGCCCGTCCTGTAGAGCCGGTCCGCCGGGTCGCCGGTGAAAGGGCTGGTGACGAAGCGCTCGCGCGTCAGCGCCTCGTCGCGCAGGTAGCCTTTGGCGAGGTGCGGGCTGCGGAAATAGATTTCGCCCGGCTCCCCGACGCCCGCGAGCCCGCCCGCGGCGTTCAGCACGAGCAGTTGCACCCCCGCGATGCCCCGGCCGAGAGGCAGAATCTCCTTGCCGCGGTCGGTGCGGCCCGCCGTCGCCTCCTCCTCGGAAGCAAACTCGGGCACGACGTAATGGCTGACGGCCCTCGAAGTCTCGGTCGCGCCGTAGAGGTTGACGACCGCGGCGGCGGGCGCCAGCCGCCTCAGACGCGCCACCTCGCGCCGCGTCAGCACGTCGCCGATGAAGAAGACGCGGCGCAGCGTCGGCAGCTCGGGCGCGTCCGCCCCCGCCACCTCCTGCGTGAGCACCTGTCCCATGGCCGGCGTCAGGTTCGAGACGGTTATCTGCTGCCGCCTCATCCACGCGGCGAGGCGGCCGGGGATGCTCATCTCCTCCGGGTCGGGGAAGCAGGCGGCGGCCCCCACCTGGAGCGGCGTGAAGATGTCGCGGTGCAGCGGGTCGTGCGCGAGCCCGGAGAGGACGCTGAAGCGGTCCGAGTTGCCGACGCCGAACTCCGAGGCCGCCCACGCGGCGAAGTGCGCCAGCGAGCCGTGCGGGCCGACGACGCACTTGGGCACGCCCGTGGAGCCGGAAGTGAACGCGAAGTAGGCCGTCGCCTCCGGCCCGACGGCGACGCCGCCGAGGCCGTCCGCAGGGTAAGCGTCGAGCTCGTCGGGCCCGTCGGCCGTGCGCGGGAGCGTCAGACGGCACGCGAGCGACGCCGCGTATTCGTGCAGCGACTCGTCGGGGCGTCCGGCCGCCTCCAGCTCTATCCAGCCCTTGGGCCTCGCCAGTTCGAGGTAGCAGCGCAGGCGGGCCGCCGGGTAGGCCGGGTCGAGGATAACGAATGAGGCGCCCGCCTTGAGCACGCCGAGCAGCGCGACGGCCAGCGGCGCGCTGCGGTGGGCGTAGATGGCGACCACGTCCTCGCGGCCGACCCCGCGCGCCGAGAGGTAGTGGGCCACCCGGTTGGCGCGGGCGTCGAGTTCGGAGTAAGTGTAGGTCAGGTGCGGGTCGGCGACGGCCGTGTGCAGCGGGAGGCGCGCGGCCCGCCGCGCGAACTGCTCGTGGACGGGGCCGTCCCAGTCGGCGCGCAGCGGCAGCGACGGGTCCGGCAGGACCTCCGCGGACGAGGCGGTCAGCAGCGAGAGTTGCGAAACCTTCGTCTCCGGGCTGCGCGCCGCGTCGGCGAGCATGCGGCCGAGCTGCTCCAACATCTGCGCGGCGCGCGCGCGGCCGAAGAGGGCGGCGTTGTAGACGAGGTCGAGCTTGAGGCGCCCGCCCTCCTCCGCCGCGTAGAGCGTCAGGTCGAACTTCGCCTCGACCTCGGAGAGCGGCAGCAGCTCGACCTTCAACTCCGGCAGGTCGAAGGCGCCCTCCTCGAAGTTGAGGAGGTTGAGGAAGACCTGAAAGAGCGGCGTGCGGCTCAGGTCGCGCCGGGGCTGCAAGGCTTCGAGAAGGTTCTCGAAGGGCAACTCCTGATGGGCGTAGGCGCCCAGCGCCGTCTCCCTCGCGCGGGCGAGCACGTCGCGGAACGTGGGGTCGCCGGAGAGGTCCGTGCGCAGCGCCAGCGTGTTGACGAAGAAGCCGATGAGGTTCTCGACCTCGGCGCGCGTCCTCCCCGCGATGGGCGAGCCGATGACGATGTCTTCCTGCCCGGTCAGGCGGTGCAGCAGCGCGCCGAAGCCTGCGAGCAGCGTCATGAAGAGCGTCACGCCCTCGCCGCGGCCGAGCGACTTGAGCGCGGCGGTCGCCTCCGGCGATAGCACGAGGGTTTGGCGCGCGCCCTCGAAGGTCTGGACGGGCGGGCGCGGCCGGTCGGTGGGCAGTTCGAGCGCGGGGGCCGCGCCGCCGAGCCGCTGCCGCCAGTAGGCGAGCTGCGACTCAAGCGCCGGCCCCTGCAAACGGCGGCGCTGCCAGGCGGCGAAGTCGGCGTACTGCACGGGCAGCTCGGCGAGCGGCGACGGCTCGCCCGTGGCGAACGCGCCGTAGAGGCGCGTCAGCTCGCGCGCGAGGATGCTCATCGACCAGCCGTCGCTGATGATGTGGTGCGCGTTGATCATCAGCACGTGCTCGCGCTCGTCGAGCCGGAGCAGGAGGCAGCGCAGGAGCGGCCCCCTCGCGAGGTCGAAGGGGCGGCGGGCGTCCTCGGCGGCGAGCCGACTGACCTGCGCCTCGCGCGCCTCGGCCGGCAACCCCTCCAGACTCACCAGCGGCAGCGTCAAGGCCAGCCGGGGGGCGACGACCTGCGCCGCGCGCCCGTCCGCGGTCGCGCGGAACGTGGTGCGCAGCGCCTCGTGGCGGCGCACTATCTCGTCGAGGCCCTGCCGGAGCGCCGCCGCGTTGAGCCGGCCGCGCAGGCGCAGCGCCCCGGCGATGTTGTAAGCGGACGCGCCCGGCGTCAGTTGTTCGAGGAACCACAGCCGTTGCTGCGAGAACGAGGGCGCCGCGTCGGCGTCGCGCGCGCCCGCTTCGAGAGGCACGTCCTCCGGCCCCTGCCCCTGCTGGAGTAGCGCCGCCACGGCCTCGGCCACGTCGGCGAGGGTCGGCGACTCGAAGAGGCGGCGCAGCGGCAGCTCCACGCCGAACACTTCGCGCACCCGCGCGACGAGCTGCGTGGCGGACAGCGAGTGGCCGCCCCTCTCGAAGAAGTTATCGTTGACGCTGACCTCGGCGACGCCGAGCACCTGCGACCAGACGCCCGCCAGCACCTCTTCGACCGGGGTGCGCGGCGCGACGCGCTCGGCCGTCTCGCCGTCCCAATCGGGCGCGGGCAGCGCCTTGCGGTCAACCTTCCCGTTCGGCGTCAGCGGCAGAGAGTCGAGCACGACGAAGGCCGACGGCACCATGTAGGCAGGCAGCCTCTCCTGAATGTAGGCGCGCAGGGCAGCCCCCTCGGGCCGCGCCCCTTCCCCGGCGACGACGTAGGCGACAAGGCGGGCGTCGCCCGGCGAGTCACGGCGGGCGACGACCACGGACCGTAACACCGAGGGGTGGGAGTCGAGCGCCGCCTCCACCTCGCCCAACTCGATGCGGTGGCCGCGAATCTTGATCTGGTTGTCGGCGCGGCCGAGGTAGTCTACGCGCCCGTCCGGCAGGAAGCGCGCGAGGTCGCCCGTGCGGTAGAGGCGGGCGCCGGGCTCCGTGGAGAACGGGTCGGGAGCAAACCGCTCGGCCGTCAGCGCGGGCCGGTTCAGGTAGCCGCGCGCGAGGCCCGCGCCGCCGATGTAGATTTCGCCGACCACGCCGACGGGCACGGGCCTCATGCTCGGGTCGAGCAGGTAAACTTGCGTGTTGTCGAGCGGCCTGCCGATGGTGACAATCTGCGCGCCCTCCTCCACCTGCGAGCCGATTGAATAGATGGTCGTCTCGGTCGGGCCGTAGATGTTCCACACGCGGCAGCCGCGCGCCTGAAGTTGCCGCGCCAGTTCGGGGGCCAGCGCCTCGCCGCCGCTGATTACACGCAGCCCCGGCGCATCCTCCCAGCCGGCCTCGACCATCATCCGCCACGTCGCGGGCGTCGCCTGCATGATGGTCGCGCCGCGGGCGCGCACGAGCCGGCCCAGCGCGAGCCCGTCGGCGGCCGTCTCGCGGCTCACCAACTCTATGCGCGCGCCCGACACTAACGGCAGGAATAACTCCAGCGTCGCGATGTCGAAGGAGAGCGAGGTGACGGCGAGCCACGCGTCCTCCCCGGTCAGGGGGCAGAGGCGCCGCATGCAGTTGACCAAGTTGTTGAGCGCGCCGTGCGGGAGTTGCACGCCCTTGGGGACGCCGGTCGAGCCCGAGGTGTAGATGACGTAGGCGAGGTTGCGGGCGCCGACGTTAACGGGAAGGCTCTCGGCGCTCTCCGCGGCGACGTTCCCCTCCCAGTCTGCATCCAGGCACAGCACCTCGGCGTCGAGCCCGGCGCAGCGCTCGCGCAGGTGCCGCTGCGTGAGGAGGACGGGCGCGGCGCTGTCGGCGAGCATGAAGGCGAGGCGCTCGGCCGGGTAAGAGGGGTCGAGCGGCAGGTAGGCGCCGCCGGCCTTGAGGATGGCGAGCACGCCGACGACCATCTCGGCCGAGCGTTCAACCATCAGGCCCACCATCACGTCGGGGCCGACGCCGCGCCGCCGCAGACAGCGCGCCAGCCGGTTCGCGCGCTCGTTCAGCTCGCGGTAGCTCAGGCGCTCGCCCTCGAAGACGAGGGCCAGGGCGTCGGGCGTCAGCGCGGCCTGCCGCTCGAACAGTTCGTGGACGCAGGTATCGGCGGGGTACGGCGCGGCCGTGTCGTTCCACTCGACGAGCAGGCGGCGGCGCTCCGGCGCGGTCAGCATCGGCAGCGCGCCGAGTGGCCGCGACGGGTCCGCGGCGCACGCTTCGAGAAGGGTGCGGAAGTGGCCGAGCATGCGCTCGGCGGTGGCGGCGTCGAAGAGGTCGGTGCTGTATTCGAGTGTGCCGGTCAGGCCGCCGTCGGCCTCGGCCATCGAGAGGAGCAGGTCGAACTTCGCCGTCCCGTTGTGCACGTCCGCGGGCGAGGCGTCGAGGCCGGGCAGTTCCAGCGACGCCGCGCTCTGCATGGCGAACATCACCTGCACGAGCGGCGAATGGCTCAGCTCGCGCTCGGGCTGAAGCTCTTCGACCAGCCGCTCGAACGGGACATCCTGATTGGCGTGCGCCTCGGCCGTCACCTCTCTCACGCGCGCGAGCACGTCGCGGAACGTGGGGTCGCCGGAGAGGTCCGTGCGCAGCGCCAGCGTGTTGACGAACAGGCCGATGAGCGGTTCCGTCTCAAGCCGGCGGTTGGCGGCCGGCGTGCCGACGACGATGTCGTGCTGCCCGGTGTAGCGCGCGAGGAGGGACTGGAAGCCCGCGAGCAGCGTCATGAAGAGCGTGCAGCCCTCCCGGCGCGAGAGCGAGCGGAGGGCGTCCGACAGCTCCGCGCTTAAACGGAAGTCGAGGCGCGCGCCGCGGAAGCTCTGCGCCGCTGGCCGCGTGCGGTCGGTCGGCAGGTTGAGCGTGGGCGGCGCCCCGGCCAGATGTCGGCGCCAGTAGGCGAGCTGCCCTTCGAGCGCCCCGCCGCGCAGACGCTCCTGCTCCCAGTGCGCGTAGTCCGTGTACTGCACGGGCAGTTCGGCGAGCGGGGCCGCGCGCCCCGTCGTCTCCGCCTCGTAGAGCGCGGCCGTCTCTTTCAGCAGGAGGCCGAGCGACCAGCCGTCGGCGACGATGTGATGGAGCGTCAGGAACAGGAAGTGCTCCTCGGCGCCGAGCCGCAGCAGGCCCGCGCGCACGAGCGGCCCCCTCGCGAGGTCGAACGGGCGGCGCGACTCCTCGCCGATGAGACGCAGCGCCTCGGCCTCGCGCGCCCCCGCGTCGAGCCCTGAGAGGTCCGTGACTTGTAGCTGTAGGTCCAGTTCCGGGGCCACGAACTGCGCGGGCCTCGCGCCCGCCGCCGCGAAGCGCGCGCGCAGCACCGAGTGGCGACGGACAACCCCGGCGAGGCTCCGCCTCAGCGCCTCGGCGTCGAGGCGGCCCGTCAGGCGGAAGGCGGCCGGGATGTTGTAGGCCGCGCAGCCCGGCGCGAACTGTTCGAGGAACCAGAGGCGCTGTTGCGCCGACGACAGTTCGTAGGAGTCGGCCGCGCCGCGGCGCTCGATGCCGCGCGCCGCGGTCAGTCCCTCTTCCCTGAGTAGGCGAGCCAGCAACTCGCGTTTTTTGTCTGAGACTGCGCTCATTGTCACGTCGCCTGTTCTAAAGAAGGGAGTCCTGATGCAGCGCCGCCTCGACCTCGGCGGCGGAAAGCTGCTCGACCATTAGCCAGAGCTGCGCGACCCTCTCGACGTTGAGCCCCGCGGCCCGCGCCGCCTGCTCGACCCGCCCGGCCAGCCCCGCGACCGTCGGCGCTTCGAGGAAGGCGCGCAGCGACAGTCCGACCTGTAGCGTCTCCTGCGCGCGCGCGATGACCTGCCCCATCAGCAGCGAGTGTCCGCCCCTCTCGAAGAAATTCTCTTCGACCCCGACCCGCTCGCGCCCGAGCACTTCGCCCCAAATCTTCGCCAGCACCTCTTCGACCGGGGTGCGCGGCGCGACGTGCCCGGCGGCCGTCTCGCCGTCCCAATCGGGCGCGGGCAGGGCCTTGCGGTCCACCTTCCCGTTCGGCGTCAGCGGCAACTCGCCCAGCGTGACGAACGCCGACGGCACCATGTACTCCGGCAGCCGCTCTTTCAGAGCCGCGCGCATCTCGCCCACCGTCGGCGCGCAGCCGCTGTCGGGGACGACGTAAGCCACCAGACGCTTCTCGCCGGGCCCGTCCCCCCTCGCCTCGACGGCGCAGGCGCGCACGCCCTCGACGCCCGACAGCGCGGCCTCTATCTCTCCCAGCTCGATGCGGAAGCCCCTGACCTTCACCTGATGGTCGAGGCGGCCGAGGTATTCGATGTTGCCGTCGGGCAGGTGGCGGCCGAGGTCGCCGGTCCGGTACATGCGCGCGCCCGGCTCCAGAGAGAACGGGTCGGGGACGAGCTTTTCCGCCGTCAGCGCGGGCCGGTTCAGGTAGCCGCGCATGAGGCTCGCGCCGCCGACGTAGAGTTCGCCCGCGACGCCCGCGGGGACCGGCTGCCGGCGCGCGTCCAGTATGTAGAGTTTGACGTTGGCTACGGGGCGGCCGATGGGCGGCGGCGCCCCCGCGTCGTCGCGCGGCGGGACGAGGCAGGAGGTGGCGACCACCGCGTTCTCGGTCGGGCCGTAGTTGTTCACCAGCGCGAACGGGAGCGAGTCCGGCGGGTAACGGTGCAGTTGGTCGCCGCCCGTCAGCATGACGCGCAGGGCCGCGCCCGCGGGCCACGTCAGCGAAATGACGCTCTCGGCCAGCGGCGTCGGCAGGAAGGTGAAGGTGATGCCGCGCGCCACGAGGTAGTCGCGCAGCCGCCCCGGCGAGGTGCGCGTCTCGTCGTCCGGCAGGTGGAGGCTCGCCCCGCATGTCAGGGCCGGCCACATCTCCCAGACGGAGGCGTCGAAGCCGACGCCCGCGAGGAGAGTCGCGCGGTCGGACGAGGTCAGGCCGAAGGCGTGCCGCGTCCAGTGGACGAGGTTCGACAGCGCCGCGTGGCTGACCTGCACGCCCTTGGGCTGGCCGGTCGAGCCCGAGGTGTAGATGACGTAGGCGAGGTTGTCGGCCTCGGCCTCGGCCGGGAGGTTCGCCGCGCTCTCGCGGCGGCTAATCTCTTCCCAGTCTTTCTCGAAGCAGACGAGACGCGCCCCGCTCAGGCCCAACTCGCTCGCCACCGACGCGCCCGCAATCGCCACCCGCGCCCGCGCGTCTTCGAGCATGAAGGCCAGCCTGTCCTTCGGGTTCGAGGGGTCGAGCGGGACGTAGGCGCCGCCGGCCTTCGAGACGGCGAGTGCGCTCAGGACCGTCTCCGCGGAGCGTTCGAGGCAGACGGCGACTCGCACCTCCGGGCCGACGCCGAGCGCCTTCAGGCGGCGCGCGAGCCGGTTGGCCGAGGCGTTCAGTTCGCCGTAGGTGATGGAGGTTTCGCCCGAGACGACTGCGACGGCGTCGGGCGTCGCGGCGGCGCGGGCCTCGAACTGTCGCGGGGCCGTCGCGCGTTCGCCGAACTCCACGCGTGTCTCGTTCCACTCAACGAGGAGTTGCCGCCGCTCCGGCGCCGACAGCAGCGGCAGGGCCGAGACATGACCGCCGGGCTCGTCGGCGATGCCTTCGAGCAGCGTCCGGTAGTGCGTGCCGAAGCGCGCGACCGTTTCGTCGTCGAAGAGGTCGGAGTTGTAGTGCAGGTGGACGACGAGCGACTCGCCGGATTCGAGCACCGACATCATCAGGTCGAAAGGCGCGCCGCCCTGCTTCCAGAAGAGTGTTTCGAGGGCGCCGCTCTCGCCACTCAGCCGTTGCAGCTTGTCCCACGCGAAGGTCACCTGAAACAGCGGCGAGCGCGAGGGGTCGCGCACCGGCTGAAGCCTCTCCGAGAGTAGCGCGACGGGGTAGTCCTGATGCGCGAGCGCGGAGAGCACCGTCCGCCGCACTTGGCCGAGGAACGAGCGGAAGGTCGGGTCGCCGGAGAGTCGCGCGCGCAGGACGACGGGGTTGACGAAGTAGCCGACCACGTCGGCGAACTCCGGGCGGCTGCGCCCCGTCGTCGGCGAGCCGACGAGGATATCGTCTTGCCCCGTGTAGCGCGAGAGGAGCACCTGGAAGGCGGCGAGCAGCGTCATGAAGGGCGTACAGCCCTCGGCCCGCGCCAGCGCCTTCAGGCGGCGGGTCAAAGCGCCGTCGAGCGTGAAGCTTTGTGTCGAGCCACGGTAGGTCTGGACGCTCGGGCGAGGCCGGTCGGTCGGCAGATTCAGCGCCGGCAGCTCGCCGGACAGTTGCCCGCGCCAGTAGTCCCACAGTTCCCCGCCGCGCGGGCCGCGGAGCATCTCCGCCTGCCAGCGCACGAAGTCTTCGTAGCCCGCCTCGGGGCGCCGGTCCGGGCGGTCGCGCCCGTCGAGGTAGAGTTGGCTCAGCTCGGCGGCGAGTACGTCGAGCGACCAGAAGTCGCAGGCGATGTGATGAATCGACAGGAGGAGGTAGTCCCCGCGCTCGGCCCCGCGGAACAGTTGCAGACGCGCGACGGGTCCGGCTTCGAGGTCGAAGGGGCGCTCGCCCTCCGCGGTCAGGAGCGCGCTCATCTCCGCCTCGCCTTTGCCGGATGCGTCCGTCTCCTCGAACCACGCGGACGCGCGCCCGCCCTGCGACTGCCGGGGCTCGCCGCCGCGCTCGGAGTAAGTCGCGCGTAGCGCCGCGTGCTGCTCGGACAGAACTTGCCACGCGTGACGCAGCCGCCCCGCGTCGAGGCTGCGCGGCGCGCGCGCGGCGTACATGACGTTGTAGGCGGCGCTCTCGCGGTCCAGTTGGTAGGTGAACCACAGCGCGCGCTGGCCGTAGGAGAGGGCGCCCGCGTCGGCGTCGCCCTTCGTGACGGGCGAAGGGGTCGCGGCGGCGGTCGTCAGTTGTTCGAGCAGCGATTCGGACAGCTCCGCAAGGCTTGCGTCGCCGAGCAGCGTCGCGGGCGACACCTCGACGCCCAAGTCACGCCCGAGCCTGTTCCCCAACTCGACGGCCATCAGCGAGTCGAGCCCGAAGGCGCTCGGCGGCCGTGCGGGGTCGAGCGCCGCGGCCTGCGTCCTTAACTGGCGGGCCGTCTGCCCGAGCAGGTAGGCGGCAAGCGCCTCCCGGCGCTCCGCCGCGTCGAGGGCGAGGAGGGCTGCGCGCGTCAGGCTCGGCTCGGGCGTCTCCTCGGCCGACTCGCGCAGCACGCTCTCGGCGAACACGGCGAGGTTGCCCGACAGGAAGGCCGCGCGCGTGGCGGCGCGCTGAACCTTGCCGCTCGACGTTTTCGGCAGACTCCCGGTCTTAATCAGCACGACGCCGTAGGCGTGCAGCTCGTGTTCGGCGGCCACGGCCCGGCGGACGGCTTCGACGATCTCGGCCGCCGTCTCCGGCCGCGCCGAACGCTCGACCTCCAGCACGACGACCAACGACTCGGCGCCCTCCTGCTCGACGGAGAAGGCGGCGCCGCAGCCCGGTCGCAGCGCCGGGTGGCTCTGCTCGGCCGTCAGCTCGATGTCCTGCGGGTAGTGGTTGCGCCCGCGGATGATGATGAGGTCTTTGAGGCGGCCGGTGACGAACAACTCGCCGCCGCGCAGGAAGCCGAGGTCGCCCGTGCGCAGGTGCGGCCCGCCCGCGCCCTCGGCGTGCGCGCCGAAGACGCGCTCGGTCTCTTCCGGGCGGTTCCAGTAGCCTTGCGCCACGCTCGGCCCGGCCACCCAAATCTCCCCGACCTCGCCAGGGCCGCACGCGCGCGAAGTCTCGGGGTTAATGATGGCGACCGTCGTCGCGAGCGCCGCGCGCCCGCAGCCGACTAGCGTCTGCGCCCCGGCGCTTTCCTCCCCGGCCTCGACGGCGAGGTTGCGCGCGAGCGCCTGCGTCTCGACCGAGCAGTAGGCGGGCTCCTCGGCCCGTCGCGAGGCCGAGACCTTCAGCGTCGCTTCGGCCAGCCCGTAGCCGGGACAGAAGGCGCTGCGGCGAAAGCCCGCGGGCGCGAACGCCTCGGCGAACCGCTCCATCGTCTCGCGGCGCACGGGCTCGGCCCCGTTGACGGCCACGGCCCAGCGGCCGAGGTCGAGGTCCGCGCGCTCCTCGGCCGTGACTTTGCGCACGCACAGCTCGTAGGCGAAGTTGGGCGCGGCGCTGTGCGTCCCGCCGTGGCGCGTGATGGCGTCGAGCCAGCGGGACGGCTGCTGGAGGAAGGCGGCCGGCGGCATCAGGACGCCGCGTATGCCTTTGTAGAGGGGCTGAAGGATGCCGTAGATGAGCCCCATGTCGTGGAAGTGGGGCAGCCACGAGACGATGACGCTGTCGGCGTCGTGCCGCCAGCCGTCGTCCATGTCGGCCGAGTTGTAGAGCAGGTTGGAGTGGCTGACCATGACGCCCTTCGGCGTCGAGGTCGAGCCGGAGGTGTATTGCAGGTAGGCGAGCGCCGAGCCGTCGGAGGCGGGCGCCTGCCAGCGGTCGGCCAGTTCGCCGGGCGTCTCGTCCGTCGCGAGCCAGCGGAGCGAGCCGAGCCGCGCGTCCTCGGCCAGCAGCGACGACGTTCTGTCGAGCACGCCGCGCGTCGTCAGCGCCAAGCGCGCGGCGGCGTCCTCGGTGATGGCCTGCAACCGCGGCAACGTCCTGTTCGGCCGCGGCGGGTAGACCGGCACGGCCGGCATGCCCGCGTAGAGGCAGCCGAAGAAGGCCGCGACGTAATCGAGCCCCGGCGGGTAGAGCAGCAGCACGCGCTCGCCGGCCTCGCCCTCCGAGCGCAGCCGCGCGGCGATGGCGCGGGCCTGTCGGTCGAGCTCGCCGTAGGTGAGCGTGTGCTCTTCGCGCTCCCCGTCCGCGAGGAAGACGTAGGCCACCCCGTCGGGCCGCGTTCGCGCCCGCTGGCGGAGAAGTTCGATGAAGGTGGAGGGATTGTCAGTCACTTTGGGAAGCTCGGCCGGAAAAGTTAGTGCCGCCCCGGAGACTTTCTAGGCGGAGAGCCCCGACGCGTCGGGCGCGTGAAAGTCAAGCACGCCAGAGACGAACTCTCTCCACTCGGGCGTCACCCCGTCGAAGACCACGCCGGAGTCGCGCCAGACGGAGCGCGTCACCGTCAGGTCGTGGTGGAGGAAGACCACCTCCGCTTCGTCGCCGCCCTCGGGCCAGCCGGGGAACCGGCGCAGCTCTTCCAGCGGGTAAGCCCGACAATACGCACGCTCCGGCAGGCCGCCCCGCTCGACCCCGGCTTTGCGCAGCCCTTCCTTGAGGAGCGCGGCGGCCTCGGCCCGCCCCGCCGCCTGCGCAATCATGAAGGCCGTCCGCTGGTCGCGCCCGACGCGCGTGGCGTCGGCGCCCGCGTCGAGCAGCAGCGCGACGAGCGCCGCGTCGCCGCGGGCCGCCGCCCAGCACAGGGGCGTCCAGCCTTGCTCGTCCTGCTCGTTCAAGTCCGCCCCGGAGGCGATGGCCTCCTTCACAGCCGCGGGCGCCCCGCCCTTCACGGCCTCGATAAGTTGCGTCTCACTCATCTGCAAAAACCCCCTCAGAGGTGTCCGTCCCGTGCCGCGGCCCTGCCGCCGCTACCTGATGGCCTCGCGCCGCTCAAGGTGGGCCTCGACCTCGGCCCGCTTGCGCCAGACCGTGCGCATCTCCTGCCTCTTGAACAGCTCCAACTGATCGCCCGCGTGCGGCGAGCCGGCCTGCGTCGAATTGCCGTAGGTGAGCAGCGCCTTCGCCCGCACGGGGTTCGAGAACTCGACGGCGGCCACGTAAGAGTCGCCGAAGCCCGCTTGCAGGCGGCCGTCCTTGCCTTGCCCGTACTCGACGACGCGGAAGATGCCGAGAGAACCGGGGCCGCCGTTGGAGGGGCCGTCGCCCTTCGCGTTGCGCAGCCGCGCCACGTCGCCCCACGCCACGTCGAGCGAGCCGAAGGCCGCCTTGACCTTGGCGGCTGCCGTGTCGAGGGCGGCGGCGGCGGCCTTCGGGTCGGCCAGCCCGCTCGGCGTCGTCAGCGGGTTCTTCTCGTCCCACGGGGCCGCGAAGCCGCCGCCCGCCGAGGGGAGCTTCATCTCGCGCGCCCAGAACAGGAAGAGCGCCGCGCCGCGGCTGTCGGCGTTGGTGCCGCGGTCCCACGACGCGAGCACCCCGGCCGCCTGCCGCGCCGACTCGCTGCCGAATTCTTTGGCGGCGGCGAGCAGGCCGTCGAGCAAGCGGTCGGCCAGCTCCACGCGCGTCGAGTGCTTGTACTTGACCAGCTCGTCGAGCGTGACGCTCTCGTCCTCCATGAGCATCCGTATGGAGCGTTGCGAGCGGAAGTCGAGGAGGCGCGGCGACATGTAGGCCGGGAACTTGCCGGGGTCCAGGGCCGCGGGGTAGGTCGCCAGCCAGGGCGGGTCGTTCGTGTTCTGCACCCAGTTGCTCGGCGGGTCTACGACCTTCGGCAAATCGGCGTAAGGGTGCGCGGCCGTCCAAAGGGTGGCGGCCGTGTCGCCGGGCACGACGCCTCTCCAGAAGGCCCAGTCGCCCTTGGGGCGGACCGGCACCAGCCCGTTGAAGAGGTACATGATGTGGCCGCGCCGGTCGGCGTAGATGACGTTGAACATCGGCACCTGGAGGCGCTTGAGCGCCGCCTCGAACTCGCCGAGGTTCTTCGCCCTCGCCATGTCCCACCACTGTTCGACCATCCCGGCGCGGTCGAGCCCGGCCACGCGCAGCGCGAGTGCCCGCCCGTTCTTCTCGGCCACCACCGGCCCGTGGACGGAGCTCTTAACGACGACGCGGGTTTCGGTCAAAGAGCCGTCGGGCTGCTTAACCTTGACGACCTCGTCGGCGCTCTCGAAGGGTCGCGTCTTCCCGTCCCAGCGGTAGCCGCCCTCGGCGAGCGACAGCTCGTAGAGGTCTTCGCCGTCGAGGGTGTTGACGGTGTGCGTCCAGCCGAGGTGGTCGTTAAAGGCGATGGCGAGGACGGGGAAGCCGACGAGCGTCGCCCCGTAGGCGTCGATGCCGGGGGCGCTGATTTGCGCCTCGTAAAAGGTGAAGAGGTCGGACCAGGGCAGGTGCGGGTTCGCCAGCAGCAGCGCGTGGCCGCTCGCCGAGCGGCGCGGCGCGATGGCCCAGCCGTTCGAGCCGCTCGCCGGCCAGCGGGCCGCCGTCCCGGCCACCGCGCCGGGGTTGCTCAGGAAGGTGAAGTGGATGACGCGCTGCGCGTGGGCGAGCACGTCCGGCGCGCTGACCGGCAGGACCGCCTTCAAGTCGGGGCCGACGCGCTCGGGGTGCTCGGCGGCGTAGGCGTTGATGCCGTCGGCGAAGGCGTCGAGGTTGCGCCGGAAGCCCGGCGACTGCGCCTCATACCAGCGGCGCGCGCGCGCGGGCACGCCCATCGTCCGCACCCACTTGTCCGACTCCAGATAGCCCGGCCCCCAGTACTCGGCCGCCCGCCCGCGCGCCTGACCGTAGAGGCGCAGCAGGAGGTCGCCGTGGCTCTCCATCTGCGCGCGGCCGAAGCCGCGGAAGGCGCCCTCCGGACTCTTCGCGAAGATGTGCGGCACGCCCCACGTATCCCACAGGATTTCGCCCTGCGGCGCGGGGCCGAGGCCGACGCCCCCGGCCGGCGGGTGCATGAGCGCCAGAAGAATCAACGCCCCGGCCAGCCTCACGGCGGCCCCGCCTCTGACCTTCACGCCGCCAGACCGATTCGCCCACGTTGAAGGACGCCCCATCCCTCTCCCCTTTCGACTTGCGTTCTCAAAGACCACTCCCGCGGCGGCACCCGCGGGCCGACTATCTCAGCGCGCTCGGCGTCACGACCGGGTTCGCCGTCGTCGCCGTGAAGTGGCAGGGCGCGCACGCGCGGCTCCTGCCGACGACGCACCACTCAAGCACCGCCATCGCGCTGTAGAGCTTGTGGCGGGCCTGACGGAAGGCGCGACTCTGCGGCCCGTCGAGCACCTCGTCGGTCACGTCCGCGCCGCGCACGGCCGGGAGGTCGTGCATAAAAATCGTGCCCGAAGGTTTCGACACGCGCTCCATCAGCGAGCGCGTCACGGAGTAGGGCTCGAACTTCCGGCGCCAGTCGGGGTCGGACTTCGGCTCGCCCATCGTCTGCCAGCGCGTCGCGTAGACGGCGCTCACGTCCCGCGGCAGGCTGTCCACGTCGTGATGCTCTTCGACCTCGGAGCCGTGGCGCGCGGCGAGGTCGCGCGCGGCCTCAAGTATCTGCGCGTCGAGCCCGTAGCCTTCGGGCGTGACCAGCGTCAGGCGCATGCCCGGCGTCAGGCCGACGGCCAGGGCCAGCGCCGCGGCGGTGTTGTTGCCCTCGCCGACGTAGAGGACGTGCAGGCCGTCGAGGCGGCCGAAGTTCTCCTTGAGGGTGGAGAGGTCCGCGACGGCCTGCGTCGGGTGCTCGTTCTTGCTCATGGCGTTGACGACCGCCATCTCGTCCTGCGCGGCGAAGGCCCGCATCTCCTCAATCGGGCCGTTGGTGCGGACGACGAGCGCGTCGAGGTGCGCCGACATCACGCGGGCTGTGTCGGGGACGGTTTCGCCCGTGGCGATTTGAAGGTCGTTCGGGCCGTAGGTAATGATGCCGGCGCCGAGCCGCATGGCCGCCACGGTGAAGGACGTGCGCGTGCGCGTGGACGTGCCGCGGAAGTAGACGCCGACGATTCTCCCTTCGAGCGGACGCGCGCCGCCGTCGTCGCCCGCAGCGAAGGCGGCGGAGCGGTCAACGAGGTAGGAGAGGTTCTCCGCGCCGACCTCCGCCAGCGAGAGCACGTGATTGACGGTCATCCTCTTAACTCCTCTTACGGCGCGGGCGTCCTCTTTAATCCGCCGGGGCCGGGTTACGAAACCTGAACTCGAAGTCGTTGTGTGGGGCCTGGGCGCGGACGCGCCGTGACGTTGCTTCGGCCGCGGGCGGACGTGGCTACCGCATGTCGCGCCAAAAGCGCAACCCTGTTCGGGAACGGCCGTGGTCGGGATGACTGACGGTCGCCCCACGGAACGGAGAGGCGTGGCCGCCCCTGCACCGTTGTCCCGTCAGGCGAACGAAAGATGATGATTCACGCGCCGCCCCCCGCGGAGGGGAACGGGCGCCTTACCGTCGCGGCCCGCCTCAAACGGCAGGCGTCTGCGAAGCCCTCGCGACCCAGTCTGCCGCGACCGTGACGCGGCCCTGAAAGGTAATGGCCGTGAGCAGGATCATGACCCTGTCGCTGTCCTTCACCTTGCGCTCGAATACGCCGACGAGGTCTTTCAGCGGGCCCTCTTTGATGACGACTCTGTCGCCCTCGCGCAGCTCTTCCGCGGTCGAGACGAAGCCGTCCGCGCCGACGCGCGACTTGATAATCGTGATGATTTCGTCGTCGATGGCGGTCGGGCCGCCGTCGAAGCTGACGACGCTGTGAACGCCTCGGGTGAAGACTATCTTGTGTAAGTTGCGGAGCTCGAACCGCGCGAAAATGTAGCGAGGGAATAAAGGCTTGGGGAAGTAGACGGGCACGCCCGTGAAAGCGTTGAGGCGGCGCTGCCTTATCTTCGGGCTCAGGGATTCGACCCCCCAAGCCTGTAGGTTCTGGTGGACGCGCTCCTCCTGGTGCTGCTTCGTGCGGACGGCGTACCAGCGAGGCTGCTCAGACATTTCGTAACCCACTAGGTGACTCCCCTCTCGGCTCAAGAAGGCGCGGCGATGCGGGGCACGGGCCATGCATACTCGCGCGCACACAAAGGGTCAGGCCCTTGAGGTCTGCGAACCGGCCTTCGGCGAATTAGCGGTGCACTAGTCTATTCTGTGTGACTGCTTGAGCCTGGGTTTCGGCCCCGTGGGAAGACGACGGGTGGGTGAAGACCAAAGCGGGCAGCATGCATCTGATGAGAATAGCGAAGCCAAGTGCTTCCTTTGGAATGCCGTAGCTTTTGCGCTATGATGCGTGCTGTCAGGGCGATACACCAATGGCGCTGAGATGCGGCGGAGGTTGTGTTGTCCAAATGAGCGCTGTCGCTACCTGCAAGTGGCGACGGCGCTTTTCTCCTTTGGCAAAGCTCTTACGTCTCCGGCGCGCAGCGCGAACCGGGACCGTATACCGCAGTAGATTGTCGAACCGGGCTTGGGGCGCCTGACTCGTGCTTTCATGAAACTCATGAGGAGAGGGCACGACCAGAACGTGAACCTTATAGCAGGCGGCTTCCGGGCCGTCTGTCGTGATTTAGACATTACAAGTCGCGTCGAGAATTTTTTTTTTGCCGCGCGCCTCCCCGACGGTTTTGAGCCCCCACCCGGCTCGCTCGGGCCGCCGCCCGCGCCGCCCCCGGCTTGCACCCACGGGTGGTTAGGCGCTCCCTTTTATTGCTATCCAAAAAATTTTCCCTCTGTTATACTCCCGCCACCTCGCCGCAGAGTTTTGCCGTCATAGTATCTCCTGAAGAACCCGGATTCGGTGCCGCGCCCCATTCTCACTGCCTCAGTCGAAAGGAGTGCCTATGTTCCCGTCCCCCGTCCCCCAGATGCCGGCGAAGAATCACCTCCTCTCCGCACTCCCCGGCGGCGACTACGAGCGGCTCCGCCCCCAACTGGAGCCGGTCGAGTTTACCCCCGGAAGAGTCCTGTACGAGATTGCCGACAGGGTCAGATACGTCTACTTCCCAACGAGCGGCATGCTCTCTCTGCTCTCCATCACTAAGTCCGGCGGCATCATCGAGGTCGCGATGGTCGGCAACGAGGGCGTGGTCGGCATCCCCGCGATCCTGAGGACCAACATAACTCCGTACCGCGTGATGGTGCAGATTGAGGGACGCGGGGTGAGGATAGCGGCGGACGCCCTCAGCAGAGAGTTCAACCGGGGCGAGCGGCTACAGGACGTGCTGCTTCGTTACACGCACGCGCTACTCTCGCAGATTTCGCAGTCCGCGGTGTGCAACTACTTCCACACCGTCGAGCAGAGATTGTGTCGCTGGCTGCTGGTGGCGCGCGACCGGGTGCACTCGGACGAATTCCGGCTGACGCAGGAAATCATCTCGCACATGCTGGGCGTGCCGCGCACCAACGTCACGATGCGGGCCAGCGCGCTCCAGCAGAAGGGGCTCATCCGGTACAGCCGCGGCAAGATAAGCATCATCGACCCGCGAGGGCTGGAACGCGCCTCCTGCGAGTGTTACCACATGGTGAAGGAAGAGTTAAGCAGCTTCCTCGCCGCTTAGCCGCGGGCCGCAAAGGCCGCGCCCGAAGGTGAGGGGCCCGTCCTCCCGCATTCATATCGCCGCTTATCGTTCGCCCCATGACGACGTAGTCGCCTTGCGCGATGACCCGCTTGCACTCGACCCGCCGACCCGGATACCAGCGCCTAACAAACGAATTGGGTGATCCCTGCCGCCGGCCCTTTACGCGTTATACGGCGGGGCGACATTAACGCGCCCGCCGGAGTCTGAAAGGTTAGTCGTGGAGGGACGACATGAAGGTCAAATCCAACCTCAAGGCGGGTGGTACCACACTCAACCACAGCCGGAGCGTGAACGGACTGCGGGTGAAGTCAATCGGCATCCTGCTCGTGCTTTCGCTCGGACAGCTCCCCGTCCTCGCGAACCCGCGCGACGACCAGGCGGAGGAGGCCAGAAAACAGAGGCAGTTCCAAACCTGCATGCGGCCTGCGGAACTCGCGTACCAGAAGGCGATTAAAGAGGCCCAGCACAATCTCAAGATGGCCGAGCACGCAGCCGAAGGTGACTACCGCGAGGCGATGCGCAACGCCAAGAGTGATGCCGCGCGCACCGCCGCCAGGGAGGCCAAGCGGCGCGCGGAGAAGAAAGCCCAGGAGGCCGCCCGGCTGGCGCAGAGGGCCGCCCTGGATGCCAAACGGGCGGCCGCCGACTCCTGCCGCAACCCGAAGCCCCCCGAGCAGCCGGAGAATAATCCCGCCGCTTCTACGCAAGGCACTCTGGGGCACGGGCCGCGCGGACTGAATCCCAGCGTGCGCATGGATCTACGCGTCGTTGACGGGACCGGGAAGCCCGTCCAGGGGGTGAAAGCGAAACTGTGGTCCGAGCGCCAGAGCAACGGGTTCCTGTGCGAAGCTTTCCACACGACCGACGCGCGCGGCACGGCGCTGATGAACCCCATCCATTTCAATAAGACCCTACAGTTGAAGTTAGAGGCCAAGGGGTTCGAGCCGCAGATAGTTCAGGTGGACCCTTCCCAACTCGACAGGCCGTTCAGGGCGGTGATGCAGGCGAAATAACCGCACCGGGTAAAGCAAAGCAGTACGCGTCGAATAACTTTCGCGGCGAGCCCGCAAAGACTTGACCCTCTCAACCAGAAGGCGGCCGGGGCAACATACCCCGGCCGCCTTCACCTTTCGGGCGGGCCCTGTTCCGGAGGCCCCATCTCGCCTCAAAGTAGTTCCTGCGACAAGACCGACCACAGGGCCGGGGCCGAGGCGGGGTTGATTGTCGGCCGCGGAATCAGCTTGCGGAATTCGTCGGTGAAGCGGCCGTCCACCCTGACGCTGAAGGAGAGGCCGTCGCACGGGTCGGAGCCGTGGAACTGGTTGACGGTGTCGAACCAGGCGCTGTACGAGCGGACGTAAAGCTTCTCGCCGGTCTCGTGGTTCAGGACGTAGAAGGGCTTGCGCAGGCTCGTGCGGAACCAGACGAATTCGTGGCAGGTGTCCGTGTCGAGGTGGTCGCGGTGGGCGGGGACTTCCGTGCCCGCGTCGTCGTAGATGACGAGTATCCGGCCCGTCGCCTCGAAGGGCAGCGTCGCGATGAAGTCCATCAGTTCCGAGAAGTCTGCGGCCTCGGGCGTCGGCGCCCACAGCTCCGGCCTGTTAACGTCGAAGTAGTTGTAAGGCACGCCCGGCCTCGTCCGCTTCAGCCAGACCTCACGCGAGCCGGGCGTCTCGGGCGCCGAGGCGTCAAGGCGGTGAAGGTTCAGGAAGTAGTCCTCCTTCCGCCTCGCGATGTGCCGCCTGATGCGCTCCGCGACGTAGCCGTCGAGCGACTTCAGCCGCCCCACGTCGATGAACTCGTCCAGCGACTTGTAGCAGGGATATGTGATGCCGGCGTCCACCGCCCTCCGCGTCATCCCCGTGTCATCCGGCAGCGAGTTCATCAGGCAACCTTCTCAGAATCGGACGACGGCCTAGCCGACGGCGCAGGCCCAGAGCGCGGGCGCCGAGGCGGGGTTGACCGTCGGGCGCGGGATGAGCCGCCGAAACTCTTCGGTGAAGCGGCCGTCCACCCTGACGCTGAAGGAGAGGCCGTCGCACGGGTCGGAGCCGTGGAACTGGTTGACGGTGTCGAACCAGGCGCTGTACGACTCGACGTACTGCTTCTCGCCCGTGTGGTGGTTGAGCATGTAGAAGGGCTTCGAGAGGTTCGTCCTGAACCAGACGAACTCGTGGCAGACCTCGACCACGTCGTGGTCCCTGTGCGGCGTGACCGGGCGGGGCACGTGGTCGTACATGATGAGCATGCGCCCCGTCGCCTCGAACGGGAGCGTGCGGATGAAGGACATCAGCTCCGCGAACTCCTCGGCCGCCGGGGTCGGCTCCCACAACTCCGTGCGGTCGAGGTCGTAGTAGCTGTCGGGCAGCCGTGACTGCGAGAGGTAAATCATCCGCGTGCCGGGCCGGACGGGGCTCTGTTGTCCGAGCGTGAAGGGGCCGGTGTAGAACTGATAGTCCTGCTGCCCCTCGGCGTGACGCCGGACCCGCTCGGTCACGTAGCCGTCGAGCGACTTCAGCCGCCCCACGTCGACGAACTCGTCGAAGGATTTGTAGGAGGGGTAAGTGATGGGGGCCTCGACCTGATCCAACTCACACGCCATATAGAGTCACCTGTCAGAGTTTAGGGAAGTGGAAGGCTAAGGTACCAGCGGGAGCGGGCGCGGTCTGTACACATGCGTACGTGCGTCCCGTCAAGTCATGGCGAGCAGGACGCGCCTCGCGCCCGAGAAGGGCATGCGCCCGTGCGCCGCCAGCACGTTGTCCACGACGAGCAGGTCGCCCGCACGCCAACTGAAGAGCGACATCTCCGCCGCCATCACCTCGCGGACGTGCGCGAGCGCCGCGGGGTCAATCGCCGAGCCGTCGCCGTGGCGCGCGCCCAGCGGGAACTCCTCCTCGCTCATGCGCGAGATGTAATCGCGGTAAGTCTCCGGGTGCATGCCCGACGTGTGGAAGGCGTCGGCTTGGTTGAACCACACCTCCTCGCCGGTCAGGGGGTGGAAGTGAGTGGCGGGGCGCACCTGACTCATCCGCAGCCCGCCGTCCTCGCCCCAGACGTAACTGACCCCTCCCGCCCGGCAATACTCCTCGACCCGGCCCCGGTCGTCGGTCTCGAACGCCTCCTGCCACGAGAGGCCGTCGCCCGCGCCCCCGTGCAGCCGCCGTTCGTACCTGACCCCTTTGCGCCTGAAAGCCTCGACCACGCCGGCGTCAATCTTCCCGAGCAGCACGCGGCTGTCGGCGAGGGGCGTCTCGCCGCCTTCGGCCGCGGGCGTGTCGCAGTAGAAGTAAAGGTGCTCGGGCCAGCGGTAAGTATAGGAGAGCTCGTTGTGCAGCGATAGCGTGTAGTGGCGCGGGTACTCGGTCGAGGTGTAGACGCCCCCGCAGACTTTGACGCGGGGCGAGGCGCCGCCGACGTAGTCGAGCGGCTGCGTGCCCGAGAAGTCGTGCACGAAGCGGCGGAACTCCTCAGGGTTTAGGGGGCCGAAGCCGCGCAGCAGCACCGCGCCGACCTTCAACAGCAGCCCGGCTAACGTCTCCCGCCCTTCGCCGCGGGAGAGCGACCGCAGCGCGTCCGCCTCATGCCCACGGCCGCCCTCGCGCTCGACGAGCAGCGGGGGTTTGCCCTCGTTAATGAAGCCCGGACGCATCATCCCTTATGTTGCCCCGCCCAAATATATCCGGAAGCGGGGGCGCCCAGACGTACTTTACTGTACAGACAGCCCTCAAGGCGCGCTGTTAATTATAAATAACTCCAATGTCGGTATAAGCTGCGGCCGCCATGAGTACCGTGCAGGTGCGCGCCCACATGGCGGCCGTTCTTTCCTCTGGCGCACGCGCCGGGGTTGGCGCATGGGATTGTTACTTCACGGCGTTTGAGGAAGAGATGAAGATTTACATCAGCGGACTTTACTGCGGGTCGAACCCGCAGCCCGGCGTCGGCATCGCGCGCTCGTTGCGCGCCGGATACCCCGAGGCCACACTGGTCGGCGTCGAGTACTCGAACCGAAGCTCCGGCCTCCACTGGACCGACTTCGACGAGCTTTGGCTCCAGCGCCCCTGGGACGAGCTGAACCTGGAGGGCTACGGCGCGCGCATCCGGGAGATTCTCGACTCCGGCGCGCTCTGGATTTCGGGGAGCGACCTCGAATCGCTGTGGCTCTCGGACGTGTTCCCCGACGGACACAAGAACCTTCTGACGCCGCCGGGCGGTGCGCTCCGGCAAATCACCAAGCCGGGGGTCCGCGCGGCCGAGGGGCTCCCCTTACGCATACCCACCTTCATCTCCACCGACTGCTCGGACTGGGAGATACACGCCTTCTGCCGCAAGTACGACTGGCGCGTCTGGCTCAAAGGCCCCTACTACGACGCGGCCCGCGTCAGCAGTTGGCCCCACTTCGAGGCCGCGCGCGCCGCGCTCTCGCACGTCTGGGCGACCGACCGCCTCTTCCTACAGGCGCACGTCACGGGCTACGAAGAGTCGGTCATGCTCTCGGCCTACAAGGGCGAGATAACCGGCTGCGTCCGCATGCGCAAGCGCGAGATAACGCCCGAGGGCAAGACGTGGGCGGGCGACGTGACGGAGCCGGCCGAGGAGTTCCTCGCGCCCCTGCGCGAGATCGTGCGGCGCGTCAACTGGACGGGCGGCGGCGAGCTTGAGATGGTGCGCGACGCCGCCGGTCAGCTCTGGCTGCTCGAATGGAACCCGCGCTTCCCCGCGTGGGTGCACGGCGCGACCATCGCCGGGCGCAACCTGCCGGCGCTGATGGTCGAAGCCGCGACCGGCGTCCCGTCGCGGCGGCCCGACCACGTCAGCGAAGAGTTCACGCGCGTCGTGCTCGAAGTGCCCGTGCGCTCGAATCTCCCTCTGCCGCCGCTGCCCGAGCCCTTCGCGGGCGCCGTCGGCCACTCGCTCAAGCACCCCTCGGGCCTGCCCGCGCTCGCCGAACGTCTGCACAAGCTCAAGCCCGAGCTGTTGCAACTGACCGCCGAAGTCAGCGCCAACGGCAACGGGCACTCGAACGGGAACGGCGACGACGCCGTTAAGGACGCCGTCAAGACGGCCGCGGCACTCAACGGCGGCGCGAACGGCAACGGGCACTCGAAGAACGGCCACCCGAAGGCGGAAGTGTCGTGCGCGCCGAGCGTGCCCGACTCCTTCCTGAGCGACCTTGCGAAGTATGAGTTCGCGCAGGTCGAGACGCCCTCGTGGCTCTTCCTCGACGGCACGGCGGCGGAGGTCTTCGGGCGCGCGGCGGGCCTGGCCTCGGGACTCACGACGCCGGACGTAAAGGTCACGAACGCCTACAGCATCAAGACCAACCCGGACGCGCGTTTGATTAAGCTCGCGCTCGAACGCGGCTTCCTCGCCGAAGCCATCAGCCTGCTCGAAGTCCGCAAGGCGCTCGAAGTCGGCTTCCGCCCCGACCAGGTCATCCTCAACGGCCCCGGCAAGTGGTGGCCCGAAGGGCTCATGCCGAAGGAGCAACTGCACGCCGTCTTCTCCGACTCCATCGCGGACCTCAGGCGCACGGTCGCGGCCGCCGGGCGCGGCGAGCTGAGCGCGAAGACCTTCGGCGTCCGCCTGCGCACGCCGCACATCGCCTCGCGCTTCGGCATCCCCGTCGATTCGCCCGAAGCCTTCGAGAAGTTGGTCGAGTCGGTCAACCTCCTCCCCGCCGACTCCGCCTTCGGCATCCACTTCCACATGGCGAGCAGCAGCGTCGGCGTCGCCCAGTGGTGGCACCTCTACGAAGCGATGCTGCGCTGGTGCAGCGCGGTCGAACGGCTGACGGGCCGGGCCGTCGAGACGCTCGACGTGGGCGGCGGCTGGTTCCCGGACGACTGGCACGAGGACTCGGGCGCGCGCTTCCGCTCGGCCGTCGAGAGCGCGCGCGAGCACCTCCCCAACCTTAAAGAGATCGTCTCCGAGCCGGGCAAGGCGATGGCGCAGCCCTCGATGGCGCTCGCCATGCGCCTGCTCGAAGTCGAGGAGCCGTGCGGGTCGGGTGATTCGGACGACGAGCCGACTGAGAGGGAGGCCGTCGTGGACGGCTCAATCGCCGAGCTGCCGATGCACGCCTACCAGCCGCACCGCATACTCTGCCTCGACCCCGCGACGGGCGAGTGGCGACCTTTGAAGCGCGGCAAGACGCGGCTCATGGGGCGCCTCTGCATGGAGCACGACGTGGTGGCGTGGAACGTGGAACTGCCGGAGGGCGTCGGCGCGGGCGACGTTCTCGTCTTTTGTGACGCTGGTGCTTACGACAGGAGCATGTCTTATGTCTTCGGCCGTGGTTAAGAACTTGATCGAGATTAACGAAACTGACTTCGTGGACGCCGACGGGGCATTGAAGCTGTGGCAGGACTGGCCCGCCTCCGCACTCTCACACCACGGCGCGGCCTGCTGCCGCGTCGCGCGCGAGTGGGTCCTCGCGACCGACTACGCGCAGCTCGGCGGCGAGAGCGTGCTCGCCGGGCCGCGCTGGATTCGCCACAAGTACCCTTGGGGGCCTTCGCGCTGGCCCATCCATTGGTGCGAGGCCGTCCGCCGCAAGACGCTCGACTGCGGCGCGCTGGCGGCGCTCGCCCACGAGGTCTTCCTGGCGCGCGGCGTCCGCAGCTTCCCGGCGCAGTTCGTTCAGCAGTTCAGCGGCGACGCCGCGCGCGACTGGCAGAGCCGCTGGGAGGGCGAGGACGCGCCCGCGTGCTGGATTAGGGAAGACCTCATCTACCACGAAGGCTGCGCCGTCGTCGCGGGCGGCGACGAGATAAAGGTCTGGGACGCGAGCGCCGGCTGGTGGGTCAACCCGAAGCAGTTCGGCGGCTACGGCGGCCTGCTCGCCGTCAGAATCTTCGACGCGCAGGCCGGGCCCGGCGCGGTCTACAAATGGGGCGAGCACCGCATCTCCCCGAACGTCTGGCAGAAGCTCGAAAGGTCGCGGGCGACTTCGCCCGAAGCCTAGCGCCGGACGCCGCCGGGCTCCTCTCCTTCCAGAGCCCTGCGCGCATCCTTCAACTCCCGCTCCTGTTCCGGGCTCTGCTTCGGGTACTCGGCGTGGAGCGACTTGAGCTTCGCGGCGATGGCGGAGGCCACCGCCGCGCGCGCGAACCACCGGCTGTCGGCCGGGATGACGTGCCACGGCGCCTGCTCCGTGCTGGTCCGGCCGAGAGCCTCTTCGTAAGCCTTCATGTACTCGTCCCAGACGGCGCGCTCCTCCACGTCGGAGGCCGAGAACTTCCACCGCTTCTCGGGACGCTCGATGCGTTCGAGCAGCCTCCGCCGCTGCTCCTCGCGCGAGAGGTGGAGGAAGAACTTCAGGACGCGGATGCCGTTCTCGATGAGGTAACGCTCGAAGTCGTTAATCTGCCGGAAGCGCCTTTCCCAGAGCCCTTCGCCCAGCGACTCCTCGGGCAACTGCTGCCGCTCAAGCTTCTCCGGGTGCACGCGCTCGGCCACGACCTGCTCGTAGTACGAGCGGTTGAAGATGCCTATCTGCCCGCGCGCCGGCAGCGCCCGCACGGCCCGCCAGAGGTAGTCGTGTACGACCTCCTTCTCGGTCGCCTCCTTGAACATCTTGACCTCGCAGCCCTGCGGGTCGGCGGCCGACATCACGTGCTTGATGGTCGCGTCCTTGCCGGCGCCGTCCATCGCTTGGAACAGGACGAGGAGGCCGTAGTCGCCGTGCGCCATGAGGATGTCCTGATAGTGGGCGAGTGCTTTCGCGTCCTCGGCCATCCTCTCGCGCGCCGCCCCCTCGTCGGGGAACTCGCCCGTAAACTTCGGGTCGAAGTCCGCGAGTGACGCACCCGGCCTGTAAATGAAACGGTCTGTGTCCATCCGTCACTTGAACTTGAGCTTCATCCAGACGATGGCCGCGCCGAGGACGAGCGTCACCGCGTTGGTGGCGATGATGGCGACCTCGCCCTTCATGAACCCGTAGACGAGCCAGAGCGAGACGCCGACGCAGAAGGCGACGAACATCATGAGGGAAACGTCCTCGGCCGACCTCGTCTTCCAAATCTTCCGCACCTGCGGCACGAACGAGACGGTCGTCAGCCCGCCCGCCACCAGCCCGAGCAGAGTCAGCCCCTCCATCAACCCTGCCCTTTCGCGGCTTCGGCCTTGGTCGCGGAAAGCGGGGACTCGTCGAAGCGTTCGAGCAGGTCCGGCACGTCGCGGTAGACGGCCACCGCGCCCGCCTCGCGCAGCGCCTCTTCGCCGAAGCCGCCGCTGAGGAGCCCGACGGTGCGTATGCCCGCCTTCGCCGCCGCCTGCACGTCGTAAGGCGTGTCGCCGACGACGACCGCCTGCTCGGGCCGCACGTCTTTCAGCCCGGCGAGCGCCGCCTGGAAGATGTCCGGGTGCGGCTTCGACCGCTCGGCGTCGTCGGCCGACGTGGCGGCTTCGAGCAGGTCCGCGACGCCCATGCTCTTCTTGTGCTGCTCCAACTCCTCCCCCTTGGCCGAAGAGGCGAGCGCGATTTGAAGCCCTTCGCGCCGGACGCGCTCGAACAGCTCGCGCACGCGCGGGAAGGGCCGCACGCGCGGCAGGTAGTCGCTCTTGAAGAGCTCGACGCGCTTCTTCTCAAGCTCCTCGCCGAACTCATCCAACTCCCCCTCCGAGCAGAAGACGGGCATCAACTGGTCGCCGCCCTTCCCCATCTGCCCGTGCACGTCCTCGAACGAAAGCTCCTTGCCGTAGCAGCGGAACGCCTCGCGCCACGCCTCCACGTGCAGGTCGTTCGAATCCACCAGCGTCCCGTCCACGTCGAAAATGACCGCCTTAATCACAATAACCTCCGCGGCAGCCTGCCGCCCCTCGCCGTCAAAGCCCGAAGAGCCCGGACACGCGGGCTCTTCGGGGTCTGGAACGTGCCGCGCGGCCAATCACCCCGACAGCCTGTCGGAGCCGGCCACCTTCACGATCTTGTTGTAAACGCCTAGCAGCAGGAAGGGCGCGACCCACTGTCCCACGAAGAGGCTCGCCTTCTGCTTGCCGAGGATTTGGAGTGTGGCCGAGACCCCGATGGAGCCGATGGCCGCCCACAGGAAAGTGTCCGAAGGAAGCTTCGCCGTCTGCTGCTCGATGGTCCTCGCGACCACCCCTTCGCTGTGCTGCTGTGCCTCCTGCTCGCCCGAGCCGGCCTGCGTTGCTGTTGCGCTCATTGTTTTCCCCCTTGTCGTCTTTCTAATGTATGAATAGTCAAAAACCCTGCCCCGGCGCCTCCCCCTTTGCGCCTGGGGCAAGGTTCATGACTACCGGCCGCGGCTCGGCGTTCCCCCGAAACCGGGACCGCGGCATTCCCACGAAGGGATAAGTTAGACGGTAAGGTTCCAGTAAGTTTCCCCAACCAATCACATTTTCATCCCGCCGCCTCGTGAACACGGCCCTTACTGCTTCACCGCCCAGCAGGCCCACACCGGCCATTCGGCCTGACCGCCCCTCGCGCAACGCTTGAAAAGCTCAAGGCCCTCCAGCATCGTCTCGACCTCCCCCGCGCTCATCCCCACCTCGTACGCCATCGGCTCGTGTATCTCCGCCCAGTTCTGCACCACGCCCTCCCAGTCGTCGGCGCCGTCGCCGCCCCCTCCGTCATTAAGGTCGTCTTGGTGCTCTCCTCCGCGCGTCGTCGGTAAGGTCCAGAGGTGTCGGGCCGCTGCCTGCCCTTACCGAGAACGCGAGAAAGAGTGGCGGGATGGATCGCATGCCTCGAATCTTCGAGCCGCTGATCCTTTTTAGCCCGCGGCTACGCTTTCAGGGGTGAGAGCGTAGTCGCAGGCGCCGCCCTCACGAATAGTTCTAAGGCCACTTAACAGCTCACGGAGGCTGCCCGTCATGTCTCGCTTCATACTGGATGCAACAGAGGTTAGCGCCATCCGCGCGCTGCTATCAGAACTCACTTCCAAATACGGCTCGGCGGAGGACGAGGATTTTCTCAAGGACGTGTCCGTCTTCGCGCACGAACTGCCCCGGCGCCTGCGCCGCTTCCTCAACGACTTCAAACAACTGGAGCCGGCGCCGGGCGTCTGCGTCATCTCGGGCTACCCCGTGGACGACGCGGCGCTGGGGCCGACCCCCGCGCACTGGAATGCGCGCGGCGCCGTCTCGCCGGCCTTGGCGGAGGAGATGCTGTTCATCCTCTGCGGCTCGCTGCTCGGCGATGTCTTCGGCTGGGCGACTCAGCAGGGCGGCAGCCTCGTACACGAAGTCCTGCCCATCAAAGACGACGAGGACGAGCAGATGGGCACCGGCAGCAAGCAGACCATCTTTTGGCACAACGAGGAAGCGTTCCACCCGTACCGCAGCGACTACGTCGGGCTGATGTGCATGCGCAACCCCGACCGCACGCCGACGACCTTCGCCTCCGTGGACATGCTCGAACTCGACGCCGAAGTGACGCGCAAGCTCTTCGAGCCGCACTACACCATCACGCCCGACGACACGCACACGAAGGAGAATAGCTGGCAGGTCGGGGGCGACAGCGAAGCACTCAAGGTCGCCTGCCGCCGCATCGAAGAGATGCTCAACAACCCGCAGCCGCAACCCGTCATGTTCGGCGACCCGCGCTCGCCCTACCTCTGCCTCGACCCCTACTACATGCCGCCGCCCGCCGACGGCGACGCCCTGCGCGCCTTCGACGCCTTCACCCGCGAGGTTGACTCGAAGCTGACGGAGGTGGTGCTACAGCCCGGCGACATTCTCTTCGTCGACAACTACCGCGCCGTCCACGGCCGCAAGTCTTTCGTGGCGAGGTACGACGGCAACGACCGCTGGCTCAAGCGGGTCAACGTGACGAGGGACCTGCGCAAGTCGCGCGACTCGCGCGAGACCAGCTCGTCACGCATCATCTATTAACGACGGAAAGAGACCGCGACCCGCCCGTCGAAGGCCGGTCGCGGTCTCGTTTGTGTCTCCCGAGTGCTACGGCAGGCGGCAGTCGCCGGGGCAGTTCCGCGTGTTCTCGCCCGCGTCGCACACCCCGTTCCCGCACAGCGGGCCGCAGTCGGCCGGGGCGTTGGCGTGGTTCTCGCCGCGGCTCACTTCGCAGACGCCGTCGCCGACGTACGGCTCGGGCAGCGGCGGCGAGTTCGGCCAGAGCGACGGCCGCCCGTGGTCGCCGGGCTCGAAGGGGAACCAGACGGACAGGACCCACTGAGTGCGGTCGAACGTCTTCGCCCAGCCGGGCAGGCCGTCGAACGACGCGCCGAGCGGCGCGGCCGACTCAAGGGCGGCGAGGCTCGCGAAGTCGGGCACGTAAGGGTCTTGCGGGACGACCCGGTCGGCGAAGTAGACGAGCTGCGCGAGGTTCTCCTGCTCGTTGTAGAGCAGCCACACGCCGGTCAGCCCGCCCCGCTCGGCCTCCCGCAGAATCGAAGGCCAGTGCTCCTTCAGCGCGTGCGTCTGGCTCCCCTGCGGCACGCTCCAGCGTTCGGTGCGCATGACGACCTGTTGCTGGATGTCTTTGAGGTTGTGCGCGGCGACGACGCCCCACGAGTGGCAGTCGGGGTTGAGGAAGTAGGGCCGGTCGAAGAAGTGTGTCCCGTCGAGGACGAACTCGCCCTCGACCCACGACTTGTATTTCGCCGCGTCCTGCTCGGTGTCGAAGAGGTAACGGCCGCCCGTCAGGAGGTTGCCGGTCGAAGGGTCGAAGCGCATCGGGATTTGCTTACGCTGCAAGCCGGGGCGCTCGGCCATGTACATCCGGTCGCGCTCGATGACGGGCGCCACCTGGCCGAAGGGGAAGTCGCCCGGCAGCGCGAAGTCGCAGGTGAACGCGCCCCGAGCCTTGATTCGGCCGTCCCGTGTCTCCGGCGCGGCTTGCGCCGTCACGCGGACGCCGGGCAGGGCGAGCCAACTCAGCTGAAGCAGCAGCGCCGCCGCGAGCAGCGCCCGCGCGGCCGCCACTCGCCTGATGTTTGAACCGATTCTATTTTCCATGTCGTCTCCTCACTGAATCCTTGAATCTATGAAGTGTGTTGCTCCCCGCGGCGGGCGGCCCTAAAATGTGCGTTCAACGAACTCGCACGTCGCGCCGCCCCTCGCATGGCGCCAGACGATAAGCCCCGGCACCGGGCGAAGTCCTTACGGCGCGCTGAAAAATTCCCGAAAGAATTCCGAAAGGGCGTATGACCACCGACCCCTCCGGCCATGTTTATGAATTCGGCCCCTTCCGCCTCGACCCGGCGGAGCGCCTCCTGCTGCGACAGAACGTCCCCGTCACGCTGACGCCGAAGGTCTTCGACATCCTCCTGATGTTCGTCCGTAACAGCGGGCGGGCGCTGGGGAAGGAGGCTTTCATGCGGGAGATTTGGCCCGACAGCTTCGTCGAGGAAGGCAGCCTGAACCGCAACGTCTCGACGCTCCGTAAGGCCCTCGGCGACGGCGAAGGCGGGCACAGGTTTATCGAAACCCTCCCGAAGCTCGGCTACCGCTTCGTCGCGGAGGTCAGGGAGGTCGGCGGGCCGGCGCCCGCGCGCTCGATAGCCGTCTTGCCCTTCAAGGCGATGGCCGGTCAGGAGTCGGACGAGCACTACCTCGGCCTCGGGATGGCCGACGCCATCATCGTCAAGCTGAGCAACCTGAGCCAGATCAACGTCCGCCCCACGGGCGCCGTCCTCAAGTACACGGACGCGGGCCAAGACATCGTGACGACGGGGCGCGAGTTGAGGGTGGAGGCGCTGCTCGACGGGCGCGTGCAGCAGGCGGGCGACCGCGTGCGCGTGACGGTGCAGTTCGTCAGCATCCCCGACGGCGCGCTGATCTGGGCGGGGACGTTCGACGAAAAGTTCACGGACATCTTCGCCGTGCAGGACTCCATCTCCGAGCAGGTGGCGCGCGCGCTGACGCTCAAGCTGTCCGGCGCCGAGCGGCAGTCTTTGACGAAGCACTACACGGAGAACGGCGCGGCCTACCAGTCTTACCTGAAGGGCCGCTACTACTGGAACAAGATGACCTCGGAGGGCTTGCGGCGGAGCCTCGAATGTTTCGCCGACGCGGTCGGAAAAGACCCGCGGTACGCCCTGGCTTACGCGGGCATGGCCGCCTCCTACGTCCACATGGAGATTTACGGCTTCGTCCTCCCGAGCGAGGCCATGCCGAGGGCGCGGGCGGCGGCGCTGAAGGCCATCGAGCTGGACGCGACCGTGGCCGAGGCGCACGCCTCGCTGGCGCTGGTGAGGATGTTCTACGAGCGCGACTGGCCGGAGGCGGAAAAGGAGTTCAGGCAGGCGCTCCGGCTCAACCCGAGCTACGCCGCCGCGCACGACTGGTTCGCCATCTACCTGATGTCGAAGGGGCGCACGCAGGAGGCGCTGGCCTCCATCAGAAAGGCGCAGGAGCTAGACCCGCTCTCGCTCGTCATCAACACCGACGTTGCCTGCGCGCTCTACTACGCGCGCCGGTTCGACGAGTCCATCGACCAGTGCCGCTGGGTGCTGGAGACGGAGCCGAATTTCGTCACGGCGCATTTCCGCATCGGGCTGGCCTACGAGCAGCTCGGCAGGTACGCGGAGGCCGCCGAAGCGTTCCGCAGCGCCATCGCCCTCTCGGCGGACGGCTCGAAGGCGGAAGCGATGGCGGCCTTCAAAGGCGGCTCGGACGCGCGCGCGTCGCTGGCGCACACGTACGCTCTCGCCGGGGATTATGAGGGGGCGCGCGGTATTCTGGCGGACTTGGAAGAACAGGCCACGCGCGCCTACGTCCCGCCGCACGACATCGCCATGATCTACTCCGCGCTGGGTGAGACGGACAAGGCGTTCGACTGGCTCCGGCGGGCCTACCGCGAGCGTTTCAGCCTGCTCGTCCTGCTCGAACTCGACCCGAGATTCGACAACCTCCGCGCCGCGCGAACGGGGCAAGCGTAAGGTTCGGAGAGCCGGGTCCGGCGGCTCACGCCTCGACGTTGGTCGATGCGAAGAAGACGAGTGGCTTTGTGATTTGAAAGAGGTCTAACCGACGGCATGCGGCCGGGCGCGGCGAGATGGTCTCACGTCGTCGCCTGAATCCTGCGTGCCGCGCCTGCGTGGTGCGTCAGGCTTCGAGATAAAAGAAAGGGCCTTAACAATGCGGACTTTCGCACAAGTGCCAACGGCAACTCGGCAGAATACGTCTGCCGAATCTACGGCATCCGGTCGCGCGCACTTGGCGCCAAGCCGTGAGGTAAACGCTAACCTTCACCTGCAAGCTAAACCCGAGGGACTCGGCGCCGTTTCCGTTTCGGCCGGGACCGGCCGTCACGGACATGATTTCAGCCGGATTCCGCTCTACCCCAAAGCACCGACAGAGGACATGCAGCGGATCGCCAAGAATGGGACCGCCGGTCACGCCGGCCCTCTACCCTATCTGGGCCGGATTCAGCAATCTTTCGGCCCCGGCCATCATCTCGGTCAAGTGAAGGCTTACGTCGGGGGCCGCGCGGCGGCGGCTGCACGGAGCCTTGAGGCGGAGGCATACGCCGTCGGCGACAGTGTGGCCTTTGGCACCGCACCCAGTCTCCGCACCGCGGCACACGAGGCCGCGCACGTCGTGCAGCAGCGCCACGGGGTTCAGCTTCAGGGGGGCGTCGGCCGACCCGGCGACGCGTACGAGCGGAACGCCGACGCCGTCGCCGACCGGGTCGTTCGCGGCGAGTCCGCACAAGAGTTGCTCTACAGTTTCCCCCCGGCCGGGGCCGGTGCCTCGTCGAGCGCCGTCCAACGACAACCCCGGCTCGAGGGTCAGGTCGATCTGTTCGACGAGGAAGTGCTAGGGCGCGTCGCGGGGAGAGACCGCGGCGAGAACGAAGGGGATGCCGGGGGCGGCGAGAGGGAGAGCGCCGCGGCGCGGCAGGACTTCGACTCGCTGCCGGGGCCGCTGAAGGAGGTTCTTCAGAAGTCGTTCGACTGGCCCGACGCGTTCTGGGCGGGGCTCGAACCACGCCAGAAGACCGGCCTGTCGGAAGCCTACAACCGGCTGTCGGCGCTCGGCCTGTGGAAGCACGTCGCGAGGATTCGCGGCGAACACGACAAGCCGGAGCGGAAGGCGTTCGGCGGTCGCGCCATGGTTGCGGGCAGCGCGGGCGGCATCGGATTCGAGGCCCACGACGCGACGGCGCTTGAGATGGGACTCTTCGAGACAGGCAAGTTCGGGCTTGACCCGTGGTGGGCGGCGCTACTCCACAGAGGGCAGGACTCGTTTCGCGAGTTCAACACCGAGGACGGCAGTCTTCACATATCGGTCGGCCCCGGCAACCATTTCGACACGCACATCGATCAGGTCGGCGCGGTCAACAAGCCGGAGGGCAACAAAGGCAAGTTCGACCCCGAAAGGTCGATCAAGCACCACACGCGCGAGGTCTGGCCCGAGTTCATCCGTAAGGGCACCGGCATTCCCGGCGTGATCGTCGGCGCAGGCCCGACCCTTTCGGACATCAGGAACGAACCCGGCCCCTACGACGACAAGGTCCCGCCGACGCCCTTCAAGGGCGAGAACGACATCCTCGGGAGCGTGAACATCGTCGCCCACCCGATTCCGAAGGAGAAGCCCCGCAGCGTTGCCCACGCGGGGCCGGAAGCCGGGACCGCCCGCGTGGACCCGGAAGTGATGGCTCGCGCGGAGGCGGCAGGCGCGGGCGCGGCGACCGCCTACGACCTCATGCCGAACCCCGTCGGCAGCGACCCGGACGACTTCGCGGACCCGGCCACCATCGCCTCCTCGCTCGCCGGTCGCATCACGAAGGCCGCTCGGGACGGGCGGCTGACCGCGGAGCTCGACCTCGGGTCGAACTACTCGAAGGCGACCGCGGCGGAGCGGAAGTCGATAGCCGAAGCCGTCGGCCGGATAGGTGTCGCCGTGGCCGCGCAGCTACCACAGGAGACACACGAGGTAAGGAGCCTGCGCGTGCACTTCGGCGATGCGAAGGGCGTTGAGTACGTGTCGTTGCGCCGCTAAGCCTGCGGCAGTTCGGTCTCATCGCGCGAACAGATTCTTTTTGAAGTTATCCCGCATTTACAAACTCTGCGCGAGACGTGCCGCCCTTCCCTGAAGGGATTGAGTCTACTTCCGGAGTGGGCCGGGCGTTTAAGAGGGCTCGCCGCGCTGTCGGTACGCGGTTACCGCCTCGATGGCCCCCTCGTGCATCCTCTCCGGCCGGACGTAGAGCCAGTGGCGCTCGAACTCGTCGTCGCCCATCGCCCCCTCCGCGGCCCGTTCCTTACTCTTCAGCCATTGCTCGGCCCACTCCCGGAGTTCCGGGTCTCGGTTGAGCGCGGTTCGCGCCTCGTGCATGCTGATGGGTCTGCTCATGAGTTTTCACCTGCCTCCGCCTGTCATCATGATTTCACCGTCATTAGTCTCCGAGGAAGCCGCGCAGGGTTACCGAGATTCTCCTGCCCGTGGACTTTAGCGCGCGGGGCACCTCGTGCGTCCACGCCAGATTCGTCTCGTAAGGCATGACGAAGACGCTCCCGTCGCGGGCGGGGAAATCCTTCCTCCCTTCCCCGCGGTACGGGCGCAGCCTGAAGACGCGCTCTTCGCCGAAGGAAACGGTCACGACGGGGACGCCCTTTATCATCCCTCTGGTGCTGTCCCGGTGGCGCCCGATGTAGTGTCCCAGCGGGCCGTCGTACCAATTAACTAACATGCCGTTGAGCCGCTCGTCGAGATGACCGCGCGCCCAGTCGAGCAGAGGGCCGAGGGCAGTCGGCACGGGCAGCGCCCTGTTCACGCGCCCCGTGTAGTGATAATCCATCCCGAACGCCTGCTGCCAGCGCGGCGTCTTCACGGCCCGGCCGTGCATCAGTATTTCATGGTACTCAGGAGGGTGCAGCCGCCACAGTTCTTCAAATGCCGCCGGGCCGAATCGTAAGTTGACGGGCAAGTCTCCGGTCAAGAACGTGTGCCCGTCCCCCAAGTCGTGGCATTTGAAAAGGGCGGTCCTTCGCATAATTTCCTAACGCCCCACCTCTACCCGTGACACCCCTCCCATAATATCCGTCCCCGCCCGGCCGCGTCGTGCCGGGAGAGACGCGGACGGGCGAAGGGCGGACGGTTTCGCGCCTGCGGGCACGAGTACCCCGTCCGCCCTTCGGCCCGGCATCAGCCGCGCTATAAAGACCGCTGGCCGGCTTACTGCTCGGAGAGGACCCACGGCTGTGGTTGCGGGTCGAAGCTCTGGAGCACGGTCGTCTTACCCGTCGCGTTGTCCGAGACCTCGATGGAGGCGGCCAGCGCGGGCGGCGCCCCGGTGGGGTCGCCGACCTCGACGAGCTTGACCACCGCGCGCACCGCCATGCGCCCCTCGCCCCTCATAACGTCGGCGACGTTGACGGTCATCGACGCGATGCCGCACGCGTCGAGGCGCCGGGTGCCGCGCGCCAACTCGCGCCCCTCGGCGTTGACCACATATATCTCGACGGCGCCGACGTACCCGCCGGGCGTGATGTCGCACGGGGGGTACCACTTGTCTTTGGGGATGAGGTTGATGTGTATGCTCTGGTCGCGCGTGACGCCGACGCCGCCGGAGGCAATCCTGTAGGAGCCTCTCTCGGGGGTCTGGGCGAGGCCCGCCGGCGACAGGAGCGCGACCGCCAGCGTGAGCAGGCCGAGCGCGCCGAAAGAAAGGGGTCGGATGGGGTTGGGTGTGTTGCGCATTTACTCTTCTCCTTCTAGAACGTTGGTGTTCGTTCCGCCGTGAGGCGAAAGTTATCGGCGGCCGAGCCCCTTCCACCCGAAGCCCGCCGGCCGGCGGCCCGGCCCGAAGCCGCGCCCGCGCCGGGGGCCACTCCCGTTGGAGTCCCGCCCTGACGCGCACACACTACGCGAGGGCCGGCGGACTGTCATGAAGGTTTGGTAAGGGGTTTGGTAAAGGTTTGGTAACGGTCGGGTGAGGGGCCTCACGCTGCGTCTTCCCGCAAGAAATACCTTTTTTGTACGTTCCGCGAAAGTGACGGGCTGTTATAGAATTCCGGGCGCTCTATGGCGGCCGGCTAAGACGTGCGTTGTTTCCTAAACCGACGATGCGAGCCTCGACCTTTCACTTCCCCCCTTTCCACCTCTCCTCTGACGTAGACCTTCTCTACCGCGACGGCGCGCCGGTGCGCATCGAGCCGCGCGCCGTGCAGGTGCTTCGCTACCTAGTCCTCCACCGCGACCGCGTCGTCCCGAAGGAGGAACTTCTCGACCGCGTCTGGGCCGACGTGTTTACGACCGACGCCGTGCTGAAGCAGGCCGTCTCGCAAATCCGCCGCGCCCTCGGCGAGACGCCGGACGCGCCCCGCTACGTTCAGACCTTTCACGCGCGCGGCTACCGATTCGTCGCCCCCGTCCATGTTCGGGAGGCGCCGCCCGAGTCCGGCGGCGCGGGCGCGCACACGCCGGACGAACCGCCGGCCGCCGAAACGTCGCCTCCCGTCGTGGCCGCGGCGGCGGCGTCCGCTCAGCCCAACTACGACCTGCTCGTCGGGCGCGAGAAGGAGTTGTCTCTGCTCAAGGCCGAGTACGGCCGCGCGCTCGAAGGCGGCGGGCAGCCCGTCGTCGTCAAGGGCGAGCCCGGCATCGGCAAGACGCAGCTCGCGCGGCGCTTCGGGCGTTGGGCGAGGGCCGAGGGCGCGCTCTACGTCTACGCGCGTTTCTTCGATTACGAGGGCAGCCGCTTGGCGCCCTACGAAGCCTTCATCGACCTGCTGCGCGCCGCCATCTACGAGGGGCGCGAGGCCGCGCCGGTGCGCCGCAGAGATTCCCCGGCCGAGGGCTTGCGCGAGGCGGTCGAGGCGCGCTGCGGCGAGCGCCTGCCCGACGAGCTGTTCCGCGGCGTGCGCGCCCCGCTGGCGCACGTCGGGGCCGGGCCGGGGGGCGACGACCACTTCCGCGTCATCGTGCCCATCGCCCGCGCCTTTCTCCGACTCGCGGGCGAGCGCCCGCTCGTGATGGTGCTCGACGACATCCAGTGGGCCGACGAGGTGAGCCTCGACTGTCTCGGCTACCTGATGCGCTCGCGCGCCGACGAGCCTTTGCTGCTCGTCCTGCTGGCGCGCGCGGAGGAGTCGGCCGAGACCGGGGGCGCGCTGGCTCGCTGGCTCCGGCGCGAGGCGGTCTACCGAAGCTTCACGTCGGTCAGCTTGAAGCCGCTCGACGAGGGCGCGTGCCGCGAGGCGGTCGAGGAGGCGTTCGGGGGCCCCGGCCGGGCGCCCGTCGTCCCGCGCCCCGAGGCGCACATCATCCACCGCGTCACGGGCGGCAACCCTTACTTCCTCGTCGAAACGCTCCGCCTGCTCGTCGCCGAAGGGCACATCAGCGAAACGGAAGCGCGCGACGAGGCGCGCTGGGAGTGGCACGGCATCGAGGACGTGCCGCTGCCCGACTCGCTGGTGATGGCGGCGATGGCGAAGCTCGAAAGGCTCTCGCCCGAGCTGCGCGGGCTGCTCGAACAGGCCGCCGTCATCGGCGACGAGTTCCGCGTCGAAACCCTCGTGCGGATGTCGGCGCGGGCCGAGGAGGAGGTGGACGAGAGCTTGCAGGAGGGCGTGCGCCTCGGCGTGCTCTCCGGGCGCGGCGTCTCGGTCGGCGAAGATTATCGCTTCTACCACACGCTGCTTCGCCGCGTCCTTTACGACGGGCTGGGCGCGCGGCGGCGGCGGCGCCTGCACCGCGCGGCGGCCGACGCCATCGAGGAGGTCTACGCGCGCCACGCCGAGCGCGTGGCCGACGCGCTCGGCGTCCATTACGAGGCGGCCGGCGACGCGGCGCGCGCCTTCCGCTGGAGCATGCGCGCGTGGGCGGTCGCCAGCGCCAGTTGGCACTGGGGCGACGCCGTCTCCTGCGTCGAGCGCGCGCGCCGCGCCGCCGAGCAGTTAGACTTTCAGGAGCATAACGACTCCGGCGAACCGCGAGTCACTCCGGCCGAGAAGATGCAGATGCAGCTCGCACTCATCGAGAGCCTTCATGCCGTCGGCCGAAACAAGGAGCTTGTCCTCCTTCTGCCGGAATCGCTGGCCCTTGCGCGCTCGCTCGGCGACCGCGGGGCCGAGGCCGCGCTGCTGTTCTGGTCCGGGCTCGTCCACATCGCGCTGAGTCAGTACCCCGAAGCGCAGCGCGTCACTGAACAGGCGCGCGAGGCTTACCGCCTGCTCGGCGACGCCGAGCGCGAAAGGCTCTCGCTCCTCCAGCTCGGACAGATTAGCGCCAGCATGGGCGACTACGAGGCCGCGGCGCGACTCATCGAAGGGATGCTCGGCGAGGGCGGATTGACCGAGGCGACCGAAGCCTCGGCCCGCGCCCTCCTCGGCTGGACGCGCGCGCTGCAAGGCCGCTACGCCGAGGGCGTCGGCCTGTTCCGGAGGGCGCTCGACTACCACTCGCTCCGCGGCAACGTGCGGCAGCGCGCCCAGGTTCTGCGCCGGCTGCACTGGGCCGACCTGAGCCGCGGGCAGTACGAGTCGGCCGTCACGCTCGCCGTGCGCGCGCGCAAAGACTTCCAGACTACGGGCGACCTCTTCGGCGAGGCCAAGACCCACATGGGCATCGGTCAGGCCCGCATCGCGCAGGGGCTCTACGACGAAGGCATCCGGCACCTGCGGCGCACGCTCGAAAGCCTGAAGAACAACGGCGACGCCCACTGTGAAGCCGAAACGCTCTGGCTCCTCGGTCGTGCGCACGGCGAGGCCGGACGGCTCGACGACGCGGACGCCTCGCTCGGGCGTGCCCTTGAGATGATTCGCGCCATCGGCGACCGCGACGACGAGTTCCGCATCCTTGTCGATGAGGCGCGCGTCCGCCTTGCCCGGCGCGGCTACGGGGCCGCGCTCTCGAAGGCGTGCGAGGCGGCGAAGATTGCCGAGGAGCTGCGCTGCCGCGACGGGCTCGGCCTCGCGCTCGTCGAGCAGTCACACGCCCGGCGCGAGCTGCGCGAGCCGGACCGGGCCGCCGAGGCGGCTCGCGAGGCCGTCAGACTTCTCGACGAGACGGGCTCGGGCGAACGCTGGCGCGGCTACTGGGCGCTCGCCCTCGCCCTCGACGCAGGCGGCGAAGGGGAATCTCTCACGGCGCTCCGGCGGGCCGTCGAACTCCTCGACGAGTTGCGCGCGCAGTTCGCCCCCGAGGACGAGCAGCGTCGCGCTGAGATGACCCGCGCGCGCAACGCCCCCGCGCGCCTCCTCCGGCGCAAGCTGCTCGAAGCAGGCCGCGACGACGAGGCCCGCCGACTCAAGCTCCGTTGGGCGCTCGACGAAGAACCCGGCCCGCCGCCCGCGCCCGCCGCCTGACCCGCGGCCCTTACCAAACCCTTACCAAACCTTGATGACCGGCGCGGCCCTCCGGCCGTAGAGTCCTCCCGTTGAAAATTCGTCCCCTTGCCCCTACGGGAGAAAGGTTGAAAAAGATGCCGAACGCCGCCGCCCTCTCGGTCACGCTCATCGTCGTCCTTTCGTTACTCGTCACGCTGCCCTTCGTCGCATTGACGCTGGTCTTCGTCGGGCGCCTCGTCAGGAACTCGGCGCGCAACCGCGCGCTGCTCGCCAAGGGAGAGCCCGCTCAGGCTTTCATCCTTTCGGCCGCCGACACGGGTGTCACCGTCAACGACAGCCCGCAGGTCCGCCTGCGGCTCGAAATCCGGCCGGCGGGCCGCCCGCCCTATGAGGCCCAGACGACCCTGCTCGTCGGCCGCCTTCAGGTCGGGATGCTCGCGCCCGGCACGCCCGTGTGCGTGAAGTTCGACCCCACGGACCCGAGCCGCGTGGCGGTCGAAACACTCGGCGGCTACACGTCCGCCCCTGCCGCTTAAGCCACCGCCGACCCCGCCCCACGCCCTCGCCAAAGGAGACTCCCACGCATGCTCAGACCAAGCCCCATGACTCACGCACACCGCCTCTTGTTATCGCTCGCCTTCTCCGTCTGCTGCGCCTCGGCCGCGCACGCGCAATACCAGACGTTCGTCTCGGCCGGCGGCGACGACGCCAACCCCTGCACGCGCCCCGCGCCCTGCCGGACCTTCGCCGGCGTAGTCCCCAAGACGGTCAACCGCGGCGAGGTCGTCGTCCTCGACTCAGGCGAGTACGGCCCCTTCACCGTCACAGGCTCCATTAAAATCACCGCCGTCGGCGTCTATGCAGGCGTCACGGTCTTCGACACCGTCGGCGTCAACGTCAAACCGGCGGCCGGCTCCGAAATCGCCCTGCGCGGCCTGACGATATCGGGCTGGAGCAGCTCGCCCGGCATCGTCTACGAAGGCCCGACGGTGGCGCGCGAGGGCGAGCCCACCGCATCGCTCCACGTCGAGGACTGCACGCTCGCCAGCCTCTCCATCGCCGGCATCTACTTCAAAGGCAACGGCGACCTCTTCGTCAAAGACACCACCGTCCGCGACGTGCTCGGCAACGGGATCGAGGTCACGGCGCCGCCGGGCCAGAGGGCGCGCGCCGCGCTCGCCAACACGCGCCTTGAGAAAACCTTCTGGGGGCTCTCGGCCCACGGCGCGGGCGGCGTCAACGTCACGGCCCGCGACACCGTCTCGTCGGGCAACAAGAACGGCGGCTTTCTCGCCTACGAGTCGTCCGGCGTGCGGGTGCTGCTACAGGACTGCGTCGCGTCGAACCAGAGCGTCGGCGTGCGCGCCTACGACTCGGCGCGCGTGACGGCCGAGGGCTGCGCGCTCGCGAACCTGACGCTCGGCGTCTTCGTCAACAACCTCGGCGACGTGCGCCTCTCGGACTCGACCGTCGCCGACTGCGACATCGCCATCCAGAACGTCATGGTCAACAACGTGGGCGCCTTCGGCTACGTCTACACCTTTAACAACAACCGCGTCTACGGCAACACGCAGACCGTCAACGGCAAGTGGCCCGCGGACGCGACGCAGTTCTAGCCGCCGCCTTCCCCCGGAGAAACAGACATGACGACCGTCACACGCTGCAAGCTCATCGTCCTCCTCCTCGCGCTCGCCGCCGCCGCGGCCCTCTTTGCGGCGCCGCGCGGCAACGCGTCGGGCGGCGACAGTTCCCTCGACGCGCAGTTGGCCGCCGTCCTCGACCAGCACGGCTTTACCGGCCGCGTCGGGCAGTCGCTCGAACAAAGGCTCGGCCGCAAACTCGACAACCAACTTGCGGACCTCGGCCGCAACGCCTTCCACGACAGCCTGCTCGGCCTCGCCGACGACAACTCCTGCGCCGGCTGCCACGCCGCGCCCGCCGGCTTCGGCGACACGCAGTCCGTCGCCATCGGCGTCGATAACAACGACATTGTCGGCCCCGACCGCGCCGGTCCGCGCAACCAGCGGCGCGCGCCGATGGTCATCAACAACGCCTTCTTCCCCGCGCTGATGTGGAACTCGCGCTTCGCCGCGCTCTCCGGCGACCCGTTCGACAACTCGGCCGGCTTCCAGTTCCCCGCGCCCGAAGGCTTCGCGCTCTCGGGCCTGCCGCACCTGCTGACGGCGCAGGCGTTCATCCCCGTCACCGAAAAGCCCGAGATGGCAGGCTTCCACTCGTCCCTGCCCGGCTCGAACGACCGAATCCGCGACGCGGTGGTCGCGCGCCTCAACGCCGCGCCCGAGTACCGGAAACTCTTCGGCCGGATTTTTCCCGAGGTCAAAGGCGGCGAGCCCGTCACCTACGGGATGCTGGCGCGCGCCCTCGCCGAGTTCGAGTTCACGCTGACGTTCGCCGACGCGCCCGTTGACCGCTTCGCGCGCGGGCAGAAGAACGCCATGAGCGACGACGAGAAGCGCGGCGCGCTCCTCTTCTTCGGGCAGGCCAACTGCGTCGGTTGTCACGCCGTCGCCGGGCAGTCGAACGAGATGTTCAGCGACTTTCGGATGCACGTCGCGGGCATCCCTCAGATTAAACCGGCTGTGACGAACGTCACCTTCGACGGCCCCGGCGCCGACGAGGACTTCGGGCTGGAGCAGGTGACGGGCGACCCCTCGGACCGTTACGCCTTCCGCACCTCGCCGCTCCGCAACCTCGCCCTGCAACCCTCCTTCTTCCACAACGGCGCCTTCACGCGGCTCGAAGACGCCGTGCGCTACCACCTAGACGCGCCCGGCTCGGCCCCGGCTTACGACCCCGCCGCGGCCGGCCTCGACGCCGACCTCCAAGGCCCGCAAGGGCCGCCGGCGCCCGTGCTCGCGCGCCTCGACCCGCAGCTCGCGACGCCCGTCGTGCTCTCCGACGAAGAGTTCCGGCAACTCGTCGCCTTCCTGCGCACCGGCTTGCAGGACCCGCGCGCGACGCCCAACAACCTGCGCAAGCTGATTCCCAAGACCCTGCCGAGCGGCAGGCCCGTCGCTCGCTTCCAGTGAACTCCGCGCGCGCCTTAAACAACTTGAGCCCGACCACTCATGGCCGGGCTCAATTTTTTCAAGGGTACCTTGACCCTTTTCTTCGGCTCCCTACGCGTATTGTTATTTGAGGGTGTATGACCCTCCTTTAACCTCAACCCCCTGACCCGAAAGAATGGAGATGAACATGCGCAAGCTACTGCCGGTTCTAATACTCTGCGCCGCGGCCTTCCTCGCCGCCGACGCTTCCGCGGCCGGAGTCGAGACGTTCGTCCAGTTCAACCACGCCGCAGGCGAAACCCCCGAGAGCATCCAGTTCGACCGCCACGGCAACGCCTACGTCAGCATGGCCCTCACCGGCGAGGTCCGCAAAATCGCCCCCGACGGGACGCAGACCAGCCTCGCCTTCCTCCCCATCCGCCCCGACGTTCAGCCCTGCGGCAACAGCTTCGGCCTCCCCATCATGGGCGGCCTCGCACTCGACCATCAGGGCAACGCCTACGTCTCGGTCAACTCCTGCAACGTCCCCGACATAGGCGTCTGGAAGGTGACGCCGCAGGGACAGTCTTCCCTGCTCGCCCCGCTCCCCCCGACGGCCGCCCCCAACGGCGTCGCCTTCCACGCCGGCTACCTCTACGTCGCCGACACGGTCCTCGGGCTCGTCTGGCGCATACACTCCGACGGCCAGACGCCCCCGGAGGTCTGGACGAACGACTCGCTTCTGACGCCGCTGCCCATCCCCCTGACGCCGGGGCCGAACGGCCTGCAAATCTTCCGCGACGAGGTCTACGTCTCGGTCTCCTCGCGCGCGCACGTCGTCGCCTTCCCCATCCGGGCCGACGGCTCGGCCGGCGCGGGCCGCGTCCACGCCGCGGGAATCGGCCTCGACGACTTCGCCTTCGACGTGAAGGGCAACCTCTACGGCACGACCGACCCCTTCAACACGGTCGTGCGCATCGCGCCCGACGGGACGGTTGACGTGCTCCTGACGGCCGCCGACGGCCTCGACGGCCCGACCGCCGCCGCCTTCGGCGTGGGGGACGACAGAAAGAACCTCTACATCACGAACGCCGCGTTCCCCTTCTTCCCCGGCCCCAACCCCCGGCGGCCCGGCATCCTCCGCTACGAAGTCGGGGTCGCGGGCAAGACGCGGCCCTGAGGCCCGGCGTTAAGGGAAGCAAAACGGAGGGGAGCGGATTACATCTCCGCTCCCCTCTTCACGCTTCAAATCATTGCCCGCGACACTACCGCTATTCGTACCTGAGGGCGACCAAAGGGTCCACTTTGGTCGCGCGCCGCGCCGGTATGTAGCACGCTACCAGAGCGACGAGCATTAAGAAGACGGCAATCACGCCGAAGGTCGTCGGGTCGGTCGGCTCAATACCGTATAACATGTGCGACAGGCTCCGTAGATTCTTCGTCACCACGGCGGCACCCGCCAGCCCCAGCACGACACCCAGTAACGTCAGAGTCAGTCCCTGACGAAGAACCATTTTCATCACAGAACCGCGGCTCGCGCCCAGCGCCACGCGAATGCCTATCTCGTGCGTGCGCTGCGTCACCGACCAGGCGAGCACGCCGTACAACCCGACGGCGGCGAGCACCAGCGCGAGCAGGCCGAACAGGCTAAACAGCTTGGCGAAGAGTCGCTCCATGGCGAGCGTCTCGTCGGCCTGCTCGGCCTGCGTCTTGATGCGCTTGAGCGGGAGATTGCCGTCCACTTCGCCGACCGCCCGGCGAATCGCCGTGACGTATGAGGACGGGTCTCCCGAGGTCCGCACCTCGAAGGTCGCAGACCTGAGGGCGGATAGCTGCTGCCCCCAGGGAAGGTATATTGTCGGCGGAGCTTCGTCGCGTTGACTGGTATATTTCGCGTCGGGCGCGAGGCCGACAATCTCGATTCCGGCCGCCTCGGCGGCCTCTAAACCGAGGCGCTTTCCTATCGGGTTCCCGTCCGGGAGGTACTGTTTCGCGAATGACTGGTTCACGATGGCGACTTTGGGCGCCCGGCCGTCGTCCTGGGCCGTGAATGCCCGGCCTCCCAAGAGCGGTATCCCCATCGCGCCCAGAAAGTTTTCTCGCACTTGATGGACGTGAACGGCGCCCGCCGGCCCCGTTCCGCCATCCGCCGCGGCGTTTGCGCCCGGCAGATAAAAGGCCAGTTCCGTCGCGCTCTGTGCGAGCAGCGGGTTGGCGGAGAAGGTGACGGACTGGACGCCGGGTACCGCCTCTATGCGCTCCGACATCTGCCTGTACAGGTTCGCCAGCGGCTCCTTCTCGTAACCGCTCAGCCCCGGCTCCACGTCGAACAAAAGCAGGTCACTGGTGTCGAAGCCGGGGTCGGTTCTGCGCAGGTTAACGAGCGTGCTCAGGAAGAGCCCGGCCCCAATCATCAGCAACAGAGATATGGCGACCTGGGCTACGATCAGAGCCTTCGTGAACAACGAACGCGGGGAGGAGCTTGAGCTCCTGAAATTGTCCTTGAGCGCGGGCGCGAGATCGACCCTGGTGGCCCGCCACGCCGGGACGAGCCCGAAGAGGATGCCCGCCGCCCACGAGAGCGCCGCCGTGAAGACCAATACGCGCAAGTCGAGCCGCACATCGAGCGCACTCATCTGCTGCCCGCCCCAGTCGCTTACGGCCAGCAGGCCGTCCTTAAACCAGAACGCGAGCAGCAGGCCGAAGGCGCCGCCGAGGGTTGCCAGCAGCAGGCTTTCGGTCAGCAGTTGCCGTATCAACCGCCTCCGGCCCGCGCCTAACGCGAGGCGGACCGCAATCTCCCTCTGCCTCGACGCCGCCCGCGCCAGCAGGAGGTTTGCGACGTTCGCGCACGCTATCAGAAGTACGAGGCCGACGCCGGTGAATAATGTGTAGAGCGGTAATCGGTAATCCAGTCGCGTGTTCGTCTCGCCCTGACTGCCGGGGAAGGCGGCCAGGCGCGGCGGGGCATTCGGGTCGAGCGGCGACGGCGCTTCTCCCCCCTCGGCCCGCGCCTGCGATATCCGGGCCGCGCGGTGCTCAAGTATCGACTGCTGGAAGAGGTCCGACAATTGGGACTGCGCCTCCTCCGTCGTCGCGCCCGGCTTGAGACGCCCCATCAGGCGCAGCCACCACATGTTGTTCTTCATGCGTGAACGCTCCGCCATGATTTGCGCTTCCCACGCAATCGGAATCGTGACATCAGGCGAAGTGCCCACATTCAAGGCCCCGTTGAAGCCGGGGGGCGTGACGCCGACGATGGTGAAGGCGTTGTTGTTGAGGTTGATCTGCTTACCGACGACCGCCGGGTCCGCGCCGAAACGGCTATGCCAGTAGCGGTAGGTGATGACGGCGACGGGCGCGGCCGCCGCGTTGTCATCATCGTCCGTGAGAGTGCGACCCACGACCGCGGGCACGCCCAGCGCCGTGTAGTAATTGCCCGAAACGGCCTGTCCGCTCGCGGCGTCCGCTTGCCCGAATGCGTTCACGTTCAGGCTGAGGGTGCCGAAAGCGAAAACTTCCGACAGCGCGCCCGGCTGTTCGCGGAACCGCGTATAGGTTTGGTAGGGGAATGATGACTTGATTGTCTGGCCGGATGAGTCCCGAGTGATGCTGCCGTTGTGCGCCCCTATGTCGAATCGCTCTCCCCCTACCGCCCTGAAGAGTACCAACCGGTCGGGCTCTCTGACCGGCAGCTTCCTCAGCAAGACGGCGTCCACGACACTGAAGATGGCCGTGTTGGCCCCGATCCCGAGTGCTAATGTTAAGACGGCGACAACGGTGAAGCCCGGCCCTCGACGCATAAAACGCAGCCCGTACCTTACGTCCTGAAGCAAACGCTCCCACCATCCCCAACCCCACATATCGCGCGTCACCTCCTTGACCAGCCCCACGTTGCCGAACTCCCTCCGCGCGGCGGCCTCCGCCCGCTCCGGCGTCTCGCCCCGCTCCACGCGGTCGCGAATCGCCATCCGCAGGTGGCTCCGTATCTCCTCATCTAACTCATCGTCACGTCGCCTTCCCGGTAGTCTCACGCTCCCCCACCCCCTCCCTGCGGATTTGAGGTCCGGGCGATGGCCTCTGAAAGCTGCTCCCGGCGGGGCGCTCGGACGCCAACTGCTTTTCACCCTCGGCCGTGAGGCGGCACACCTCTACGCGCTGATTATTGTCGGAGACCTTCCAGTCGGAGCTGACCCGACCCTGTCGCTCAAGCAGGTCCGGCGTCCCCTTTAGAAGTTCTACCCTGTCGCGGTAACGAGTCTCCTCAGGCATGTAGATAATCTACACCCTACCATGTAGATTGTCTACGCCTTTTTGTCCGCGATTGTATGGCGCCTCGAATGGGAGTTTTGCGAGAAATACTATTGAGACAAGTGATGCTCCATGATATTCAGTGATACATATTCAGAAGGGTCTGCCGAACCTCCGTTCTTTAACTGTGAGGACTTCCGGGTATACTTACATGCGGCCAAAGTTGTGGGGGAGGGCCGCGGCAAGGTCAACCTACAGGGGTGTCGAGGTCAATTATGGCAGCGGATTACCGACCAACATATTTAGATTTATACGAGTCCGGTGAACTCGAAAAGAGGGTGGAATCCCTTGAAGCGATGCTATTTAGTTGCAACGTCTGTCCGTTAGACTGCGGCAACAACCGGATGGAGAATCAGCTCGCCAGATGCTTCTCGGGCAGGCTCCCCGTAGTCAGTTCTTACACCAAGCACTTCGGCGAGGAGCCCGCGCTGACGGGCACGCAGGGCGCGGGCAACATCTTCTTCGGCAACTGCAACCTGCGCTGCGTCTACTGCCAGAACTATCAGATTTCGCAGGCCCACAAGGAGCAAATCAAGAACGAGGTCACGCACGAGCGCCTGGCCGAGATGATGCTTGAGCTACAGGCCCGCGGCTGTCACAACATCAACTTCGTCTCGCCCACGCACTTCGCGCCGCAACTGGCGCGCGCCGTCCTCATCGCCGCCGGTCGCGGCCTCCGGCTGCCCATCGTCTACAACACGAACGCCTACGACTCGGTCGAGGTGCTCCGACTTTTAGAAGGCATCGTCTCCGTCTACCTGCCCGACCTCAAGTACGCCGACTCCTCGGAGGGTTACGCCTACTCGAAGGTGCCCGACTACGCGGAGCACGCGCGCGCGGCCCTCAAAGAGATGTACAGGCAGACGGGCGACGAGCTTATTTACGGCGACGACGGCACTCTCCGCGGCGGCCTCGTCGTCCGCCTCCTCGTGCTGCCGAACGACGTGGCGGGCGTGCGCGAGTCGCTGGAGTGGATACGCGAGCACCTGAGCCCGCGCGTCGCCGTCTCCCTGATGGCGCAGTACTACGCGACGAACAAGGCCGCGACCGACGAGCGATACATCCTCCTCGGGCGCCGCATCACGGAGCGCGAGTGGGTGCGGGCCGTCTCGCTCCTGGAAGAACTCGGGATAGAGGAGGGCTGGATGCAGGAGTACGACGGCGCCTCGCACTACTACCGCCCCGACTTCTCCGACCCCGAGACGCCCTTCAAAGACATCCGCGACTTTCAGGGCTGACCAGCCCCTTCTGCTTTGCACAATGCCAACCCGCGAGCACCCGCCCGCGCGCTTTGCGAGGCGCGCAGGCTTTCGAGAATCGACTCCCGACGGCTAAACCCTCGCTAATCATCGTCGTGCCGGCTGGCACGGTCGTTGCCCTTGTCCATGGTGCCGAAAGGCAGAAGGAGGGAGACGATGGACACGACGATGACCCGCAGACACTTCTACCCGCGCGCCGACTCGGCGAGGCAGCCGAGCCCCCTTTGGTACTTCGGCCGCGCCGTCTACGTCAGCCGCTACGACTACCGACGCATCTTCTTCAAGTTTCTCGCCGTCGGCGTCCCCGTCGGCGCCGCCGGCTTCCTGCTCCGCACGCCCGCGCTGCTCTACGCCGCCTACGCCCTCGCCGCCCTCGGCCTGCTCATGCTGGCCTACTCGCTCGCCGGGCTCTACAGGCAATACGGCCACTTCTCCGCTCAATACTTCCGGCGCCTGCTCCGCCTCGGGGGCGTGACGGACGGCGCCGCGGTCGCGGACCTTCACATCGGCACCTACCGCCACGCCTACCGCCTCGCCGAACTGCTCCCGCGCTCGACCGTCTACTCGGTTGACTGCTGGAACGTCGAAGGCCCGCCGCCCGAGAAGGCCGTCCTCGACGTGCGCGACCTTGAGCCCGCGCCCGCCGACAACCCGCGCATCCGCCCGCTTCGCGCGCGCGACTTCCGCCTGCCGCTGCCCGACGAGAGCTGTGACGCCGTCGTCTTCGGCTTCGGCACGCACGAGATTCCCACGGGCGGCCCGCGCGAGCAGTTGTTCGCAGAGGCCCGCCGCGTGCTCAAGCCCAACGGCCGCGCCCTCCTCTTCGAGCACGGCTACGACTTCCACAACTACCTCATCTTCGGCCCCGTCATCTCACACGTCACGCGCCGCGACGACTGGCACGCCGTCATGAACTCTTACTTCGAAGACGTGCGCTACGAGCGCACCTCGCACGCCGTTGACCTCTTCGCCGGGAGGCGGCCATGAATGACGAACTCTCAACGCACACGGAGCCCGACGTGGTCGTCGTCGGGGGCGGCATCGCGGGGCTCGGCGCGGCGCTGCGACTTCAGGACCTCGGCCTCCGGCCCCTCGTGCTCGAATCCGAGCCGCGCGTCGGCGGGAGGATGACGACCGATCGCGTCGAGGGCTTCAAGATAGACCGCGGCGTGACGCTGCTCGGCAAACGCTTCAAGCACATGCGCCGTCTCGCGCGCCGCGTCGGGCTCGGCCCCCTGACGCGCCCCGTCGGCTTCGCGCTCGGGCTGCGCGACGAGGGAGGCGCCTGCCGTTCTTACCGGGCACGAAGGCCGGACGACATCCTCTTCGACCGCCGCCTCTCTTCGGCCGCGAGGCTCGCGCTCCCGCGCTTCTACTTCGACCTCCTGCTCAACAGCACCTCTCTCATCCACGGCCGCAGCGACCGCAGCCTCTCGCTCGACACCGAGACGGCGCGCGAATACCTCTCAAGGCTCGGGCGCGGCGGCGAAGAGCTTTTCGCGCGCATCTTCGAGCCGGGTTTGCGCGCGGCCGTCGGCGGCTCACTCGCCCCCGTCTCGCGCGCCATACTTTTGCAGACGGTCTGGAACACGCTGGGCGGCGGCTTCTGGAATTTGACGGACGGCGTTGACCGCATCCCCGAGGAGGTGGCCGCGCGCGTGCCCGTTCTGACGGGCGCGCGCGCGTGGCACGTCGAACACGACGCGGGCGGCGTCCGCGTCGAAGCGGAAGTGGGCGGGCGCCGGCAGACTTTCAAAGCGCGCGGCGCCGTGCTCGCCGTGCCCGGACACCTCGCGCCGGGGCTCTGCCCGCAGTTGCCCGCGTGGGCCGCGGAGACGCTCGGGCGCACGCGCTTCTCGAAGGTCGCGAGCGCGCACGTCGCGCTCCGCCGCCCGCCGCGCGCGCCCTTCGCCGGCTACGGCTTCGCGGGGCCGGTGGAGGAAGGCGTCGGCGTGCTTGAGCTTGAGCACCTGCGCGCGCCCGGCCGCTGCCCCGACGGCAAGGGGATGGTCTCGGTCTACTTCACGGACACGCCCGGCTTTCGCTGCCTCGAAGCTCCGGACGAAGAACTGCGCCGCCGCGCCGTCGAATTGGTCGAGCGGACGTTCCCCGAGTCGGCGGGCGAGACGATGTTCGTCCACCTCGTGCGCTGGGAGACGGGCATCGCGCTCTTCCCGAAGGGGAGGCTGACGGAAGTCGTCGGACTCCGCCGCAGGCTCGCCGGCTGGGACGCGCCCCTCGACCTGTGCGGCGACTACCTCGACGGCCTCTCCAGCGAAGGCGCCCTGCGCACGGGCGAGCAGGCCGCCGACAGACTTGCCGCGCGCCTCGCCCGCCGCTGAACGACGGCCCGGTTATACTCAATCCCATGTCCGACGCGGCCGAACATCGGCGAGGTCTTCCGTACCGGGTCGTCTTCTGGCTCGCCGCCGCTTACAACCTCGCGTTCGCGGCGTGGGTGGGGTTGTGGCCGCGCGCGCCCTTCGCGCTCCTGCGGGTGGGGGAGCCGTGGCCGGGCGCGTTGACGAGGCTGCTGGCGTTGCCGATAGCGGCCTTCGGTTTCGTCTACGTTTACGCGGCCTTGCGGCCCGGTCGCGCGCGGGTGTTGGTGGCGCTGGGCCTTTTGTCGAAGGTCGGGCCGCCGCTGGTGTGGCTCGCGGCCGTCCTCTGCGGGCTGTGGCCGGCGCGGACCTTCGTGCTCGTCCTCTTCGACGACCTCGTCTGGTGGCTCCCCTTCTCGCTCTTCCTCCTGCGCTTTCGCCGACCGCGCCCCGTGGCCTAGAATGGCGGCCACCAGCTCGAACCGATTCGACCGACGGGGGCGTTAAAAAAACTTGGAAGCAACCAGCCCTTCCGCGCGGGCCGCGCTCGGCGAGCCGGCGCCCGACTTCGCGCTCGCCGACGAGCACGGCCGCGAGTGGCGTCTCTCGGAGAAGCGCGGCCGCGTCGTCGTCCTCCTCTTCTACCCGCGCGACGAGACGCCGGTCTGCACGCGACAGATGTGCTCGCTGCGCGACCGCTGGGCGGACTACCGGGCGACGGGCGCCGAGGTCGTCGGCATCTCGACCGACCCGCCCGCCTCGCACCTCAAGTTCGCCGAGCACCACCACCTGCCCTTACACCTGCTCTCCGACCCCGGCGGCCGCGTCGCCAAAACCTTCGGCGCCGCCTCCTGGATACCCGGCCGCGCCGCCCGCGCCGTCGTCGTCATCGGCGCCGACGGCGCCGTCCGCCACCTTAAGACCGAACCCCTCTCCCTCTTCCGCCCCTCCGACGACCAAGTCCTCGCCGCCATCCGCGCCGCGCAGGGTGTATAATGCTCCGGCACCAACGAACAAACAGTCCCACCCGGAAAGGCTAGGTCGCTCATGGCCGGCGAAGGGAATGGCTTAGTAATTACCGAAGAGGTGATGGACGAACTTATTCATTGGCTCGCCATAATACAGAATGAGTTGGCGCTACTGACGCGTGATCTCAGGGAGAGCAATGAAAAGATGAGAGCGCCGTCCGAGAGACGCGAGCGCGAGATTATCTTTCCTATCAGGCCGGAGGAGATTTTAGATGGCAGAAGAGATTAAGTGCGCGCGGTGTGGGCAGAAGCGGCCGGCTTTGGGCTACGCGCCGTTCCCGAACGAGGTGGGGCAGCAAATCGGCTCGCAGGTCTGCCAGCCGTGCTGGGCCGAGTGGCTCCAGCGCCAGAACATGATCATCAACCATTACGGCCTCGACCTCATGAACGAGGACGCGCAAGCCTTCCTCTTCGACAACATGAAGGGCTTCTTCTTCGGCGGCGGCGAGGCGCCCACGGCGCAGATAGACACGTCGAAGGAGGGCACCGTCAAGTGGTGACGGCCCGCTTTCTTCTTGTCCTCCCGCCGGACTGGCGTTAAGATGAGCCAGCTTTTTAAGCCCAAACGCCCAATAACGCTTGCGCGCGAGAGGCGCCGCCCGAGAGGAGGCGGCCCCCTTTGCGCGGGCACGCGTGCGGGCCGGCACCAAACGACGAGGTGACAGGAGAGGACAATGAAAGGTACAAGACTCTTAACAATTCTGGCGGCCGGCGCGCTCGCCGCCGCCGCCGCCGGCTGCGGCGACGGCGACCACACCAACGCCAACAACGCGAACGCCAACCGCGCCAACGCCAACGCGGTCAACGCCAACGCCAACGCGAATGCCAACGCCAACGCCAACGCCAACGCCAACACCGCGCGCGGCGGCGCCTACAACCGCAACTACAACTCGAAGGAAGATTACACGAAGGAAGACGCCAACTACCGCGCCGAGGCCAAGAACGCCGGCTCCAGCGTCGGCCAGGGCCTCGAAGACGGCTGGATTCACTTCAAGACCCGCACCGCGCTCGCCACCGTCGACGACCTGCGCGACTCGACCATCAACGTGGACGTTGACAACAACGTCGTGACCCTGCGCGGCACGGTCGCCAACGCCGCGCAGAAGGCGAAGGCCGCCACCGAGGCCAAGAAGATTGACGGCGTCAAGAACGTCGTCAACAAGCTCGAAGTCAGGGCCGACGGCGACGCCAACAAGGGCAACGCCAACGCCAACGCCAACAGGAAGTAAGCACGATTGCGGATTGGGGATTGGGGAGTTAACGCGTCAAGAGCGGTTAACTCCGCAATCCCCAGTCCGCAATCTAAAATCCCCAATCCGAAATCGCCCAGAAACTTTTCCCCCGCGGCTCACGTAACAGCGACGCACCACCGGCAGGCATCTTTCCTGAACAGTTTTTCACGGCCCCGCGCGCCTTCCCCGCAGGGGAAGCACGAAGACTCTTATGCGAAACATCAAGACACGTCTCCTCGTCGCCCTCTTCGCCGCGGCCGCGCTCGGCTGGGCGGCGCACACGGCGGCGCCCGCGGGCGCCAACGCGCAGCGCCCGTCGGCCGGCTTCGACACCTACGCCATCACGAACGCCCGCGTCGTCACCGTCTCCGGCCCCACGATTGAGCGCGGCACCGTCGTCGTCCGCGACGGACTCATCGCCGCCGTCGGCGCAGGCGTCGCGGCCCCGCCCGACGCGCGCGCCATCGACGGCACGGGCCTGACCGTCTACCCCGGCCTCATCGACGCCAGCACCACGCTCGGCATCCCCCGGCCCACGCCCACGCCCGGCGCCACGCCCGGCGGAGGCGGCGGAGGCGGCTTCGCCGGGCTCTTCGGCCAGTCGCAGCCCTCGGCCGTCTCGCCCAACTCGCCGCAGTTGCCCGGCCTCCAGCCCGAGCTGCTCGCGGCCGACATCATCCGGCCCGGCGGCAACGAGGTCGAGGCGGCCCGCAACGCCGGCATCACGGCCGCGCAGACCGCGCCGCGCGGCAACGTCTTCCTCGGCCAGTCGGCCGTCATCAACCTGGCGGGCGACACGCCGCAAGGAATCATCGTCCGCTCGCCCGTCGCGCTCTACGTCGGCCTCGCGCCCATCGGCGGCGGCCAGTATCCGGGGTCGCTGATGGGCGTCTTCTCGGCCGTCCGACAGATGCTCCTCGACGCGCAGCGATACCGCGAGGCGCAGGAGATTTACGAGCGCAACCCGCGCGGCCTGCGGAGGCCGGACCAGGACAAGTCGCTCGCCGCACTCCTCCCCGTGCTCGCGCGCCAGATGCCCATCGTCATGCAGGCCGACCGCGCGAGAGAGGTCGAACGCGCGCTCGACCTCGCCCGCGAGTTCAACGTCCGCCTCGTCATCAACGGCGGCACGGAGTCCTGGCAGCACGCCGCGCGCCTGAAGGCGCAGGACGTGCCCGTCCTCCTCTCCTTGAACTTCCCGCGCCGCACGGCCGCCGCCTCGCCCGACGCCGACCCCGACCCCATCCGCGTCCTGCGCGAGCGCGCCGAGGCGCCGAAGACGGCCGGTCGGCTGGCCGCCGCCGGGGTCCGCTTCGCCTTCCAGTCGGGCGGCATGACGACGATGTCGGACTTCCTCTCGAACGCCTCCCGCGCCGTCGAGCAGGGGCTTTCAAAAGATGACGCCGTGCGCGCCATGACGATTCGCGCGGCGGAAATCCTCGGCGTGCAGAATCAGCTCGGCTCCATCGAAGTCGGCAAGATTGCCAACCTGACCGTCACGCGCGGCGACCTCTTCGACCGCACGCGCCGCATCACGCACGTCTTCATCGACGGCCGGCCCGTTGACCTCCGGCCCGCCGCCACGGCCACGGGCGCCACCAGCGCCTCCGGCACTTGGTCCCTGAGCGTCAACCTCGGCGGCACGCAGAGCGAGTCGCCCCAGTTCCAGATAACCCTCGTCCTTCAGCAGCAGGGCGACCGGCTGACGGGTTCGATTCAAGGCCCGCTCGGCACGTCGCAAGGCTCGGGGACGCTGGCGGGCTCGGACCTGAGCTTCACCGTCCCCATCACGCTCCCCGGACCGGGCAGCCAGACCACCGACGCCATCTTCAACGGCGCCATCACCGGCAACGAGATGCGCGGCACCGTCCAGGTCGTCGGCCGCGGCCCCGGCACGTTCACCGGCTCGCGCGCCGGCTCGCCCACCCCGGCGCCCGCGACCCCGCCCGGCGCGCAGCCTTCGACGCCGCCCGGCACCCGGCAGCCGCCGCCCGGCGGCCAGCCCGGACAGGGCGAGCCGCAGCCGCGCCGCACGCCCACGCCCGCGACGACGCCGCCCGCCGAACAGGATTGAAGGAAGGACGACTTCGGAGACAAGTTATGAAGAGACTCACGACACTCGCCATCTGCATCGCGCTCGTCAACTCGTGGGCGGGCGCGGGGCTCGCGCAGACGAGGACGACCGGCGGGCAGGCCGCGCCGCCGGTCACGCTCATCCGCAACGCCACCATCCTGACCGTCTCGCACGGCACGCTGCAAAACTCCGACCTGTTGATACGTAACGGCAAGATCGCGCAGGTCGGCCAGAACCTCCGCGCCCCCGACGGCGCGCGCACCATCGACGCCACGGGCAAGTTCGTCATGCCCGGCATCATCGACGCCCACTCGCACTCGATGATGGACGGCTCGGTCAACGAGTGCACGCGCTCCGTCACCTCGATGACGCGCACGCAGGACATACTGAACCCCAACGACGCCGACCTCTACCGCGAGCTGGCCGGCGGCGTCACCTCGCTCCTGCTGCTGCACGGCTCCTGCAACTCCATCGGCGGCCAGAGCACGACTGTCAAAATCAAATACGGCCGCCCGGCCGCCGACTTCCTCTTCCCCGGCGCCCCTCCGGGCATCAAGTTCGCGCTCGGCGAGAACCCGAAGCGGTCGAACTTCAACCTGCCCGGCCTCCAGGCGCGCTACCCGGCGACGCGCATGGGCGTCGAGGAAGTCATCCGCGACGCCTTCACGCGCGCCCGCGACTACAAGCTCCGCTGGGACGAGTACCGGGCCGACTCTCGCTCGAACAAGAACCTCATCCCGCCGCGCCGCGACCTTGAGCTTGAGCCGCTCGTCGAAATCCTCGAAGGCAAGCGTTACGTCCACGCCCACTGTTACCGCGCCGACGAGATTCTGATGCTCATCGCCGTCGCCGACGAGTTCGGCTTCAAGATACGCACCTTTCAGCACGTGCTCGAAGGCTACAAGGTGGCGGGCGAGATAGCGCGCCACGGCGCCGGGGCCTCGACCTTCGCCGACTTCTGGGGCTACAAGATGGAAGCCTACGACGCCATCCCCTACAACGCGGCCGTCATGACGCGCCGCGGGGTGCGCGTCTCCATCAACTCCGACTCGGACGAGCGCGCGCGCCGCCTCAACATCGACGCCGCCAAGATGGTCCGCTACGGCGGGCTCTCCGAAGAAGAGGCGCTGAAGCTCATCACCCTCAACCCGGCGTGGCAGCTCGGCATCGACGAGCGCGTCGGCTCCATCGACGTGGGCAAGGACGCCGACCTCGCCGTCTGGACCGCGCACCCCTTGAGCGTCTACGCGCGCGTCGAGACGACCTTCGTTGACGGCGAAATCTTCTTCGACCGCCAGACCGACCTCGCGCGCCGCCAGCAGCTCGAAGCCGAGCGCCGCACGCTCGAACAGGCCGAGGCCAACCGCCCGCCCGCCCAGGGCGGCACGCCCCCGCGCACGCCCCCGCAGATTCGACGCGCCAACACCGACCACGACGACGTTATCGACGGCGAGGAGGACAACCAGAGATGAGGACGAGAAACAGCACCTCCTTCGCGGCGGTCGTCTGCGCGCTCGCCGCGCTCCTTAACTTCTCCGCGCCGCCCGCCGTCCGCGCGCAGGACACCGACCGCCCCGACCCGAAGATGTCGGGCGAGCCGCTGGGCACCTACGTCATACGCAACGCCCACGTCGTCACCGTCAGCGGCGCCGACATCGATAACGGCACGATTGTCATCAGCAACGGCCGCATCGCCTCGGTCGGCGCCTCGGCGCAAGTCCCCGCGGGCGCGCAGGAGATTGACGCCGCGGGCCTCTGGGTCTACCCAGGGATGATTGACGCCGCCACGAACATGGGCCTCTCCGAGATAGCCGGCGGCGCGCCCGGCACCGTCGACACGCAGGAGCTCGGCGAGCTGAACCCGAACATCGCCGCGTGGTGGGGCGTCAACCCGCACAGCTCGCACATCAACGTGACGCGCGTGGCGGGCGTCACCTCGGTCGTCACGATGCCCGCGGGCGGCATCGTCTCGGGCCAGGCTTCGGTCATCAACCTCGCAGGCTCCAGCCAGCGCGAGATGACGGTCGTCCCCGCCGCCGCGCTCGTCATAGACTTCCCGCGCCTCGGCGGCAGCGGCAACTTCGCCAACCTCCTCCTCCAGCAGCAGGGCATCACGCCCGAGGCCGTCAGCGCGCGCGAGCGGCGCATCGACGAGCTGCGCCGCATCCTCCGCGACGCCGAAGCCTACGGCCGCGCGCAGGACGCCCACGCTCGCGACCCGAAGAACGTCCCGCGCCCCAACACGGATTTGAAGCTCGCCGCCCTCGTGCCTTACGTCCGCGGCGAGCGGCCCGTGCTCCTGCGCGCCGACCGCGCGCGCGACATCCGCGGCGCCCTCTCCTTCGCGCAGGAGATGAGGCTGCGCCCCATCATCCTCGGCGGCAGCGACGCGGGAGAACTGGCGCCGCTCTTAAAGGAGAGGAACGCCGCCGTCATCCTCGACAGCGTCCTCAACCTGCCGCTGCGCGAGGACGACCCCTACGACGTGCTCTACGCGACGGCCTCGCGGCTCCAGGCCGCGGGCGTCCCGTTCTGCATCTCGACGGGCGACTCGGGCGCGCACGTCCGCGACCTGCCCTTCCAGGCGGGCATGGCGGCGGCCTTCGGCCTGCCCCGCGCCGAGGCGCTCAAGTCCGTTACGCTCTACCCGGCGCAAATCATGGGCGTCGCCGACCGCATGGGCTCGATAGAGGCGGGCAAGATTGCCAACCTCGTCGTCACCGACGGCGACCTCCTCGAAGCGCGCACCAACGTCCGCCACCTCTTCATCGCCGGCCGCCAGATACCCCTCGTCAGCCGCCACACGATGCTCTACGAGCAGTTCAAGGACAGGAAGTAGTCGGTCGTCAGTTTTCAGTTTTCAGTTTTCAGTAGAAAACAAATTCGGGGGCTGACGCGAGAACGTTGGCCCCCGATTTCTTTTACTGATAACTGATAACTGGTGACCGACTACTTCGGTTCGCACGAGATTCACAAGCGAATTGCAACCAAGCGGCCGTCCGTTTCGGCGTATCGTCGCGGAAACGACAGCACGGCCCCGACAAGCGCTCGTCTTAAACCGCAGCCTCGCTTAAGACTCCGCACTATTGTCACAAGGCCGCAAGTGACAGAAATCTATTTTCAACAGACGAGGAAAGAAGGCACCATGACGAAACCCGGCTTCTACACGCTCCGCACCTTCGCCGCCGCCGCCGCGCTGGCCCTGACGCTCTCGGGCGCCGCCGTCGCCCAGGACACCAACAACACTCAGACGGCCGCGCAATCAACGGTCGCCTCCGGCCAGAAGGCCAAGCTCAAAGGCTTCGTCGTCAGCCGCGGCACCGACTCCTTCGTCGTGCAGGACTACAACGGCGCGCGCACCACCGTCGTCCTGACCGACCGCACCAGCGTCAAGACCAAGGGCGGCGCCTTCGGCGGCGGCTCGACCTACGGCCAGACCGCCATCATGCGCGGCCTCAACCTCGAAGTCGAAGGGCGCGGCGACGCCAACGGCCAACTCGTCGCCGAGAAGATTCGCTTCGGCGACCGCGACCTGCGCGCCGCCAAGACTTTGGAAGCCAACGTCGTCCCCGTCGAGAACCGCGTCGGGCAGAGCGAGGCCCGCCTCGGCGAAGTCGAACAGAACGCGCAGCGGATGTCGGGTCAGGTGGACGAGCTGGCCGCCGTCTCGAACGCCGCCCGCGGCGGCGCCACGGCCGCGCAGGAGACGGCCGACCGCGCCGTCGAAGGCGTCAAGGTCGCCAACGACCGCATCGGCGCGCTCGACGACTTCACGCCCGAGAAGAGCATCAACGTCACCTTCAAGAACCGCAGCGCCGTGCTGAGCCCCGAGGCCAAGACGACCTTGGACGAGATCGCGCAGTACGCGCAGACCGCCAAGGGCTACCTGATCGAAGTCACCGGCTACGCCTACGAGTACAGGGGCCGGACGGCCAAGAACGCCAACCGCCAGCTCAGCGAGCAGCGCGCCGAGACTATCGTCCGCTACCTCGTCGAGAACCATAACGTGCCGCTGCGCCGCATCGTGACGCCCTTCGGCTACGGCGCGGCCAACCCCATCGCCGACAACGCGACGCGCGAGGGCCGCGCCGAGAACCGCCGCGCCGAGGTCCGCGTCCTCGTCAACCGCGGCCTCACGCAGCCCGGCGACGGCACCAACCCGAACAAGATTTCGGTCGCCACCCCGCCGCTCGAATAGTTAACGTTTCATCAAAATTAAAGGGGCCGCGCTCTACCGGAAGCGCGGCCCCTTCGTTTTTGATGAGAGTGTTGCCTTACGGGAGCGCGACGAAGCCCGCTAGAAATTCTCGGGCCGCGGGCGTGTCGAGGCGGTAGGCGACGTTGGTGGCCTTGCACATGGAGTCGCCGGTGATGGTGGTGGCGGCGACGATGTTGGTCTCCGTCGCGCCCGCGCCGATGAAGTTCGGCCCGCCCGAGTCGCCGTAGCAGGCGCCGCCGTCGCCCGTCGCCTGATTCTGCGACAGCCGCAGCCACGACGCGTTAATCGAGTTCAGCGAGGAGACGGAATACTCGCGCGTGTCGAGGTAGGCGATGACGGGGCCGCCCGGCTGGTTGACGGGCTCCTGCCCGCCGTAGCCGACGGCCGTAATCTTCTGGTTGAGCTTCAGGGAGTCGAGTTGCCCGGCCGAGGGCAGGCGGGCCGGGGTGATGTTCGTGACCGGCTTGTCGAAGACGACGACGGCCAGGTCGTGCGGGTCGTCCTGCGCGAAGGTGTAGCGCGAGTCGTAGTAGAAGGTGCCGGCGAGGAGCTTCGAGCGCGAGCTGAACTTCTCGTCGAAGGTGACGAAGACGCGGTTGGTGTCGAGGTAACAGTGGGCGGCCGTGACGAAGACGGTCGGCGAGACGAGCGTGCCCGAGCAGTAGGGGAAGGTCCCCGAGGTGAAGTGGCCGACGAGGGCGCCGACTTGCGGGTGGCGCTTGCCGTCCGCCTGCCCGTACGTGATGGCGAGCGCCGTCGCCGCCGCCGCGCACACGAGCCCGAGCAAGAGGGCGGTGTTCCTGAGCTTGTGCATCCTTAAAGTCTCCTCTTTGTATGGCGAGATTCCGGTGAAGGCGCTTGTTCCGTCCTTGGAAACGGCCAATCGGGTCGCGTTTCCGCGGGCCGCCGGGGCGTGAGGCCACACGTTATATCCCACGCCCCGCCCCTTTCGCAAACGCCGCCGCGCCGCCTTCCAACTCATCCCGGCACGACGAGCTTCGACGGCGGGAGCATCGCCGGGAGGCCGCGGTGTTGCCAGCAGCGGCCGGTGCCGCGGACGCGACGCTGGCAGGGCGTGCCCTTCTTGGTGCGGGCGCCGCAGATGGAGATGACTTCGTCGGGCTCGGTCGGCCGCTCTCCGGCGGTCCCGTCGGGGCCGTAGCGCGGCTCCTTCTTCGCGTCGGCGCCTTTGTCTTCGCCTTTCACATTCGAGGAAGGAGACGGCGGAGGCGCGAGGTTCAGGGCGCCGCGCTCGACGACGAGGGGCGGGGGCTCGGGCCTCGTCTTCAAGCCGAGGAGGAAGCCGCCCCCGGCGAGCGCGGCCGAGAGGGCGAGCGGCGCGAGCAGGCGGCGTCGGCGGAAGCGTCGGTCGCAGTTGGGGCAGAAGCGCCGGCTCGTCCAGGGGCGCCAGCGGGCGCGGACGACGCGCTCGCCGCAGTCGGCGCAGAAGTTCGGCCTGTACATCGCTGACAGACTCCGAAAGGGTTTGAGGTCGCGGGTGGGATGGGCGCCGATTATACCCCGGCGCCGTCCCGGCGGGGGAGAAAGTTGAAGGGCCTTTTTCGTTTCACGCGCAATCGCGCGTTGCACGGGCGGGACGCGCGTGCTATAGTCCTTCGCACTCCCGAGCCTTTTGACCGATGCGTCTAAGACTCTACTGCAACCGCTACACGCACTTTAAGGACGCGCTCGTCTGCTCCGTCAGTTGCGTCTACCGCACGCGCTGCCACGACTTCGCGCTCTTCTACGACGCGAACCGCGCCGAGGTGGACGCGGCGGTCCACGACTACTACGACGCCCGCCGCTCGCAGCAGGGCGCGGCGACGCACGACCCGGCGCTCGTCCACATCGCGCCCGTGGCGAGGCCCGAAGAGCTTCGCAAGCTGATTCGCCTGGAGGTTTTAAGAGAGATGGCCGACTCCGTTTACATCTGGATTGACAAGGAAGACCGCGCGGAGCTTTTGGAGACCGGCGAGGTCATACGCCGCGCCGAGCGCGGGCAGAAAGCCAAGCACATCTACAGGGTCGCGCAGGAGATGGAGCTGCGCTACCAGCTCGTCCCGCGCAAGCGCATCGAGAAGGCCAAGCGCGCCGCCGAGGCCGACGCCGAGCGCGCCGAAGCCCGCCGCACGCGCCGCACGAATAAGCCCGCCCCCGCGCCCGTCCCCTTCCCCGCGCCCGTCGCGACGCCGCAGGCCGACCCCGTCGCGGAAGCCCCGGCCCCGCGCCGCGCCCGCGCCAG
>DASZEK010000026.1:0-20538 GCA_035941045.1 Pyrinomonadaceae bacterium | reverse complement strand
CGAGCGGGATGTCCACGTCGATGTTCTGAAGGTTGTGCTCCGAGGCGCCGCGCACCGAGAGCTTCTTCTTGCCGGCCCGCCTTTGCTTCGGCCCCTTAATCTCCGCCTCGCCGCGCAGGTATTTGCCGGTCAGCGTCGCGCCGCTCTTTAAGAGCCCCGCGAAGTCGCCTTCGTAGACGACCTTGCCGCCGAGCTCGCCCGCGGCCGGGCCGATGTCGAGGATGTAGTCGGCGGCGCGCATCATCTCCTCGTCGTGCTCGACGACGAGCACGGTGTTGCCGATGTCGCGCAGGTCGTGGAGGAGGCGTATGAGTCGCTCGCTGTCGCGCGGGTGAAGGCCGATTGAGGGCTCGTCCAGGACGTAGAGCGCGCCGACGAGCGAGGAGCCGAGGTTGGTCGCGAGTTGGATGCGCTGCGCCTCGCCGCCCGAGAGCGTCGAGGCGAGCCGGTCGAGCGTCAAATAATCGAGGCCGACATCCACCAGGAATTTGAGCCGGCGGCGGACCTCGAACATGACCTTGTCGGCGACGGCCGACTGCTCCGTGGTCAGTTCAAGTCCGTCGAAGAAGACTTGGGCGTCCTTGATCGAGAGCGCGCAGACTTCCGGGAGCGTGCGCCCGCCGACCCGCACGTCGCGCGCCTCCTGCCGCAGACGCCCGCCGCCGCAGTCGGGGCAGCGCGTGTAGCCGCGGTACTTGGAGAGGAAGACGCGGACGTGCAGCTTGTACTTCTTCGTCTCCAGCCAGTCGAAGAAGCCGCGGATGCCGGACCAGCCGTTCTTGCCGTCGATGATGGCGCGCTGCTGCTGCTTGGTGAGTTCCTGAAAGGGAACGTCGGTCGGAATCCTCTCCTGCCGGCAGAAGCGGCGAAGCTCGGTCCGCGCCCAGTCGTGCTGCGGCTTCGTCAGGGGCTCGACGGCGCCTTCGTTGATGGTCAGTTGCGGGTTGGGGATGACGAGGTCGAGGTCGATGCCGATGGTGTTGCCGAAGCCCTGGCAGGTGGGGCAGGCGCCGTAGGGGTTGTTAAAGCTGAAGAGGCGCGGCTCGGGCTGGGCGTAGAGCGTGCCGTCGTACTTGCACTCGAACCGCTCGTTGAACTTGAGAGTCCGCGCGTCGGGGCCGGCCGTCTCGACGAGGGCCGTGCCGTGGCCTTCGACGAAGCAGGTCTCGAAGGAGTCAACCAGCCGCTCGCGCACGTCCTGACGGGCGACGAGGCGGTCAACGAGGACGTAGACGCCCGCGAAGTCTTCGCGCTGGTAGTCGTCGGGCGTGCGCAGCTCGATGATTTCGCCGCCCGCGTAGAGGCGCGTGAAGCCGCGCTGCATGAGGCTCATGATGTGCGCGGTGACGGTGCGGCGGTCGGAGGCGGGCGTGGAAGGCTTCGACCTTGCAGTCTTCTTGCCCTTCGTCTTCGAGTCGCCGTTCGGCTCGACGCGCAGGCCGGCCTCGGCGGGGAAGAGGACGTAGAAGCGCGCGCCCTCGGGCAAAGTGGCGAGGACTTCCTGCGCGGATGACTCGGGCGAGTCCTTGCGCACCTCGCGTCCGCAGACGCGGCAGAAGGTGGTGCCGACGCGGGCGTAGAGCAGCCGCAGGTAGTCGTAAACTTCGGTCTGCGTGCCGACGGTCGAGCGCGGGTTGCGCGTCGAGTTCTTCTGGCGGATGGCGATGGCCGGGGGGATGCCGAGGACTTCGTCCACGTCCGGCTTATCCATGCGTTCGAGGAACTGGCGCGCGTAAGCGGACAGACTCTCGACGTAGCGGCGCTGCCCCTCGGCGTAGATGGTGTCGAAGGCGAGGCTGGACTTGCCCGAGCCGGAGACGCCCGTGACGACCGTCAGCTTCTCGACGGGGATGGAAAAAGAGACGTTCTTAAGGTTGTTGACGCGCGCCCCACGGACGATGATTGCTTCTTGACTCATGTCGGAAAATGCACGCCGGCCGGCACAGTCAACTCCCCGGCGCCTCGGCGAACCGGACATGATAACCCGAAACGGGCGGCGGCGCGAAATGGGCGGCGGGCGACGCCCTCAAGTTAAAGGAAAGCCTTACCAGCGCAGGTCGTAGCGGGCGAAGCAGGGGCGCCACGCGCCTCGGGGGCCGAGGACGTGGAAGGGGCCGTCGAGGGTGAGTTCGGAGTCGGCGGGGCGTCGGACGCGGTAGGTGTGGCCGTTGGGCGAGGCGACGTTGAGGACGACGCGGCCGAGGTCGGGCTCGAAGGCGGCGACCGTGGCCGCGCGCCAGTCGGCGCGGCAGCGCAGGATGAGGCGCGAGCCCGTCGGGAGTGAGCCGAGCGTCGGCCCGGCCGGGCCGGCTTCTTCTTCGAGGTGTGCGAAGGGGCCGCCGTCCGCGGCGCCCAGCGCCTCAGTTGACGGCGACCCCTGTTGCGTCAGTCCCACTTTCGAGAGCAATCAGACTTCGAGCGGCGTGGAGTCCTCGAACGGCAGGTCGGGCTGCGTCGGCCTCTCCCTCGCGACGGCGTAGGCGCGCAGCGCCAGCGCCAGAATGAGGAAGGCGATGATGAGCCAGAAGAACGCCCAGAAGACCTGCGGGATGCCCGTGGCCGCCGCCATGTTCGCCGCGTCGCTGTGCGCGTCGGTGAAGGCCGAGATGAAGAGCAGCGACTTGAGGTCGAAGACGGCGTTCAGCACGCACTGCACGGCGAGGAAGGAGACGAGGAAGGTCGCCGCCTTCGGCTTGAGCATCCGCGCCGCGGCGAAGAGGCCGACCGGGAGCGCGACGCCCGCGACGAGCGTGAACAGGCCGGGCAGCGAAAGGTTCCAGATGGGCGCGAGGAAGCCGAAGAAGACGGTCAGCAGGAGGATGTAGGCGCCGCTGGCGGCGAGCACGACGCGGGCCGCGAACGCCCGCCGGATGAGCAGCAGCAGGAGCGCCCCGAAGACCATCGCCCCGAGGTAGCCGGCGCTCGACACGAAGACCTTCGAGAAGAGGCCGCCCGCCATCGAGTAGACCTGCCCGCTGCCGTCGGTCGAGACCGAGAGGCTGTGGACGGAGTTGCCCGTCAGCAGCGCGGCCAGCGCGTGCCCGCCCTCGTGGATGAAGGTGACGAAGATGCGGAACGGGTAGGTCACGAACTCCGCGTAGGGGATAAACCAGAGGAGCACGCTCAGGGCGGTGGCTACGAGGAGCGTCGTCACCTGCGGGCGGGCGTCGTGTGCGATGCTGAATCTCATCATTCGTTCTCCGCTGCCGTATTCGTCGCCGGGGTGGCCGCCGATTTGTACGTCATTCTACGCTCAAGGTTCACCGAAAGAAAAGGTGTCGGGCGTCGGGCGGCGGGCGCCGGGGGAAGACGGGCTGCTTTACCCGGCACCCGACGCCGGACACCTACCTTTTCCAGTCGCCGCTCTTGCCGCCGGTCTTCTCTTCGAGGCGGAGGTCGGTGATGGTCATGCCTTTCTCGACGGCCTTGCACATGTCGTAGACGGTGAGGGCGGCGACGGAGGCGGCCGTCAGGGCTTCCATCTCGACGCCGGTCTGGGCGTTGGTGGCGGCCTCGGCCTCGATACGGACGCCGCCGTCTTCAATCGTCGCGCGCACCTCGACGTGCGTCAGCGGTAGCGGGTGGCAGAGCGGGATGAGGTCGGCCGTCCGCTTGGCGGCCATGATGCCGGCGATGCGGGCCGTCTCAAGGGGGTCGCCTTTCGGCGTGCGGTGCGCGCGGACGGCCTCGACCGTCTCCTTAGACATCAGGACGCGCGCGGAGGCCACGGCGCGGCGGGCCGTCGCGGGCTTGCCGCCGGTGTCCACCATCCTGACGCGCCCTTCGGCGTCAACGTGTGAGAGGTCGCTCATAAGATTTTCAACCGGGGAGTCTGACGAGGCGGACTACGGTCCCGGCCTCGACGCGGCCTGCGCCCGCCGGGAGACGGACGAGAGCTTCGGCGCGCGCGAAGGCGACAAAGTCCGACGAGCCGCCCCACTTCAAGGGCTCGGCCGTGAGCCGCCCCTCCCAATCCGTGGAGAGCGCGGCGGGAAGGTAACTGGTGCGCTCGGGCGTGCCCTTGGCGGGGCGCGAGAGGACGGCGTGCTCTTCGGCGAGCGCAGACTGCGCGGCGCCCTGCATGGCGCGCAGGGCCGTGCGCGCGAAGAGGTTGAAGGTGACGGAGACGGAGACGGGGTTGCCGGGCAGGCCGAAGACGAGGACGGGCCTGCCTTCGTGCTTCAGTCGCGCGAAGACGGTCGGCTTGCCGGGGCGGAGCGCGACGCGCTCGAAGAAGATTTCGGCGCCGAGCGCGTGAAGCGCCGCCTTCGTGAAGTCGTAACGCCCCATCGAGACGCCGCCCGAGAGGACGAGCATGTCCGAGCGCGCCGACGCTTCTCGTGCGACGCTCGCCAGAAGCTCCGCCTCGTCGCCCGCGAAGGGAAGTGCTTCGACCTCCGCGCCCGCGAGGCGCGCGTAGGCCGCGAGGGAGTAAGTGTTCGAGTCGCGTATCTGGTCGGGGCCGGGCCGTTCGTTCACGCGGACAAGCTCGGTCCCCGTCGCCAGCACCGCGACGCGCGGCCTTCGCCCGACGGACACCTCCGCGCAGCCGAAGGAGGCGAGCGCGGCCGTCCGCGCGGCGTTGATGTCCTCGCCCCGCGCGAGCACGCGCTCGCCCGCGCGAATCTCGCTCGCCCGCTTGACGAAGAACTGGCCCGGCTCGGTCGCCTTTTCTATACGGACGGACGAGCCGTCTTCGGACTCCTTCGTCACTTCTACCTGCTGGACGCTGTCGGCGCCCTTGGGGAGCGGAGCGCCGGTCATGATGCGCACGGCCTCGCCCGGCCCGAGCGCGCCCGGCCAGCCCCGCCCGGCCGCCGCCTCGCCGACAACCTTCAAAGTCGCGGGCACGACGTTTAAATCCGCCGAGCGCACCGCGTAGCCGTCCATCTGCGCGCGGTCGAAGGGCGGCAGGTCGGTGTCCGCCGACACGTCCTCGGCCAGCACGCGCCCCAACGACTCCTCCAGCCGCACGCGCTCCGGCGCGAGCCGTTCGGTCTTCTCAAGAACTATCTGGACAGCTTCCTTGACGGGAATCATGCGCGGCGGGATTTTAGCAGATTGAAGTTAAGAAGGAGGCGGCGCGTCGCGGCGGTAGCCATCGAAGAGGAAGCCGCCGTGCGGCGCGAGCATGTCGGCGACGAGGGCGATGGCCTCGTCCTGACGCTTTTCGATGAACAGCGCGTCGAAGGCGCGGCCGAAGCGGGCGGCGAAGTCCGGGTCCGTCTCGCGCAGTCGGCGCGGAATCATCTTCCTGCGGGCCGACCAGAGTCCGCGCGAGCGGAGGAAGAAGTCGGCGGCCAACTCATAAAGCTGCGCGCCCGTCGCGACCAACTCCTCGTCCGAGCGCGGGTGTCTTAAGTCGTCAACGCAGTCCGTCAGCCAGTAGCGGACGTTGCCGACGTGCTCGTCATCCCATGCGGGGGGGCCGGCTTCGATAAGCGCCGCGGCCTCCGCTTTCAACTCCGCGGAGAGCGGGGAAGGCGCCGGAATCTCGACGCCTTCGCGGACCATGCAGAGGATGGAAGGAATGCCTTCGCGGCTGTCGGACTGGAAGAAACTCCTGAGCGTCGCGGGGTCGTGGACGAAGGCTTCGACGGGCCAGCCCTCGTAGACGAAGGCTTCGCGGTAGGCGTTCGGCACGCGCTCGTAGACGACGACGAGGTCGAGGTCCGAACTCGGCGTGCCCTCGCCGCGGACGACCGACCCGGCGAGGAAGAGGACGGCCGCGCCCGCGTACCTTTCGCCTAAAATCCTGCGCGCGGCCTCGGCCGGCTCAAGTCTCTCTGTTGCCATAAAAGCCGAAACGGCCGCCCCTTGTGCTCTCAAGAGGCGGCCGCTTCTTCGGTAAAGTGGCGGAGCCGACGGGACTCGAACCCGCGACCTCCGACGTGACAGGCCGGCGTTCTAACCAACTGAACTACGACTCCGCAAAAAGCGCAAATTTTCAAACTCGGCGCGCATCTGGTAGGCACGGAGGGATTCGAACCCCCAACCTCTTCCTTGTAAGGGAAGCCGTCTACCGTTGACGTACGTGCCTGCAAAGAACCGCGACCTTACCGAGACCTAAATTTAAGAGAAGAGGGCGCGGCTGTCAAGTGGCGCGCGCACGCTCAGAGCAGCCAGACGGGCAACTCGGCCGGGCGGCGCGGGCTCTCATCTTCCAGGGGCTTTCGCGGCGACTCCTCGGGCGGCGCGGGCTCACGGGGCGGCTGAGGCTCGTCGCCGCCCGGCCGCCTTTTTGAAACCGGCGAGATGAGCACGTCGTGGACCTGTTCGTCGAGTCTTCCGATGACGGGCATGCCGCTGAAGCCTTTCCCTCGTCGCGAGTTTGCGGATATATTTTCAGCGCGAGAACCGACCCGGAGAGTGTAAGACCGTGCTCAAGATTACGGCAAGCCACAGACGTTTCAAGCGGGCCGCCGCCCTTCTCCTCCTGTTGTCGCTGGCCGCGCCTTTCGCGGGCGCACAGGAGCAGCAGCGCCCGCGCCGCGTCGGCACCCCCCCGGCTCAAGGCCCCACGCCCAAGCCGTCGCCCGCCGCGAAGCCCGGCGCCGAGGAGGTTGACGAGGGCGAGGTGGTGCGCGTCGAGACGCAGCTCGTCTCGGTCCCGACGGTCGTGACGGACAGAACCGGACGGCCGCTCGTGGGGTTGAAGGCCGATGACTTCCTCGTCTTCGAGGACGGGCGCCAGCAGCGCATCGCCAACTTCGCCACCACCGAGGCGCCGTTCGAGGTCGCGCTCCTCTTAGACACTTCGGGCTCGACGCGCGCCGAAGTCGGCCTCATCCGCCGCGCCGCCCTCGCCTTCATCGAGGCGCTCAGGCCCGGCGACCGCGTCGCCGTCCTCGCCTTCCAGACGAAGACCGAGGGCGACGACCGGCTGGCGACCGTCGAGGTCAAGGCGAAGCTGACGGACGACCGCGAGGAGTTGACCGCGGCCGTCGAAAGCATCGGCTCCTCGAACGGGACGCCCTTCTACGACGGCTTGGAGAGGGTCGCGAGGGAAGTCTTCCGCGACCCGCCGGGCGAGAAGGTGCGTGGCCGGCGCGCGCTCGTCGCCCTGACCGACGGCGTTGACTCGACGAGTGAGTCCGACTTCGAGGAGGCGCGCGAGCGCCTGCGCCGCGCCGACGTGGTCGCCTACTTCGTGCAGGTCAACACCGAGGACTTCGTCGAAGACCGGCTGATGCAAGACTGTCAGGACGACGGCGCCTTGAGGCTTTCGCGCGCGCAGCTCCAACGCTACCGCCGCCTCGTCGCGCCCGGCGCCGACGCCGCCGACTTCGCCAACTTCTGCCAGATGGGACCCTTCGAGCGGATGCACATCAGCCGCACGCTCTACCAGCTCGCCCGCCAGGAGATGAACCGCCTCGCGCGCGAGACCGGCGGCAAGACCTTCCCCGTCGGCGACCTGCGCGAAGCCCGCAGCGCCTTCCGCCAGGTGGCCGACGAGATCGGCACGCAATACAGCCTCGGCTACTACTCGACGAACACGGCCCGCGACGGCCGCTACCGCACCATCCGCGTCCAGGTCCGCAACCCCCGCGACGCACAGGTCCGCGCCCGCGAAGGCTATCAGGCGCCCCGCAGTTAGACGGTCGGACGTGTTAAGATGCGGGCCACGCTAACAAACATAGAAAGGTGGCTTCGGGAAGGATGACGCACACGGGCCGCGCCTTCGAGCGCATCACGCTGATTGTGTTAGACAGTTTGGGCATGGGCGAGATGCCGGACGCGGCCGCGTGGGGCGACGCCGGCTCCGACACGCTCGGCCACATCTGCGCGTCGCGCGAGGTGAGGTTGCCGAACCTGCAATCCTGGGGGCTCGGCAACGTCCGCCCGCTCTCGGGCGTCGCGCCCGTCGAGAGCCCGCGCGGCTCCTTCGGCCGCTGCGCCTTAAGCTCGAACGGCAAGGACACGACGACGGGCCACTGGGAGATGGCCGGCATCATCCTCGAAGAAGCCTTCCCGACTTACCCGAAAGGCTTCCCGCCCGAGGTCATCGAACAATTCATAACGGAGACGGGCGTGCCCGGCGTCCTCGGCAACGTCCCCGCCTCGGGCACCGAAATCATCAAGGAACTCGGCGAGGAGCACGTCCGCACCGGCAAGCCCATCGTCTACACCTCCGCCGACTCCGTCTTCCAAATCGCGGCCCACGAAGAGGTGATATCCGTGCCCCGGCTCTACGAGATTTGCGAGACGGCGCGGCGCATCCTGCGGGGCGAGCACGAGGTCGGCCGCGTCATCGCGCGCCCCTTCTTAGGCACGCCCGGCTCCTTCAAGCGCACCGAGAACCGACACGACTACGCCGTGCCTCCGCCGCCCGAGATGCTCCTGCCGCTCGTCTCCGGCGCCGGACTCGATGTCGTGGTCGTCGGCAAAATCTCTTCCATCTACGACGCCGTCGGCGTGACGAAGGAGCTGCCCGGCAAGAACAACGACCAGTCCATCGACAAGACGATTGAGGCCTTGGGCGACGACACGCGCGGGCTCATCTTCTCGAACCTCGTGGACTTCGACATGCTCTACGGGCACCGCCGCGACGTTGAAGGCTACGCGCGCGCCCTCGAACACTTCGACTCGCGCCTGCCCGAGATAGAGCGGGCGATGCGGGCGGGCGACCTTCTCGTCATCACCGCCGACCACGGCAACGACCCGACCTTCCCCGGCTCCGACCACACGCGCGAATACGCGCCGCTGCTCGTCTACGGCAAGCGGGCCCGCGCCGGGGTCAACTTCGGCGACCGCGCCTCGCTCGCTGACATCGGCCAGACCGTCGCCGACAACTTCGGCCTCAAGCTCAACGCCGGCGAAAGCTTCCTAAATCTAATCAGCTAAGGCCAGCGACGGAATAGTCGAGCGCCAGCCGCGCCGCGTGCGGTCGAAGAGGCGCGGGGCGGCGCCCGTCTTCGCGCCCCCGCCGCCCGCCTGGCTCAGGCTGCGGTGGACGGTCTCGATCCAGCGGTCGGTGTTGATGAAGCCCGTGCCCCACGTCCTCCACTTCTCCGGCAGCCCCTCGGCCTTAATCTGTTCGAGAGTCTTGCCCTGCCGCATGCGCTCGCGGATGAGCGAGGTCGTCTCCTGCAACATGCCGTGGTAGGTGCGCAGGTCTTCGATCGAAGAGAGCGGGCCGTGGCCGGGGATAATCTTGACGCCGGCCGGCGCCTGCGCGATGACCTGCCCGACGTTGCGGATGAGGCCCTCGACGCTGCCGCCGCTGTCGATGTCGACGAAGGGGAAGCGGCCGGCGAAGAAGTCGTCGCCCATGTGGATGACGTTCGAGCCGGTGAAGAAGATGACGCTGTCGCCGTCGGTGTGGCCGGCGGGGAAGTGAACGACGCGGACCTCCTCGCCGTTGAAGTGAAGCTGCACGGCCTCGCTGTAGGTGATGACGGGCAGCGCCTCCTTCGGCGCGGGCGGGACCGCCTGCCCGGCCACGCTCTTGGCCCCGACGGCGAGGCGGCGGCGGACGTTGGCGTGGGCGACGAGCGTGCCCTCGCGGCCGAAGGCGGCGTTGCCGCCCGTGTGGTCGAAGTGCCAGTGGGTGTTGAGGACGAACTTGAGCGGGCCGGGGTTGATGGCCTTGAGCGCGGCGCGAATCTTCTCGGCCAGCGGCGCGAACTGGTCGTCCACGATGAGCAGCCCGTCGGGGCCCGCGATGACGCCGATGTTGCCGCCCGCGCCTTCGAGCATGTAGACGTTGCCGGCGGCCTTCGTCGTCTTAATCTCGACCTTCGAGAAGTCGTTCTGCCAGCTCACGTGGCCGTGCCCGTGCGCCGCGGCCTGCGCCGCGCACAGCGAAGCCGCGGCGACGAGCGCGAAAAATTTCCTCATGCCTTCGGTCTCCTTGATTTATAAGCTCGGGTCTTTAATGACCGCGATGAAGGGTAGGTTGCGGTAGCGTTCGGCGTAGTCGAGGCCGTAGCCGACGACGAAGGCGTCCGGGATGCGGAAGCCGCAGTAGTCAATCTGGACCTCGCGCTCGCGCCGCTCCCACTTGTCTAAGAGCGCGGCCAGCCGGACGCTCCTGGCGCCGCGCTGGTGGAGGCTGTTGATGAGGAAGGAGAGCGTCAGCCCCGTGTCTACGATGTCCTCGACGATGAGGATGTCGCGGCCCTCGACGGGCACGTCCAAATCCTTCACGATGCGGACCTCGCCCGACGAGCGCATCCCCGAGCCGTAGCTTGAGATCGCCATGAACTCGACGCCGAGGCGCAGGTCGGTGGCGCGCGCGAGGTCGCTCAAAAAGATGTAGGCGCCTTTCAGGACGCCGACGAGCAGCGGCGTGCGGCCGCGGTAGTCGCGCGCGATCTCGGCGCCCATCTCGGAGATGCGCGTCTGAATCTGCTCGGAGCTGAAGAGCGGTTCGAGGTTCGGGTTGCTAAACTCCGACTCGGCCTGTGCGGATGATGACACGGAAAGCGCCTCCTGTGGCGGAGCGGTTCGACGGAATTACCGGAGCGCGTATAATACAAAACATGGCAGACGAGATGTCAACGCGCGACCGCGTCCGCGCGCTCGTGCGCGAGGTGCTGGAGAACGCCGGCCCGGCCGAAGAGGCTCCCGAGGTCGAGAGCGAACCGGCGCGCGCGCGCGTCGTGGACGTGGCGCCGCGACCGGCCGCGCCCGCCGCCGAGGCGCGCGACTACACGCACGACGAATCCTCCAAGACCGTCATCACCGAGACGGACGTGCGGGCCTTGCCCGAAGGCGCCCGCCTGCGCGTGGCCGAAGGCGCGCGCCTGACGCCGCTCGCGGCCGACATCGTGCGCGAGCGCCGCATCGAGCTGGTGCGCCGCGTCCCGCGCCGGGGGCCGCGCGCCGAGAAGATAGTCGCCGTCGGCGCCGACCACGGCGGCTACCCGATGAAGGAGGAGCTGAAGGCTTTCCTCGCCGAGCTGGGCCACCGCGTCCGCGACTTCGGCACCGACTCGAAAGACGCGGTTGACTACCCGGACTTCGCGCACGCCGTCGCCCGCGCCGTCTCGGAGGGCGAGGCCGAGGTCGGCATCGTCATCGACGGCGCGGGCGTCGGCTCCGCCATGACGGCCAACAAAGTTCCCGGCGTGCGCGCCGCCGCCTGCTACTCCGTCAAAGTCGCCGTCAACTCACGCGAGCACAACGGCGCCAACGTCCTCACCCTCGGCAGCGGCACCATCACCTCTCAGGAGATGCGCGACATCGTCTCGGCCTGGCTCTCCGCCGACATCACCGAGGACCGCCACAAGCGCCGCGTCGCCAAGATAGACTCCGTCGAGCGCCAGTACAGGTGCTAGTTCGGTTACAGGCTATGACGCCAACACGGGCTCGGGAGCCAATCTTTATCAGCTACAGGCGTGACGACGCGCCTGGGTCTGTCAACGCTCTAGTCGCCCGCCTTGAGAAAGAATTCGGCGAGGGCTTCGTTTTCATGGATGTCCGTGGTTGGAAGGCTGGTGACTTTCGCGAAGCGCTCGATGAACAGGTCGTGGCCTGTAGGATCATGCTGGTGGTGATAGGCCCACGCTGGCTGGCGCTGAAGGATAACGCGGGCGAGGTCAGGCTGTTCAGTCCCGACGATTTTGTCAGGAATGAGATAGCCTTTGCGCTAAGACTCAAGAAAATCGTAATCCCGGTCTTGGTGGAAGGGGCAAAGATGCCGGGCGAGGGTAGTTTGCCGGGCGATATAAAAGGGCTAGCTTTCCAGAACGGCGTCGAGTTGAGTCATTCAAGTTGGGAGACTGATGTCAGTCAATTCGTCAGGAGACTACGCGGCATCCTGAAAGGACGAGTAGTCCGCGGGCTTTGGTACGCATTAGGCTTGGTTCTCTCTGTCGTCCTTATCGGCGCCTTTGTGTGGTACAGAGACAGTCCGCCCAGGGAGAATAATGGGCGCGATGAGGTGCTGTCGACGCCGATGCCTTCGCCGGTCAATTCTGTTCAGCCGGAGGTCAGCCCGACTCCACTTGCGCCCGCAGTCGACCTGTCGAATACGACCTGGAAGGGCGGCACTGTGTACGTCCCTGTTAACGACCACGCGGACTACGAGTTCATTTTCAAAGATCAATACAACGTTGACTGGGTGGTGACCCCGCGACAAGGCGAGAAGAAGACTCTGCCCGCCAAGCGGTGTTCGTATAATTTCTCCGGAGATAAAATAACGATCACGTGCGGCCAGAATAACCTCAACCGCGGCGGCGGTGGGGAATACCAGAATACGCTGACGGGCGAAATCCGTGGTGACACGATGACTGGCAAGGGTCATAATATCGCGCTGGAGTGGACGTGGAAGATAAGCAAAGTCCGTTAAGCTTTCGGGGGGTGCGATTCCCGCAAGCGTTGGAGTCGAGTGATGACAAACGTATATAACGGCGATTACGAGCGTTTAGTCGAGCAGATTACGGACGCCATCGTGGCGCGGCTGAATGGGGATGCCGCGGGCGAGGACGGGGCGTGCGGGTGCTCGAACGCGTGCTTCGGGAGGTGCCCGGAGCGGATGCAGCGGGTGGTGGACGCGGGGGCTTCGCGCATCGGGCTGGTGCTGGGCGAGGCGGCGACGGCGCGCGACTGGGCCGGGTTCGTTGACCACACGCTGTTGAAGCCGGAGGCGAGCGAGGCCGACATCCGGCGCTTGTGCGAGGAGGCGGCCGAGTATCGCTTCGCGAGCGTCTGCGTGAACCCTTCGTGGGTGAAAGTCTCGGCGTGCGTCTTGAAGGGGTCGGGCGTCCCCGTGTGCACGGTGGTCGGCTTCCCCTTGGGCGCGACGCTGGCGGACGTGAAGGCGTACGAGACGCGGCGGGCCATCTTCGACGGCGCGGGCGAGATCGACATGGTCATCAACATCGGCTCGCTCAAGAGCGGCGACGACTGCGCCGTCGAGTTCGACATCCGCGCCGTCGTCGAGGCCGCGCACTCGGAGGGCGTGCTGGTGAAGACCATCATCGAGACGGCGCTCCTCACCGACGAGGAGAAGGTCCGCGCGTGCCTGGCGGCCAAGCGCGCGGGCGCCGACTTCGTGAAGACCTCCACGGGGTTCGCCAAGTCGGGCGCGACCGTGGCCGACGTGGCGCTGATGCGTCGCACCGTCGGGCCGGACCTGGGCGTCAAGGCCGCGGGCGGCGTCAAGGGCATCGCCGACGCGCGGGCGATGCTTGAGGCCGGCGCCACGCGCATCGGCGCCTCCGTCGGCGTCAAGATCGCGCAGGAGGCCGCGGGCGTGAAGACGACGGCCTCGGCCGCCGCCTACTGAACGGAGTGAGCATGAAACGCCTCACGACGAAGTTGACCCGCGCGGCCTCGTTCGCCCTCTCGTCTCTGCTCCTGCTGGCCGCGACGACCGCGCGCCCGCAGGCCCCGGCGCCGCAGGCGCCCGAGTCAAAGACCGTCACAATCATTCTCACCGCCGTCGGCAAGGACGGGCGGGCCTTCACGTCGCTCAAGGCGGAGGACGTGAGCGTGGAGGAGGACGGCAGGCCGCGCGTTGTGACGGGGCTCGAACACAGGTCCGACCTGCCGCTGCTGCTCGCCATCGGCCTCGACTCCAGCACCTCTCAGGAGCGCGTCATCGACGGCACGAAGATGACGGCCGGCGAGCTCGTGCGCAACGTCATGCGGCCGGGCACCGACCGCGCCGCCGTCTTCTCATTCACGAACGAGACGACGCTCGAACAGGAGATGACCGCCGACGCCGCGAAGGTGCGCGAAGGCATCGCGCGCGTCAAGGTGGCTAGCCCGACGCTGCCCGGCGCGTTCGGCGCCATCGTCACCGGCCCGATCCCCAAGTCGCCGCCGAACATGCCGGGCACGACGGCGGTCTGGGAGTCGGTAGCGGCCGTCTGCGACGACCTGCTGTCGCAAACGTCCGCGCCGGGGCGCCGCGCCATCGTCCTCATCACCGACGGCGTGGACACCAGCAGCACCATCGAGTTAGACGACGCCGTGCGCAGCGCCCTCCAGACCAACGCGGCCGTCTACGCCGTCGGCATCGGCGACCAGGATTACGCCGGGCTGGAGCGCGACTCGCTGCGCAAGCTCTCGGAGCGGACCGGGGGCCGCGCCTTCTTCCCGAAGAAGGTGAAGAACCTGCCGGAAGTCTTCGCCGGCCTGCGCGAGCACCTGTTCTCGGCTTACGTGCTCACCTTCACCACGCCCTACACGCGGCCCGACGGCTCCTTCCGCAAGCTGAAGGTCACGCTCAGGGGCGAGGCCGCGCGCAGGGCGGGCGTCGAGGTGGACTTCCCGCACGGCTACTTCGCCGGCAACGCGCCGCCCGCGCTCCGCGACTGAACGACGCCCCCGCTTGAAAGCGAGCGCCGTCTCGTCTATGCTCCTCGCACAAGCAATCCGAACAACTGAATAAGGTGGGGGGAACTATGGCGCCGAAGAAACCCAACATCCTGGCTGTTATCCTCGGCGGCGGCGCGGGCACGCGCCTGTCGCCTCTGACGCTGACGCGCTCGAAGCCTGCCGTGCCCCTCGGCGGCAAGTACCGGCTCGTTGACATCCCCATCTCGAACTGCATCAACTCCGACATCCAGCGCATCTTCGTGCTGACGCAGTACAACTCCGCCTCGCTCAACAAGCACATCTCGCAGACCTATCGCTTCTCGCAGTTCTCCAACGGCTTCGTCGAGATTCTCGCCGCCGAGCAGACGCCCACGAGCCCCGAGTGGTTCCAGGGCACGGCCGACGCCGTCCGTCAGGTCTTGCCGCACATCCGCGACTGGGGCATCGACACGCTACTGATACTTTCGGGCGACCACCTCTACCGGATGGACTACCGCAAGTTCCTCGCACGCCACATCGAGACCGAGGCCGACGTGACCATCTCGGTCATCCCCTTCGTGCGCGAGCAGGCCGAGGACTTCGGGCTGCTGAAGGCGGAGACGACGGGTCGGATTCTGGAGTTCAGGGAGAAGCCGAAGGGGCAGGCGCTCGAAGAGATGAGGGTGGACACCTCGGCCTTCGGGCTCTCGGCCGAGGAGGCGGCGCGGCGGCCGTTCCTCGCCTCGATGGGCATCTACATCTTCAAGTATTCGCTGCTCGAAGACTTTCTGGCGCGCGACAGCTCGTGGGTGGACTTCGGCAAGCAGGTCATCCCGGCCGCCATCTCCTGCTGCAACGTGCAGGCTTACATGTTCGACGACTACTGGGAGGACATCGGGACCATCTCGGCCTTCCACCAGGCGAACATCGACCTGACGGCCGTCGTCCCGAAGTTTAACCTCTTCGACTTCGAGGCGCCCATCTACACGCGCGCGCGCTACCTCCCGCCTTCGAAGATCAACAACTGCCAGTTCAACCAGTCCATCGTCGCCGAGGGGTGCATCATCACGCGGGCCTCGCTCAACCGCTCCATCGTCGGCATCCGCACCCGCATCGACCACGGCGCGCAAATCGAGAACACCTACGTCATGGGCGCCGACTACTACCAGTCGCTCGACCAGATGCAGGGCGACGCGCGGCAGGGCCAGCCCCGCGTCGGCATCGGCGAGGGGACCATCATCCGCAACGCCATCATCGACAAGAACGCGCGCATCGGGGCCGGCGTCCGCCTCGTCAACGAGCGGGGCGTGCGGGAGGACACCGCGCCCGACGGGAGCTGGTACATAAGGGACGGCATCATCCTCGTCCCCAAGAACGCCATCATCCCGGACGGCACGGTCGTCTAGGACGAAGGAGTTAAAAAGGTAAAGAGGGTGGAAGGGATTCGGCATCCTTCCACCCTCTTGCTTTTTAACTGTTAGCCCCTTAGTTGGCGTTGAGATTCTGGCGGCGCAGGACGGGGGCGTTGCCGGTGGTGCCCTGCGCGGTTGAGTCGGCGGGCGCGGCGCCGGTCGGCCTGTAGACGTAGCTGTCGCGGGCGCGGACGACGAGGTTGGGCCGCTTGACGCGGACCTTTATCTGGCGCCGCTCCGCCGCCTGCGACTGGCGCGAAGGGTAGTAGCCGAGGCTGTACTGGCGCCGCAGCTCCTCGGCGATGTTCGTGAAAGCCTCCTCCAGATAGCGCAGGTCGGCGGCGTTGTGGTGACGCCCGCCGGTCAGGGCCGCAAGCTCGTGCAGGTAGCGGTCGCCGCGCTCGTAATCGGCCCGCGAGGTGCCGGCGCCGCCTCCTCCGCCGCCACCACCGCCCCCGCCGCCACTCCCGATGGTGACGCCGCCGTTGAGTATGTCGTCGAAGATGCCGCCCCAGCCGCCGCGCCGTCGGCGGGGGTTCTGAGGGGGCGGCCAGTTGCCGCCGCCGCCGCCACCGCCGCCGCCCGTGTAAGTGTCGTACTGAATCGGGTAGACGAGCGCGTCCAGCTCCTCGGCCTCGGCCAGCGTGCTCTGGTAGCTGGCCTGCTTGCTGGTCGTGTCCACGCCGTCGGTGAAGAGGACCATCGCCTTGCGGCCTTTGACCTGCGAAAGCTGCTGGCGGATGGCGAGGTCCACGGCGTCGTAGAGGCGCGTGCCGTCGCCGGTGCGGGTACGGCGGATGGCGTCGCGGAGTTGGCGGCGGTCGTTGGTGATGTCGGAGAGGACGCGGATGCGGTCGTCGAAGGAGATGACGACGACTCGGTCTTCGGGCCGGAGCTGGTCGAGGAAGGCGATGGCCGCGTTGTGTATGTCTTCGAGGCGGAAGCTGGTCGAGCGCGAGGTGTCGATGAGGAGCGCGACGGTGAAGGGCTGCTCGACGGAGGCGAAGTAGGCGACCTGCTGCTCGGCGCCGTCCTCGAAGATGCGGAAGTCCTGCTGGCCGAGGCCCGCGATGAAGCGGCCGTCGCGGTCGAGCACGGTGACGGGGACGGTGACGAGCGTCGCGCTGACTCGGACCACCTCGTCCTCGCCGACCTCCTCGGCCACCTCACCTTGAGACTGCGGCGCGCGGCCCGCCTGCGAGGGGGCGTTCGGGACGTTCGAGCGCGGGAAGGGCGTCGGCGCCGTCGTCGGGCGGGCGGGCGCGGGGCCGCCGGAGGCCGGGGCGCCGCCGCCGACGCGGCGCGGGCGCGTCTGCCCGAAGACGAACGCGGGCGCCATGACGGCGACGAGGAGCACGAAAATAAGGGATTTTTTCATCATCAAAGTCCCGGAGGCAGCGGGAGAGCCTTAGACGGGCGAGGCCGAACACCCTTTGATTGCCGCCCGCCGGGGATAGATGCCCGAAAAGTGTGGCGGCTACTGCCCGCCGCGCTCCAGCGCGTTGAAGACGAAGGGGAAGGTGCCCCACGTCTGCGCGCGGTGTTGGGGGCGGAAGCCGTAGAGGACGACTCGGCCGCGGCCGAGTTCGGCCTCGACGGCGGCGGCGCGGCCGGCGATGTGCTGGGAGCCGAGGAGCCAGCCCGAGCGCAGCACGTCGTCGCGGCGCTCGGCGTAGCGGGCGACGACGCGTGCGCGGCGCGGGTCGGTCACGTCGAAGGCGGCGCCGTTGACGAAGTAGGTGTCGGTCGCGCGCGAGAGGCCGCGCGCGAGCGGGTGCGAGGTGTCGAGCTCGACGCGCAGGACCGAGCCGGGGCAGTAGAACTCCGAAGTCTTGAGGCCGTCGAGGACGTTACGAACGGGTAGGCCGAGGCGCTTGATGGCGAACTCGGTCGAGTCGTCCCATGTGACGAGCGTGCCGCCCTCCTCGACGAATCTTCTAATGTTGTCGGCGCCTGTGTCGCCGATGCCGCCCATCAACTCGGGCGGCGCCGTCCCGCGCGCCCGCCCGTCAATAATCTCGCCCAGCCGCATCGAGGGAAGCACAATCACGTCGTACTTCGAGCGCAGGCCCCCGGCCCGCACCTCGGCGTCGCGGAGGGAGGTGAAAGGGATGTTGAAGGTGTCGAAGACGTAGCGCGTCCAGCCCTCGTCCATCGAGCCGGTCCAGCCTTTGTAGAGCCCGACGCGCACGGGGCGCGAGAGGGGGTTGCGAATCGGCGACGCGCCGCCGGTCGGGCGCGCGAGCGGCAGGGCGAGGTCGCGCCGCACGTCCTCTTCGCCCCGGACGAGAGTCAGGCGCCGCGCGGCTTCGGGCTCCTGAATCTTCGCGACGGGGAGCGCCTGCACGCCCATCTGCATCGGCAGCGTCCAGCCGGCCACGTCGTAGGGGCGCTCGGCCTCGCCGCCCGCGGTCCTGCGGTCGGGGTAGATTTGCCGCTCGAAGAGCGTTTGGACGTTCGTGCGGTAGGGCTGTTTGAGGAAGACGATGTAGCTGCCGAGGGGCCATTCGGGCGGCGCGTCGCGGGCGTCGTTGTAGACGGTGCCGCGCGTCGGCGCGAGCGCGAGGTGCAGCTCGCGGTCCATGCGGAAGACTTCGACGCCCTGCTCGACGAGCGCGCCGACCATCTTCGCCACGTTCTCGTCGCGGCCCTGTCCGGCCGGGATGAGGTAGGCGACGACGGGGTCGCCGCCCGGCTCGTCGGAGGCGGCGGGCGCGTCCCGCGTCGGCCAGTCGAGGGCGCGGCGGCCGAGTTCGTAGAAGTTGCGCAGGTAGCGGGCGCGGTACTTGGCGGCCATCGAGAGGACGGAGCGCGAGGCTATCAACTCCATCTGCATGATGTCGCGCGGGCGCCACTCGCCGCCGGGCCACGGGTCCGGAAAGTTCGTCGCCGTCTGGAGCGCGCTGGGCAGGCCGCGCGTCGAGGCCCGGCGGAGCTGTTCGCGCGTGACGCGCACGGGCGTCATCAGGCGCGCGCTCGCGGCTTCCGTGAGGATGCCGACCGAGTTGTGGAAGTAGGGCGCTGTGCGGAATCCGCCGTGCCACCACGTGTCGTAGACCGCATTCGTGAGGACGCCTTTGAAGCCGGCGGCCTGCACGTCGGCGGCAATCTTGTGGCCGATGAGCCCGACCTCGCGCAGCAGGAGCGGCGCGATGTGCGGGTTCGGCGGGTCGTAGAAGGGCGGGACGAAGAAGCGCGAGCCGTTCGGCCCCTGCTGGTGAACGTCGTAGACGATTTGCGGGAACCACTCCTTCCAGAGCAGGCGCGTGAGCAGGCGCGTCTCCTTCAAATTCATCATGAACCAGTCGCGGTTGTCGTCGTGGCCGGCGTAGTGGTGGTACAGCTCGGGCGGCTCCGACCCCTCCCACTCACGCCCGAGCGAGCGGCGATACCAGTCGGCGACGATGTCAACGCCGTCGGGGTTGGCCGCGGGGACGAGGATGAGAATCGTGTTGCGCAGAATCTCTCGCGTCTCCTCGTCCTGCGCCGTCGCCAGCTCGTAGGCGAGCTGCATGGACATCTGCGAGGCGACGATCTCGGTCGAGTGAATCGAGCAGGAGACGACGACGACCGTCTTGCCTTCGCGCACGAGGCGGTCGCGCTCGGCCTCCCCGCGCACGAGGCGCGGGTCGGCGAGCCGGCGCTGGATTTCACGATACCTGTCGAGTTCACGTATATTCTCGGGTGAGCTGATGAACGCGACGATGAGGGGCTTGCCGAGCGTCGTCTCGCCGAGGCGGCGGACGCGCACGCGCCGGGATTGGCCGAGCCGCTCGAAGTAGTTGGTTATCTGAGTCCAGTCGGCGACCTTGCGGTCGTCGCCGGGCGTGAAGCCGAGCACGTCGCGCGGCGAGGGCGGGCGGGTGCCGAATTCCTCGGCGCCGTCGGCGACCGTCGTCGGCGCGGGGCGCGGGCGGCGGCGCTGTCGGGCGTCCGCCTCGGGCGCGAGCAGCGCGGAGAAGATGAAGAGGGCGGCCAACAGGGACGGGAGGCGAAGGTAGACGGGATGCATCCTGAAAGTCTTTCCCAAGAGATTGACGAACAGACTGTTAGTGGGAATATTGCGCCCGCAGAGTCTAGCACAGGGGCGCTCGGAAGGCTCGGCGGCCGGCTCTGGTACTGGTGGTCGCTCTTCGTGGCGGCGGTGCACCTGCTGGTGCTCGGCGTGCCGGTGCTGACGGTCGCGCGCATCGCCCGCCGCCCGCACTGGGTCTACCCCTTCGCGCTCTTCGGCGCCCGCAACTGGCTGCGGCTGAGCGGGGCGCGCGTGCGCACGATGGGGCTCGAAAATTTAGACCCGCGCGAGACTTACATCTTCGTCGCCAACCACCGCTCGTTCCTCGACACGGCGGCGCTCTTCGGCAAGCTCGGCCGCCGCATCGGCATCCTCGCCAAGAAGGAGCTTCTGAAGGTGCCCGTGATGGGCTACGGGATGGGATTCGTCAACATCCTGGCGATTGACCGGACGAGCCGCGAGCGGGCGGCGAAGACGATGAAGGCGGCGACGGACCGCCTGCACGCGGGCGTCTCCATCGGCGTCTTCGCGGAGGGGACGCGGGCGCGGCCGGGCCAGCTTTTGCCCTTCAAGAAGGGCGCCTTCTACATGGCGCGCGAGGCGGGCGTGAGGGTCGTGCCCGTCGCCATGAAGGGCACGGACGGGTTGATGGGCAAGGGGACCGGCGTGGCGCGGCCCGGCACCTTCGAGATGAAGATTCTCCCGCCCGTCGAGACCGACTGGGTCGAGACGGACGACGACGTGCGCCGCCTCGCGGACCAGACCAACGCGCTTATTGCCGAGGAACTGGGGCTGGGAAAGGCATAAGGTTTCGGGTGTCAGGCGTCGGGTGACGGTTAAGAGCAACTTGTCTTAACCGTC
>DASZEK010000025.1:0-7056 GCA_035941045.1 Pyrinomonadaceae bacterium | reverse complement strand
AGCCCCGACGGCGTCTACTTCATGCCCGTCCCCTGCATGCACTGCGAGAACGCGCCGTGCGAGCCGGTCTGCCCCGTCCACGCCACCGTCCACTCGGCCGAGGGCCTGAACGACATGGTCTACAACCGCTGCGTCGGCACGAGGTACTGTTCCAACAACTGCCCCTACAAGGTCCGCCGCTTCAACTTCCTTCTCTACCAGGACTGGAACACGCCGTCGCTCAAGATGGTCCGCAACCCCGAGGTCTCGATCCGCTCGCGCGGCGTGATGGAGAAGTGCACTTACTGCGTCCAGCGCATCGAGTACGCGCGCATCGAGGCGGAGAAGGAGGAGCGCCGCATCCGCGACGGCGAGGTCGTCACGGCCTGCCAGGCGACCTGCCCGACCGAGGCCATCGTCTTCGGCGACCTGAACGACCCCGAGGCGAAGGTCTCGAAGCTGCACGCGCAGAAGAGCCGCTACGACCTGCTGGCCGACTTGAACACGCGGCCCCGGACCGTGTACCTGGCCTCGGTGCGCAACCCGAACAAGGCCCTCGGCTCGCCGCAGCAAGGGGGAGGCGTGAACAGCCATGAGTAGACTCGACCAGCCGCACGACGACGTTCGCATCCACACGACGCCCGCCGTCATCGAGCCCGGCCACACGTTCGGGACCGTGACGGACAAGATCAGCTCCATCGTCCTCCGCAAGAGGACGCCGCTGGCGTGGTACATCGGCTTCGCGCTGGCCTTCCTCGTCACGCAGGTCCTGATGGCGACCATCGGCCACCTCGTCCTGACCGGCATCGGCATCTGGGGCAACAACCAGCCGGTCGGGTGGTCGTTCGACATCATCAACTTCGTCTGGTGGATCGGCATCGGCCACGCCGGCACGCTCATCTCGGCGATTCTCCTGCTGCTGCGCCAGTCGTGGCGCACCTCCATCAACCGCTTCGCCGAGGCCATGACGCTCTTCGCCGTCGCCTGCGCCGGCCTCTTCCCGCTCCTGCACACCGGCCGCCCGTGGCTCGCCTACTGGCTCTTCCCCTACCCGAACACGATGGGGATGTGGCCGCAGTTCCGCAGTCCCCTGATGTGGGACGTGTTCGCCGTCTCGACCTACGCGACCGTCTCGGCGCTCTTCTGGTACGTCGGCCTCATCCCCGACCTCGCGACCCTGCGCGACCGCGCCCGCAGCGCCTTCGGCAAGATCGTCTACGGCATGGCGGCTTTGGGCTGGCGCGGCAGCGCCCGCCACTGGGCGCGCTACGAGATGACGTACCTCTTGCTGGCCGGCCTCTCGACGCCGCTCGTGCTCTCGGTCCACACCATCGTCTCGTTCGACTTCGCCATCGGCATCATTCCGGGCTGGCACGCCACCATCTTCCCGCCCTACTTCGTCGCGGGCGCCATCTACGCCGGCTTCGCGATGGTGCTGACGCTGGTCATCCCGCTGCGGAAGTTCTACGGGCTCGAAGACTTCATCACCGAGCGGCACCTGCGCAACTCCGCCAAGGTCATGCTCGCCACGGGCCTCATCGTCGCCTACGGCTACATGCAGGAGACCTTCATGGCGTGGTACAGCGCCAACACCTACGAAGAGTTCATGATGCGGAACCGCTTCTTCGGCCCCTACGCCTTCTTCTACTGGGCGCTGATCGTGTGCAACGTCATCGCGCCGCAGTTCCTCTGGATACGGCGCATGCGCCACTCGAACCTCGCCCTCTTCGTCGTCGCCATGTTCGTCAACGTCGGCATGTGGCTGGAGCGGTTCGTCATCATCCCCATCAGCCTCCACCGCGACTTCCTGCCCTCGTCGTGGGGCTTCTACTCGCCGACCGTCTTCGACTTCACGATGTTCTTCGGCACCATCGGCTTCTTCTTCTTCCTGATGTTGTTGTTCCTGCGCTTCCTGCCCGTCATCTCCATCTTCGAGATGCGGACGATGGTGCCCGAGGCGCAGCTCAAGGAGGAGCACTGATGAGAAAGAGCACGCGCCCGCCGACCTACGGGCTGATGGCCGAGTTCGACGACCCGAACGGCGTGGTCGCCGCGGCCCGCACCGTCTACGAGGAGGGCTACCGCAAGATTGACGCCTACTCGCCCTACCCGATCGAGGCGCTGTCGGAGGCCGTCGGCGTCCACTCGACGAAGATGCCTCTGATAGTCCTCGTCGGCGGCATCGTCGGCGGGTTGGCGGGCTACCTGATGCAGTACTACCTGCTGGCCGTGGACTACCCCCTGAACGTCGGCGGGAAGCCCTTCCACAGTTGGCCCGCGTTCATCCCGATCACGTTCGAGATGACCATCTTAGGCGCGGCCCTCTCGGCGGTCTTCGGGATGCTGGCCTTAAACGGCCTGCCCGAGCCCTACCACCCGGTCTTCAACGCGCCGAACTTCGCCCTCGCCTCGCGCGACCGCTTCTTCCTGCTCGTCGAGTCAACGGACCCGAAGTTCGACCGCGACCGGACGGCCGAGTTCCTGCGCGGACTCGGCCCGCGTGAGGTGACAGATGTCGAACACTAGACGCGCAATCCTGCTCGCGGCCCTGGGCCTGCTGTTCGCCGGCTGCCGCATGGATATGCAGGACCAGCCGCGCTACGAGGCTTACGAGCCGGGCGATAAGAAATTCTTCCGCGACGGCGCGGCGTCGCGCCCGCTCGTCGAGAACACGGTGCCGCGCGGCTTCCTGCGCGAAGACGCGCTCTTCTACACGGGCCGCGCCGACGGCCGGCCCGGCGCGGGGCCGATGTCGGGCGGCTCGACGGGCGGCGTCGGCACCGCCACGCCGAACACGGGCTCGACGACGGCCGCCACCATGACGCAGGTCTCGGGCGACCCGAACGTGCGCGGCAACGTCGCGGGCGGCATCCCCGGCGCCGAGGCCGGCACGGGCGGCCCCGACATCTTCCCGGCCTCGGTCGCCATCGACGAGGCGACGCTCGCCCGCGGGCGCGACCGCTTCAACGCCTACTGCTCCATCTGCCACGGCGCGGCCGGCGACTCCGACGGCATGATCGTCCGCCGCGGCTTCCAGAAGCCGCCCTCCTTCCACGAGGACCGCTTGCAGGAGCCGACCAGTTCGGCCGCGCACTTCTTCGACGTGATAACGAACGGCTGGGGCGCCATGCCCTCCTACGCCGAGCAGATACCGCCGCGCGACCGCTGGGCCATCATCGCCTACGTCCGCGCGCTGCAACTGAGCCGCAAGATGAGCGTGGGCGAGCTGTCGCCCGAGGAGCGCGGCCGGGTGGAGACGGACGCGCAGCGGCTGGCCGCGCCGCCGCAGTCCGGCACGCAGACTCAGGGCGAACCCCAGAAAGGGGGCGTGAGGCACTGAAGATGGCTGAAACCGCGTACGAAAGAAACGCCTTCGACGCCCCGGACGCCGTCGGGCGCAACCGCGGCCGCGCGCTCCTGGTCGGCGCGGTCTTCCTGGTCGCCGCCGCCGCCTTCGCCCTCCTGCAAGGCGGGGCGGTCGGGCTCTTCCGCGCCTACCTCGTCGGCTTCTTCCTCGTGACGGGCGTCTCGGTCGGGAGCCTCGCCTTCCTGATGCTCGGGCACATGTCGGGCGGCGCGTGGGCCCTGACGAGCCGCCGGCTCCTCGAAGCGGCGACGCGCACGCTGCCGCTCTGCCTGATACTGTTCATCCCCGTCGTCGTCTCGCTCTTCGTCCACCAGCAGCCCGAGCACCCCGGCGGCCACCCCGTCTCGCTCTACGAGTGGTCGGACCCGGCCGTCGTCGCGCACGACCCGGCGCTCAAGCACAAGAGCGCCTATCTGAACTGGTGGTTCTTCATCCTGCGCGGCCTCGTCTGCTTCGGCGTCTGGATCGCGCTCGCCTACTTCCTGAACCGCTGGTCGGCCGAGCAGGACCGGACCGGCGACCCGCGCATCCGCCGCAAGATGCAGGACATCTCCGGCCCCGGCCTCCTGCTCTTCGGCCTGACGGTGACGTTCGCCGCCATCGACTGGGGGATGTCTCTGGAGCCGCACTGGTTCTCGACCATCTACGGGCTCATCGTGATGGCCGGGTGGGGGGTGTCGGGGCTCGCCTTCGCCATCACGGTCGCGGCCTTCCTCTACCGCCACGAGCCGATGGCGCACGCCTACCAGCCCTTGCACTTCCACGACTGGGGGAAGCTCCTCCTGGCCTTGGTGATGCTCTACGCCTACTTCTCCTTCTCGCAGTTCCTCATCATCTGGGCGGGGAATCTGCCGGAGGAGATACCCTTCTACCTGAGGAGGCTGCGCGGCGGCTGGCAGTACGTCGGGCTCGGCGTCATCCTCTTCCACTTCGCGCTCCCCTTCGCGCTGCTTCTGTCGAGGGCGCGCAAGCGCGCGCCGATGCGGCTCAGGCGGGTGGCGCTGGTGATGCTGGTGATGAGGGTGGTGGACCTCGTCTTCCTGTTCGCGCCGTCGGCGCACCAGGGCGGGACGGCCGAGTTCCACCCGAGCGAGGTGCTGACCATCTTCGTCCCGATGGTCGGCATGGCCCTCGGCGTCGGCGGCATCTGGCTCTGGTTCTACCTCGGCCAACTCGCCGCGCGCCCGCTGCTGCCCTTGGGCGCCCCCGATCTTGAGAAGGCGCTGACGGCCGCCGAAGGACACTAGAAGGCCGAGTTTCATTTAGAGGTTCTATGGCTCACGGTAAACGGAAGCGGGACAGCATCCACGAGACGCCGGACGTGTCTTACATCACGAACCCGGACGTGGCGCACGAGGTGTCGGACGTGGCCGTCCGGCCGCTGCTCTGGTTCGTCTTCGGGCTGACGGTCTTCACGCTGGCGATGGCGGCGCTGATGTACCTGACCTTCATCGTGCTGGAGAAGCGCGAGCAGGCGGCCGAGCGCAGGCCCTCGCCGCTCGCGCGCCGCGGCGACGAGACGCTGCCGCCCGAGCCGCGCCTCCAGCTCGCGCCCGGCTTCGGCGTCACCACCGAGCAGGGTCAGCGCGTCCCGCTCTCCTACGACGCCGAGGGCAAGACCGACCGCGCGCCCGGCCCCGAGTCCGAGTACCTGATAGTGCGCGAGGAGTGGGACCGGAAGCTGACGACCTACGGCTGGGCCGACCAGCAGGCCGGCACCGTCCGCGTCCCCATCGACCGGGCCATGCGCGCCTACGCCGAGCGCCAGCGCGCCAAGCGGCAGGCCCAGCAGCCCGGCTCGACGCAGCCCGGCGCACAACAGCAGTTGCCGCAGCCGGCGCCTTCGCCCGCGCCCGGCACGCAGCCTTCGCAATCAAGCTCCGGTCAGCAGTCCGAGCGCCAGCACCCTTGAGCGCGGCGGCCGGAGTCCGAGAAAGCAGTTTTGAAGATGAGTCCGAGAAGTAAGAGATTGACGGTTCGCACGCTGGCGGCGCTCGCGGCGCTCTTCCTCGCCGCGCACCTCGCCGCCCCCGGCGCCTCGGCGCAGTACGGGACGGCGCCGCGCCCCGTCGAGCAGACGGGCACGCCCGAGGCTTTGAAGGCCGTCCACGTCGAGCAGAAGCTCGGCTCGCAGCTCCCGCTCGACGCCACGTTCCGCGACGAGCGGGGACAAGAGGTCCGCCTCGGCCGGTACTTCGGGCAGAAGCCGGTCGTGCTCGCGCTCGTCTACTACGAGTGCCCGATGCTCTGCAACCAGGTCTTGAACGGGCTCGTGGGCGCGCTCACGGCCGTCCCCTTCAAGCCGGGCAAGGACTTCGACATCGTCACCGTCAGCTTCGACGCGCGCGAGACGCCGGAGCTGGCGGCCAAGAAGAAAGAGACCTACATCCGCCGCTACGGGCGCGAGGAGGCCGTCGGCGGCTGGCACTTCCTGACGGGCGAGAAGGCCCAGATCGACCGGCTCGCCGAGGCCGCAGGCTTCGGCTACGCGTGGGACGAGCGGACGCAGCAGTTCGCCCACGGCTCGGCCATCATGGTCTCGACGCCGCAGGGGCGCCTGTCGCACTACTTCTACGGCATCGAGTACGCGCCGAAGGATTTGCGCCTCGCGCTCGTCGAGTCGTCCGAAGGCAAGGTCGGGTCGCCCGTGGACGAGCTGTTGCTGTACTGCTACCACTACGACCCGGCCACCGGCAAATACGGCGCCGCCGTCATGAACATCCTGCGGGCGGCCGGGGTCCTGACGGTCTTCGGCGTGGTGGCGCTCATCCTCTACCTGCGGCGGCGGTCGCGCGACCCCGAGCGGTGGGAGGAGGAAATAGGCGTCGGCGGGGCCGCGTGAGGTTAAAGCGGGCGGGATTCATCCCTCAAGGGGAGGGGAGCCGGAGTGACCTTGATTAGAGCCATGACGTTAGCGCAAGTGACGGTGCCGTTCGCGCCCGAGCAGGCCTCGACGTTCGCCCCAGAGGTGGACGCCCTCTACGCCTACCTGTGGGCGCTCACCATCCTGGTCTCGGGGGCCGTCACGGCGCTCATCATCTTCTTCGCCATCAAGTACCGGCGGCGCCAGGCCGGGGAGCTGCCGCGGCCCCGCGCCGGCTCCATGGTCCTTGAGCTGACGTGGACCATCATCCCGCTTTTGGTCTCGATGACCATCTTCGTCTGGGGCGTCAGCATCTTCTTCAGGATTTACCGCGCGCCGCACGAGGCGATGGAGATTTCGGTCGTCGGCAAACAGTGGATGTGGAAGTTCCAGCACCAGACGGGGCAGCGCGAGATTAACGAGCTGCACGTCCCCGTCGGCGCCCGCGTCCGCCTGACGATGACGACCGAGGACGTGATCCACAGCTTCTACGTCCCGGCCTTCCGCGTGAAGATGGACGTGGTGCCCGGCCGCTACACGCAGACCTGGTTCGAGGCGACGAAGGCCGGCCGCTACTACATGTTCTGCGCCGAGTACTGCGGCACGAACCACTCGGGGATGGGCGGCTACGTCTACGTGATGGAGCAGGCGGCCTACCAGCAGTGGCTCGCGGGCGGGACCGGCACGGAGTCGGCGGCCTCGCAGGGGCAGAAGCTCTTCCAGCAGCGCGGCTGCGCCTCCTGCCACCAGGTCGAGGCGGGCGGGCAGCAGGGGCGCGGCCCCACGCTCTACGGCATCTTCGGCAAGCAGCAGCAGGTCGAGGGCGGCGGCGCCGTCACCGTGGACG
>DASZEK010000024.1:0-102261 GCA_035941045.1 Pyrinomonadaceae bacterium | reverse complement strand
CGCTATCGTCTTCAAGTACCTCGGGTCGTCGCCCTGCATGCCGCGCACGAAGGCGACGCCGAGGCGCGAGGTCAGGTAGGGGTCTTCGCCGTAGGTCTCCTGCCCCCGGCCCCAGCGCGGGTCGCGGAAGATGTTGATGTTCGGCGACCAGAAGGTGAGGCCGTAGAAGCGTCGGCGGTTGTCGCGCCTGATTGCTTCGTGGTGCTTGGCGCGGGCCTCGTCGGAGATGGCCGAGGCGGTGCGGAGCATGAGCGCGGCGTCGAAGCCGGCGGCCAGGCCGATGGCCTGCGGGAAGACGGTGGCGTGGCCCGAGTAGGCGACGCCGTGCAGCGCCTCGTTCCACCAGTCGTAGGCGGGCACGCCGAGGCGCTCGATGGCGGGCGCCTTGTTCATCATCTGCGCGACCTTCTCTTCGAGCGTCATGCGGGAGACGAGGTCGGCCGCCCTCTGCTCAACCGGCAAGCGTGTGTCGAGATACGCGGGCTTCGCGCCGGTCTGTGCGCCCGCGGGCGGGACCGACGAGACGAGCACGAGGCAGGCCAGTGCGAGTCTGAGAGAGAAGGTCATCATTTGTCTCAAGGGACTTCGAGCACGACGGCCTCGAAGGGGGCAAGGTCGAGGACGCCGTCGGTAAATGTTTTGGAAGGGCGTGTGCGACTGCTGAGTCGCAGGCGCGCGCCGGGCTTCACGGGGAAGGTCTGCGGGGCGTCGCTCATGTTGAGCGCGACGAGCATCGCCTGCCGCCGGTCGAGTCGGAGGTAGGCGAAGACGTTGGGGTCGGTGCCGACGGCGGCGAAGTCACCGTCGAGGAGCGCGGGGCTCTGGCGGCGCAGACGGATGAGGCGCTTGTAGAAGTTGAGGAGCGAGCCGGGGTCGCGTTCTTGTGCGGCGACGTTCTTGTCTCTCGCCGACGGCGGGACAGGGAGCCACGGCGTGCCGGTCGTGAAGCCTGAGTTGGCGGTCGAGTCCCATTGCATCGGCGTGCGCTCGCCGTCGCGGCCCTTCCTGAGCGGCCAGTAACGGCGGCCGACGGGGTCGCGCACCTCCTCGACGGTCTTCGGCTCGGTCGTCACCATGCCTATCTCTTCGCCGTAGTAGAGGAAGGGCGTGCCGCGCAGGGTGAGGAGCATGGTCGCCGTCAGGCGCGCTATCTCTTCGTTGTGTCGGCCGTCGCCGAGGCGGTCGTAGTGGCGCGGGATGTCGTGGTTCGACAAAACATACGTCGTCCAGCGGCCGTTGAGCGCGTGCTCGGTCTTGACGATCACGTCGCGGAAGACCGACGCCTTGAGCTGCGTGCGCGCCGGCTCCATGACGAGGAAGAAGTTGAAGGGCAGGTGGACGCCGTTGTCCGAGGGGCCGTAGTAGCGCATCAGCTCCTCCCACTTCGGGACGTACGCCTCGCCGACGAGGACGCTGCGCGGGTTGACGCGGTCGTTGAAGGCGCGCAGGCGAACCATCGCGTCCTGCACCTCGGGCAAGTCGCGGTTGTACTTCTTATCCTGCTCGTGCTCGGTCGTGCTGCCGAAGCGCAGCTCGGGGAGGACGGGGTTGTCGCGCAGTTGCGGGTCTTCGTAGAGGTAGTTGACGGCGTCGAGGCGGAAGCCGTCGGCGCCGCGGCGGAGCCAGAAGCGGACGGTTTCGAGCATCCGGCGCTCGACCTCGGGGTTGCGCCAGTTCAGCTCGGGCTGCTGCGGGTAGAAGTAGTGGTAGTAGTACTGGCCGGTCTTCTCGTCGAGGGTCCACGCGACGGGGCCGAAGGAGGAGGACCAGTTGTTGGGGCGCGAGCCGTCGGGCTTGGGGTCGCGCCAGACGTACCAGTCGCGCTTCGGGTTGGTGCGCGAGGAGCGCGACTCTTGGAAGAAGGGGTGCCGGTCGGAGGTGTGGTTGAGGACTAAGTCGATGATGACTTTAATCCGGCGGCGGTGGGCCTCGCGCACCAAGCGGTCGAAGTCGGCGAGCGTGCCGAACTGCGGGTCAACGTTCTCGTAGTCGCTCACGTCGTAGCCGAAGTCCACCTGCGGCGAGGGGTAGAAGGGCGTGACCCAGATGGCGTCCACGCCGAGGGCGGCGAGGTGGTCGAGCCTTCGGGTGATGCCGTTCAGGTCGCCGACGCCGTCGCCGTTCGTGTCCTGAAAGCTGCGCGGGTAGATTTCGTAGAAGACGGCGCGCTTCCACCACTCGCCCGGCTTCGGCGCGGCCACGGCCGCAGTCGGCAGGAGGAGGAGCACGAGCGCGACGCAGGCTCGCAGCGTGCTAAGTTTGAGCTTCATCGAAGAGTGAACCCCTCACACACGGGAAGAAGTGGACAGGGCCGCGCGCCCGAGGAGCAGGGCGCCGTAAACGGCGCTGTCGGCGCCGAGCGCCGCTTGCAGTATTCGGACGCGCTCGACCGGCATGATGCGGACCGACTCGCGCACCAGCCGGCGCAGCGGCGTCAGGAGTTGTTCGCCCGCCGTCGAGACGCCGCCGCCGAGGATGATGGCCTCGGGCGCGAGCACGGCGATTATGTTCGAGAGGCCGAGCGCGAGGTAACGCACCGTCTCGTCCCACACCTCCGCGGCCAGAGCGTCGCCGCGCGCGGCAGCCTCCGCGACCGCCCGCGCCGTTACCTCTTCCGCTTCGAGCAGCGTCGAAGGCCGGTCGCCGCGCGACAGCGCCTCGGCCGCGCGCCGCGCGATGCTCGTCCCCGAACAAAGAGCTTCCAAGCACCCGCGCCCGCCGCACGGGCACGGCGGCCCGCCCGGCTCGACGACCATGTGGCCGACCTCGCCCGCGCCGTCGCCCACGCCGTGGACGAGCCGTCCGCCGATGATGATGCCGCCGCCGATGCCGGTCGAGATGGTCAGGTAGATGAGATGACGAAAGCCGCGCCCCGCGCCGTACTCGTGCTCGCCGAGCGCGGCGGCGTTCGCGTCGTTATCTAAAAGCACGGGCACGCCGAGTCGCTCTTCGACCATCCGCACGACGGGGAACTCGTCCCAGCCGGGCAGGTTCGGCGGCGAGAGTATGAGCCCGCGCCCGCGGTCGAGCGGCCCGCCGCAGCCCACCCCCGCGGCCACGACGCGCGCGCCCCTCTCGCCCGCCATCCTCTCAAGCTCCCCGAGCGCGGCCTCCATGATGCGGCGCGGGCCGTCGCCGAGCCGCGTCGGGAAGCGGTGAAAGACCGGCTCGCCGCCTTCCGTGTCCGCGAGGCCGAGCGCGATTTTAGTCCCGCCGATGTCGATGGCTGCGATTGCGTCCGTGGTCATTTAAAGGATTGTTCGTGTCTTCAAGTGGGCCTCGTGCGCTTGTATGCGATTCGGCTTTACTTTGTCAAACCGGGCCGCGAAAATCCCGCCCGTGAAGACACACACGGCCGCGACCGTCCTCGTCCTGCTCTGTCTCGCCCCGCTCGCGCGCGGGCAGAGCGGGGCGGGGCAGCAGATTCTTAACTCGCCGAACGGCAGAATCCGGATAGTCTTCTCGCTGGACGGCGCGGGCGCGCCCGCCTACCGGGTGCGCCGCGACGGCCGGGCGGTCGTCAACCCCTCGACGCTCGGGCTCGTCTTCAAAGAAGGCGGGCTGCTTTCTCAAAACATGAGAGTGACTGACGCGCGGCGGCGCGCACACGACTCGACCTACAGGCTCGTGGTCGGCAAGGCCGCGACCTCGCGCGACCGTTACCACGAGCTGTCCGTCTCGCTGGCCGAGACGGCGGGCGCGCGCCGCCGCCTGCGGCTCGTCTTCCGCGCTTACGACGACGGCGTCGCCTTCCGTTATGAAATCCCGGCGCAGTCGGGCTTGAGGGACTTCGAGCTTGTTGACGAGCGGAGCGAGTTCCGCTTCGCCGCCGACTACAAGTGCTGGGCGATGCAACTGCGCACCTTCCACTCGAACTACGAGAAGGAGTTCGACGCGCTCTCCGTCGGCCGCATCAGGCCCGGCGCGAAGGTTGGCCTGCCCGTCACGCTTCAGGCCGACGACGGGCCGACGCTCGCCGTCGCCGAGGCCGACCTGCGCGACTACGCAGGCATGTACCTGCACGGCCTCGAAGGCGTGCCGAACGCGCTCGTCTCGCGCCTCTCGCCCTTCGGCGGGCGCGAAGAGGGCTCGGCCGTGCGCGCCTCCGCGCCGCACAGGTCGCCGTGGCGCGTCATCATGATGGGCGACGCGCCCGGCCGCCTGATTGAATCGACGCTCCTTCTCAACCTCAACCCGCCGCCCGCCTTCCGCGACACCTCGTGGATTAAGCCGGGCAAGGCGGCGTGGGACTGGTGGTCAGGTCAGGCGGCCGACGGCGTCGCGCGCCCCGGCATGAACGACGCCACCATGCGCCACTACATCGACTTCGCCGCCGAGATGGGCCTCGAATACATGCTCGTGGACGCCGGCTGGTACGCCCCCAAGGCTTACGGCGAGGGCGCCGACACGAAGGCCGACATCACGAAGTCCGTCCCCGAAATCGACCTGCCCGGCCTCGTCCGGTACGCGCGGTCGAAGCGCGTCGGCGTCCTCCTCTGGCTCCACTGGGAGACGGCGCGCGACCAGATGGACCGCGCCTTCCCCTTCTACGAACGGCTCGGCGTCAAAGGCGTCAAGATAGACTTCATGGACCGCGACGACCAGGAGATGGTCGCCTTCTACCACCGCGTTCTCGGGAAGGCCGCCGAGCACCGCCTCGTCGTGGACCTGCACGGCGCCTACAAGCCGACGGGCCTCGTGCGCACCTACCCGAACTATCTGACTCAGGAGGGCGTCTTAGGCGCCGAGTACAACAAATGGTCGGCCCGAGTGACGGCCACTCACAACGTCACGCTGCCTTTCACGAGGATGCTGGCGGGGCCGATGGACTACACGCCGGGCGGCTTCCGCAACGTCAGGCCCGAGGACTTCAAAGCTCGGGACAAACTCCCGCTCGTGATGACGACGCGGGCGCACGGGCTCGCCATGTTCGTCGTCTACGAGAGCCCTTTGCAGATGGTGGCCGACTACCCCGGCGCCTACCGCGGCGAGGCGGCGGCGGAGTTTCTGCGCGCGGTGCCTGCGAGCTGGGACGAGACGCGCGTGATTGAAGGCCGCGTCGGCGAGTTCATTTTGGTGGCGCGGCGGCGCGGGCGCGAGTGGTTCGTCGGCGGCATGACGAACGAGCAGGGGCGCACCCTCCGCCTGCCGCTCACGTTCCTCGGGCCGGGCGAATACACCCTGACGCAGTACACGGACATTGCCGACCCGGACAAGGTTTTGGTCGGAGGACGGCAGGTGTGGAAGCGCGACGTGCTGACGGTTACGATGGCGCCGTCGGGCGGTTACGCCGCGCGCCTCGTGCCGTTCGACTAACGACGGGGCGCGGCGCGCAGGGGGCGGAGCGAGGCGGCGCGCGCGGGGTCGGAGGCGGCGCCGGAGTTGAGCCAACTTTTTGCCAAGGCGCGGACGGCCTCGGCGTCTGTGCCGGCGACGCCGAGGAGGGAGTAGAAGTCGCGGCCTTCGGTCTCTTCGTTCTTCATGCTCCAGAGGTCGAGGCCGAAGGGGGCGAAGTGTGAGGGGTAGCGGCCGAAGGTGTCGGGCGCGAGGTCGTGGGCCTGACTGTTGAGCCAGCCGACGGGCCAGTGGTCCCACGTCAAAGTGCCCCAGCCCCAGCCGCCCGTGCCCTTGCGGTCGCCGTGCTCTTTAAGTCTCGTCGTCGCGGCGGGGAAGCCGGATGCGTCGCCGACGACGAAGAAGGGCGAGCCGTCGCGCAGGGGGATGATTCCGGCGAAGCCGCGCGCGTCGTCAATCTCCTTCCACGGCGAGCCGGTGCGGCGCGTGGTGCCGGCGAAAATCTTCTTCGGGTCGTCTTTTCGCTTCCAGTAGATGTCAACGCGCGCGCGCCCGAAGGCGTCGAGGCCGGTGAAGGCGTGGCTCTCGTCGCCCGCCGGCGCGAGCACGTCGAACCACTGTTTGCCGACGGGGTTGAGGACTATCAGCTCGATGGGCTCGCGCGCGTAGCCGCGCACGTCGCCGGGCCTTAAAGTGTGGTAACGCTGGCGGCGGAGGATGAGCCCGTTGGGGAAGGCCCAGAAGTCTTCGACGGCGCGGTAGGCCGCCTCGCCCGTCGTCATATGCACGCCGAAGTAGGTCCAGCGCACCCAGACGCGGCGCGGCCCCTGCTCGACGATGTCCACGAAGCTGTTGCGCTCGCGGCGGCCCTGCTCGTTGAACAGCTCGGCCCAGCCCTCGTTGCCCTCGAACATCTGGTAGGAGACGCCCGCGCCCGACCGCAGCTCGAACCACGGGCAGTAGCTCGCCTCGTGCGAGAAGACGAAGCGGTAGGGGAAGTCCTTCCAGAAGATGACGAACGCCTTGCCGGGGTTGAGGTCGGCGTGCGGCGGCGACTTCAGCTCGCCCGCGTAGCCGCCGTAACGGTAGTCGGAGACTTCGGCGACCGAGACGCCGGCCGTCTTCGCGTTATTCAGCTCGGCCGTCGTCAAAGGGCCGGACGCGGCGGCGGCCGGGGCCGCGAGCAGGAGTATCCCGAAGAACAGAAGGTTACGCATCGGCAGAACATTTCTCCCCGGTTGATAATAGTGGGCCAGAAGTTTAGACGCAGAGGGCACAGAGGATACACAGAGATTACGCAGAGAAGAAAGGTTTTTCTCCGCGTCCTCTGTGCGCCCTCCGTGCCCTCCGTGTTGAAACCTCCGGCCCGCCATATTTCGGTTTGACCAACTCAGTCGGGACGAAGTATTTTGGCTCAGCCCGAAATTCTTGCCATCAAACGCGTTCCACTTTTCAGTCCCGGCGAAAGAAGAGAGACAAGCCATTGATGCGCCGACACGCCTTGAGAGCGGTCCTGCTTTCCTTCGCGCTCTGCGCCGCCGCGCACGCGCAGACCGTCTGGAAGATTGGCGACTTCGACAACTCGCACGAAGACCTCGGCCCCGCCTCGTCGGAGCCGGTCGTCTACACCGTCGCGACCTCGAAGGCGAAAGACTGGCCCGGCACGCAGCAGGCCGTCGTCGCCCCGGCCGATGACGAGGAAGACGCCCCCGCACACCGCATCCAGTTCGACCTCGCGGCCCTGCGCCCGGCTTACAAACTCCGGCTCGGCCTGATTTACAAGACGGCGCGCGCGCCCGTCGTGCAGGTCGTGGTCAACGGCCGAAGGGGCTGGTTCTACCAGCCGCTCGAAACCTACCGCGAGGGCAACAGCGAGGGCGCCATCCTGCCGCAATACTCCATCGGCGTCCTCGAAGCCGACGTGCCGGCCGAGTTCCTGAAAGCCGGCCGCAACGAGATCGCGCTCGCCGCCGTCGCCGACCCGCTCTCGGCGGCGCTGCCCGGAGGCCGCGCGACCGACTACGACGTGCTCAACTACGACGCCCTCGAACTCGTCGCGCACAACGGCCGCGCGGAGGCGGGCGTGACGGGCGCCGTCGCCGCCCCGACCGTCTTCTTCAAGCGCGGCGAGACGGGCGGCCTCCTCGAAACCGTCTCGGTGCTCGTAGGCTGGCGCGGCTCGAAGCCGCAGGGCGCGGTCACGCTCACGGTCGGGGCTTGGAACAAGACGCTGCCGTTCGCCCCGACGCGCGAGTTCGGGCAGGAGCGGCTTGAGTTCGACGTGCCCGAGTTCGCGGCAGGCTCCCGCGCCGCAATCAAGGTCGAAGCGGGCGGCGCCGCGCGGACTTTCAACCAGACCCTCGCCCCCGCGCGCAAGTGGACCGTCATGATGGTCCCGCACGAACACTTGGACGTGGGCTACTCCGACTTCCAGACGAAGCTGGCCGAGTTGCACAGCCGCATCATCGGCGAGGCGCTCGACATGAACGCCGAGCACCCCGAGTTCCGCTTCACGCTCGACGGCTACTGGCAGGCCAAGCACTTCCTCGAAGGCCGCAGCGAGGCCGAGCGGCAGAAGTTCTACGCCGCCGTCCGGGATAAAAAGATATTCGTCCCCGCGCAGCACTCCGTAATCCTGACCGGCTTCCCGACGGGCGAAGCCCTCATCCGCTCCTTCTACGGCTCGCGCCGCCTCGCCCGCGCGGCCGGCGGCCCCTGGGACGCGGCCAACATCACGGACGTGCCGTCCTACTCCTGGTCTTACGCCTCGATACTCGCCGCCTCGGGCCTCAAGTATTTCGCCGCCGCCGCCAACGCCGACCGCGGGCCGACGCTCATGCTCGGCGACCTCCACCGCCGCTCGCCCTTCTGGTGGGTCGGCCCCGACGGCTCGCGCGTGCTCATGTGGTACTCGCGCCACTACCACCAGATAGGGAGCCAGTTCGGCCTGCCCACGCGAATCGCCAACGGCTACGAAGGTCTCCCGAGCTTCCTCCGCGTCTACGACCGCCCCGACTACCGGCCGCGCACCGTCCTGCTCCACGGCAGCCAGTGGGAGAACACGTCGCTCTACCCGGAGCAGGCCGCGCTCGTCAAAGAGTGGAACGGGATGTTCGCCTACCCCGAGCTTCGCTTCTCGGGCTTCGGCGAGGCGATGCAGAAGATAGCGGACGAGGCCGGCGACTCGCTCAAGGAGGTCCGCGGCGACGGCGGGCCGTTCTGGGAGGACGGCGTCGCGTCCGACGCCTACCACGCCGCGATGGAACGCGAGACGGAGCGGCGCGCCGTCTCGGCCGAGAAGCTGGGCACGGTCGCCTCGCTCCTCGACCCGCGCTTCAAACAGTCGCGCGAATCGCTCGACTGCCTGTGGGAGAACGTCGCGCTGATGGGCGAGCACACTTGGGGCTGGGGCCGCAGCATCACCGAGCCGCACAGCGAGGACTCGACGCGCGAGCTGGCCGTCAAACGCTTCTACGGCGCCTCGGCCCGCCAGTGCGCCGAGTACCTGCTCGAACGCTCGATGACGGCCATCGCCGGCCGCATCGTGACGCCGCCGCGCGCCCTCGTCGTCTTCAACACGCTCAACTGGCCGCGCCCCGGCTGGGTCGAGTTCGACCTCCAAAAGAGCCGCGAGCTTCTCGACCTCGACACCAACCAGCTCGTCCCCTTCGACGTGCTCGAAGACCACCCGGCCTACCAGCGCGTACGCTTCTACGCGGGCGCGGTGCCCGCCGTCGGCTACAAGTCCTTCGCCGTCCGCGACAAGGAGGCGGACGCCGGTTCGATGGCGACGCCGGCCGCCGAGACGACGAACGTCGTCGAAAATCAGTTCTACCGCGTCACGCTCGACCCCGCGACCGGCTCCGTCCGCGGCATCTACGACAAGGAGCTGGGCCGCGAGCTGGTCGAGCAGTCTTCGCCCTACCGCTTCAACCAGTACGTCTACGTCACCGGGGGCGACGCGCCGCTCACACAGCTCCTCACCTACCGCCGCCACCTGCCCTTCGCCAAGCTCGACGCGCACCCCGCCGCCGAGGGCCGCCTCGTCTCCGTCAGGCGGACTCCCGTCGGCCTGAGCGCGCGCCTTGAGAGCAAGGGCGTCAACACGCCCCTCGTCAGCACCGAGGTCATCCTCTTCGACGACGAGAAGAAAATCGAGTTCGTCAACCGCGTCCGCAAGGAGACGGTCTACAAGAAGGAGGCGGCCTACTTCGCCTTCCCCGTCGCGGCGCGCTCGCCCGAGTTCCGCTACGAGGTGCAAAACGGCGTCGTCAACCCGGCGCGCGACATGATGCCGGGCGCGGGCCTCGAATGGTTCTCGGCGCAGAACTGGGTCTCGGTCGGCGACGCCGAGGCAGAGGTCGGCCTCGTCGGCGTGGACTCTTTCCTCTGGACCTTCGGCGACATCGTGCGCGGGACGTGGCCGACGGAGTTCAGGCCGAAGACTGGGACCGCCTTCGCCTACGTGATGAACAACTACTGGAACACCAACTACGTCGCCGCCCAGGGGGGCGACTTCACCTTCCGCTACGCGCTGACGAGCGCGCGCCGCCTCGACCCGGCCGCGATGAGCCGCATGGGCTGGGAGCAGACCACGCCGCTCGAACGCACGCTCGTCAAGTCGCAGGACAAGGTCGCGCAGGGCAACAGCACGCTTCCGGCCGCGCGCCTCGGCTTTCTCCAGACGAGCGACCCCGGCGTGCTGCTGAGCACGTGGAAGCAGGCCGAGGAGGGCGAGGGCACGGTCCTGCGCTTCGTCGAGCTGGGCGGCGGCGCGCGGCGTCCCGTGCGCGTGTCGAGCCCGCTCTTCGGCCCCTCCTCGGTCCGCCCCTGCAACGCCGTCGAGGACTGCGAAGGGGCACCTGCGCGCGCCGCCGGCTTCTTCAGCTTCGACGCCGGCCCGCGGCAGATTTTGACCTTCAAGCTGACGAGGTGATTTTTGGTTGAAGGGACGAACGCCATGCAAGTGAGCCCCCCGACAATTGACACACTCGCCACGGATTTGGCGGGCACGGCGCGGCCGACGGCCGTCCGCTACCGCGTCCTCGGCTTCCTGTTCGCGTTGGCCGCGCTGACCTACCTCGACCGCCTCGCCATCTCGGCGGCGATGCCTTTCATCGGCGAGGAGTTCAACCTGTCGCCGTCGCAGAAGGGCTACATCTTCAGCGCGTTCACGCTGACCTACGCGCTCTTCGAGATACCGACGGGCTGGATGGGCGACCGCTTCGGCACGCGCCGGACGCTGACGCGCATCGTGCTCTGGTGGTCCTCGTTCACGGCCCTGACGGGCGCGGCCGTCGGCTACAAGTCGATGCTCGCCGTCCGCCTCCTCTTCGGCATGGGCGAGGCGGGCGCCATCCCGAACTCGGCCTGCACGGTGTCGCGCTGGTTCCCGGCGACGCAGAGGGGCCGGGCGATGGGCGGCGTCTGCATCGGCCACGCGCTCGGCGCGTCGCTCACGCCGCCGCTCGTCATCTGGATGATTCAGCAGCAGGGCTGGCGGCTGCCCTTCGTCGAGTTCGGCGTGCTCGGCGCCTTCTGGTGCCTCGCGTGGTACTGGTGGTTCCGCGACACGCCCGAGGAGCACCCGGCGGTCAACCGCCCCGAGGCGCAGCTCATCTGCGCCGGCCGCGAGCAGGCCGCCGCCCGCTCGCACAGCATCCCGTGGGGCGTCTTCCTGCGCAGCCGCAACCTCCTCTTCCTCTGCGCCATGTACTTCGCCTACGGCTACAGCCTCTACTTCTACATCACGTGGCTGCCGACCTACTTAATCGAGGCGCGCGGCTTCACGCCGACGGCGGCCGGCTGGTTCTCTTCGCTGCCGTGGGTCTTCGGCGCGGTCGCCTTCCTGTGCGGCGGGACGCTGACGGACTGGCTGGCGACGCGGACGGGCAACAAGAAGATAGCCCGCTGCGGCGTCGGCGCCTTCGGCCTGTCGGCGAGCGCGGCGATGGTCCTGCTCGGCGCGCTCACCTCCTCGGGCGTGGCCTCGGCGCTCTTCTTCGCGCTGGCGCTCTTCTTCCAGTTTTTGACGACGCCCTCGGTGTGGGCCACCTGCATGGACATCGGCGGGCCGCGCGCCGGGGTGGTGAGCGGGACGACTAACACCTTCGGCAACCTCGCCGGCACGCTCGCGCCCATCGTCTTCGGCTACGTGCTGGAGAAGCTGCACTCGTGGACGCTCTCCTTCTACGTCGCCGCCGCCTTCCTCGCCGTCGGCGTCGTGATGTGGCTCTTCATCGACCCGCGCAAGCCGCTCGAAGAAAAGGAAGTCCCGGCGTGACGGACAAGGCGTACGTGTACGACGTTTTGGCGATGGGGCGCAGCTCGATTGACCTCTACGCGAACGAGATCGGCGCGCCCTTCACCGAGGTTAAGAGCTTCTCGGCCTACGTGGGCGGGTCGCCTACGAACATCTGCGTCGCGGCGCGGAGGCTCGGCCTGCGGGCGGCGATGCTGACGGCCGTCGGCGAAGACCTCGTCGGCGACTTCGTCTTGAACTTCCTCTCGCGCGAGGGCATCTCGGCGAAGTTCAGCCCGCGCAAGCGCGGGCGGCGCACGAGCGCCTTCATGCTCGCCATCCAGCCGCCCGACATGTTCCCCATCGTGCCCTACCGCGACAACTGCGCCGACCTTGAGCTGACGACCGAGGACGTGGACCGCGCGCCCATCGCCGACGCGCGCTCGCTGCTCATCACCGGCTCCGGCCTGAGCCGCCAGCCGAGCCGCGCCGCCACGCTCCACGCCGCCGAGGTGGCACGCAGGCACGGCAACAAGGTCGTCTTAGACTTGGACCTCCGCGCCGAAGTCTGGCCCGACACGAGCGCCTACACGTCGGCCGTGCGCGCGGCGCTTCAGGCCGTGGACGTGGTGATAGGGACGGGCGACGAGCTGCGCACCGCCTGCGGCGGATTGCGCGACCCCGAGGAGGGCGCCCGCGTGCTGCTCGCGGGCGGGCCGGAGGCCGTCATCGTCAAGCGCAGCTCCGCCAGCACGCTCGTCTTCACGCGCGGCGGCGAGACCATCGAGGCGGAGACTTATCAGGTCGAAGTCCTGAACGTGCTCGGCGCGGGCGACGCCTTCGCGGGCGGCTTCCTGTACGGCTACCTGAAGGGCTGGGACTGGCGCAAGTCGGCGCTGATGGGCAACGCCTGCGGCGCCATCGTCGTCACGCGCCACGGCTGCGCCAACTTCATGCCCTACGAGGAAGAGGCGCTGCGGTTCATAAACGAAAGAGGAGGGTTTTAAAGTTTGTCATTCAACGCGAGAGAATTTCTTCCCCCGCCGGTCTTGGAGCAGATAACAGAGCTGCGCGTGACCGACCCCGAGCTGCCCCTGCGGGTCGCGCGCGAGCGCAAGCGGCGCACGCAACTGGCGCCGACGGGCCGGCTCAACATACTCGCCTCGGACCACCCGGCGCGTCGCGTCACGCGCGTCGGCAGCAACCCCTTGCGGATGGCCGACCGCCACGAGTATCTGGCGCGCACGCTCCGCGTCTTGCAGAGCGACGTGGTGGACGGCGTGCTCGCCACGATGGACATCATCGAAGACCTGCTCGTCGTCCACCACCTTATGAAGCGCGCGGGCGGCCCCGCCTTCCTCGACGGCAAGCTCCTGATAGCGAGTCTCAACCGCGCGGGCTTGCTCGGCAGCAGTTGGGAGATTGACGACCCGATGAGCGGCCCGACGCCTGCGAGCTGCAAGGAGTGGGGCCTGGACGGGACGAAGGTCCTGCTTCGCCTCTGCGACGCGGAGCCGGACTCGTTGAAGACCTTGCTGGCGACGGTGCGCGCCATCTCGGAGCAGAACGCCTTGCAGCTCCCGATGTTTCTCGAATCGCTGCCGGTCGAAAAAGTTGAAGGGGGCTACCGCGTCATCAAGAACGCGGAGGAGTTGACGCGCACGGCGGGCGCGGCGGCGGCGCTCGGCGACAGCAGCCGCTACGTCTGGCTGAAGCTGCCCTACTGCGAGAACTACGAGATGGTGGCGCGCTCGACGACGCTGCCCATCCTCCTGCTCGGCGGCGAGCCGGTCGGCGACGTGCGGCCGTTCCTGAGAGAGCTGGCGGCGGGCCTGAAGGCGGGGGCGAACGTCCGCGGGGCGCTCGTCGGCCGCAACGTCCTCTTCCCAGGCGACGGCGACCCGCTGGCCGCCGCCGAGGCCGCCGGCCGCATCGTCCACCGCGGCTGGACCGTCGAAGGCGCCCTCGACGTGCTCGACTCCGAAGCGGGCCGCGACCCCGACTGGCTCTCGCGCCTCGCGTGAAAGGAAAGAGATGACCCCGCAGGGGTCGCCGACAATAGCCGTGGGTCAGCGAACGGAGTGAGCGCCACCCATGGACAAGGCGCAACGACAATTCCGACCCTGAAAGGGTCGCACCGCCGCGCCGAGTGCGACCCTTTCAGGGTCGGATTCTATTTCGTGCCCATACCGGGGGCGGCGCTCGGACGCGTGCGCGTCCTCACTTGCCCCCGGCTATTGTCGGCGACCCCTGCGGGGTCCTTGGCTCACGGCCTCTTTTACTTGTTGAAGGTGCTTATCAAATCTTCCACGTCGGCCGGGGAGAGGTGGCGCGTGCGCTCGCCGCGGAGGATGAAGTGGAGGCGGGCCGTCTGCTCAAGCTCTTCGGCGCGGTCGGCGGCTTCGGGGAGCGAGGAGCCGGCGCAGATGAGGCCGTGGTTGCGCAGCAGCATTGAGTGGTGCCCGGCGGCGACGCGCTCGATGGCCGCGGCGAGGTCGGGCGAGCCGGGGCGGAAGTAGGGGAGCACGGCGAGCGGCGCGACCCTCATATAGTAGTAGGGCGTGAGCGGCGCGAGGCTCGCGTCGCCTTCAAATTCTTCGAGGCACGAGAGCGCGACCGCGTAGGTCGAGTGGAGGTGGACGACGGCGCGCGCTTCGGGGCGTTGCCTGTAGATGGCCGTGTGGAACGGGTGCTCCTTCGAGGGCTTGTTCTCGCTGAGCAGGTTGCCTTCCAAACTCACGCGCGCGAGCTTGGATGGCGTGAGGCCGCGCAAAGAGTAGCCGGTCGGCGTCACCCACACGTCGTCGCCGACGCGGACGGAGACGTTGCCGGTCGAGCCGTGCGCGTAACCGCGCTCGTAAAGGTTGTTCGCCACGTCGCACAGTTGTTCCGGGGTGGGTTCGCTCATGATGTCCTCTTTAACGCTCAAGCGTGTCGTAGAGCGGGCGCGCGGGCGTCGTGGCGGCGCCCTCGTCCGAGACGGTGACGGCGAGGATGCGGAGCTTGTCGTCGTCGGGCAGCGTCAGCGTCGCGGCGCCGGGCGGGAGGGGGACGGCGTAGGCGAAGAGGTAGGAGTAGGCGTAAGGCTCGCTCGTGCCGTCGGCGCGGTGATGGTGAGAGGCGTACCAGCCGAGCGGGGCGCGCTTGACGAAGCCGGGCGTGAGGCCCGCCATCTCGGCGTAAGGGTCAACACGGCCGCGCAGGCGGGCCGCCGTCTCGGGGTGCGCGCCCGCAGGGGGTTGCCACTCCTTCGCCACCCAGCGCCGGTTGTCCCACTGGCCGACGAAGCCGCCCCAGTGCTGCACGTTCAATTCAAACACCTCGTCGCCCGCGCGGAACGTGGCCCGCCGGTCGCCGTCCGAAGAGGCGGCGAGGACGTAGAGCCGCCTGAAGGCGCCGCCGGGGAGCTTTATCGTCTGCCCGCGCGGCACGAGCGCGTTCCGAGCCGCGCCCGCGGCGAGGCGGAAGCGGACGCCCGCGTAAAGAATCTCGGGGGGCAGCATCTCGGCGGGCAGGCTGCGGCCGTCGGCGTCGAAGGCGCCGGTCTGCCCGGAGGCGTGAGGCCCGGCGGCGGCGAGGTCGAAGGTCAGCTCGACGGGCAGCGAGCGCGGGGCGGCGAGTCGCACGCGAGGCGGGGCGAGCTTGAGGGTGAAGGTGCGGAGTTGGTAAGGGCCGAAGTCCGTGACCAGCTCGCCACGCGAGACTGCGGCCGGGCCGATTGGCTCCTCACGTCCGTTCACTTCGCGCGCCGACGCGACGGGGCTGGCGAATTTGACGCGGACGCCGCGCGCGGGCCGGCCGTCGAGTTCGACCATGCGGAGGATGATGTCGTCGCCCTCTTCGGCCTTCTTGAAGGCGAGCACGCGGACGCGGCTGTCGCCCGTGTCGAGGAGCGAGAGCGTCTTGCCGAGGGCGCCCGCGTGCCGCGCCGTCTGGAAGGCGATGAGCGGCTGGTTGAGGCGCTGCGCTATCCAGTCGGTGCGGCCCTGCCGCCAGTCGCCCGCGTGTGAGGCGAGCCCGTAGGTGAACTCGTGGCGGCCCCAGTCCTGCGTCGTCTGGTCGTGGAACTCCCAGCCGCCGCCCTTGCCCAAGCCCGGCGTGTAGAGCAGCGTCAGCCGCAGCGTCCGGTCGTCCGGCTTGTCGGAGCCGTACTTGCAGTCGGAGAGGACGGTGACGCCGTACCCGCCGCCGCGGTCCGTGAGGTCGAACCATTGGTGCGAAGGCACTTCAAATTTCTTCTCGTCGTTGTTGCCGCGCTCGATGGTCCCCACGTCCCAGTTGTAGGTCGCGTTAGGGTTCGAGGCGGTCAGCGGGAAGGTCGCTTTGAGGGCGGCGGCGGGGGTGCGCCACTCGACGCGGTTGTGGAACTCGACGCGGTCGCCGGCCGCGCCCGCCGCGAGCCTTATGGTCTGGACGAACTTCGAGCCCTCCGACTCGCGTTCGATTTCAAGGCCCACGCGCGCGGCGCCGCGTTCGACGACGCGGACTCGCGCCGGCCCCGAGACGTAGGCGCGCGGCTGCTGCTGCCGGTCGGCCCAGTCCATGTTCCACGCGGGCCACTCGTCGGGCGTCTCGGTCTGGAAGGCGAGGCGCGCGGGGGCGGCGAGCAGTTCTTTGCCGAGAGTCTTGTCGAAGATGCCGGACACGTCGCCGTTGCCGTCTATGCCGATTCGGTAACGGTCGTTCTCAAGCGAGGACTCGGAGACTTTGAGCGAAGAGGTTGAAGAGGGCGCCGCGGAAGGTTGCACGTCGTAGACGGCGTAGCCGACGGGCGGGACGGTGGCGAGGAAGAGAATCTTGAGGGCGCCGCTGCTTCGGCCGACGACCTGCGCGGGCACCTCGCGGCCGCGCGGGTCGGCGACGCGGACGGCGGCGGGCGCGTCGCCGGGGAAAGAAAGATTCGCCTCGACCACGTCCGCGCGCGCGACGTTGAGCGGGTTGTAGACGACGACGGGCGTGCCGCGTCCCCGCGTGTCGAGGCCAGAGGCCAGCCCCTCGGTCGCGCTCTCAAGCACGCCCGCGAACTGGTTCATGGCAATCACGTCGTCGTTCCACGAGAACTCGAAAGCCTTCGGCGTGGCGGTGCCGGGGAGGATGTCGTGGAACTGTCCGCCCATGACGAGCGTCCACGCGTTGTTCAATCTCTCCAACGGATACCGGCGGGCGCCGAGCCACGCGGCGCCGACCGAGGCGCGCTCAGCGGCGTCGGCCAGCAGCTCGTTGTGGCGGTTCCAACGCTTCTGGTAGGTCTGCGAGTTGATGGAGCCGGCCGAGTGGTTCGTCAGTAAAAACTCGCCCTTGTAGCGCGGCAGGCGCGCGGCCTGCTCAGGTCTGATGTCGAGGAACATCTGCTCGGCCGTGGCCGAGAGGACGCGGACGGGTCCGTCGCCGACCTGCACGGGCGTCCCCGGCGCGTCGGGGGGCGGGATGGCCGGCGGCGGCGGCGGGATGACCGTCTTCTTTTTGTTGACGACCGCGTCCAGCATCTTGACGGAGAACTCGTAGGGGGCGCCGCCGATGTCGCCGACGGCGCCGAAGTATGTGTAGTCGGCGAAGAGGCCGCCCGCCTCGCCGTTGCGGCGGGTGCGCGCGGGCCAGTCCTGCGGGAAGTAGTTGACGGCCGGGTTCGAGGCCGAGGGCGGCGGGCTCTTGCTGTAGTCCTCGCGGACGTTGCTGTCGTAGGGGCGCGGGTTGAGGGCCGAGATGATTGTCCGGCCGTCGGGGCCTTCCCAGAGGCCGACGTTGAAGGGGATGCCGCGGGGCGTCTTGTGCGGCGAGTCGGGTCCGCCGACGGCGGCGCCCGAGCCCCAGTAGAGCTTCTGCGTCGAGAAGCCTTTGAGGCCCATGTGGGCGAGGATAGAGGGGAAGGAGGCGGGGAAGCCGAAGCTGTCGGGCAGCATGTACTCGGCGCTCGTCCGGCCGAACTCGCGTTTGAAGTAGTTGGAGCCGTAGAGGATTTGTCGGACGATGGACTCGGCCGAGGGCGCGAGCGGGTCGCCCTCCTCCACCGAGGAGCCGGCGGGGAACCAGCGCCCGGCGGCGACGTAACGCTTCACGCGCGCGTAGTCGTCGGGCCAGTACTCCTTCATCATCCGGTAGCGGTTCGAGCCGCTGAAGTTGAATGTGTAGCTCGGGTACTTCTCGAAGAGCTTGAAGTTGTCGCGCATCGTGCGGGGGAGGAACTCGTTGATGACCTGCGGGTACTCCCAGCGCCACTGGGTGTCGAGGTGCGCGTAGCCGACGACGTAGAGCGTCGGCTCCTTCGTCAAGTCCGGCGCCGCCTGACCCAGAGTGCTTAGCGCGAGCGCGCAGACCGAGAGCAGCGACAGGAACCGTCTGTAGACGAGCGGCATCAATCCGTCTCTCCTTAAGCGGGTTGTTAATGGGTAAGACCGGGACAGCTTCGCGAACGTTGGTATAAGATACCACGGCCGCTTTAGTCTCTTCTTCCGAATATGATGACCGACTACCGAATCGCCCTCGTGACGTGCCTCCTCGTGCTCGCCTTCCAGTCCGCGGGCACGCCCGTTAAGAAGAAGACGTGGCCGGTGCAGACGAAGGGGCAGGAGGGCTTGCGCGAGCCGCAGGAGCCTTCGACCCTGCCGGCGAAACCGACTGCGGCGCCGCGGGGCCGCGCCGTGCCGGCGACGAAGACGCGGCCCGCGCTCGAAGTCCGCGGCGCGAACGAGTGGGCGATTGCGGGCGGGTGGAGGATGATCGAGGCGCCGAAGACGCAGGCCGCGGGCGAAACGCTCTCGCGCCCCGGCCTTGTGACTGAAGGGTGGCTCGACGCGGTCGTGCCCGGCACGGTCCTTTCGACTTACGTCGAGCGCGGGGTCTACCCTGACCCCGACTTCGGGCTCAACAACCTCTTCATCCCCGAGACGCTGAACAAGCAGGACTACTGGTTCCGCACCGAATTCAACCCGCCCGCCTCGCTCGCGGGCAGGCGTTTCACCCTCACGCTTCACGGCGTCAACTACACGGCGTCGGTCTGGCTCAACGGGAAGAGTCTGGGCGAGGTGCGGGGCGCCTTCGCGCGCGGCGTGTTCGACGCGAGCGGGACGGTTGTGCCCGGCCGAATGAACGCGCTGGCCGTTCGCGTCTCGCCGCCGCCGCACCCCGGCATCCCGCACGAGGAATCAATCAAGGCCGGGCCGGGCCCGAACGGCGGCGCGATGTGCCTCGACGGCCCGACCTTCTTCTGCACCGAGGGCTGGGACTGGATTCCCGGCGTGCGCGACCGCGCGACCGGCATCTGGCAGGAGGTCACGCTCAGGGCGACCGGCCCCGTGAAGGTCGGCGACGTTCGAGTCATCACCGACTTGCCTTTGCCCGACACGTCGCGCGCGGCTGTGAGCTTGAAGGTGCCGCTCGCGAACAGTTCGGGGCGGAACGTGGCGGGCGTCGTCGAAGTCTCTTTCGAGGGCGTCAGAATCCGCCGCCCCGTCGTCGTCCTGGCGGGTGGGTTGGAGTTGAGCCTCGCGCCGCCTTTATTCCCCGAGCTGAACATCCCGAACCCGCGTCTGTGGTGGCCGAACGGCTACGGCCGCCCGGAGCTTTACCACCTGACGGTGAAGTTCACGGCGGGCGGCGTGACCGACGTTAAGAGCCTGCGTTTCGGCGTGAGGGAGTTGAGCTACGAGCTGACGCTCGCGGACGGCGCCGGGGCGCTGCGGCGCGTGGAGTACGACCCGACGGACGCCGGGAGGGCGTCGTTCGACGGCGTAGCCGACATCCTGAGCGCGCGCGTCGTGGACACCGACCACGAGGGGATGGTCGAGACGGCCGAGGGCTGGGTCGCGTCCCTGACGCGGGCCGGGGAGCGTTTGCCGGGCGTGAGGCCGCTCGAAGACCGGCGCGCGTCGCCGTACCTCGTCCTCAGGGTCAACGGCGTGCGTGTCGCCGTGCGCGGCGGCAACTGGGGCTTGGACGACTCGCGCAAGCGCGTCTCGCGCGAGCGGCTTGAGCCCTACTTCATGCTCCACCGCGCGGCCGGCCTCAACATGGTCCGCAACTGGTGCGGCCAGAACACCGAGGAAGTCTTCTTCGACCTCGCTGACGAGTACGGCCTTTTGGTCTGGAACGACTTCTGGCTCTCGACGCAGGACTGGAACCTTGAGCCGACCGACGCGCAACTCTTCATCGATAACGCGGCCGAGGTCTTCAGGCGCTTCCGCAACCACCCGTCAATCGCCCTCTGGTGCGGGCGCAACGAAGGCGTCCCGCCGCCGAACATCAACACGGGGCTCGGCGCGATGGCCCTCGCGCTCGACGGCACGCGCTTGTACCTGCCCAACTCGCGCGACGTGAACCTTCAAGGCAGCGGCCCGTGGCACTACGGCGAGCCCCTGAAGTTCTTCACGACGCGGGCGCGCGGCTTCTCGACCGAGCTGGGGCTGCCCTCGGTCCCTTCCGTCGAGACGCTTCGCGGGGCGCTCGGCGGGGCGGTGCCGTGGCCGCCCGACGACTCGTGGGCCTATCACGACTGGCACTCGAAGAGCGGCGGCGACGTGAACCACTTCATGAAGGCGATGGCGGAGGAGTTGGGCGAGCCGAAGAGTCTGGAGGACTTCGAGCGCAAGGCCCAGCTCCTGAACTACGTCAGCCACCGCGCGATGTTCGAGGGCTTCAACGCCAACCTCTGGAACCCGAACACGGGGCGGCTGATGTGGATGTCGCACCCCGCGTGGCCGAGCACGGCGTGGCAGATGTACTCGTCGGACTACTCGACCGACGGCGCCTTCTACGGCGTCAGGAAGGCTTGCGAGCCGCTGCACGTCCAGATGAATCTGCCCGGTCTTGAGGCCGCGGTCGTCAACGTCACGCGCACCGACCGCCGCGGCCTCACGCTCCGCGCCCGCGCCGTCTCCGTCGGGGGCGAAGAGCTTTTCGCGCGCGAGGTCAAAATTGACGCGCCCGCCAACTCGACGACTCAGGCGTTCCGCATCGAACGGCCCGCGCTCGGCGTCGCCCTCGTCAGGCTGTCGCTCCTAGACGAGCGGGGCCGCGCGCTCTCGGAGAATTTCTACTGGCACGCCCCGCAGGCTTCGGGCTACCGCGAGCTTAACGACTTGCCGGCGGCGCGCGTCTCCTGCACGGCCTCGCGCGTCGGCGGGCGCATCCAAGTCGAGCTGACGAACCGCGGACCCGCGGCGGCCCTAACACTCAGCGCCACCCCGCGCGACGCGGCGACGGGCGCGCGACTCCTGCCTTCTTACGCCGACGACAACTACGTCTCGCTGCTCGCGGGCGAGCGCCGACGGCTCACCTTCGAGGCGCCGACCGCCCCGGCGGGCCGCCCCATAAAAGTGGAAGTTAAAGGGTGGAATGCAGGAATCGCTTCGTGCGGCTTCCAGTAAAATAGTTGTTGATTTCCCTCCGGCCGGCTGCTTATTCTCCTGAAGGCCGACGTAGTAGACGAGTTTCGGAAACCCCCGACCCGCCTTCGAAACTCTCCCCAGCCTTACAAGGGCAGTTCCCCCAGCCTCGACTTAGACGAGTTAATTTCTAAGCCCTTACCACCATGAAAAAATCGCTCGCGTGTATCCTCACGCTGCTGACAGTCCTGCTCTGCGCCTCCGCACAAGCGCAGACCCCGCAGGACACGGCGGCGAACTATCAAGGCGACTCGGCCCACACGGGCTTCGTCAACTCGCCGGGCCTCGCGCCCCCCTTTAAGAAGAAGTGGACCGTCAACTTCGGCCGGGAGATGTCTTACCCCGTCATCGGCGCCGGCAAGGTCTTCGTCACCGTGCGCAACGCTTCGGCCTACGGGACGGGGCTCTACGCCATCGACGCCGCGACGGGCGCCACCGCGTGGGGGCCGGTCGCCCTCGGCGGCTCCTACTACTGGTCCGCGCTCGCTTACGAGAACGGGCGCGTCTTCGCCGTCAACGGCAGCGGCATGCTCACCGCCTTCGACGCCGCGACCGGCGCGGTCGCCTGGACGCGGCAGCTCCCCGGCCAGTACTCGTTCGACTCGGCGCCGACCGCCTACAACGGCGTCATCTACACGGGCGGGTCCGGCTCCGGCGGGACGCTCTACGCGGTGAGCGCCGCAAACGGCACGGTCCTCTGGACGGCCGGCGTCGCCAACGGCGACAACAGCTCCCCGGCCCTGACGGCCGACGGACTCTACGTCTCCTACGCCTGCGCGATGAGTTACAAGTTCAACCCGACGACGGGCGCGCAACTCTGGCGGTTCAGCACGGGCTGCTCGGGCGGCGGCGGGAAGACGGCCGTCTATTACAAGGGGCGCCTCTACGTCCGCGACGGCTCGACGGGCAACAAGATTCTCGACGGGACGAGCGGCGCGAACCTCGGCACCTTCAACTCAAGGAACGCGCCCGCCTTCGCCGGCAACCTCGGCTTCTTCACGGCCGGCTCCACCTACCTCTACGAGAACCTGAAGCTCGAAGCGCGCGACCTCGGCAACAACAACGCGCTGGTCTGGAGCTTCGCCGGCGACGGCTACCTCCGCTCCGCGCCGCTCGTCATCGACAACCACGTCCTCGTCGGCTCCGACACCGGCATGCTCTACGCGCTCGACACCCAGACGGGCAACAAGGTCTGGTCCATGAACCTCGGCGGCGGCGGCATTCCCTACGTTGACGAGCACAACGTCTCGCAGCCCCTGACGGGCTTCGCCGCGGGCGCAGGGCTGCTCGTCGTCCCGACGAAGACGACGCTGGTCGCCCTTGAGACCGAGGCCGACCGCACCGCGCCGAAGCTTCAGTGGGGCGAGCCGCAGCCCGCGCCCTTGGCCTCGGGCTGGAACAACACGCCCGTTGACATCCCCTACACGACCGTCGACGACCTCTCGGCCGTCGTCAACTCTTCGGCCCCCAACCCGCTCCGCATCGCCGCCGACGGCGCCAACCAGACGCGGCAGGTGACGGTCACGGACGAGGCCGGAAACTCCGCCACCTTCACCTCGCCGGCCGTCAACATAGACATGACCTCCCCCGTCACCACGGCCTCCGCCTCCGGCCCCGCCGGCTCCGGACAGTGGTACACGGGCGCAGCCCAAATCACCCTCGCGGCGACGGACAACCTCTCGGGCTTGCTCGGCACCTTCGTCGAAATTGACGGCGGCACCCCGCAGCCTTACGGCGGCCCCTTCGTCATCTCCCGCGCCGGCAACCACGCGATCAACTACTGGAGCGTAGACAAGGCGGGCAACACCGAGCAGCCGCGCACGCTCAACGTCGGCGTGGACAACGCGGCCCCGACGACGCAGTTCTCGGCCGCGGGCAACGCGGGCGGCGGCTGGTTCCGCACCGGCCCCTTGACGGTCACGCTGACGGCCGGCGACGACCTCTCCGGCGCCGCCGCCACCTACTACAGCGTCAACGGCGGCCCCGCGCAGACCTACGCCGGACCCTTCGACTTCAGGAGCTACGGCCAGGGCCGCCACACGGTCAGCTATTGGAGCGTGGATAAGGCCGGTAACACCGAGGCCGCGCAGTCTTCGCCCGTCAACGTTGACTACACCGGCCCCGACACGCAGAGCAGCGTGAGCGGCACGGTCGGCGGCGCCCTCTACTACAGGAGCGCCGTGAAGGTCACGCTCACGCCCATGGAGGACAACCTGTCGGGCGTCGGCTCAACCTTCTACCGCGTCGACGACGGCCCGACGCAGACCTACACCGGCCCGTTCACCATCTCGGCCGACGGCGTCCACCCCGTCGAGTTCTGGAGCGTGGACGTGGCCGGCAACCACAACTACACGGGCCGCATCGGCGGCATCCACATCGACACGACGCCGCCCGAGACGCAGGCTTCGGTCGTCGGCACCGCGGCCGACAACGGCTGGTACAAGGGGCCGGTGCAGATAACGCTCACGTCCTCCGACGCCCAGTCGGGCGTAAGGTATACCTTCTACTCGATAGACAACGGGCAGACTCAGTACTACTCGGCGCCCTTCACCGTCTCGGCCGAGGGCGCGCACACCGTCCGCGTCTGGAGCATGGACGAGGCCAGCAACACCGACCCGCAGCAGTCGCTCGTCGTCAACATCGACACGACGGCGCCGCAGACTCGGGCCTACCTCGGCGGCGTCATCGACAACGGCTGGTGGCGCGGGTCGGCCAATGTGAGGCTTTACGCCACGGACGCCGCCTCCAGCGTCGGCGGCATCTTCTACACCGTTGACGGCGGCGCGACGCAAACCTACACGGCCGACTTCAACGTCACCGGCGACGGCTCGCACACCGTCCGCTTCTGGAGCGTGGACGTGGCCGGCACGGCGGAGGCGCCGCAGACCTTGGCAATCCCGATAGACGGGACCGCGCCGCAGACGCAGGCCGCGGCCGTCGGCGCCCCCGGCGACGGCGGCTGGTATCGCGGGGCGGTGCAGGTGACGCTCTCGGCCGTCGACGCCACGTCGCAGGTGAAGGCGAGCTTCTTCGCGGTTGACGGCGGGGCGGCGCAAGCCTACTCGGCCCCGTTCGCGGTGACGGGCGACGGCTCACACACCGTCCGCTTCTGGAGCGTGGACCAGGCCGGCAACGCCGAGGCGTCTAAGTACCTGACCCTCATGATAGACGGGACCGCGCCGCAAACGCAGGCTTCGGCCGCCGGGCCGTTGGGCGACAACGGCTGGTACAAGGGGCCGGTGCAGGTCACGCTCTCGGCCTCGGACAATCTGACCAACGTGAGCGGCACCTACTTCACCGTGGACGGCGGGGCGACTCAGACTTACGGGGGGCCGTTCACCGTCTCCGGCAACGGCGTCCACACCGTCAACCTGTGGAGCAAGGACGGGGCCGGCAACGCGGGGGCGCCGCAGACGCTCACGCTCGGCATTGATAGCGGCGTGCCCGTCATCAACATCGCCGCGACCCCCTCGACCGCGGCGAAGAGCAAGAACAACGCCAACTTCACCATCACCGGCCTCATCACCGACGCGCCCTCGGGCGTCAGGGCCGGCAGCACGACCTACAGCGTCGCCGACGAGTACGGCGTCGCGCAGCCCAGCGGCGCCGTGACCCTGAGGGCGGACGGGACCTACTCCTTCACCCTCAGCCTGCCCGCGACCCGCAACGTCAAGGACGCCGACGGCCACAGGTACACCGTCACCGTCCGCGCCGCCGACGCGGCCGGTAACTCCGGCTCCGTCTCGGTGTTCGTAACCATCCAGTAACCGGCCCTTCGACGGACCGCAGAAATAAACACGGAGGGCGCGGAGAAGGATTAACTCCTCCGCGCCCTCCGTGTTTAATTTGAGAATTAACCTTCCTCGGACTCCGGCGTGACCACGCCGCGCGCGGCGGCGTAGCCTTCGGGGTGGCGCTGGTGCCAGTCCCACGCGGTGCGGATGATGGCTTCGAGTTCGGGGTACTTGGTCCGCCAGCCGAGCACTTCGCGCGCCTTCGCGGCGTCGGCGACGAGGCGCGTCGGGTCGCCGGGCCGGGCGGGCTCGATGCGCGCTTCGATGTCCCGGCCCGTGACGCGCCGCGCCGTCTCGATGACTTCCATGACCGAGTAGCCGTGGCCGTTGCCGAGGTTGATGAAGTCGGACTGGCCGCCGCGGCGCAGGTGCGCGAGCGCGAGTGTGTGCGCCGAGCAGAGGTCGGTGACGTGGATGTAGTCGCGGACGGCCGTGCCGTCGGGCGTGTCGTATTCGCCGCCGAAGACGGAGACGAAGGGGAGGCGCCCCGCCGCGGCGGCCAGCACGTTCGGGATGAGGTGCGTCTCCGGCTCGTGGTGCTCGCCGTGGCGCTCGGTGGCGCCGGCCGCGTTGAAGTAGCGCAGCGCGACGAACTTCAACCCGTAGGCGCGGTCGTAGGCTTCGAGCACCTTCTCGACGAAGAGCTTGGTCCAGCCGTAGAAGTTGGTGGGGTGCTGCGGGTGCCGCTCGTCGATGGGCACGCGGACCGGCTCGCCGTAGGTGGCGCAGGTCGAGGAGAAGACGAAGCGGCGGACGCCTTCGGCGACAAGCGCGTCGAGCAGCGCGGCGGCCTGCGCGCTGTTGTTGTGGAAGTAGCGCGAGGGCTCCGACACCGACTCGCCGACGTAGGCGAGCGCGGCGAAGTGGACGCACTCCTCGACCTTGTGCTCGCGGCAGATGCGCGTGACCAGCTCGCGGTCGCCTATCAAGCCTTCGTAAAAGGGCACGCCCTCTTCGAGCGCCCCGCCGTGCCCGCGCGCGAGGTTGTCGAGGACGACGACCTCCTCGCCCGCCTCCCTCAACTGCTCGACCATCACGCTCCCGATGTAGCCCGCCCCGCCCGTCACAAGAACTGCCATCTCCCTAGTCCCTCCCCTTAAACTTCGCCGACCAGCTTTAAGTGACCGAAGGCGACCGCGCCCGGCGAAGAGCCTTCGATGATGAGCGGCTCGCGGCCCGTGGCGAGCGCGTATTCGTCGGCGACGCGCCTGACGGCGTCGCCCGCGTCGCGCCGGCCGAGGACGGCGACCGTGCCGCCGCTGCCGCCGCCCGTAATCTTCGCGCCGAAGAGCCCCCGGCCCGGCCCCGCCTCGCGCACGAGCTGCACTAAAAGGTCCGTCCCCCCCGAGCCGAGCCCGCACGCCGAATAGCTCTCGTGCGACTCGTACATCAGGGCGCCCAACTCTTCGGCCTGACCGCCGCCGCGCCAGCTCTTCAACTCGCCCGCGAACCTGCCGACGCGTTCGTGCTCGTAGACCGGGTGGCGCGTCGCCTCGCGGACGGGGTACGTGCGCGCGGGCTCGACGGAAGTCACGCGGTCCGTGATGCCTTTGTAGGTCGCAAGGAACTCTTCGCCCGTCATCCGCTCGGGCAAGCGCGCTTCGTAACGCGCGGCGAACTCTTCGGCCCCGACGTTGGCGAGGTAGCCGCCCCACAGGGGGTCCTCCACCTCGACTCGGTCCGCCCCGCCCGTCTCACGCCACGACAGGCCGGCGGCCTCGGCGATGATGCGGTAGCCCATGAAGGCCGCCGTGCGCACCGTCCCGTAATCGGCGCCGCCGACCGAGTGCCGGATGCCCGAGTCCACGCCCCACACGGCAAGCTCTTCGGGCAGCGCGACGGTCCCCCGAAGCTCGCCCGGCTGGCAGAGCAGTTCCAGCAGCCGCCCCGTCTCGCCGCAGGCCGAAGTCATCTGGTCCATCACGCCGCACGGCGCGCAGGCCACCATGTTCTCGACCCGCTGGCAGAGGAAGGCCAACTCGCGCGGCTCGACGTTGAGATTGTAAGCGGCGGCGACGGCCTGCATCGTCGCTACTTCGAGCGCGGCCGACGAGCTGACGCCCTTGCCTTCGGGCACGTCGGAGTTGATGAGCAGGCGCGCGCCCCGCTCGAACCTGACGCCGCGCTCGCGCATCAGCACGAGGAAGGCGCCCGCGACGTAAGCCGCCCACGGGCGTCCGCGCTTGAAGTAGTCGGCCGCCGCGGCGTATTCGCGCGGGCCGCGCTCCGGGTCTTCCAAACCCGAGAGCGGCATCTCGAAGTGCCGGAACCCGCCGCCGGCCCTGAGACTCGCGAGGGCGAGCGTCCTGTCGTCACTCAACCGGACGGCGACGTGCGTCGCCGCCGCGATGGGAAGCTCAAGCACGAGCGAGCCCGAATAGTCGGCGATGCCGCCCATCAAGTCGAGCCGGCCCGGCGCCCGCGAGACGAACAACTCGCCGCGCCCGTCGAAGAAGTCGCCTAAGCCTTCCGGGCCGGACTCGCGCAGGCCGTTCAGGAGGGCGATGAAGTCGGCCGTGTCGGCCAGCCCGTGAGTCGTGCCGGATGCTATCCTGTACACTCGACCTATAACCCCCGCGCCTCTCCCGCGACCGGGACCGACGCGCGCAAAGCCCTCGCCGCCTCCCCCTCCGCGCGCACCTCGTAACGGCCCGCGCCGCCCGCCACCAGCGCCGTCTCGTAAGCGCCGAGCCGCAACTTCTCATCCTCGCAAGAGACTTCGACGGCGCCGCCCGTCACCGTGATGAGGTGGAAACTCACGCCGCCCGTGTCGCCTCCGAGCGCCGCGCCTTCCACGTTCAGGACTTCGAGCTTGAAGTGCGGACAACTCAACGCCTCGACGGCCGACGTGCCTTCCGTCGTCGCCGTCGGCTTGACGACCGCGCCGCGCTCGGGGTCGGTCACGGCGATTGACTCCTCGACGTGGAGCTTGCGGCCCGCGCTCGTCGGCCGGTCCCAATCGTAGACGCGGTAGGTCGTGTCGCTCGACTGCTGCACCTCGTAAAGCAGAAGGCCCGGCCCGAGCGCGTGCAACGTGCCCGCCGGGATGTAGACCGTCTCGCCCGCGCTCACCTCCAAACGCTCCGCCACGTCGAGCACTCGCCCCCCGCGGATTGCTTCCTCCAGAGCCTCGGGGCTCGTCCCCGCGCGGACGCCCGCGTAGATGGTCGCGCCCGGCTCGGCTTCGAGGAAGTGCCACGCCTCGCTCTTGCCGAACTCGCCGGGGCCGACCAGCCGCCGCGCCTGCGAGTCGTTCGGGTGGACCTGCACGGAGAGCCAGTCGGCGCAGTCGAGCAGCTTGACGAGCAGGGGGAAGCGACGCCCGTAACGCGCCTCGACGCCCGCGCCGAGGAAGGCGGCGCCGAGCGTCTCCGCAAGCTCCCGAACAGCCCGGCCCGCGTGCCCGCCCTCGCGGACGCGGCTCTCCTCGAAGGCCACCCACGCCTCGCCGTACGGCGGGTCGTGCGGCTTCAACCTCTGCCCGCCCCAGACGCGCTCGCGGTACTGCGGCTCAAGTGTGTAAAGCCTCTGCCTCAGCTCTTCAGTCATGCGTGGGCGGATTGTAACCTCAAGGAACAAAGATATCACCCCGGCGTGAGAGGAGGGTCGGCGGCCGGAAAAAGTCGGTTGACAAAAAGCACTTTACGGTATAAAGGTAGGCCGCGAACTTGCGGGGCCGTGCGCAGGCCCCGGCACCCCGGAGAGGAGGAGATTCATGTCAGACGTAGCGCCGGAGGCCGCGAGGCCGCGCGGGTTGGTCTTCACGTTCCTGGCGGGGGTGGCCCTGCCGTCCGTCTCCATCGCAGTCGAGACGACGACGCACATCTGCGCCGAGCAGTTCTTCGACCCCATCCCGACGCTCTGGCACGTGCTGCTCGTCGTCTTCGTCCCGCTCGCGAACTTGCAGGTCTGGCTGGCGCTGCGCAAGGGCCGCGCCGACCGCGCCACGCTGCTCGGCGCGGCCAACGCCTTCGCCACCGGGGTCTCACTCTTCTACACGGTCATCTACCTGCCGCTGCTGCCGCTCGGCGTCATCGCGCTCATCTTCTTCGGGCTCGGGCTGCTGCCGATGGCGCCGGTCGGCTCGCTCGTGGCCTGCCTCATCATGCGGCGGCAGTTGCGCCGTCTCGCGCCGCCAAGCTTCGCGCTGCGCTTCTCGGGGCTGGCGGCGGGCGTGGCGGGCGCGCTGCTGGCCGTGGCGTTGATGGAGCTGCCGGCGGCGCTCACGCGCGTCGGGCTGCGGAAGGCGGCTTCGGACTCGCCCGCCGTCAGGGACGAGGGCTTGAGGTGGCTGCGCACGTACGGGAGCAGGGACTTCATGCTGCGCGCCTGCTACGAGCGGTCGGGGAGGGCGACTGACCTCGCGGGGTTCGTCCTCTCGCTCGGCGGCGAAGTGGTCTCGCCCGAGGAGGCGCGGCAGATTTACTACCGCGTGACGGGCGAGGCTTTCAACACGCGCGTGCCCCCGGCGCGGCTCAAGGGGCGTTGGGAGCCGCAGGAGACTTTCGACTTCGACCCGGACCGGGGCGGCGAAGTCATCGCGGGCAAGGTGCGCGGGCTGGCGCTGGCCGGCTCGCGCGTTGACGGGTCGGTGGACGCGGACGCGGGCGTCGCCTACGTCGAGTGGACGATGGTCTTCAGGAACGACTCGGCATCGCAGCAGGAGGCGCGCGCCGAGGTGCAGCTCCCGCCGGGCGGCGTCGTCTCACGCCTTACCCTTTGGGTGGACGGCGAAGAGCGCGAGGCCGCCTTCGCCAGCCGCGGCCAGACGCGCGCCGCCTACCAACAGGTCGTCAGCCGCCGCCGCGACCCCGTGCTAGTCACGACCTCGGGGCGCGACCGCGTGCGCGTCCAGTGCTTCCCCGTGCAGCCCTCGGGCGGCGAGATGAAGATACGCTTCGGGGTGACGGCGCCGCTCTCGCTCGAAGACGGCGGCGGGCTCGGCGCGCTGCGCCTGCCTTACTTGCTCGACCGCAACTTCGCCATCCGCGACTCGGCGGCCCACGCCGTCTGGGTCGAGTCGGGGAACCCGCTGAAGGCGGCAGGCGACGCCCTGTCAGCCGAGCACCCGAAGGCGGAAGTCTACGCGGTGCGCGGCGAGTTGAAGGACTCGGAGCTTTCGGGCGCGGGCGGCGTGGTCCGGGCCGAGAGGTCGCCGGGCGCCAAAGAGGCTTGGGCGACTGACACTTTCAAGGGCGACGGCAGCGTCGTCCGCCAGTTCGTCGGCGAGGAGCCGGGCGCCGCCGCTTCGGAGATTGTTTTGGTCGTCGACACGTCGCGGCGCGCGGGGCGCGTGGCGGGCGAAGTGGCCGCGGCGCTCGACTCGCTGCCGCCGGGCGTAAACGTCAAAGTCCTGCCCGCGGGCGGCAACGGATTTTATGAGGAGGGCGGCGGGGCGCTCACGTCGGGCGCACCGGCCGAGGGCGCGCGGCGCGTCGAGAAGATTGTTTTCGAGGGCGGGGCCGACAGCGTCCCGGCGCTCGGCCGGGCTTTGGATGTCGCCTCCGACGAGCCGGGGGGCGTCGTCGTCTGGGTGCACGGCCCGCAGCCGCTTCTGCTCACGCCGGTCGAGGAGTTGCGGCAGCGTTGGGAGCGGAGGCCCGAAGGCCCGGCGCTCTACTCGGTGCAGACGGAGGCGGGGCCGGACCACGTCGCGGAGAAGCTCGACGGCGTCGCCGGTTTCGTCCCGGTCCCGCGCTTCGGCGGCCTGCGGGCCGACCTCGAAGACCTGTTCGGGCGGCTCGCGGGGACGAAGAAGCGGCTCCGCTTCGTCAGGGTGAGCGAGCCGCCGAAGAAGGCGCCCGCCGCCGCCGAAGGGGCGAAAAAGTCTTCGGCGCATCTGGCGCGGCTGTGGGCCAACGACGAGGTCGGGCGCATGCTCGGCGACCGCGATGGCAACCGGACCGACGAAGCCATCCGACTGGCCGCGCGCTACCAACTGGTGACGCCCGTGAGCGGCGCCGTCGTCCTTGAGACGAGGCAGCAGTACGAGCAGGCGGGGCTGAAACCCGTGGAGCCGGGGTCGGTGCCGACTATCCCGGAGCCGGAGACAATAGTGCTGCTGGCGGTGGCGACCGGCCTGCTGGCCTTCGCCTGCCTGAGTCGGCGCAGGGCGGCTCAGGGCGGTGCCGTATGAGAGGAAGGCTGGCCTTCATGTTGAAGGGCCCGGCGGTCGTCGTCGCGGCTCAGGTCGCGGCCTTCTGGCCGGTCTGGCGCTGGTACGGGTCGCGCGTCGGCGACTCGGCGGAAGACGTGTGGGGGCTGCTGGCTCTGGCCGCCGCCGTGTTCTTCGCGTGGAAGGGGAAGGGCGGAGGGGCTCGGGGCGGGAGGAGGTTGTTGCTGCCGGCGGCGCTCGTCGTCGTCTACGCGGCGGCCTACCCGTTCGCGATGCCTCTGGTGCGCGCGGCGCTGGCGCTGACGGCGCTGGGCTGCACGCTGAGCCTGTGGCGCTTCGGCAGGCCGTTTCAACCGGGGCTCTTGGGGCTGCTCTACCTTTCGCTGCCGGTCATCCCTTCGCTGCAATTCTACGGCGGCTACCCGCTGCGGGCGGCGGTCGCGTGGGGGGCGTCGCTGCTGTTGAGGCTCGGCGGCTTCGCGGTCGTGCAGGAGGGCGCGTGCCTGAACTGGGCGGGGCGGCTCGTCTGGGTTGACGCGCCTTGCAGCGGCGTGCGGATGCTTTGGGTCGGGCTGTTTCTGGCGTGCGCGCTGGCGTGCCTGTACGGGCTGCGGCCGGCGGCGACGCTCGCGGTGCTGGCGTCGGCCGGCGTCGCCATCCTCGCGGGGAACGTGCTGCGGGCGGCGGCGCTCTTCTACGTCGAGGCCGGCGTGGTCGAGGCGCCGGGGTGGGTGCACGAGTACGTCGGGGTGGTGGCCTTCGCGGCGGTCGCCTCCTTCATCCTGACGGCGGTGCGGCGAATCAGGAAGGTGACGCGGTGCGACACAAACTCTTCTACTTCGGAGCCTGCTTACTAGCGGCCTGCGCGCCGTGGCTCTACGCGGCGCCGAAGTCCGGCGGCGGGCCGTCGGCGGCGGCGGGCTTCCCCGGCTGGCCCACGCACTTCGAGGGGCGCCCGCTGACGCGCCTGCCGCTGTCGGAGCGCGAGGAGCGTTTCGGCGAGGAGTTCCCCGGCCTCGTCGCGCGCTTCACGGACGGGCGGCGCGAGGTGATTGTGCGCTTCATCGGCGAGGCGACGCGGAAGCTCCACCCGACGGCCGACTGCCTCACCGCCATCGGCTACAGCGTCCGGCCGCTGCCGCTGCACGTCGCCGAGGACGGCGCGCGATGGTCGGGCTTCACGGCCGAGCGCCGCGGCGAGCGCCTGCTCGTTCGCGAGAGAATCCACTCGGAGGCGGGCGGCAGTTGGCCCGACATCCCGGCCTGGTACTGGTCGGCGGCGGCCGGCGGCGCGCGGGGGCCCTGGTGGGCCGTGACGGTGGCGGAAAGGCAGTAGCCGCGCGGCGCCCGGCGGTGATATCTTCCCCTCACGAACGGACCCTTGAAGACTCGCCGCGGAGGTCTGCCGGAGATGAAAAGAAAGACGACCGCCCTCGCCCCCCTGCTCTTCGCCTGCGCCCTCCTGCTCCTCTGTCCCGCCGCGGCCGAAGCCTGTAGCTGCACGGGCTACCCGACCGTCTGTCAGGCGTACGCGGGCGCCGACGCCGTCTTCGTCGGCACCGTCCAGAGCGTCGAGAGCGTCAACGTCAAGAAGGGCGAAGACGGGCGCGAGTATTACGAGAGCCAGCTCGCGCGCGTCTCGGTCGAGCGCGTCTTCAAGAACATGAAGCAGACCGAGGTCGTCTTCCGCGCCGGCAACTCTTCGTGCGACACGGTCTACGAGGAGGGGCAGCGCAGGCTCTTCTACGCCTACTACGACGCGGAGGATAAGACGTGGGCCGTCCGGCCCTGCGACCGCAGTAGCGACATCGAGTCGGCCGCCGACGACCTCGCCTACCTGCAAGGGCTGCCGGCCTCTGCCGAGAGGACGCGGCTCGCCGGCACGCTCATCCACTACGAGGACGAGCCCGGCGAGGGCTTCAACAACGTCGGGAGCCTGAACGGCGTGAGGGTGCGTGCCGTCGGCGCGCAGAAGACCTACGAGACGCACACGAGCGCCGACGGCCTCTTCGAGTTCAACGGCCTCCCGCCGGGCAGTTACTCGGTCGTGCCGGACGTGCCGCGCGGGCTGAAGATGCGCTTCCCCATGTTCTACGGCGAGGTCGAGCGTTCCGCGGACGGGGGCGTGAGGGTCGTGCTGAAGGAGAAGTCGTGCGCCGGGGTCAACTTCGTCTACAGCGCCGACACGAACATCGCGGGCCGCGTCTTCGGCGCCGACGGCCGCCCCCTGAAAGACGTTTGCCTGTGCCTCATGCCCGAGGACAGGAAGGTCGCCGCGAACTGGAACTTCGACTGCACGGATGAGCAGGGGCGCTACCAGTTGAACGACATCCCGCCGGGCCGCTACCGCATCGTCCTCAACGACGACGGCAAGATCAGCAGCGACGAGCCGTTCCCAACGGCCTACCACCCCGGCGTCTTCGAGCGCGAGCGCGCCACCGTCATCGTCGTCACCGAGGGGACCAACCTCAAGGACTTCGACATCCACATCCCCCGGCAGGAGGCGACCCGCGTCATACAGGGCGTGCTCTTGTTCGAGGACGGGCGTCCGGCCGCCGATGAGTTCGTCGAGTTCCATCCCGACGCCCCCGCCGCGGGTTACGACTCCGAGGCGGCGCGCGCGAAGACCGACGACCGCGGGCGCTTCTCGCTGACCGTCCTCGAAGGGTTCAAGGGCCGCCTGCTCGGCGCCATGATTACCTACTCCGGCGAGTACCTGAACTGCCCGAAGCTGGAAAGAATCCTCAAGCGGATGGGCGACAGCGTCCACGAGGTCGAGACGCCGTCCGTCAAGATGGAGGTTACTTCCGACGTGCAGGGCGTCCGGCTCGTCTTCCCGTTCCCCTCGTGCGCCAAGGCCAAAAAGGAGTGACGGCGCGGTCGCCCTTTTACTCCCGCCCTCCGTTTCAGTAATATCGACGGCCTAAGCTCCAACCCGAAAGTCCGTTCGACTCTGACCAGCGGCCGCCTCGCGGGGCGGCGACGGAGGGCGCATGAAAACTGTCTCCACCACACCGTTCGACGACCAGCGGCCCGGCACCTCGGGGCTCCGCAAGAAGACGCGCGTCTTCATGCGCCCCAACTACCTTGAGAACTTCGTCCAGTCGGTCTTCGACGCTGTCCGCTTAGACGTTCCGGACTTCCGTCAAGAGACGCTGGTGGTCGGCGGCGACGGCCGCTACTACAACCGCGAGGCCATCCAGACTATCTTGCGCATGGCCGCCGCCAACGGCTTCCGTACCGTGCTCGTCGGCCGCGGCGGCATACTTTCGACGCCCGCCGTCTCCGCCGTCATCCGACGCCGCGGCGCTCTGGGCGGCCTCGTCCTCTCCGCCAGCCACAACCCCGGCGGCATCGACGAAGACTTCGGCGTCAAGTACAACGTCCGCAACGGCGGCCCCGCGCCCGAATCAGTCACCGAGCGCATCTACCAGCGCACGCTCTCCATCGACCAGTACCGGACGCTCGAACACCCGGACGTTGACCTCGACTCGCTCGGCGCCGTCAAGATAGGCGAGACGGAAGTCGTCCGCATCGACCCGCTCGAAGACTACACGGCCGTCATGCAAAGCCTCTTCGACTTCGGAGCCCTGCGCGCCCTCTTCTCGGGCGGCTTCCGCATGACCTTCGACGCGATGAGCGCCGTGACCGGCCCTTACGCGCGCCACATCCTCGAAGAGCTACTGGGCGCGCCCTCCGGCACCGTCATCAACGGCGAGCCGCTGCCCGACTTCGGCGGCCACCACCCGGACCCGAACCTCGTCCACGCCGCCGACCTCGTCCGCTCTCTGACCGGCCCCGACTCTCCCGACTTCGGCGCGGCCTGCGACGGCGACGGCGACCGCAACCTCATCCTGGGCCGCGACTTCTTCGTCACCCCCGGCGACTCGCTCGCCGTCATCGCCGAGCACGCCCAAAGTGCCATCCCCGGCTACGCGAAAGGGCTCGCGGGCGTCGCGCGCTCCATGCCGACCAGCACGGCCGTTGACCGCGTCGCCGAGGCGCTTGGGATACGTGCTTATGAGACTCCGACGGGCTGGAAGTTCTTCGGCAACCTGATGGACGCCGGCCTCTGCACCGTCTGCGGCGAGGAGAGCTTCGGCACCGGCTCCGACCACGTCCGCGAGAAGGACGGCCTCTGGGCCGTGCTCGCGTGGCTCTCGATTCTCGCCAAGACCGGCAAGGGCGTGGCCGAAGTGGTCGGCGACCACTGGCAACGCTTCGGCCGCAGCTACTACCAGCGCCACGACTACGAGGGCCTCGACGCGGGCGCCGCCGCCCAGATGATAGAGGCGCTGCGCGAGAAGCTGCCCGCGCTCTCGGGCACCGCCTTCGCCGGGGGCGAGATAGCGAGCGCCGACGACTTCGGCTACACAGACCCCGTGGACCAGAGCGCGACCGCCAAGCAGGGCATCCGCCTGCTGCTCGCGGACGGCTCCCGCGTCGTCTGCCGCCTCTCCGGCACGGGCACGGCCGGGGCCACGCTCCGCGTCTACTACGAAAGCTACCGCCGCGACGGCGGCCAAGGCGACCCGGCACAGGTGCTCGCGCCACTCGTCACCGCCGCCCGCGAACTCCTCAACCTCCAGGAGTACACCGGCCGAGAGGAGCCCGATGTCGTCACCTAAAGCGATTCACGCGCGCGGGTCGATGAGGGCTTTGACGACGCGGCCGTCGGCGACCGCCGCGAGTGCGTCGCCGGCCCGCGCCAGCGGGTAGGTTTCAAGTTCGAGCCGCGCCCACGGGGCCGAGCGCGCGGCGTCGGCCATCAGCAGCGCGCCGCGGTAGAAGTGTGAGAAGTCAGAGCCCCAGCAGCCGCGCACGTCGAGGTGCTTGCGGTTCAAGTCGAGGTGAGGGTTGAAGGCCACCTCGCCGTGGTCCGTGTACTGGCCGACGACGACGACCGTGCCCGCGTCGCGCGCGTAGCGCATCGCCTCGACGACCGCGACGGGCGAGCCCGTCGCCTCGATGCAAACGTCGGCCCCGCGCCCGCCCGTCTCGGCCAGCACCCAACGGCCGCGCTCCTCCGGCCCGTGCTCCTCGACGTTAAGAGTCGCGGCGGCGCCGACGGCCCGCGCCGCCGCCAGTCGCGACTCGGGAGCGCCCGTGCAGAGCACGCGCAGCGCGCCGCGCATCAACGACAACGCGACGGCCGAGAGCCCGACGGGACCGGAGCCGAGCACGAGCACGGTCGCGCCTAAAGGAATGTCGGCGCGCTCGACGGCGTGAATCGCGGTCGGGAGCGCGCAGCCGCCGGCCATGAAGCGCGCCGGCTCGACCCCTTCGAGCCCGATGCAGCGCGTGCCCGGCTTCAGGTAAAGCTTCTCGGCCCACCCGCCCGCGAGCGTGTCCGCCAGTCCGTACGTGATGCCGTAGACCTTGCGCGAGGGGCAGCGCGTCGTCGTCTTGGCGACGAGACAGTGCCAGCAGGCGTGGCAGGTGCGGTGCACGTCGAGGAAGGTGACGCGGTCGCCCTCGCGGAACTCGCGCCCCTCCACGTCAAACAGCTTGCCGCGAATCCGTTCGAGCCTCCCCACCGAGACGTGGCCGGGGATGAGCGGGTAGGGCACGCCGGCCAGCCGGCCCCGCTGCAAGTGCACGTCGGTCCCGCACACCTCGCTCAGCTCGACGGCGAGCACGCCCGAGCCCGGCTCAAGCTCCGGCTCCTCCAACTCGCGCAACTCGACCGGCTCGCCCGGCCCCGGCATCACCGCCGCCAGCACTCTTCCCATGAGGCCATTTTTAACACGGGCGACGGGCTGTGGCAGAATCGAGTCGATGAAGAATCAAGAGACTTCTTACCCGAGAGACAAGATAAAGATTCTGCTGCTCGAAAACATCAGCGAGGCGGCGGCCGGAGAGTTCCGCGCGGGCGGCTACAGCTCGGTCGAGCGGCGCGCGGGCGCGCTCGGCGAGGACGAATTAATCGAAGCCGTGAAGGGCGTCCACCTGCTCGGCATCCGCTCGAAGACGCGCATCACGGAGAAAGTCCTGGCCGCGGCCGACCGCCTGCTCGCCGTCGGCTGCTTCTGCATCGGCGTCAATCAGGTGGATTTGGGCGCGGCCACGCGGCGCGGCGTCGCCGTCTTCAACGCGCCCTACTCGAACACGCGCTCGGTGGCGGAGCTGGTCATCGGCCTCTCGGTGATGCTCATCCGCAAGGTCGCGGACCGGAGCGCGGCGGCGCACCGCGGCGTCTGGCTCAAAGACTCGAAGGGCAGCTACGAGTTGCGCGGCAAGACTTTGGGCATCGTCGGCTACGGCAACATCGGCTCGCAGGTCTCCGTGATGGCCGAGGCGATGGGGATGCAGGTCGTCTACTACGACGTGGTCCCGCGACTGCCGCACGGCAACGCCCGGCAAATCCGCGACCTCTCGGAACTGCTCGCGCGCTCCGACCTCGTGACGCTGCACGTCCCCGGCTCGCCCTCGACGCGCGGCATGATGAACGAGCAGACGCTCGCGCAGATGAAGCGCGGCGCCATCCTCATCAACTACAGCCGCGGCGACGTGGTGGACCTCGAAGCCCTGCGCGCCTGCGTCGAGCGCGGCTCGCTCTCGGGCGCCGCCGTGGACGTGTTCCCCGAGGAGCCGGAGAAGAACGGCGACCCGTTCTCGTCCGTCCTCCAAAACCTGCCCAACGTCATCCTCACGCCGCACATCGGCGGCTCGACCGAGGAGGCGCAGGCCAGCATCGGCCTCGACGTGTCCTCGAAGCTGATGCAGTACCTTGAGTTCGGCACCTCCACGGGCTCGCACACGGTGCCGCCCGTCAGCCTCCCGCCGCAGGACCGGACCCACCGCATCCTCCACATCCACCGCAACCAGCCCGGCGTCCTCGGCGAAATCAACTCCCGCCTCTCCGAAGGCGGCATCAACATCCTCGGCCAGTACCTCAAGACCAACGACGACATCGGCTACGTCATCCTCGACGTGGACACCGAGCTTTCGCGCGAGGCTTTCAAAATCCTGAGAGAAGTGAAGGGGACGATTAAGACGCGCGTCGTGTACTAGAAGCCGGTAGGCAGTAGGCAGTAGAAGACGCGTAGCGCCTACTGTCTACTGACTACTGTCTACTCAGTAATCCGTGCAGCATCAGGTCGGCTATCTGCGTGGCGGCGCGCTCCACGTCTTTGCGCTGGCCGAGTTCGACGGGGCTGAGGCTGTAGGGCAGGAGGGCGTTGGTGGCGAGCAGGAGCGTGCGGGCGGCGGCCGGGGCGTTGACGGACGGCGCGAAGGTGCCGTCGCGCTGCCCTTCGTGCAGGACCTCGGCGAAGATTTGCGCCTCGGCCTCGAAGTGGCGCTCGCGCCTGACGAGCAGCGCCGGGCGGATGGCGGCCAGCAGGTCGCTCAGGCTCTCCGTGTAGTGCTGGACGCCGTCGAAGCGGAAGAGGACGCGCGTCACGAGCATCTGCCTCAGACGCTCGGCGGGCGCCCCCGCGCCGCGCGCGATTTGAGTAAGCCGCTCCTTCAGGCGCGAGATGAGGCGGTCGATGTGCGAGAGGACGAGGTCTTCCTTGCTGCGGAAGTGGAGGTAGATGGTGCCCTTGCCGATGCCGACCTCGTGGGCGAGGTCTTCCATCGTCATCTTGCGGTAGCCGTAGCGCGCCAGCAGGCGGTCGGCCGCGTCCAGAATCACGTCGTCGATGTCTTCGCGGGTGGCTGTCGTTCGCACGCGCCACAGACTATGGCTAAAGGCCGAGGCCGGTCAACCGCCCGGTTCAGTTCACGCTCTCGGCGCTGTAGCGCGCGATGAGGCCGGTGCGGACGGCGTGGCGGTGGACGCGCGCGAAGAGCCAGCAGGCGAGCAGGATGTAGAGGACGGCGAGCGCGAGGCCCCACAGCAGCGACGACGGCTCGAAGCCGCGCCCCGCGACGATTGACCGCATCCCCTCGAAGACGTAAGAGGGCGGCAGCGCCCGCGCCGCCGCCCGCATCCACGGCGGCAGCGTCGCGAGCGGGTAGAAGACGCCCGCGAACGGCGAGATGAGCGCCGGCAGCGGCCACACGAACCACTCCGACGCCGGCCCGAACCTCAGCACCACGGCGCAGCCCGTCACCCCGAGCGCGATGCCCGACATGAAGAGCACCAGCAGGAACGGCACGACCAGCGCCCCGTAGGCCGCGAACGAGAGCCCGAAGACGGCCGTCGCCAGCACCAGCATCGCGACGAGGCCGACCGCGCTCGTCAGCACGCTCGCCAGCACCAGCCCGGCGAGGTATTCGGGAATCGAGAGCGGCGAGGCGAAGACGTTGAGGAAGTTGCGCGACCACACGTCTTCGAGGAAGGCCATCGTGACGCCGTGCATGACGCGCGAGAAGAAGTCCCAGAGCAGGATGGCGCCGAGCAGCACCGGCACGAAGTCGAAGCCGGGGGCGGCCACCGCGTTGAGGTAGCGCGTGAAGAAGCCCCAGAGCACGATGTCGATGGCGACCCACGCGAACAGCGGCACGACCCGCACGGGGCTCGCGCGCAGCAGGTAGATTTGGCGCAGCACGACGGCCGCCGTGCGTCTCGGTCCCGTCATGCCCGCTCCAGCGTCAGCGGCTCGCGCGTGGCCGCGATGAACAACTCCTCCAGCGTCTCCTTGCCGTGCTCGCGCACGAGCGCCCGCGGGTCGCCCTCCAGAAAGATGCGGCCCCGCGACATGAAGAGCACGCGGTCGCAGACCTCCTCGACCTCGTACATGTTGTGCGAAGTCCAGAGCACGCCGGCCTCGCCCCCGGCGGCGAAGGCGCGGATGTGGGCGCGGATGTCGCGCGCCGTCGCCGGGTCGAGCGAGGCGGTCGGCTCGTCGAGCAAAAGGAGGTGCGGGCGGTTGAGCATCGCCTTGGCGAGCGCGACGCGCGTCTGCTCGCCCGAGGAGAGCACGCCGCACTTCGCGCCGCGGAAATTTTCGAGGTCGAACTCCCCGAGCAGTTCCTCGATGCGGCGCGACAGGCCGCGCACGCCGTACATCATGCCGAAGACGCGGAGGTTCTGCACGACGGTCAGGTTGCCGGGCAGCGGCGCGTAGACGGCCGCGAAGTTCGTCCGCTCAAGCGCGCGCGAGCGGCGCTCGGCGATGTCCGTGCCCTCGACGAGAATCCGGCCCGCGCTCGGTTCGAGCACGCCGAGAATCATGTTGATGGTCGTCGTCTTGCCCGCGCCGTTCGGCCCGAGCAGGCCGACGATCTCGCCGCGCCCGACCCCGAACGACACGCCGTCCACGGCGACCGTCTCGCCGTAAGACTTGCGCAGCCCTTCGACCGAGAGCACCGCCGCGCCCTCCTTCGTCAACTCTCCAGCCTGTGCCATTGCGGATAGAGTATTATAGGCGCGCCCGACTGACGAGCGGCCGCGCGTGACGGAGGAAAATCTTATGGCGGAGCAGAAGACGAAGCCGACGGGCGTCGGCGTGGAGGATTTCCTGGGCGGCGTCGCCGACGAGAGGCGGCGCGCGGAGTGTCGGGCAGTCCGCGACATCATGGCCGAGGCGACGGGCGCCGAGCCGGAGATGTGGGGCGCGAGCATCGTCGGCTTCGGCCGCAGGCGTTACAAGTACGGGAGCGGGCGCGAGGCCGAGTGGATGGTGACGGGCTTCTCGCCGCGCAAGAACGACCTGACGCTCTACATCATGCCCGGCGTCGAGGAGTTCCCCGAAATCATGGGGCGCCTCGGCAAGTGCAAGACGGGCAAGTCGTGCCTCTACATAAAGAAGCTCGACGACGTGGATTTGAACGTCCTGCGGGAACTCGTGAAGAAGTCGGTCGAGAGGATGGCCGGCGAGTAGGTTGACCGCCGGGCGCGCGGCGCCGTCAGCCCTCGGCGCTGTCGCGGCCGGCGGCGATGCGGTCCATCAACTCCGCAAAGCGCGGGTCGTCGCGCAGGGCGGCCCAGTCGGGGTCGGCCTCGAACCACGAGCGGTCCTCGCGCCCGAGCGCGATGGCGCGGCCCAGCCACTCGAAAGCCTCCTCCCTCATCCCCTCCAGAGCGTAAGCCGACGCGAGCCAGTAGGCGATGTCGGGGTCCACGGCCGCGCTCGCCTTGACCCTTTCGTTCAACTCGGCGCGCGCCGCCTCGCGCTCGCCCTGCCGGCTCAGGCACATGGCGAGCAGCGGCCGGACGCCGTCCATCTCCGGGTGCGAGGCGAGCACTTCGCGCACCAGCCCGGTCGCCGCCGCGACCTCGCCGCGGTAGTAGAACATAAAGGCGCGGACGGTCTTGATGAGCGGGTGGTCGGGCTCGATTTGGCCGGCGCGCTCAAGCTCGCCGAGCGCCATGTCGGCCTGGCCGCGGCTGTTGTAGACGCGGGCGCGGCTGTAGTGAGAGTTGACGCGCTCGTCGGGGTTGAGGGCCGCGGCGCGGTCGAAGTGTTCGAGGGCGCGGTCGTGCTCGCCGTCGAGGCGGAAGAGGTTGGCGGCGACGCGGTGAACGGCGGCGTCGTTGGGCGCCTCATGCAGCAGGCGGACCACCTCGGCGCGGGCCTTCTGCTTCTCGCCGCGCGCGAGGTAGATGAAGACCATGTGGAGGCGCGCTTCGGCCAACGAGGGGTCGAGCTTGAGGGCGCGGTAGAAAGCCTCCTCGGCGCGCTCGTAGTCCTCCTCGCCGCCGAGCTTGTCGAAGATGCGCGTCGTGTGGCAGACGCCGAGGCCGGAGTGGGCGGGCGCGTACGAGGGGTCGAGCGCGACGGCGCGGCGGAAGTGCTCGACCGCCGCGTCGAAGTCCTCGCGCGAGGGCGTGTGGTAGGCGTAGCGCGCGAGGAGGTGTCGGCCGCGGAGGTATTCGTCGTAGGCTTCGGGGTTGACGGAGGGGCGGCGTTCGAGGGCGAGCTGTTCGTCGTCGCTCAGCTCGACGCGCAGGCCGTCAACGATGCGCTGCGCGATGGTGTCCTGCACGGTGATGAGGTCGGAGACGACGGCGTCGATGCGGTCGCTCCAGAGGATGCGTCCGCCGGCCACGTCCAGGAGTTGGGCGTTGACGCGCAGGCGCTCGGCCGTCGCGAGGTAGCTGGCGGCGAGGACGGAGCCGACTTGAAGCTCGCGGCCGATGTCGCGCGGGTCGCGGTGGGCTTGCGCCTGGTACTTGGCGACGACCGACGAGGGCCGGACGACGAGGCGGCGCAGGCGCGCGAGTTCGGTGATGGCGGCGTCGGCGAGGGCGAAGCCGTAGAAGCCAGTGGCCGCGTCGTCGCCGAGGTTGCGGAAGGGGAGGATGGCGAGCGAGTTCTTCGCCGGGGCTTCCGCCGCGCTCGGCGCTTCCTGAGAGCGCGGCTGTGAAGCATGGGCGGCGGGGGGCGTGCTCGGCGAAGAGCGTTGGGCCGAGGGCGTGGTGCCTTTGGAGGGCTCCGGGCCGGAGAGCCCGCGCAGCCAGCGGCGCAACGTGCCGGCGAGGCCCGCGCCTCCGCCGGAGAGGTGGCGCGGGGCGACGGGCATGACGGCGGCCGTCAGTTGGCTCGCCGTCTCGTCGGCCGCCGTCTCGCGCAGGGCGCGGCGCAATTCTTCGCAAAGCTCGGCGGCCGTCTGGTAGCGCGCCTCGGGGTCTTTGGCGAGCGTGCGGTCGAGAATCTGTTGGATGAGCGGCGGCGCTTCGGGTCGGACTTCCGAGAGCGGCTGCGGGTCGTCGTGGATGACGGCGTAGCGGACTTCGACGTTCGTCGTGCCGCGGAAGGGCCAGGTCCCGGTGAGCATTTCGTAAAGCAACACGCCGGTCGAGAAGATGTCGGCGCGGTGGTCCGCGCGGCGTCCGCGTGCCTGCTCGGGCGCGGCGTAGGTGGCGGTGCCGTGTGGGACGCCGGCCTCGGCCTGCTCGGTGAGGTGGATGCCCCCGGCGCGGGCCGCCTTCTCGTCCGTCAGCTTGGCGAGGCCGAAGTCCAGGACCTTGACCTGCCCCGACTCCGTCACCATGACGTTGCCGGCCTTGATGTCGCGGTGGATGATTTTCCGCTCGTGCGCGGAGACCAAGGCGTCCGCGACCTGCCCGGCGACGGAGAGCGCGCCGCGCAGCTCAAGGGGCTTGCCGGCGACGAGCTGGCGGACGTTCTGGCCGCGGACGTACTGCATGACGATGAAGTGCGTGCCTTCGACCTCGTGGAAGCCGAAGATGGTGCAGATGTTCGGGTGGTCTAGGGAGGAGGCGAGGCGGGCCTCGCGCTCGAAGCGGGCGAGGGTGGCGCGGTTCGAGGTGAGCGCCGCCGAGAGGCACTTGACGACGACCTCGCGGCCGAGGTTCAAGTCGAGCGCCTTGTAGACGACGCCCTGACCGCCCTCGCCGAGCTTCTCAAGGATGCGGTAGTTAAGTAGCTCCCGCCCGATCATGTGTTGAGCCGGATGCCTTCGCGCTTCGGAAGAGTGTGGACAGCCCACTTGTACCCCAGTTCGCGGCGGACCCGCAACTCCCCCTCACGGCGCTGACACTTCTTTACGTTCGTTGACCGACTCTTTACCGCGCATGACAGCGGGCAGCGTTAAAGTGCTTGTGCCCCAAAAGGGAGGGGTGTGAGAGGACATGGTTAACGCGGAAGCCATCGGCGGTTGGGCGGGCCCAAGAGCAGCAGCCGCGAACGTGAGCGCGAAGGAAGAGCCGCGCCCGGCGGGCGACCACGCGCTGGCGCGCGCCGCGGCCGGCGGCGACGCCTCGGCCTTCGAGGAGCTTTACCGCCGCCACAACCGGCGCGTCTACAGCCTGTGCATGCGCATGACGCAGAATGTCGCGGAGGCCGAGGACTTGACGCAGGACGTGTTCGTCCAACTCATGCGCAACGTCGGCAGCTTCCGCGGCGAGTCGGCGTTTACGACGTGGCTGCACCGGCTGACGACCAACCTCGTCCTCATGCACTTCCGCAAGATGCGCGGGCGGCGCGAGCAGACGACCGAGGAGGGCGTGATGCCGGAAGCCCCGACCGTCGGCGGCTCGGTCGGCGGGCAGGCGCCCGCCATGCACGACCGCGTGGCGCTGGGCAACGCGCTCCGGCGACTGCCGCCCGGCTACCGCGCCGTCTTCGTCCTCCACGACATCGAAGGCTACGAGCACGAGGAGGTGGGGAGGCTGTTGGGCTGCGCGGCCGGGACATCCAAATCCCAACTGCACAAGGCGCGCGCCCGCCTGCGCCGCCTCCTCACCCAAGAGCCCCGAAGGGAAGAGAAGTAGCCGAGCGGATGACCCCTCCGGGGTCAAGGACTCTTACCTGCCGCCCTTTCGGGGCTAAGGGGCAGGGTAATCTCCACTAAAAACCCGCCGCCCGGCATGTTGGCGGCCGTGACGGTGCCGCCGTGGAGGCGGACGGCGCGCTCGGTGATGGCGAGGCCGAGCCCCGTCCCGCCCGTCGCGCGGTCGCGCGCATCGTCCACGCGGTAGAAGGGGCGGAAGATGTCTGAAAGCGCCTCCTCGGGCACGCCCGGCCCTTCGTCGCGGACGCCGATACGAGCCCGGCCCCCTCCGCCTTCGCGCCCGCAAGCCAGAGAGACGCGGACGGCCGTCCCCGGCGGCGCGTGGCGGACGGCGTTGCGCACGACGTTCTCGAACGCGCTCCGCAGGAGCACCGCCGCCCCCGTCGTCTCGCACGCCCCGCACGTCTCCAGCCTCACCTCGCGGTCCTGTGCGCGCGCCTCGAAGTCGGCGTCCTCCGCCACCTCGCGGACGAGCGCCGCGAGGTCCAAGGGCGCTTCCTGCACCGGACCCGCGCCCGCCTCCCAGCGCGAGAGCGTGAGCAGTTGACCTATCATCTCGTTCAGACGCGCGGACTCCAACTCGATGCGCGAGAGCGCGGACGCGGCCTCGGGGCCTGCACGCTTGCGCGCGAGGTCGAGCGCCACGGAGAGGCGTGCGAGCGGCGACCGCAGCTCGTGCGAGATGTCGCGCAGCAAACGGCGCTGCGCGCTCATCAGCGCCTCGACCTGCGCGGCCATCACGTCGAAGTCGCGCCCCATCGCCGCCAGCTCGTCGCGCCGCTTGCCGAGCAGCGGGCCGACGCGCGCCGAGAGGTCGCCGCGCGACACCTGCCGCGTCACCTCGCGCAGCTTGACGACGGGCGAGACGATGTAGCGCGCCAGAAGGTAGCAGAGCAGCCCGGCCGTCAGCACGACGGCGAGCAGTCGCACGACGAGCGCCGCCGAGTTGTCTGAGAGAATCCCGAAAGGCCCGCGCCCCGGCCCCAGAGGCATCCGCACGACGAAGGCATAGCGCGCCCCCCCGGCCCCCGCCACCGGCCGCGCTTCGAGCATCATCTTCGGCCACAGTGGCTTGAAGACCGGCTCGCCCGTCTCCATCACGCGCGCCGCCAGCTTCCTCTCGTCCTCGGTCGCCCCGCCCTCACCCGTCAACTCCTCGCCCGCCGCGCCGAACAGCCGCGCGTCAATCCCCGACTCGCCCTCGACGTGCCGCAGATACTCGCCCAGCACGCCCGCGCCCCCGCGCTCGTAAGCCGCCGCCGCGTTGCGCCCGTAAGAGGCGACGACCGTCTCGACGAACAGAGGCGCCCGCGGCGAGTCCTCCGTGCGCGTCAGAGACGAAGCCACCGCCAGCGCCCCTATCACGAGCACCGTCGCCAGCCAGAACCAGAGGAAGACTTTGAGGAATAGACTCATAAGATAGGGTGTCGGGTGTCGGTAAAAGACAATCTTGCCCCTGACACCTGTCACCCGACACCCGACACCGGCTTGGCGTAGATGTAGCCGACGCCGCGTACGGTCTTGATGCGCTCGAAGTCTCCGGCGCGGTGGCCGAGCTTCTTGCGGAGGTGGCTGATGTGCATGTCGATGCTGCGGTCGAAGGGCGAAATCTCGCGGCCGAGGACGGTGCGCACGAGGTCTTCGCGCTTGACGACGCGCCCGGCCGCCGAGACGAGCTGCACGAGTATCTCGTACTCGACGTTCGTCAGTCCCACCGACTCGCCCGCGCGGCGGACGTGGCGCGTGCCGGTGTCAAGCTCCACGTCGCCGACCGAGAGGCGCGCGGGTCGGCCGTCGGACGCCTGACCGCCGTCTCGGGCCGCCCCCGCGCCGCGCGGCCGGGCGCGCCGCAGCACGGCGTTGACGCGCGCCACAAGCTCGCGCGGGTTGAAGGGCTTCGGCAGGTAGTCGTCGGCGCCTATCTCAAGACCGACTATGCGGTCAACGTCCTCGCCCCGCGCCGTCAGCATCAGGACGTGGACGCCCGACCCTTCGGCGCGCAGGCGCCGCAAGACCTCGAAGCCGTTCATGCCCGGCATCATCACGTCGAGCACGACGAGCGAGTGCTCGCCCGAGAGCGCGCGCGCCAAGCCCTCTTCGCTCCGGTTCGCCACCTCGACCTCGAAGCCCTCTTCGCCCAGCAGCTCCGCCACCAGCTCGCACAGCTCGCGGTCGTCGTCGATTATGAGTACCTGCTTCATCGTCGGAAATCGCCCCCTGTCGAACGGGGCATTGTAACCCGGCGGCGGCGCGGCCCGCGGTAAAGAGAAGTAAAGAAGTGTCGGGCGCGGGGCGCGCGGAGTTTACAAAACTTTACCCTTTACAGGCCGAGTCTTTACGGCCGCGACGCCGGGTCCTGCGTCTAACGTCGCGTGCCGGGCGAATGGGCGCGCGGACTGTTAAGGGCATACTCCAAGCTTCTTCGACGAAAGGAAGACTCCAGATGAAATCAGCGAGAAGGAAACTGTTCGGCGGCGCGCTGGCCTTCGCCGCCGCTCTGACGTTGGCTTTAGCCGTGGCCGGCTTCGCGCAGGACGGCCCGCAGGGGCCGGGCGGCTTCGGCGGCCCGCGTCACGGCGGACCGGGCGGTCGCGGCGGTCGCGGGCCCGGCGGCGTCGGCCTCGGCCCCGTGGCGCGCGAGCTGAACCCGACGGACGCGCAGAAGGAGCAGATTAAGCAAATCGGCGACGCCTTCGAGACGAGCACGAAGAGCTTGCGCGAGCAGTTGTTCGCCAGAGGCGGCGGCGGGCCGCTCGACGGCCTGAAGGAGTTCGACGAGGCCGCGGTGCGCTCCGCCGCGCAGGCCCGCGCCGCCGTCCAGGTCGAGCTTGAGGTGGCGCGCGCCCGTGCGCAGTCGCAGATTTACGCCGTCCTGACGGCCGAGCAGAAGGCTAAGCTCGCCGAGCTGCGCCAGCAGTTCGAGCAGCGCCGCCAGGAGCGCGGCCGGCGCGGCGAGGGCCGGCCCGACGGCGGGATGTAATCGCCGGGAGCCTGCTTGCAAAGCCCCGGAGGGGCGTCATGAAATAGCCACGGGCGTTACCCCAAGCTATTTCATGACGCCCCTCCGGGGCTTTATTTGGTATATAAGAGCGCAGGGATGCTTAACTCGCGCTTCTCGAAAGCGGCCCTCGCGCTCTGCGCCGGCCTCTACCTCTTCCACCTGTCTTTCGTGTGGCGGTACGCCGTCAACGTCCCCTTCTACGACGAGTGGGAGAGCTTCAACCCCGACCAACTGCCCTCGGGCCTCAGCCTCCGCTGGCTCCTCGCGCAGCACAACGAGCACCGGATGGCGACCAACAAGCTGCTCATCTGGATTCTGTATCAGGTCAACGGCTGGGACGTGGCCGCGCATCAGGTGCTCAACTTCATCATCTACGGCGCCATCGTCGCCTTCATCGTCTATCTCACCACGAAGCTCGCGCCCGAGACGCCTGACTGGGTCGCACCCTGCTTCGCCGTCTTCCTCCTCTCGACCGCCGACATCCAGAACCACGTGATGGCCTACCAGTCGGCGTTCCACTTCTGGCTGCTGTTCTGCCTCGTCTCGGCGTGGGCGCTGTTCCACGCTTCGCAGAGGACGGCGGTGCTGGCCGCGGGCTGCGCGGCCTCCGTGCTCTCGATTTACTCGCTGGCGTCAGGCGTCGTGTCGTCCGTCGTGCTGCTCGCGTGCTTCGCGCTGTTCAAGGGCGCGCGCGCTTACGGGTCTGAAGACAACGCGCGGAGAAGGGAACTGCTGCAACTGCTGCTCGTGACCGCCGCGATAGGCGGGGTCGTCGCGCTCTGGCTGTGGGGCTACCGGAAGCCCGCGCAACACCCGCCGCTCGCGGGTCCGTTCAGCCGCGAGTTCTGGGACTACTTTCTCAACGTCCTCTCCTTCTGCTTCGGCGTGGACGCGTTCTCGAAGGCGGCCGGCCTCGTCTGCCTCCTCGTCGTGCTGATTCCGGTCTGCCTGCCCTTCTTAAAGGGAAGGACAGGTTGGTCGCCGGACAGGTGGGCCGCGCTTGCGACGGCGGCGTGCCTGCTGGCCGTGCTCGCGTCGGTGGCGGCGGGGCGCGCGGCCTTCGGCGCGGCGCAGGCGAAGAGCTCGCGCTACGCGGAGTTCGGCATGGTCCTCGTCCCGCTCTCGGCCGTCTCGTGGGCGAGCCTGCTGCCGTCTAACAGGAGGATGAGGAACGCCCTCCTCGCCGTCTTCTGGGCGGCGCTCTTCGCCGCGTTCTTCAACAACTGGAGGTTCAGAGACTACAGGGTCGAGCACGCCGCGAGGCTGAAGGGCGTCGAGTGCGTCAGGTCGTATTACCTCGCGGGCGGCGACGGCCTCTGCCCGACGCTCTACCCGGCGCCGCTCGGCCCGAGGCTCGACGCGGCGAAGAGGCTCGACGCCGCCTTCTACCGCGACCTGAACCCGCCGGCCGCGACGTTTCCGTGACCGCCGGGACGGCTTATAATGGTCGGCATAATGCGTCTATCCGTCGCCTTGTGCACTTACAACGGCGAGCAGTACCTTGCGGAACAGCTCGACAGCCTCGCGGCGCAGACGCGCCCGCCCGACGAGCTTGTCGCCTGCGACGACCACTCGACGGACCGCACGCCCGACATCATCCGCGACTTCGCCGCGCGCGCCCCGTTCCCCGTGCATCTTCATGTGAATCCCGACAACGTCGGCTCGACGCGCAACTTCGACCGCGCCGTCCGGCTCTGCCGCGGCGAGGTCATCGCCCTCTGCGACCAGGACGACGTGTGGCACCCGCTCAAGCTCGGCCGCTTCGAGGAAGTCTTTTCGACGGACCCCTCGGTCGGACTCGTCTTCACCGACGCGGAGGTGGTGGACGAGTCCCTGCGCCCGACCGGCGCGCGCCTCTGGGACGCGACCTTCGACCCGGAAGAGCGCCGACTGATGAAGGAGGGCCGGGCCTTCGACGTGCTCGCTCAGCACAACGTCGTCACCGGCGCGACGATGGCCTTCCGCTCGCGCCTCCGCGACGTGGCGCTGCCGATTCCCGACAGCGACGCCTTCATCCACGACGGCTGGATTGCCCTGACGGTCGCGGCCGTCTCCCGCGTCGAAGCACTGGCCGAGCCGCTCGTCAAATACCGCCAGCACGCGGGCCAGCAGATTGGCGTCGGCGCGGCCGGGGCGGCGCGTGACGGCACGCCCGCCGCGCGCGCCCGCTATTACGCGGGCGAGGCCGAGAAGCTTGAGCGGCTGCGCGAGAGGCTTCTGGCCGCACGCGGCCTCGACGACGGCTCGCTCGACTCGCGGGTTAAGCGGGCGGGCGAGCTGGCGGCCCACTACCGCGTGCGCGGCGGCCTCCTCAAGACCAGGCGCGAGCGTCTGCCGCTCGTCCTGAGGGAGCTGCTGACGCTGCGTTACCACCGTTACTCGAAGGGGCTTTCGAGCGCCGCCCTCGACCTCCTCCGCTGACGCCGGAGAGATATGCCGACCCCGACGGGCGAACCCGAAAACGTGTCTCTGCCGAGCGCCGCGCGGCGGCTGCTCTCCTCGCTGCGCCGCCACCCGCCCGACCTGCGCCGCCTCGGCCCGAAGGTTCTTCGCGCGTGGCGGGCCTCGGGCTGGCGCGGCTTCAAGCTCTGGGCCGACGACCGGCTGCGCGAGTACCGCGACCGCACGGCCTACCGCGAATGGGTCGAGCGCCACGACACGCTGACCGACGCCGACCGGCGCCGCATCGCCGAACTCTCCGAGGCCCTGCCGCGCAAGCCGCTCATCTCCGTCCTCATGCCCGTCTACAACGTGGACGAGGTCTGGCTCCGGCTCGCCCTTGAGTCCGTGCTCCGCCAGCTCTACACGCGCTGGGAGCTGTGCGTCGCCGACGACCGCTCGACGAAGCCGCACGTCCGCCGCGTGCTTGAGGAGTACGCCGCCCGAGACGAGCGCGTCCGCGTCGTCTTCCGCGAAGAGAACGGCCACATCTCGCGCGCCTCTAACTCGGCGCTGGAGATGGCCCGCGGCGAGTACGTCGCGCTCCTCGACCACGACGACGAGCTGGCCGAGCACGCCCTCTACCTCGTCGCCCGAGAAATCAACGCCCACCCGGAGGCCGACCTCATCTACAGCGACGAGGACATCATCGAGGACGGCGCGCGCGTCGCCCCCTTCTTCAAGCCCGACTGGAGCCCCGACTTCTTTCTCTCCCTCAACATGATTTCGCACCTCGGCGTCTACCGCACTTCGCTCGTGCGAGACATCGGCGGCTTCCGCGAGGGCTACGAGGGCAGTCAGGACTACGACCTCGCGCTGCGCGTCACCGAGCGCGTCCCCGCCTCGCACGTCCGCCACATCCCGCACATCCTCTACCACTGGCGCCGCATCCCCGGCTCGGTCGCCCTCGGGGCCGGCGAGAAGGAGTACGCGCACTCGGCCGCGCGCCGCGCCATCGCCTCGCACCTTGAGCGCAGGGGCGTCGGGGCCGAAGCCGCCGACGGCCCCGGCGTGCTCCACAGGGTCGTCTACCCCGTCCCATCGCCGCCGCCGCTCGTAAGCCTAATCCTCGCGGCGCAGGGCGGCGAAGCGGTCGAGGCGTTGCTCGCGCGGACTGACTACGAAGCGGTCGAAGTGTTGTTAATCGATGAGGCCACGCCCGCCTTGATGAACGCGGCGGCGGCCGGGGCGAGGGGCGAGTTGCTGTGCGTGATGGCCGAGCCTCTGAGGCCCGCCGACGGCGGTTGGCTGTGGGAGATGGCGGGTCAGGCGTTGCGCCATGAGATAGGCGTCGTGGGCGCCAAAATCCTCCGCCCGGACGACACCATCGGCCACGCCGGGCTGATACTCGGGGCCGGCGGCGTGGCCGCGCCCGCGCACGAAGGCTTCCTCGGCCGAAGCTTCGGCCACAACGCGCGCACGCGCGTCACGCAGAACTTCTCGGCCGTCAGCGGCGCCTGCCTCGTCACGCGCCGCGCCGTCTTCGACGAGGCGGGCGGCTTCGACGCCTCCGGCCTGCCCCGGCTCTACTGGGACGTGGACTTCTGCCTGCGCGTGCGCGCGCGAGGCTACCGCGTACTCTGGACGCCTTACGCCGAGCTTTACGAGACGCGCGCCCTTAACCGAACGGCCGCGCCGCCGGAAGGGCCGGAGGCCGCCCGCATCAAGGGCCGCTGGGGCGACCTTCTCGCCGACGACCCCTACTACAACCCCAACCTCAGCCTTGAGCGGGCCGACTTCGCCGTCGCCGTCCCCCCGCGTTTCGAGAAACCCTGGGCTTGAACGCACGCCTTACAAAACTTTACAAAAATAAGACTCAATCTCTACACGGCGCCCGCGCGTCGCGGCATCGAAAGGCCGCACGCATCAATGAACCTTTTAAGGGGTATGCCGCCGTACATGAAACGTTTCCTTGTATTCTTCGCGGGCGCGCTGCTCGCGCTTTCCCTACAGGCCACGGCGCTGGGCCAGACGGCCGAAACGATTGACGCGGCGGCCGTCGTCCGCGCCTTTACGGCGAAGGAGACGGAGTTCCGCAAGGCGCTCAACCAGTACACCTTCAAGCGCGACGCCGTGATGCAGACCATCGGCGCGGGCGGGCAGGTGACGGGCGAATACCGCCGCACCTCCTCGTTCATCTTCAGCCCCGAGGGCGAGCGCAGCGAGCGCATCACCTACTTCCCCGTGCCGACGCTCACCGAAATCAGCTTCTCGAACGAAGACCTCGAAGACCTCGGCGGTGTCCAGCCCTTCGCCCTCGAAGCCTCGAAGATGGGCCGCTACAACTTCACCTACGTCGGCCGCGAGAGAATCGACGAGCTGGACACCTATGTCTTCGACGTGGGGCCGAAGGTCATGCCGAAGAGCGTCAGCGAGCGTTTCTTTCAGGGGCGGGTCTGGGTTGACGAGAGGGACTCGCAGATAGTCAAGGTGCGCGGCAAGGGCGTGCCCGAAGGCAAGCAGCGGTTCCCCGTCTTCGAGACTTACCGGCAGCAGGTGGACGGCAAGCACTGGTTCCCCGTCTACACCTACGCCGACGACGAGCTGGTCTTCAAGGACGGCTACACCGTCCGCGTCCGTTTAGTCATCCGCTACACCGACTACAAGAAGTTTCAGGGCCGGGTCCGCGTCATCGAGGAGGGCGACCCCGGCGACATCCCGAACGAAACCCCGCAGCCGTAGGGTTAACAAGGGGGGACGACGGATGTGTAATTCATCCTTCATCCTTCATCGTTCGTCGTCCCCCCGTCGGCCATCCCCATGCTGCTCGCGCCGAAGTGGCGCCCGAGCGCCAGCACCTCCTGCTCCGCCTGCGGCAGCAGGCGCCGCCCGCGCCTGATGGAGACGTACTCCATCAGCGGGCTCGCGAAAAGCTGGCGGACCGAGGCCAGCGGCCCAAGCGACTTCGGCACGTAGATTTTCCGCCGCCGCCCCTCAATGGCCCGGACGAACGCCGCGGCGCACTCGCCCACCGGCGTCAGCCTGCCGAATGGGCCGGGCAGCGTCTTCAACACCTCGTTGAAGCTCTGCAAGTCCCGCTTCGCGTCGCGCACGAGGTCCGTGTCAATCCACGCCGGGTGCGCCACGCCGACCCCGACGCCCCTGCCCGCCAACTCAATCCTGAGGACGTTGCCGAACTGCTCGACGCCGCTCTTCGCCGCCGCGTAGGACGAGATGCCCGCCAGCGGGGCGAGCGCCGCGGCCGAAGAGACGAGAAGGTAATAGCCGCCGCGCGCCGAGACGTGCGGCAGGGTCGCGCTCACCGTCCGCACGACGCCGATTAAATTAACCTCGATGGTGCGGACGAGGACTTCGACGGGCGTGATGGCGACCGTGCCGTGGCTGCCGATGCCTGCGTTGGCGATGACGACATCGATGCCGCCCAGCGCCTCGACCGTGCCGGCGACGGCGCGCTCAAGCGCCTCCTGCTTCGTCACGTCGCACTCGAACCAGACGTGGCCCTCGCCCAGCTCCGCCGCCAGAGCCTTCAGCCGCTCCGGCTCCAGCCCGACCAGCGACAGCCGGGCGCCGCGCGCGGCGAGGTGCCGGGCCGTCTCGGCGCCGATGCCGCGCGCCGGCCCCGTGATGAGCACGACCTTTCCCGAAACGCTGTAAGTCATGGGGGATTCCTCCTCGCTTCCCTGAGAGACGCGCGGATTATAGCGCAAGCAGCCACTTGAGCCGCGCCGCGTCGCGGACGGCGTTGCCGCCGCCGTCGTTGTTGAAGTAGACGAGCACGTCGCGCCCCTGCGCCTCCCACTCGCGCACGCGCGCGGCCCACCAGCGCAGGTCGTCGTCCGTGTAAGAGCCGCCGTAGAGGTGCGCGCGGTCCGGCCCGTGCAGCCGCGCGTAGACGAACCCGGCCGTCGCCCGCAGCACGCACGGCAGGCCCGCCCCGCTCATCACGCAGTAGGCGGCGCCGCGACTTTCCAGCAGGTCGAACACGTCTTCGCGGTGCCAGGAAGGGTGGCGGAACTCGACGGCCACGCGCAGGCCCGCCGGCAGGCACGCGAGGAAGTAACCGAGCCGCGCGTAGTCGTAAGCCATGCCCGGCGGCAACTGCACGAGCAGCACGCCCCGCTTGTGCCGCAGGCCCGCGAGGTCGCGCGCGATGCGTTCGACCCACTTCTCCGGCCTGTAGAGTTTCGAGCCGTGCGTCAGCCCGCGCGGCGCCTTGACGCCGAAGAGGAAGCCCTCGGGCGTGCGCTCGAACCATGACCGGAAGGCCCGCGCGCCCGGCCAGCGGTAGAACGTGCTGTTGACCTCGACCGTCCCGAAGTGCCGGACGTAGACGCCGAGCCGCTCGCGCGGCGGCGTCCCGTGCGCGTACAGCACGCCCTCCCAGTGCGCGTAACTCCACCCCGAAGTCCCGACGAAGACGGCCACCCTTAAACATTCCTCACACGCGAGCCTTCATCATACAAAAAAATCTTGACCTCCGGCCCCCGCTTCTGTTTTGCTACGCCGATGCTCCCGGACAACGACCTTGACGCGGCGCGTGAAGGGGCGCCGACTTTCTACGACGAGATGTTCGAGCGGGGCGGCGCGTGCCGCCCGCAGTACCGCGCCATCTACGAGCGCATCGACCAGATGTCGGCCGAAGAGCTGCACCGGCGACAGCAGGCCGCCGACCTCTCCTTCCTCCATCAAGGCATCACCTTCACCGTCTACGGCCGCGACGAGGGCACCGAGCGCATCTTCCCCTACGACCTCCTGCCGCGCATCATCACCGGCCCCGAGTGGGCCACGGTCGAGCGCGGCCTCGCGCAGCGCATCACCGCCCTCAACCTCTTCCTCAAAGACATCTACCACGAGGGGCGCATCCTCGCCGACAAGGTCGTGCCCGCGGAACTCGTCTACACCTGCCGCCACTTCCGCCGCGAGATGCGCGGCGTGCGCGTGCCCCGCGACATCTACGTCTCGGTCGTCGGCACGGACCTCGTGCGCCTCGAAGACGGCCGCTTCGTCGTCCTCGAAGACAACCTGCGCGTGCCGTCGGGCGTCTCCTACATGCTCGCCAACCGGCAGGTCATGAAGCGCGTCTTCCCGCGCCTCTTCGGCAACTACGGCGTCCGGCCGATTGACCACTACGGGCAGGCTTTGCTCGCGACCCTGCGCGCGCTCGCGCCCGCCTCGCGCCCCGAGCCGACCATCGTGCTCCTCACGCCCGGCGTCTACAACTCTGCCTACTTCGAGCACGCCTTCCTCGCCCGCCAGATGGGGGTGGAGCTGGTCGAGGGCCGCGATCTGCTCGCGCACGACAACGTCGTCTACATGCGGACGACGGCCGGGCTGCGAAGAGTTGATGTGATTTACCGCCGACTCGACGACGACTTCCTCGACCCCTTGGCATTCCGCCCCGACACGTCGCTCGGCGTCGCCGGACTCTTCAACGCCTACCGCGCCGGCAACGTCGCGCTCGCCAACGCCATCGGCACCGGCGTCGCCGACGACAAGGCGCTCTACGCCTACGTCCCCGCCATCATCCGCTACTACCTGTCCGAAGACCCGGTCCTCGAAAACGTCGAGACCTATCTCCTGACCGACGACGCGCAGCGGCGTCACGTCTCGGACAATCTCGACAAGCTGGTCGTCAAAGCGGTCGGCGAGTCGGGCGGCTACGGGATGCTCATCGGCCCGCACAGCACGGCCGACGAGCGCGAAGAGTTCCGCCGCCGCATCGAGGCCGAGCCGCGCAACTACATCGCCCAGCCCACGCTCGCCCTCTCCCAAGCGCCCTGCCTCATCGAAGGCAACGTCGAAGCGCGCCACGTTGACCTCCGCCCCTACATCCTCTGCGGCGAGCAGATAACCATCGTCCCCGGCGGCCTCACCCGCGTGGCGCTGCGCCGCGGCTCCCTCGTCGTCAACTCCTCTCAGGGCGGCGGCAGCAAAGACACGTGGGTCCTTTACGAATAGAGACGAGCCGATATGCTTTCGAGAGTCGCCGACAGCCTCTACTGGATGAGCCGCTACTTGGAGCGCGCCGAGCACACGGCGCGGCTGGTGGACGTGGGGTTGAATCTGATGCTGGACCAGTCGCCCGACTCGGCCGAGCGGCGGTGGGGGCGGCTGCTGACGAGTTTGCAGGCGCCGCCTCAGCTCGCGGGCTTAAGCGACCCGCAACGCATCACGCAGGCGATGACGTTCGAGATGGAGAACTCGACCTCCATCGTCGCCTGCATCGCCGCGGCGCGCGAAAATTTAAGGCAGGTTAGGGAGCAGATAAGCTCCGAGATGTGGGAGCAGTTGAACCGCCTCTTCATCCACGTCAAGGGCGCGAAGCTGGACGACATCTGGCACGTGAGCACCCACGAGTTCTTCCGCTCCGTCAAAGAGGGGGCGCACCTCTTCCAGGGCATCACCGACTCGACGATGAACCACGGCGAGGGCTGGCTCTTCATTCAGGTCGGCCGCTACATCGAGCGCGCCGGGGCGACCGCCACCCTGCTTGATGTGTATGCCGCGGAATCTTTAGACCCGAAGGCGCCCGCCGCGGGGCCGGGCAGCTACCTCGACTGGGTCGGGCTGCTGAAAGCCTGTACGGCGTTCGAGGCGTACTGTAAAGTCTACACGGCCGATTTAAGACCCGAGCGCATCGCCGAGTTCCTGCTCCTGAACGCGGAGTGCCCGCGCTCGGTCCGCTTCGCCGCCGACCGCATCCAGTCGGCCTTTCAAGCCATCTCGGCCGAGGCCGGCGCGCGCAAGTCGGTTCGCGTCAACCGGCTGGCGGGCCGCCTGCGCGCGGCGCTCGGCTTCGGCCAGATTGACGAGATAATGGAGGCCGGCCTGCGCGCCTACCTCGACGACATCCGGGGCCAGTGCGCGCAGATTCACGCGGCCATCCAGCAGACCTACGTGGCCTACCCGGTGGACGCGGCGCTCGCCTCTTAGCAGAATCAAGGAAGGGAAGTTCTTAACAGACCTCATGCTCTGCTCCATCGACCACGTCACGAAGTTCCGCTACAGCGCGCCCATCACCGAGAGCGTGATGGAGCTGCGCATGCGGCCCCGCAACGACGAGCGGCAACGCTGCCTGAGCTTCGACCTCGGGCTTCGCCCGCAGGCCCGCGCCTCCAATTATCAAGACTACCTCGGCAACGTCGTCCACCACTTCGACATTCCGGGCCAGCACACGCAGCTCGTCATCACGGCCCGCGCCTTGGTCGAGACGTTCCCTCACGACGAACCGCCCGCGAGCCTCGATTCCTCGGCGTGGGACGCGCTCGACCGTCTCGTGGCGGACGGCGACTACTGGGACATGCTGATGCCGAGCCGGTACGCGCGCCCTACCGAGCTGCTGCACGAGCTCGCGCGCGAGCTGCGGGCCGAGCGGCGCGACGACCCTTTGACCGTGCTGCGCGAAATCAACACCGCCATCTACGACGCCTTCGCCTACGAGCCGCAGAGCACGCGCGTGGACTCGCCGATTGACGACGCGCTCGGCACGCGCAAAGGCGTCTGCCAGGACTACTCGCACATCTTCATCACGCTCGCGCGCCAAATACGCGTCCCCTGCCGCTACGTCAGCGGCTACCTCTTCCACCGCGTCGAGTACAACGACCGCTCGGCGCAGGACGCGACGCACGCCTGGGTCGAGGCGCTCTTGCCTGAGTTGGGCTGGGTCGGCTTCGACTCGACGAACAACCTCCTCGCGGGCGAGCGCCACATCCGCGTCGCCGTCGGGCGCGACTACTCGGACGTGCCCCCGACGCGCGGCGTCTTCAAGGGCACGGCCGACAGCGAAATCAGCGTCGCCGTTCAGGTCAAGCCCTCCGAGGAACCGCTCTCCGAAGAGACGCTGCGCGCCATCGCCGCCATCAACGCCCCGTCGCCCGACGCCGAGCAGGCGCAGCAGCAACAGCAACAATAGCGGGCCTGAAGTTTCGACACGGAGGACACGGAGAGTTCACAGAGGGCACGGAGAAGAACTTGTCTTTCTCCGTGCCCTCTGTGTGTTCGTTGCGTCCTCCGCGTCGAAACTTCAGGCCCGCTATTTGTACCGCTCGGCGAGGGCGACGCGCTTGAGGTAGGTTTCGCGGGCGAGGGCCACGTCTTCGAGGAAGTGGGGAAGCTCGCGGAGCGTGAGGGCCTGCGGGCCGTCCACGAGCGCGGCGTCGGGCGCGGGGTGGAAATCGACGAGGACCATGTTGGCGCCCGCGACGACGCCCTGCGCGGTGACGTGCATGATGTCGAGGATGCGGTCGGGGCCGCGGTCGCGCGTGCCGACCGAGTGCGAGGGGTCGATGCAGACGGGCATCCGCGTCAGGCGGCGGACGACCGAGACGTGTGCGAAGTCGACGAAGTTGCGGTGCGGGTCGCCGATGTTGGTCTTCATGCCGCGCAGGCCGAAGACGACCTTGCGGTTGCCCTCGCTGGCGAGGTACTCGGCCGCGTGCAAGGACTCGTCGAGCGTGATGCCGAAGCCGCGCTTCAAGAGGACGGGGAACTCGCGCTGCCGCCCGACCTTCTTCAGCAGCTCGAAGTTCTGCGTGTTGCGCGTCCCTATCTGGAGCATGACGCCGGTCGGGCTCCCGGTCGTCTCCAGCGCCCCGCGTATCTCTTCGATGTGCGACTCGTGCGTCACCTCCATCGCGATGACGCGGATGCCGTACTTGCCCGCCAGCTCGAAGACGTAAGGCAGGCACTCGCGGCCGTGGCCCTGGAAGGAGTAGGGCGAGGTGCGCGGCTTGTAGGCGCCCATGCGCGTGCAGACCTGTCCGGCGTCGCGGAGGGCGCGCATCATCTGCTCGACGTGGTCGGGCGTGTCCACGGCGCAGAGGCCGGCGAAGACGTGGAAGGTGTCCTGACCGAAGCGTTCGCCCCGGTAGTCGAAGTGGGTCGGGCGCTCGTCGTGCTTGTGGCGGCCGACGACTCGGTACTGCTCGGAGACGCGGACGGCGCGCTCGACGCCGGGGAAGTTCATCACGTCGGAGAGCGAGACGGCGGCCGTGTTGCCGATGAGGTAGACCTCCGTCAAGCACTGTTCGGCGCCCTGCTCGCGGTGGACGCGGGCGGTGATGTTGGGAAGCTTCCCGAGGCGGGCCATGAGCTGGCGGTACGTCTCGCCCTCGGGGTCGATGTTCGGCTTGAGAATGAGAATCATGATGATGACCGGCTTGAACGGTTGAAGAGGGCGGCGGTCGCTTCGAGTGAATGGCCGCCGTCCGCGAGTTGCCGCAGCTCGTCGCGCGCGGCCGTCAGTTTGTCGAGCAGTTGTTCGAGCGCCGACGCGACCTCGCGCGGGTTGGTGGCGAGGATGTCGCGCCAGACGCTCCAGGGGCTCGCGGCGAGCCTCGTCACGTCGCGGAAGCCCGCGCCCGAAAGGCCGAGAAGAGAAGCGGCGTCGGGTTGGTCTTCGACGGTGGAGGCGAGCGCGCTCGAAAGGAGTTGGGGGAGGTGGCTGACGAGCGCGAGCGCGCGGTCGTGCTCGCTGGCCGTCATCACGCGGACGCTGGCGCCGACGGAGGCGAGCGTTTCCTTCATCGCCGCGAGCGCCGCCGGGTCGCTCCCGTCTTCCGTGGAAGCGAGGACGTAAGGCGCGCCGTCGAAGAGGTCGGCGCGGGCGTGACTGATGCCGCCGCGGTGGCTGCCTGCGACGGGGTGTCCGCCGACGAAGCGCCAGCCCGCCCCGCTCGACTCGCGGGCGGCGCGGCAGACTTCCGTCTTGGTGCTCCCCGCGTCAGTCACGACGGCGCCCTCTTTGAGTTGGCCCGTGCGCGCGTGAAGAAACTCGACGATGCCGCCGACGGGCGTCGCGAGATAGATTAGGTCGGAAGATGAGACGCCGCCGGATTCAAATGAAGTGTCAACTTCGTCGATGATGCCGCGCGCGAGGGCTTCGTCGAGGACGGCGGGCGAGGTGTCGCGGCCGGCGACGCGCGCGCAGGCGCCGGCCCGCTTCAGGGCGAGCGCGAAGGAGGCGCCGACCAGCCCGCACCCGACGATTGTCACCCTCTCCCAGCGCGCGGCGCACATACTCACGTCTCACTTTCTTCGACGGGGCGGGCCGAGCGGTAGCTGCCGAGGACGCGGACGCTGTCGGCCCGCTCGCGCAGCTCTTCGAGCGCGGCCATGACCTGCTCGCTCGAAGGGTCGGCGCGCAGGTCGAGGTAGAAGTAGTACTGCCAGGGCGTGCCCTTGATGGGGCGGCTCTCAATCTTGAGGAGGTCTATCCGGCGGCGCGCGAAGGGTTCGAGCGCCTGGAGGAGCGCGCCGGGGCGGTGCGCGAGCTTGAGGACGAGGGAGAGCTTGTCGGCGCCCGCGGGCTCGGCCGGCTCGGGCGTGAGCAGGAGAAAGCGCGTGTAGTTCTCGCGGTGGTCTTCGAGGTGCTCGCGCAGGATAGTGCCGCCGTAGAATTCGGCGGCGCGGCGCCCGGCGACGGCCGCGCGCGTCGGGTCGCCTTCGCGCAGGACGCGCGCGACGCTGCCGGCCGTGTCGTCGGTGGCGACGCGGCGGATGCCGGGGTGCTCGACGAAGAACCGCTCGCACTGGGCGAGGGCGACCGGGTGCGACTCGACCGTCTCGATGCGTTCGGGCGTCGAGCCGGGGCAGCCGATGAGGAAGTGCCTGATGGGGATGACGACTTCGGCCGAGACGTGGAGCGAGCTTTCGAGCAGGAGGTCGTAGGTGCGGTGGACCGAGCCGGCGAGGCTGTTCTCGGCGGGCGCGAGCGCGCAGTCGGCGGCGCCCTGCCCGACGGCGGCGAAGAGCGACTCGAAGGTCGGGCGCGGGACGAGCGTCACGCCGTCGCCGAGCAGGCGCACGGCCGCCTCCTCGCTGAACGCGCCCCGCTCGCCCTGAAAGGCGACGCGCGTGCCCTTCGTCGCCCCGCTCAACGGCCGGCCCTTTCCGGCGCGGGCGCCGCCGAGCGCGCCTCCGACTGGAGCCTGCGCGACTCGCGGATGACGGCGCGGAAGAGGCGCGCGACCGCGGCGTCGCCGAGCGGCCCGCGGTTGTCGCGGCGGGCGCGGTTAATGACTTCGCGCTCGCGCTCGCGGTCGCAGACGGAGAGGCCCGCGACGCGCTTCGACTCGCCGACGCTTTGGGCCAGCCGCGCCCGCTCGTTCAGCAGGCGCAAAAGCTCCGCGTCAATCTTGTCTATCTCGACCCGCCAGTCTTCGATGGTCATCAGCTCGGCTCCCCTCACGTACTCCCGGCCCGAAAAGGGGCCGGCCGCGACTTCCTTGCTCGAAGGGGTCGCGGCCGGCCTCGTGCTTGAAATTCGTGTGCGCTTTCGTCTCCGTCAGCGCCGCACGCTCGCGCAGCTTCGCCCGGCCCGCCCCTCCGTGTAGAGGAAGCGGTCGGTAAAGGCGAAATAATAGAAGCGCGCGTCGCTCATGCCGACCAACATAGTAGGGAGGGGCGCGAAAAACTGTCAAGATTTAGGCGGGCGGGCCGGGTTAAATCTATTTATGCCGGGGTAAAAAAAATCTATTGGCGGTCGGGGGGCGGTTGCTGTAGAGTGCGCCGGCTGAAATTTAAGAGTCGAGGTGACGGGCATGGGTGACGAGTGCCAGTGCGAACAGTGTCAGGGTAAGTAAGTAAAGGATAAGAAGAGATTGAAGGGCGCGCGGCTTTCGGGGCCGCGCGCCTTTTATTTTTTCGCGGCCTGTACCGTTTTAGTATGCGCCGCCTTCAAATCTAAATTTCTCCGGGCGGAAACCGGCAGCGAGGCATCTGGCTCGGCGGTTGCTTTCGTCTCGTGCGGGGAAGACTGTGTGTACGGGGAGCGTCCTTCATTGAGCATGAGAAGCACGTCGGCCGTCGTCATTCTGTTGGGGGCGCTGCAAACGTCCTGCGTCGTGGTCGGGGGCTACAGCAGCGAGGGCGGGTGGTGGGTCTGGCCGGGCAGCCTCGTCTCGCTCGTCGTCGTCGCCGTGGTGCTGTTCCTGCTCCTGAGGAGGCGCAGGTAGGCGGCCTATGAGCGGAGACGTGCCGCGCCGAACGCTGCGCGAACTGATAGCGAGGCACGGGACGGGGCTGTGCAGCGACGCGCGGCGCTGCGAGGGCCTTTTGCGCGACCTCTGCGGCGAGCACCGCAGGGAGATCAACATCCTGATGGGCGCGCTGGAGGAGCGCGTCCCGCTCGACCTGCTGGCGGGCAAGGGGTCGATGCCGCTCGGGCTGCTGCTGTCGCGCCTGTCGAAGCGTCTGGAGGAACAACTCGCGCTGACCACGGAGGCCGCGCGCTGGGCCGTCGATTCGTGGGCGCTGGCCCTCGGCGTCGTCACCGACGCGGAGTTGTCGGAGCGGGAACAGGCGGAGGCCGAGGAGCGGAAAGAGGAAGAGAGACAGAAGGCGGAAGAGAGGCGGAAGGCCGAGGAGGCGCGCAAGCCGCAGGCACCGCCCCCTCCGAAGCCGACGGCGCCGCCGCCTCCGCGCCCGAAGCCGACGGCGCCCGTGCCGCCTCTACAGCAGCAGAGGCGGCAGGCTTCGCCGCCCGTGCTTAGGAAGCCGACGGCGCCCGCGCCGCCCGTCGTCATGGCGCCGCCGCAGCTTCAAAGGCAGGACCCGCGGCGGGGCGGCAGCAAGTGGCGCGGATGTTTGATGGGCTGCGTGCTGATAGTCGTGCTCGCGCTCGCGCTCACGTTCGCGGTGCCTTACGTGGTCTCCGTGCTGCAAGAGGAGCAGCAGGGCGTCGGGCCGCCGCCGGTGCGGACGCAGTAAGAGTTTTTTAATCGAACAGACTTTCGGGAGGAGAAAAGAGTTATGAGCAGACGACCGGGCGGCGAGCTGGCTTCGAGGCCGCTCCACTTCATCTGGATTGCCGACAGCTCCGGCTCGATGGAGCAGGACGGGAAGATTCAGGCGCTCAACACGGCCATCCGCGAGGCCATCCCGCACATGAAAAAGGTCGCCGAGGACAACCCGAACGCGCAGGTCCTCGTCCGCGCCGTCAAGTTCTCAAGCGGCGCCCAGTGGCACATCTCGCAGCCGACGCCCGTCGCCGACTTCGCGTGGACCGACCTCGCGGCCGAGGGCGAGACCGACATGGGCAAGGCGCTCGGGCTCGTCGCCGAGCAGTTGAAGATGCCGCCGATGAGCGAGAGGGCGCTGCCGCCCGTCCTCGTCCTCGTCTCCGACGGCCAGCCGACCGACGACTTCGACGCCGGCTTGAAGGCGCTCCTCAACGAGCCGTGGGGCAAGAAGGCCGTCCGCATCGCCATCTCCATCGGCCGCGACGCCGACAACGAAGTCCTGCAAAAATTCATCGGCCACTCGGAGCTGAAACCTCTGGCCGCCAACAGCCCCGAGGCTCTGGTGAAGCACATCAAGTGGGCCTCGACGGCCGTGCTCAAGTCGGCCTCCTCGCCCGCCGCCGCCGCTGACAAGCCCGCGGGAACTCCGGACGCCGGCACGCCGCCGCCCGTGCCCATCCCGACGGCCGCGCCCGCGGCGGGAGCGCAGGCCGCCGCCGCACCGGGCGCGGGGCCGCAGACGGACACGGACGCCGACAACCAGAAGACCATCGACGACGTTTGGTAAGGAGCGCGCATGACGGAGCAAGGGGGGCCGCCGGAGTGGCGCGTCATCGGCGAGACCGTGCCGGGCGCGTCGCACCTGCGCGCGGGAGTGCCGAACCAGGACGCCATCCTTCAACTGCGCGAGTCGGGGCGCGGGCTGCCCGTCGTCGTCTCAGTCTCCGACGGTCACGGCAGCGACAAGTGCTTCCGCAGCCACCTCGGCTCGCGCTTCGCCGTCCGCTTGGCCGCGCAGCTCGCGACAGAACTGCTGGACGGACTGCGCGGCGCGGGCGAAGCCCCGGAGGCCGAGGAGGAGTTGAAGAAGCGCGCCTCGGCCGAGCTGGTGAAACGTTGGCGCGAGGCGGTCGAGGCCGACTGGAAGGCGCGGCCGTTCACGACCGAGGAGTTCGATAAGCTGGAGAAGAAGGACGGCGCGCGGGCGCGGAAGCTGGTCGAGGAGAACCCGCTGCTCGCCTACGGCGCGACCTCCCTGACCGTCGCCGTCTCGGACTCTTTCATCCTCTACCTGCAACTCGGCGACGGCGAGATTCTGAACGTCTCGGACGCGGGCGCCGTCGAGCGCGCGCTGCCCGAAGACGCGCGCCTCTTCGCCAACGAGACCACGTCGCTCTGCACCAAGGGCGCCGAGCAGGACTTCCGCTTCAGTCTCCGCCGCGTCGAGGCCGAGCACCCGGCGCTCATCCTGATAACGACGGACGGCTACGCGAACTCGTTCTCCGACGAGGCCGGCTTCCTCAAAGTCGGGAGCGACCTGCTTGAGATGCTGCGCGCCGACGGCTTCGACGCCGTCAACGCGAGCGTCAAGGGCTGGCTCGAAGAGGCGACCCGCTCCGGCAGCGGCGACGACACCACGCTCGGCATCATCTGCCGCATGGACGCCCTCGCGAAGCGTGAAGCCGAGCCCGCGCCCGTCCCCGCTGAGACGCCGCAGCCGGAGGCGCCCGCCCCGGCGCAGGCCGAAGCGCCCCCGGCCGGCGAGCAGAGCGCATGAACGACCTTCCGAGACAGAAGCTCCGCGAGATAGTCGCGCGGCACGGGCCTTCAATCGTCGAAGACCCGCGCCGCTGCGAAGGGCTGCTGCGCGACCACCTCGGCGCGCACCGCCGCGAGGCCAACGTGCTCGCCGCCGCACTCGAAGAGCGCGTGCCGCAAGACATTCTCGCCGCGCCGGCCGGCTCGCCGCGGGCGGCGCTGCTCGCGCGTCTCACCCGACGGCTCTCAGACAACCTCGCGCTCGCCGAAGAGGCCGCGCGCTGGGCCGTCGGCTCTTGGGCGCTGGCCCTCGGGTCCGTGACGGACGAAGACTTGAAGGGAATGGAGGCGGGCGCGTCCGAAGAGTCGGACGCGCCTGAGCCGGTGGTCAACGCCGCCGCGCCCGCCGCCGTCGTCGTCGTGGCGGCCGACGGAAGCGGCGACTACACGAGCCTCGCCGCCGCGCTCAAAGCAATCGCGCCGCACGGGCGCGTCGTCGTCCGCCCCGGCTCGTACGAAGAAAGCATCGTCGTTGACGCGCCCGTCGAGATTGTCGGCGAAGGCCCGCGTGACGCCGTCGTTATCGTCGGCGCCGACGCGAGTTGTTTAAGGATGGAGGCGGGGCGCGCGAGAGTCGCGGGCCTCACGCTGCGCGGGGAGGCGCGGGGCGACGCGGCCTTCTTCGCCGTCGAAGTCGCGGGCGGCGAGCTGGTGCTCGAAGACTGCGACATCACTTCGACGACGCTCTCCTGCGTCGGCGTGCACGGCGAGTCGGCCGCGCCCGTCATCCGCCGCTGCCGCGTCCGCGACGGCGCCGACTCCGGCCTCTATTTCTTCGACGGCGCGCGCGGCAGCGTCGAGGACTGCGAGGTCTTCAATAACGCGAACGTCGGCCTCGCCGTCACGGGCGGCGCCGACCCTTCAATCATCCGGTGCCGCATCCACGACGGCGTGAGCGCGGGCGTCGCCGTCTGGCAGGGCGGGCTCGGCCTGCTCGAAGGCTGCGAGATTTACGGCAACCGCATGGCCGGGCTCGGCGTCAGCGAAGGCGGGCGGCCCACGGTGCGCGCCTGCCTCATCCGCGAAGGCGGCAACACGGGCGTCTTCATTCATCACGGCGGCGAGGCCACGCTCGAAGACTGCGAGCTGTTCGGCCACCGCGACGCCGAGGCCGCCGTCACCACGGGCGGCAAGCTCTTTCTCAAGAACTGCCGCGTCCACCACGGCCGGGGCTCCGGCGTCGTCTCCGCCGAAGGCGGCGGCGTCCTCCTTCAAGGCTGTGCCGTCAGCGACAACGCGGCTGCGGGCGTCCGCGTGGGCCCCGGCTCGACGGCCGCCCTCCTCGAATGCCACGTCAACGGCAACGCGGGCGCGGGGCTGAGCGTCGCCGACGGCGGCGTCGTCAAGGCGGAAGACAGCGACCTGACCGGGAACCGCCTCGGCGCGTGGGACGCGGAAGAGGGCGCGAGAATCGAGTCGGAGCGCAATCTCGATTGAAAAGAAGTTGTTAGTCGTCGGTTAGAGGGGTGATTGATGGACCAGATTCTCAGGCCCGGTCAGGCGGTGCGGTGCGAGCCTTCGGGGATGACGTGCGTGGCCGACGAGCTGTTGGGCGCGGGCGGGCAGGGCGAGGTCTACAGGGCGACGCTCGGCGGCGAGTCGGTCGCCGTCAAGTGGTTCTTCCCGCACATGGCGACGCCCGAGCAGCGCGCCGCGATAGAACTTCTGGTCAGGAAGGGGCCGCCGAGCGAGCACTTCCTCTGGCCTCTGGAGGTGACGACCGCGCAGGGCGTCGCCGGCTTCGGCTACGTGATGCCTTTGCGGCCGAAGCGTTACAAGAACATCGTGGACCTGATGACGCGGCGCATCGAGCCGACGTTCCGCGCGCTCGCCACCGCCTGCCTCAACCTCTCGCACAACTACCTCCTGCTCCACTCGCAGGGCTTGTGCTACCGCGACATCTCCTTCGGCAACGCCTTCTTCGACCCCGACACCGGCGACGTGCTCATCGCCGACAACGACAACGTCGCCGTTGACCGCGGCGGCGTGCTCGGCGTCCTCGGCACGCCGCGCTTCATGGCGCCCGAGGTCGTGCGCGGCGAGCAGTTGCCGAGCACGCAGACCGACCTCTTCTCGCTCTCCGTCCTCATCTTCTACATGCTGATGGTGGCGCACCCTCTGGAGGGGAAGCGCGAGACCGAGATCAAGTGCCTCGACCTTCCGGCGATGACGAAGCTCTACGGCACTGAGCCGCTCTTCATCTTCGACCCGCAAGACCAGTCGAACGCGCCCGTCGCCGGCATCCACGATAACGCGCTCGCCTTCTGGCGCATCTACCCGCAGTTCCTCCGCGACCTCTTCACGCGCGCCTTCACCGCCGGACTGCGCGACCCCGAGCACGGCCGCGTGCGCGAGAGCGAGTGGCGCGGCGCGGCGGTCCGACTGCGCGACGCCATCTTCTACTGCCCCCACTGTTCACTCGAAAACTTCTACGACGGCGAGGCCCTGAAGGCGCGCGGCGGCCGGCCCGGACTCTGCTGGTCGTGCGCGGCCGAGCTGCGACTGCCGCCGCGCATCCGCCTCGGCAAGTCGGTCGTCATGCTCAACTACGACACGCGCCTCTTCCCGCACCACACGGACGACCAGCGCCTCTACGACTTCTCGCGGCCCGTGGCCGAAGTCGCGGCGCACCCGGCCGACCCGAGCGTGTGGGGGCTCAAAAACCTCTCGGACGACAAGTGGGTGATTGCGACGCCGGACGGCGCCGTGAAGGACGTGGGGCCGGGCCGCAGCTTCACGCTCGCGGTCGGCACGCGGGTACAGTTCGGTAAGACGGAGGGTGAAATTCGCGTGTGAAGCTTGACCAGAGGATGCCCCCGGAAGGACTCGAACCTTCGACCCGATGATTAAGAGTCATCTGCTCTACCAACTGAGCTACAGGGGCCTTTCAATTTAAGAAGCAGGATGTACGGGACTCGAACCCGTGATCTCCGCCTTGAGAGGGCGGCGTGTTAACCGACTACACCAACATCCCGTGAACGGGCGAGGGCGGCCAGAGGGATTCGAACCCTCGCTCTCCTGAACCACAATCAGGCGCTTTAACCGGCTAAGCTATGGCCGCCGTGAAGGAACCGAACATGCGGAAGGGGGGACTCGAACCCCCACGAATCTCTTCACACGCCCCTCAAACGTGCGCGTCTACCAGTTCCGCCACTTCCGCCTAACTGGCGAGCAGGGACTCGAACCCCAATAGCCTGATCCAGAGTCAGGAGTGTTGCCATTACACCACTCGCCATCTACCGCTATACTGCCCGCGCTCGTAAGTCCTAACGCGATGACAGTTTGCGCAAACTACATCGCACTTCCCAATCTCTTCAATCAGTTTTTCCTTGCTTAAGTTCAAGGCAACGAACTGGGCCACTTCAATCACCTTGTTGCACTCTTCACGATGGTCAAGGTCCATCACAAAGTAAGGAAAGTTGCCGCCGCAGTCAGCACAAGGCTCCTGCTTTGCTTCCCTGATAATCCTGCGCAGTTCATCACGCTTGCGTTTGTTCCTCTCAAAGTACAAAACCTTGTTTCGAGCGTAATACCTGCGCTTCGCCTCACGCTGCTTTTCTGGGTCTCTCGGCATACTCAAGCTCCAGAGTCAGGTGTGATGCCATTTCACCATCTGGCAAGATGAACCCGGCACGACTCGAACGTGCGACCTTTGCCTCCGCAGGGCAACGCTCTTGTTCCACTGAGCTACGGGTCCGAAAGCGGGAGACGAGATTTGAACTCGCGACTTCGACCTTGGCAAGGTCGCACTCTACCACTGAGTTACTCCCGCGTCTGAAATCCGATGGAGCCGAGGGGAGTCGAACCCCTGACCTCTTGAATGCCATTCAAGCGCTCTGCCAAACTGAGCTACGGCCCCTAAAGACTTCACGCGAATTTTCAAACAACTCGGGGCGGCGCGCTCTCTAGACGGCCGCCGCCTTTGAAGACCAGCCTTGGATGCCCGACCCCCGAGGCCGGATGCCCCGCGCGCGAAAATTTTTTATAGTGGTTCGCATGTTGACGAGACGGGAACTCATCGAGAGGGCGGCGATGGCGGCCGTGCCCCTCTCGCTCGGCTTTAAAGGATCGCAGGGACCGAGCCACGCGCGGCTGCCGCGCTGGCGCGGCTTCAACCTCTTGGAGAAGTTCACGCTCGCCGGCAACGCGCCGTACAGGGAGGAGGACTTCGACCTGACGGCCGCGTGGGGCTTCGACTTCCTAAGGCTCCCCTGCGACTACCGCTGCTGGACCGAGGCGCCCGGCACTTACAGGGAAGCCGTGCTGAAGGAGATTGACGCGGCGCTCGGCTGGGCGCGGGCGCGCGGTATTCATTTGAACCTCTGCCTGCACCGCGCGCCCGGCTACTGCGTCAACCCGCCGAAGGAGCCCTTGGACCTCTGGTCCGACGGCGAGGGCGGCGAGGAGGCCCGCAGGCAGTTCGCTCATCAGTGGGCGATGTTCGCCGCGCGCTACAGGGGCGTGCCCAACTCCGCGCTCTCCTTCGACCTCGTCAACGAGCCGGCGAACGTCTCGGCCGAAGCTTACGCGCGCGCCGTCCGCTCCGCCGTCTCCGCGATACGGCGCGAAGACCCCGCGCGCCTCGTCGTCGCCGACGGCTTGCAGTACGGCACGCGGCCCGTCCCCGAGTTGATAGACTTGCGCGTCGCGCAGAGCACGCGCGGCTACGCGCCGTTCCAGCTCACACACTACGGCGCCCGCTGGGTCGAGGGCTCCGACAAGTGGCCGGTGCCCGAGTGGCCGTTGAGGGGTGATGACGGGGCGCCGTGGGACAGGGCGCGGCTCGGGCGCGAGCAGATAGAGCCTTGGAAGGAGTTGGAGAAGCGCGGCGTCGGCGTCCACGTCGGCGAGTGGGGCGCCCACAACCGGACGCCGCACGCGGTCGTGCTCGCGTGGATGCGCGACCAGCTCGCGCTCTGGCGCGGGGCCGGCTGGGGCTGGGCGCTCTGGAATTTGCGCGGCAGCTTCGGCGTGCTCGACAGCGGCAGGACGGACGTGAAATACGAAACCCTCAAAGGCCGCAAGCTCGACCGCGCCATGCTGGAGCTACTGCGCGCGGGATGAGAAAAGGGTGACGGGTGTCGGGTGTCGGGTGTCGGTTAAAGGCGAGTTGCTTTAACCGTCACCCGACACCTGACACCCGTCACCCTTCTTTTACTGGGAGGCAGGGACTCGAACCCCGAAAACCTGATCCAGAGTCAGGTGTGATACCATTTCACCACCTCCCAACGATGCCCCGCGGCCGACTCCGAATTTACGGATGGCGGCCGCGGTTGTCAACCGGCCGGGAGGCGTCGAGATGTGTGACCACCCGCGCCCCTCTAGACACGAGCGGCCGGCGGCCGGGCCGGAGAAACGAAGAGGCACATGGCAGAGACGAAACCCACGGGGGACGAGCAGTCGGGACGGGCGCTGGCAGAGTGCGAGGCGCGGCTCGAAGAGTTCGTGGCGCTGGCGGCCCGCGTGCGCCACGAGATCAACAACCCCCTGACCGGCCTCATCGGTCAGGCCCAACTGCTGCTGCGCGAAGACCTGTCGGAAGCCGCGCGCCGCCGCGTCCTGACCATCGAGCAACTCGCCAACCGCATCCGCGACACCGTCGCCGAGCTGCGCATCGTGCAGCGCACGAACGCCTCGGGCGGCGTCCCCTACGAGGGGCAGGAGCCGGGCGGGCCGCCCCGCCACTGAAGGCGCGTCTCAACGCTTCACGGCGACTTTGACGGTCGCGCCCGCCGCCGCCACGACGGCGTCGAACCGCTTGCCCTCGGGGACGACGGCGTTGGCGCCGCGCTTGAACCCGTGCAGGAGGGCGACGGGGGCGATGGGCAGCAGTATCGCGCCCGTGACCGCCACGCGCGTCGCCACCTTCGCGCCCTTGCTGTCGCCCACCTCGCGGCCGGCGAACTCCAGGGGCACGCGCGTCCCGTCCACGGCCGTCACCTCCTTCAACACCCACGCCAAGCGCCCGGCCCGCCCGAAGTGGCCCCCGCGCTCGGCCTTCGTCAAGACGGCCGTCGCAGTCGCGCCCTTCTCGATGACGACGCTGCCTTCGACGACGACCGGGTTGGCGACGCGGAAGCTGACGCGGTCGCCCTTGCGGAAGAGCTGCGAGTCGATGGTGTGGGCCGCCTCAAGCTCGACGACGGTTCCGGGCGGCAGCCGCACGCCCGCGTCCGACTGCGGCGCCCCGGCCGCCCACGGCGCCGTGGAGAAGAGCAGGAGAAGGGAAAGGACGACGGTTTTCATGGCGGACACTCCTCGCGTTGAGGTCTCGACGTAAAAAGGCTCGGCAACATTGCTGCCGAGCCTTTTTTACCTCCCGCGCGGAGCTTACGGGGGCCGCCGTGTGCCACTTCGGGAAGTGGCACACGGCGGCCCCGCGCGGGAGCCCCGAGCCCGGCGGTCTCCGGCTACTCCTTCCTCGGCCGCCTCATGATGGTGACCACCTCGCTGCCGCCGAAAAAAGTTGAGCCCACGGAGACGCCGACGAACTGGTAGCCGGCGGCGGCCGCCTCAAGAATCTCCTTCTGCATGGTCGAGGTCTTCTTCGTCGCGAGCAGCTTGTACTCCCACAGCTTCGGCTTCGCCTCGCGGTCGCGTTCTAGGATGACCATCACCTCGGTGCTGAAGGTCTTCTTGAAGACCGTCTCGTCGCGGTGCTCGAAGCCCGCGTCGCCGGCCTCCTGAAGCTCCTTCTGCATGGTTGACGTTTTGGTGGTGGCTAGCAGCTTATACTCGTAGCGCGCCTTGTGCTCGCCGTCGCGCGGGCGTGACATGATGACCATCGCCTCGTCGCCGCCGAAGGCGGTCGGGCCGCTGATGGCCTTCTCGAAGCGATAGCCGGCGTCGGCGGCCTCCTTCATCTCCTTCTCCATCGTCGAGGTGCGGTTGGTCGCGAGCATCCTGTACTCGTACTGGACCTCTTCGGCGGGCGCGGCCTGCGCGCGCTGGGCGGGCGGGGTGGTCGTCGGCGTGGGTTCGGGGGTCTGCGCGGCAGCGGCGAGCCCGAGGCACGCGAGGCAGAGGGCGAGGGAAAAGAATCGTCTGAGCATTACATCTCCGTTTCTTACTTGTGGGGTTGTGAGAGAGCCTGGAGGCGTCGTCGCAAGGAGTCAGGGAGCCGCCATGAGACGCGCCCCTCCTTGTTGTAGATGCCGACGACGAGCTCGACGGCGTCGGTCGAAGGCGGGAGGCTCGGCCCCCCGTCGGCGCTCGCGAGCGGGAAGACCAGCCAGAAGACTTCGTAGGCGTAGTCGCGGCGCGCTACGCCCGCCAGCGCCTTGACGTGCCGCAGCTTCGGGGTGTTGACGCCCGCCACCTCCCGCGCCGCGCCCGCGCCCTTGGGCCGGAGGGCCGCGCGCCAGTCGAGCGGGATGACCCCCGACCCCTCCCGCGCGTCCAGCTCCACCATCGCTACGAGCTGGCTCGGCGCGTCCGCCTCGGCGACGAGCGCGCGCGTCTGCTCGTCGGTCAGGCGCAGGCGCAGTTGTTCGAGCCGGGCGGCGGCGCGTATCGCCTCCGGGGTCATCAGCGTCGCGCGCAGCTTATAGTTGTAGGCGTGCTCCGTGTGGATTACCCGCATGTCGAAGGCGCCGCCGACGCGGCCGTTGGCGCGCCAAGCCTTGCCTATCTCCACGGCCTCCTCGGCACCCCAGGAGAGGTAGGCTTCGGGCTGCTCCTGCGCGTGGGGGCTGACGCTAGCCAACAGCGAGAGCGCGGCGAGCAGGGTGAACCTGATGAGGGTTCTCATTAGGCGTTAACCTTTCGGTATGTCTGAGGGCCGGCGCGGCCTTCCGGACGGAGTGTAGGCGAGCAGGTGTCGCTGAGTTTTGCGGCGGGTGCCACTTCCCGAAGTGGCACCCGCCGGGCGCGCGGCTTACGCCTTCTTCTTCTTGGCGGACGCGTCGCGGACGAGGCCGGCGAGGCGCTGGAACTCTTCGGCCGAGCCCTTCTTCGTGGCGTCGAGGGCCTGCTGCGAGTAGTTGTTGCGAATCTCCAGCATGATGAAGCTGCGGCGCTTGAGGTGGTTCTCGTGCGTCGCCCAGAAGAAGGGGACGGGCATGCTCCCGTACTTCTTCTGCATCACCGCCCAGACGCGCGCCGCCTCGCGCGGGTCGTAGCCGGCGTCCACCATGTATTCGAGCCCGACGCGGTCGGCCTGATTCTCAAGCGTGCGCGAGTAGCCGCTCTCCATCGTCATCTTGATGGTGTCGAGCATGAAGGCGACGTTGCCCATGCCGAAGAGGGCGAGGCCGACGCTCGCCATCCCGAGCGCCATCTTCTTCTTCTTGTCCTTGTTCATCTGGCGCCACGTGTGCTCCTGCGTCGAGTGCGCTATCTCGTGGCTGAGGACGGCGGCGAGCTGGGCCTCGTTCTCAAGCACGTCGAAGAGGCCGGAGTGGACGACGACGACGCCGTTGGCGAGCGCGAAGGCGTTGGCCTCCTTCTTGATGATGACGTAGAACTTGAAGGGAATCTTCTGCGGGTCGTTCTCGGGGAGCTGGCGCTGGTAGGAGGGCACGAGGCTCCGGCCGAGGTTGGAGACGTAGGTCTGAATCTCCTGGTTCGGGAGCAGCTTGAACTTGCCGACGAGGTCTATCTTCAGCTCGCCCGGCTTGCCCTCGGCGAAGTTCGAGGGCTTCTCCTTCGCCTTGAGCCACTTCCAAAGCCCGGCCTCGCCCTTCTCCAGCTCGTTGCGCGTGAAGACGACGCGCTTGGCGAGCACCGTCCCGTCGGGCTGCTCGGTGCCCTCGTAGGTCATCTTCATGCCGACGCCCACGTCCTTCAAGGTCCGTAAAGGCTGAAGGCCGGTTTCGTCCTCGTCGTCGTCGCCCTCTTCGGCGGGCGTCGCGGCGGCGTCCGTTTTGGCGGCGTCCTTCGACTTCGCGTCCTTCCGCTTCTTCGCCTCCTCCTTGGCGCGCTCCTTCTCGGCCTTCTCCTCCGAATCGTTCTTCTTGAAGAGGACTTCGGTCGAGGGCTCGACGCGGACGCGGTGGCCGTCGGGGAAGAAGAAGCCGCGCCAGCCCTCGGCCGTCTGCTCGACGCCTTCGGGCTCGCGGCTCAGCACGGCCGCCATCTTGAAGGTGCGAAACTGTTCGAGGTCAACCTTGACGCGGCTGGCCTTCAGCTCGCCGGTCGCGTCGTCGTAGGCGCCGCTGACTTCGACCTCGGCGCCGACGCGCAGGGCCTCGGGGCCCGCCTTCGCGCCCGGCGTCTCGTTCTCGAATTCGAGCGCGGCCGACTCGTCGCGCGTGACGCGGTAGTCGTCAATCTCGAAGGAGTTGGGCGACGTGACGTTGGTGATGTAGCCGCGGACCTTGACCTGCCGGGCGGCGGCGAGCGAGTTGGCGGCCGGGCCGACGAGCGACAGGAGCAGCGTGAGGGAGGCGGAAAGGGCGAAGGCCCTCTTGAAGTGACGCATAAAAACCTCCGAGGTGGTGAAACCTGGGCCGCGGACGGGGGCGCGGCGGGGACTCTGACGGACTGTGGGCGAAAGTTTTCGGACGAACCCTTGGCTGGTGCCGCCTGCGTGGGACTCTCGAATTGGCGAGAACACTCCGGCGGGCCGGCGGATTATACCAGCGGACCCCCGGAAATTAAATGCCGCGGGCCGGCACGTCTCGGCGGCGGGCCAGCTCCCTCTCGTCGTCCTCTATCTTCCGCTTGAGGTACTTGGCGAGCTTCTCGGCGGTCGAGCGCATGCCGCGGTAGGCGGAGTAGCGGTTCGAGGAGTCGGCGAAGGCGATGACGCCGGTCCTCAGGTTGACGACCGTGAAGGAGGCCGAGGCGGTCGCCCTGAAGTCGCCCCACACCAGAACCTTCGCCCAGCCCGCAGACTTCCTGTCGGCCGTGCCGACGATTTCGAAGTCGGCCCGCGAGCGGTCCGTGACCATGATGAGCGGGACGTTCTTCTTGCGCAGCGCCGCCGCCATGTAAGTCTCGAAGCCGTCGAAGGGGCTGTCGGGGTCTTCGCCCTTGAAGGGCGCGATGTAGACCTTCGCGTCGCGCGGGATGAGCTGCGCGCTGAAGCGGTCGGCGGGCGCCGCGCCGTCCGCCGCCTGCGCCGTCGCGCCGACCGAGAGGGCGAACGAGAAAGCGGCGAGCAGCGTGAGTCCGAAGAGGGTTTTCATCCGAGCCACCTCGCTGGGATTGATGTCCGCAGTCTTTCTAAAACTTCCCCGCCGCGCACGCGAAAAGGCGTGTGCCACTTCCTTGAGTGACACACGCCTCGCGCGGGCTCCGGGTTTAAGGGTCGTGCTTTAGGAGACGACCGCCTCCTCCTCTTCCTCCGTGACGAGGAAGGGCGTGGCGGCGCGGTCGGACTCGTCGGCGTCCTGGGCGAGAATCTGTTGGACGATGGGCAGGCTGAGGGAGCGCGCCTTCTGGATGCCGGGGACGGGCTTGCCCTTGGCGTAGACGGCGTGGCGGCCGTGCTCCTTGTACCACTCGGAGAGGCTGGCGGTCTTGTGCATCTCCTCGATTATCTGGCGCCAGCCCACCCCCGTGTTGTAGGCGCAGAAGGAGATTTCGCCCTCCTGCGTGCCGTAGGGGATGACGCACATCTCGGTGCGGCGGAAGTCGTAGTTGAAGAGGTCCTGGAACCACATGCCCTCGACGCAGAGGACGCGCCACACGTCCGAGGGGTCGTCCGCCGACTGCGCCTTCATGCGGTCGTTGCGGTCGGAGTTGGAGTTGGCCGAAGAGGGCTTGAAGAGGTTGATGATTTGCGAGACGGGGAAGCCCTCGGGGGCGCGCTCGGGCGAGAAGTTGCGCATGATAGCCATCGCGAGCTGCGCCATCGTCAGCTTCCGGCCGCGGGCCGTGTCCGTGATGACGTACACGTCCTTCATGAACTGCTCGTAGTCGAAGAACTCGAAGAGCGACTTGAACTCGCCGGTCTTCCGGTTGACGACCATCAGCGTGAAGATGCCGCAGTTCGGGTGGCAGTTGCACGACGACCAGCCCCACGGCGCGTCGGCGCCTTGCAGCATGTCCATGACGGAGGTGAAGGCCGAGTAGGACGAGAGCGGGAACCAGTCGCGCAGGGGCTTGAGGCGGCCCCCCAACTGGCTGTCGAGGTCGTGGGCCATGCAGGCGAGCGTGTAACGCTGCTGCGTGCGAATCTCGTCGGGCACGTCCTCGTCGCGGCCGGTGAAGGAGACGGGCTGGAAGGCGATGGTCTGGACCTTGTCGATGTTCTGGGCGGCGAACTCGACTATCTGGCCGATGGCGTCGTTGTTGATGGTGTTGACGATGGTCGTCACCAGCGTCACCTTGATGCCGACCGAGGCGAGGTTCTCAATCGCCCGCAGCTTCACGTCGAAGAGGTTGCCGACGCCGCGGTGCTTGTTCTTCTCTTCGCTCACGCCGTCGAACTGCAAGTAGACGCCGTGCATGCCGGCCTCCTTGGCCTGCTTGCAGTACTCGATGCTTTCGGCGAAGCGGATGCCGTTGGTGGCGGCCAGTATCCGGTAGAAGCCGACCTTGCGGGCGTAGGCGACCGATTCGAGGAAGTGGGGCGAGAGCGTGGGCTCGCCGCCCGAGAAGAGGATGATGATCTGGCGGCGCGGCTTAAACGACACGGCGCGGTCGAGGATGGCGCGCGTGTCGTCGAACGTGGGCTCGTGGACGTAGCCGACCTGGTTGGCGTCCATGAAGCACGGGTTGCACATCATGTTACAGCGGTTCGTCAGGTCCACGGTCAAAACGGCGCCGCGGCCGAACTTGATGTCTGAGGTGCCGTGCTTGTGGACGTGAGAGTCCTCGGCGGCGCGGAAGTCGCGGCCGAAGAAGAGCTTTTCGACGCGCTCAAGGAAGTCGGCGTCCGTCGCCAGCACGTCCTTGAACTCGCCGTGCTTCTCGCAGGTCTTGCGCATGAAGACCTGCCCGCCCTCCTCGTAAATCTCGGCCTTCAGCTCGCCGGGGTGGGCGTGCATGAGGGTTTCGAGCGAAGTCTCGCCGGTGATGACGGCGTTGCGGACCTCCTTGACGCAGCGCGGGCACAAGGAGTCGGTTTCGCGCGGGAAGCCGAGCGGCGGGGCGGTGCGCTCGTAGGATTTGAGGAGCGGCCCCGGCGCCCACTTCGGCCGGATGGCCTCGCCCTCGGGCAGCCGCCGGTTGACGGACTGGAAAGCCTTCCACGCCACGTCGGACAGGCCCGAAATCAGCTTCGAAGTCTTGACGCCGCTAAAGCGGCCCTTCTCCGCCTCCCCGCGTCGGAACTGGTCACTAAACAATGCTCTTCTCTCCTTCGTCGAGGACGGCGCCGCTCTGACGCGCCGCTTTCCACTCTTTGATGAATTTCGGTATGAATTAGTTCGGCGCGGACACACGACGGCCGGCCGACCCCACTTGATGGCCGCCACATCATATACGTATCTGCGTGTAAAGACAAGGTGTTAGCCGGGGTCAGAGGGTGCCGGAAGAAAGGTGTTGGGTGTCGGGTGCCGGGTGCCGGTTAACTGTTTCTCCCGGCACCCGGCCCCCGACACCCGACACCCCGTTTTGCCTTTTCCCTCGCGCGCGTCGTACCATCACAGCCTTTCAAACCCTTATGGAAGCACACCCGACAGCTATCGTCAGTCCGAATGCGTCCGTCGCGCCGGGCGTGCGCGTCGGCCCCTACGCCGTCGTCGAGGACGAGGTGACAATCGGAGAGGGGTGCGAGATAGGCGCGCACGCCGTCGTCAAGAGGTTCACGACTCTGGGCCGGCGCAACCGCGTCTACGAGCACGCGACCTTGGGCGGCGAGCCGCAGGATGTGAAGTTCAGGGGCGAGCCGAGCCGTCTGGAGATAGGCGACGACAACCTGATACGCGAGTACGTGACGATTCACAGGGCGAGCGGCGAGGGCGGGGTCACGCGGGTCGGGAGCCGCAACTTCCTGATGATCGGCGCGCACGTCGCGCACAACTGCGAGGTGGGCGACGACAACATCTTCGCCAACGGGGCGGCGCTCGCCGGGCACGTCCACGTCGAGGACCACGTCTTCCTGTCGTCGAACGTCGGCGCGCACCAGTTCGTCCGCTTCGGCCGCTTCGCGATGGTCGGCGGCAAGTCGAAGGTCGTGCAGGACGTGCTGCCCTTCTTCATCACCGACGGCAACCCGCCCCGCGTCCGCGGCATGAACGCCATCGGCCTGCGGCGCGGCGGCTTCGGGCAGGAGGAGCGGGCGGCCTTGAAGCGCGCCTACCAGCTTCTATTCCGCGCGCGGCTGCCGCTGGAGCGCGTGCTGGAGGTCTTGGAGGAGTCGGAGGACGAGCACGTCCTACACCTCGCCGGCTTCATCCGGGGCTCGAAGCGCGGCTTCACGCGCGAGGCGCGGGCGGACGAGGGCGGGGCCGAGCGCGGCGTGCTCTACGAAGTTTCGGCCGACCTTAAAGATGAGCGAAAGGCTGGAAGGCATGACCGCCGATGAACTGGCCGCGCTCGTCGGCGGACGCGTCGTGGCGGGCTCGGGCGCGGGCGTGAGGCTCGCGCGCGTGGCCTCGGTCGAGGCGGCGGGCGAGGGCGACGTGGCCTTCGTCGAGGGCGCGAAGCGCTTCGAGGCCGCGCGCGCGAGCCGCGCCTCGTGCCTCATCGTGCCGACGGGCGCACAGTTGGAAGGCCCCGCCTGCGTCGTCGAGGCCGCGCGACCGAAGCTCGCCTTCGCGCTGGCGGCGCGCGCACTCCACCCCCCGCGGCAACGCCCCGCGGGCGTCCACCCTACGGCTCAGGTCGCGGCGGGCGCGAAGCTCGGCGAAGGCGTTCACGTCGCGGAGTACGCGGTCGTGGGCGAGGGCGCGGAGGTGGGCGAGGGCACGCAAATCCTCGCGGGCGTCGTCGTCGGCGCGGGCGTGCGCGTCGGGCGCGGCTGCGTGCTGCACTCTTCGGTCGTGCTGTACGAGGGCGTGACTTTGGGCGACCGCGTGATACTGCACGCGGGCGTCGTCGTCGGCGCCGACGGGTTCGGGTACGTGAGGGATGAGAAGGGCGCCTATCACAAGTTCCCGCAGGTCGGGACGGTTGTGATAGAAGACGACGTGGAGGTGGGCGCCAACTCGTGCATCGACCGCGGGGCGCTGGGCGAGACGCGCGTCGGGCGCGGGACGAAGATAGACAACCTCGTGCAGATTGCGCACAACGTCCGAATAGGCGAGCGCGTCGTCATCGCCGCGCAGACGGGCATCTCGGGGAGCACGGTCATCGAGTCGGACGCCGTCATCGGCGGGCAGGTCGGCATGGGCGACCACGCGCGCGTGCTCTCGGGCGCCGTCATCGGCTCGCAGGCAGGCGTCCTCCCCGGCAAGATCGTCCGCCCCGGCGTCTGGTGGGGCACTCCCGTCCAGCCGCTCGACGAGTACAAGCGCCTCAACGCCCTGTGGGGCCGCCTCCCCCGCATGCGCGAAGAGATTGAAGAACTCAAGCGCCAGGTCCGCGAACTCGAATCAAAAATTAACAGCTAACTCTTACCCTCACTCTTCCAACGTCTGACGGCGCGGAGGACGGCGTCGGCGGCGCGTTCGGAGGCGCCGCCTTCGCCGAGGCGGGCGGCCGTGTCGCGCAGTTGCTCACGGACGCGGGCGTTCCTTTCTTCCTCTAACAGTGAAAGTAGTTCGCGGGCGAGGCGCTCGCCGGTGAAGTCGTTCTGCATCAGCTCGGGCGCGACGCGGGAGCCGGCGACGAGGTTGACGAGGCCGTAGTGCTCGACGCTGATGAGGCGGCCGAGGGTGTGCCAGTTGAGCGCCGTCTCCTTGTAGACGACGACGAGCGGCGTGCCGAGCACGGCGGCTTCGAGCGTCGCCGTGCCGCTGCACACGGCCGCCGCGTCCGAGGCGGCGAGCGCCTCGCGCGTCTCGTGTCGGACCAGCTTCGCCTTCAAGCCGTCGGCGTGCGCGCTCAGGTGGCGCTCGGCTTCTTCGGGCGAGCGGCGCGAGGAGAGCGGGATGACAAACTGCGTTTCGGGACGCGCGGCGCGGACGCGCGAGGCGGCGTCGAGCATCAGGGGGAGGTGGCGCTCGAACTCCTTGCGGCGGCTCCCCGGCAGGAGCGCGACGAGGGGCCGCGAAGAATCGAGCCCGTGGCGCGCGCGGAACTCCTCGCGGCCGTAGCGCGGCCTGACCTCGCCCGCGAAGGGGTGGCCGACGAACTCGGCGTGGGTGACGCCGCGCGTCTCGTACCATTCCTTTTCAAAAGGGAGGATGGTGAGCATCAGGTCAACGTCGCGCCGCACCTGCCGGACGCGGTAGGAGCGCCACGCCCAGAGCTGCGGGCTGATGTAGTAGACGACGCGGACGCCTCGGCGGCGCAGGGCTCGCGCGAGACGGAGGTTGAAGTCGGGCCAGTCCACGAGCACGGCGGCGTCGGGCCGTCGCTCCGAGGCGGCGCGCTTGAGCGAGCGGTAGGCCGAGAGGAAGCGCGGCAGCGCGCGCCCTATCTCGACGAGCCCGGTGATGGCGAGGTCGTCTTCGCGCACGACCGACTCGACTCCCGCCTCGCGCATCTTCTGCCCCGTCGAGCCGAAGAACTCGAAGCGCGACTGCGGCGCCCTCTCGCGCAGCGCGCGCACGAGCGCCGACGCGTGCGCGTCGCCCGACTCCTCGCCCGCCACCAGCATGAGGCGAAAACTTTCCGCCGACTTTTCAGACATGGGCGCCGATGATAACAAGTTTCCGACCGCTTTGAGATACGGCGCCGCTGCCATAAGCTCTCGTCAGACGAAAACCCGGACGGAGGAGGACGGCGGTGGAAAGACGTGAGCTTGGCAGGAGCGGTTTGAAGGTTTCGGCGATGGGGCTCGGGTGCATGGGGATGTCGGACTTCTACAGCGGGCGCGACGACCGCGAGTCTCTGGCGACCATCGAGCGCGCGCTCGAACTCGGCGTGGACTTCCTCGACACGGCCGACATGTACGGCCCGCACACGAACGAGGAACTGGTCGGCCGCGCCGTCCGCGGGCGCCGCGAACAAGTAACAATCGCCACGAAGTTCGGCGTCGTGCGCGACCCCTCGGACCCGACCGTGCGCGGCATCAGCGGGCGGCCCGAGTACGTCCGGAAGGCGTGCGAGGGCTCTTTGAAGAGGCTGGGCGTGGACGTGATTGACCTTTATTACCAGCACCGCGTGGACCCCGAGACGCCGATAGAGGAGACGGTGGGGGCGATGGCGCGGCTCGTCGAGGAAGGGAAGGTCCGCTTCATCGGGCTCTCGGAGGCGGGCGCCGAGACGCTGCGGCGCGCGGCCTCGATCCACCCCGTCGCCGCCTTGCAGAGCGAGTACAGCCTTTGGAGCCGCGACCCGGAGGACGGCAACCTCGCCGCGTGCCGCGAGCTCGGCGTCGGCTTCGTCGCTTACAGCCCGCTCGGGCGCGGGTTCCTGACGGGCCAGATTAAGAGCTTCGAGGATTTGGCCGAGGACGACTACCGCCGTCACAGCCCGCGCTTTCAGGGCGGGAACTTCGGGAAGAACCTTGAGCTGGTCGCGCGCGTCGGCGAGCTTGCGAAGGAGAAGGGCTGTAGCCCCGCGCAGCTCGCGCTCGCGTGGGTGCTGGCCCAGGGGCCGGACGTGGTGCCCATCCCCGGCACGAAGCGGCGCAAGTATCTGGAGGAGAATGTGGGCGCGCTCGAAGTGAAGCTGACGGAGGAGGACTTGCGCCGCATCGACGAAGTGGCGCCGAAGGGGGCCGCCGCCGGCACGCGCTACCCGGAGGCGATGATGGGCTCAGTGAATCGCTGAAGGAAATAAAGCAGTAGCCAGTAGTCAGTAGACGCTCCGCGTTCTCTACCGACTACTGGCTACCGACTACTGACTACTGCTCCAAATCATTCCGCGTTCCCGCCCGCGGCGAGCTGGAGTGATGCGAGGCTGCCTTTGTCGAGCTTGACCTCTTCGCTGAACTTGCAGGTGACGAGGACGCTGCGCTTGGCGACGACGACGTGCATGCGGCCCGCGATGCCGTCGAAGGCGAACTCGCCCTCGCGCTCAAGCTCCTTCGTCTGCGGCAGGAGCTTGATCTTCATCGTCGAGCGCACCTCGGTGATGTCGAGGCCGAAGGTGTCGGCGAAGAAGTGCTCGAAGAATTCCTGCTTGAGAAATTGCTTGCCGGCGTCGTCGAGGTCGAAGGGGAACTCGCCTATCTGTGCGACGAGGTAAGGCTCGTCCTTCGTCCCCGCGACGGAGATGCGGACGGGCACGCCGTCGTCATCCTTCTTCGCCGCCGCCGCTCCCTTCTGCGCCGACGCCTGCCCCGCCTGCTGCCCCGCGAAGGCCGGCGCCTGAATCAGCAGTGCCGCCAAGGTGACGGCCGCCAGCGCCTTCGCAACCCTCGCGTGCACGCACATGAGACGCGAACCCGAACGCCGCGCGGCGCCGATTGATTCTTTTTGGGACGTATTCATCAGCCTCGCCTCCTTGATGCGGCCACTCGGGCAAGGCTGATGCCGGAAGCGCCCCGAAAACCCGCCCCTGTAATGCCTCAACTGTTTCGTAACTGAAAAATAACGAATGGACGGGAGTTTCTAGGAGGGCGACATCAAACGTTAGTCGGCGGCCTCGCGGATGACGCGGCAGGGGTTGCCGGCGGCGAAGACGCCTTCGGGGATGTCACGCGTGACGACGCTGCCGGCGCCGATCGACTTCGCCGGAGTCGGGGATGAGTTTTTTGATGAGGCGGGCGCGCTCCTCCTGCTGGTCGTCGCGGGTGTCGTTGAGCGCCTTGAAGAGCAGCCTCGCGCGGCGCCGCCGGGCGGCCAGCTCCGGGTCGAGCGGGTCGTAAAGCTCGCCGCCCAGCATCTTCTCCTTCTCGCTTCTCATCGTTCCGCGCGGATGCCCGGAATCAGCCTGTGCTTGAGAGCAATCTCGCCGATGTCGCGCGGGCGCTCAAGGACGGTTCTGAAAATCCACGTGTAATGGTCTTTGGACCAGAACTCCATCACCTGCCGGGCCTTCAGCTCGCCCAACAGTTCGCGGTCGGCGCGGTATTCGAGGTATATCACCAGCAGGTGCATGTAGTTGCTCCGCTCGTCCCTCGCGCCCTCGGGGTAGCCGACGGGTATCTTCGGGAACATGGCGCGCAGCTCTTTAATCGCGGCCTCCGTCTCCTTCTCCCTCTGGTCGAGGAGCCAGTGGAGCTGTTCGTGCACGAAGGTGGAGAGCAGCAGCTCGTCGTCCTTCAAGTGGCGCGCGCTCAGCGTGAGGGTGGGGTGGCTGTGCGGTATGGCGCGCTCGTCGATGACGACCGACCTCGTGAAAATCCACTTCGACAGGTCGTAGGCCCCGAGGAGCCTCTGCAACTGCGCCTTCGTCTGCGCCTCCTCCGCACTCCCGTGCGCGAGCGAGATGTCAATCTTCTCCTGCGCGCGCGCCGCGGCGCACAGGACGAAGACGAGCAGCGAGGCGAGAAAGATTCTCTTCATGGATACCTCACGCCTTATGGGCGTCCATATACGCCCGGAGAAGTGCGTTTATTTTCGTCTGATACCCTTGCCCCTGCTTCCTGAACCACTCCAGCACGTCGCTGTCAAGACGCAGCGTCAGTTGCGCCTTTCGCGGCACAGGCTTCAACCCGTGCCGAACGACCGCCCGCGCGAACATCTCCGGGGAGACCTCAGGGGTATCGGAGAAATCAATATCCTTATCCTTGAGAGCGTCCACGCGCTCCCAATCAGTTCGCGATTTCTTTGAAGTAGCTGCTCTCTTCATCTTTCGTCGCCTTCCTAACCGAGATGACGCGGATTACTTCGTCGGCCTCGGTGTGAGCGATTGCAACCACGCGACCGTCAAGCAACCCGAACGTGACGAAGCGGCCCTCGCCGTAATCGAAACGGCCGTCGGGGACCGTGACCGTCACGCCCTCAAAAACCTGCTCGACGCCGAGGAAATCGAGCCCGTGCTTACGCAGATTCGAGCGGCGCTTGGCTTCGTCCCACTCAAAATCCATGCCGAAAAGTGTAACTACAGAAAGTAGCTACGTCAAAAGAGTGCCGTGGCTACTCGTCCGACCGTCCGTCGCCGCCGAGGGCGTAGGCGTTGAGGCGTTCGCCTTTGGCGCTGTAGAGCAGGCCGGTGACTTCGTCGCTGATGAAGTGGGCGTCGGGGTCGGAGAGGCGGATGCGGCGGTCGGTGCCTCCGGTGTTGACGTTGACCCCGGCGAGGCCGCGGCCCGCGCCGCGCAGGTCCGTGTAGAAGTACATCCACTGGCCGCGCAGGGCGGCGAGGCGGCGGCGGCGCCAGAGGAAGCGCGAGAGGCGTTCGAGCTGGCGCGAAGGGTCGAGCCGGTCGAGCAGGCGCTCTTCCACGTCCACGTCAACCGAGATGTCGGGGCGCGGGACGCTCAAAGAGCGCGGGGCGCGCGAGAGGTCGCGGGCGCGGCCGAGGACGCCGAAGGCCGAGAAGCGTTCGCGCGCGTACTCGCGCGAGTAGTTGGCCGCGAGGCTCGTGAGGTTAGAAGTGGTCGCGTGCGCGGCCAGCCCTGACCAGCGGAGGCTCGAAGCGGCGTTGAGGATTTGCGCGCCGCGGAAGACGGTCGTCGCGGCGCCGCCGTAGCGGAAGTAAAGAGAGGCGGCGCGGGCGGCGACCGCCGCGACGGTTCGCAGGATGCCGCGCCCCGGCGCGTCGTGCCGCTCGCGCCACTCTTCGCGGCCCGAGAGGTCGAAGGCGGCGACTTCGCTCGGCCCGCCGACGACGAGACGGCCGCCCTCGTTAATCAGGACGAAGGCGGCGCGCTCGACGCCATGCGAGACTTTTTGCCTGCGCTTGCCCGTCGACGAGTCGAGGAAGATGAGGTCGTCGCGGTCGGCGACGACGACGGTCGAGGGGTCGGGCAGCGCCATGTTCGTGATGCCCTTGTCGGCGCCCTTGTAACGCCAGAGCACCTTGCCCGTCGAGGCTTCGAGGGCGCTGACGCCGTAGGGGCCGCGCGCCTGCGTCTCGCCGTCTCGCAGGCGCGTGAACTGCCCGCCGGTCCGGACGTAAAGCACGCCGCCGGCCAAAATGGTCTCGGGCGTCAATCCCAAATCCTTCGACTCCCAAACTTCTTCGCCGTCTTCGCGCGAGACGGCGCGCACGCGCCCGCGGCCCGTCGTGTAGACGAAACGCTCGTCGGCGAGCGCGTCGGCCTCGGTCAAGGCCAGGCCCTCTTCGTTGACGCGGAACTTCTCGCGGCGCCGCTCCTTGCCTGTGCGCGCGTCGAGCGACGTGACGCCCTCGTAGAAGAGGTAGAGGCGGCCGTCGAGGAAGAGCGGCGCGCGGTAGTTGTCGAGCGTGTAGGGCACGTCGCCGTCGCCCGTGGCCGCGGGCATCATCTCCACCTCGCTCTCAAGCTCGCGGTCCCAAAGCTCGCGCCCCGAAGACACGTCGAAGACGTGGACGCGCGGCTTGCGCTTGAAGCCGTCGCGGGCCTCGCCCCGCGCGTCGCGCGCGAGCACGACGGCGAGCATCCGCGAGTCGGGCTCGAACGCCGTCTGCATCACGGAGCCGCGGACGCGCTCGCTCGACCAGAGGCGCCCGCCGGTCAGAAGGTCCGCCGCTTCGAGCCGCGTCTTGCCGCCCTTCTCAAGACTGATGAGCAGGAGGTCGGTGCCGGGCACGGCCGCCACGTCCGTCTCGTCGAGCCGCGCGCCCTTCAGGCGCCAGAGCACGTCGCCCGTCTCGGCGTCCACGCCGTAGAGCGACTTCTCCGTGCCGACGACGAGGACGCCCACCTCGGTCGTCTGGTAGAAGCGGACGCGCCCGTCGAGCTTCGCCGACCAACGCTCGGCGGCGCGCGCCTCGGCGAAGGAGGCGGACAGCAGAAGGAGGGCGAGCATCAGTGTCGAGGTTCTTATAAATTCGCGCATGACCTTTAAGACGATTCCTTCGGGAGAACGCGTTCGCCGGGGGAGAAGTTATTTGTCGGGATTATAAAGCAAACGGGGGGCTGGCGCGCGCCGCCGGAATTCCTCTACAATACGCGCGCAAGCCTCAAACATCTAAAGCCTTCGCGGCCTCGAAAGGTAAGCCATGAAGAAGACCCTCCTGCTCTCGCTCGTCCTCCTCGGGCTCGCGCCCGTCGCCGCCTTCGCGCAGGCGCGTCAGGCGCGGCTCGTCCGCTACCCGCATTACCACCAGGGCCGCGTCGCCTTCAGCTACCTCGGCGACGTGTGGGCCGCCGACGAAGACGGCCGCAACCAGCAGCGCCTGACCGTCCACCGCGCCCGCGACGTGTACCCGCGCTTCTCGCCCGACGGCAAGTGGATTGCCTTCTCCAGCGACCGCAACGGCAACCTGGATGTCTTCCTCATCCCGTCGGCCGGCGGCGCCGTCAAGCAGCTCACCTTCCACTCGGCCGACGACACCGTGCTGGGGTGGACGCCCGACGGCCGCGCGGTCCTCTTCTCGTCGAACCGCGGCGAGGACTTCGCCGCCCGGCTCTACACCGTCAGCACGGAGGGCGGCGCGGCGCAGTCGGCCGGCGCCGACATGGGCGTGCAGGGCTCTTTCTCGCCCGACGGCCGGCGCCTCGCCTACAACCAGAAGTCGCAGTCTTACTGGCGCAAGTTCTACCGCGGCTCCGCGCAATCGGACGTGATAGTGGCCGACATCGCCGCGAAGAAGTTTACGAACCTGACCGACTTCGACGGCATGGACTCGTGGCCGATGTGGGCGCACGACGGCCGCATCTACTTCGTCAGCGACCGCGAGGGCAACGGGCTCACCAACATCTGGCGCGTGCCGGAAGCGGGCGGCAAGGCCGAGCGCGTCACCTCCTTCAAGTCGGGCGACGTGCGCTGGCCTTCCATCAGCGCCGACGGCAAGACCATCGTCTTCGAGCACGACTTCGGCGTCTCGAAGCTCGACGTGGCGAGCGGGCGCGTGACGCCCATACATCTGGAGATTGCCGCCGAGACGCAGGAGAGCTTGAGCGAGGTGCGCGACTTCAACTCGCAGGTTGACGACTACGACCTCGCGCCCAACTCGCGCCGCATCGTCGTCTCCGTCCACGGCGAGGTCTTCACGGCGCCCGTCGAGGAGGGCGACCTGCGCCAGATTACCGACAGCCCGTGGCGCGACCGCGACGTGTCTTACTCGCCCGACGGCAAGTGGATTTCTTACGTCTCGGACCGCAGCGGGCGCGAGGAGCTTTACGTCTCGTCGGCCGACGGCGCGGGCGAGCCGCAGAAGTTGACCGACCTCGACGCGCTGAAGAATGCCCACTCTTGGTCGCCCGACTCGACGCAGATTGCCTACACGTCCTCCGACAACAAGCTGCGCGTGGTGACGGTGGCGAGCAAGCAGGAGAAGGTGATTACCGAGTCGCGCTACGGGCAGGTCGGGAGCGCGGCGTGGTCGCCCGACGGCAAGTGGCTCGCCTACTCGAAGCCGGACGTGACGCGCACGACCGACGTTTACCTCGCGCCTTCGACCGGGGGGGAAGAGAGGAAGGTCACTTTCGAGTCCTTCAGCGAGACGAGCCCGCGCTTCTCCGTTGACGGACGCAAGCTCTTCTTCGCGCGCAACGAGAGCACGAGCTTCGGGCAGGCGTCGGGTCTGCCGAACATCCAGCTCTTCTCCGTCGTGCTCGAACGGCTGGAGCGCGACCCCGACGACCCCGAGGAGCGCGCCGAGGCCGAAGCCGCCGAGGCTCAACAGGCTCCCCCCGCGGGCGAGGCAGGCGCGGGCGCGCAGGGGCCGGGCATGCGACGCCAGATGGGCGGGCCTCGCACGCCGCCGCGCCCCGTCAACATCGACTGGCCGGGCCTCAAGCGCCGGACGAAGCAGTTGACGAGGATGCCTTTCCCCGTCCTCTCCTTTAACGTCTCGCCGGACGGGCGCACGCTCGTCTTCGCCACGCTCGAACTCGCCGGGCAGGCCAACGTCCCGGCCGTCTACGCCGTGCAGGACGACGGACGACGGCTGACGCGCATCACCGCCAGCGTCGCGCCGCCCGCGGCCGGGGGCGGCGACGGCCAGCCGCCGACGCCGGGCGGCGGGGGCTTCGGCGGCGGCGTCTCCAACCTCAACGTCTCGCGCGACGGCCGCACGCTCTTCTTCCAGGAGGGCGACTACGTCTACTCGGTCCCGATGCCTCCTCAGGCCCCCGCGGGCGCCCCCGCTTCGGCCGCGCCTGCGGCCCCGTCTTCGATGGCGGCCGTCCCGCGCCGCCGCGTCAACTTCGTCGCCAAGGTCCGCATCGACCGCCCGGCCGAGTGGGCGCAGATGTTCGACGACGCGTGGCGCACGATGAAGTACCGCTTCTACGACCCGAAGATGCACGGCACGGACTGGGACGCCATGCGCGCCAAGTACCGCCCGCTCGTCGAGTACGTCGGCGACCGTCAGGAACTCCTTAACATCGTCAACGAGATGATAGGCGAGCTGAACGCCTCGCACACGGGAGCCGCGCCGCCGCCCTCGGGCCGTGAGCCGGGCTCCGTCTCGACCGGCCACCTCGGAATCGAACTCGCGCCCGACGCCTCCGGCCGCTACCGCGTCACGCACGTCTACGAGGACGGCCCCGCCGACAAGGACTGGGTGAAGGTCGCGGAAGGCGACTACCTCATCGCCATCGACGGCAGACAGGTGCGCTCCGGCGAGGACTACTGGCCGCTGCTCAATCATCGTTTGAACAAGAAAGTCTCCGTCACCTTCAACAACAAGCCCTCGGAGGAGGGCGCGTGGCGCACGCGCATCGAGCCGACGACGATGGCGAACTACAGCCAGCTCCGCTACGAGCGTTGGGTGAAGTCGCGGCGCGAGGTGGTGGACAAGCTGTCGGGCGGCCGGGTCGGCTACGTGCACATCCAGGCGATGAACGCGCCGAGCTTGCGCCGCTTCGAGAAGGAGCTGCGCGAGTACCGCAGCAAGGAGGCGATGGTCATCGACCAGCGTTGGAACGGCGGCGGCAACATCGAGCAGGAGCTTTTAGCCATCCTCGTCCAGCGTCAGTATCAGGTCTGGCAGCCGCGCGGGACCGAGCCCACGACGCGCCCGCTCAACGGCTTCTTCGGCCCGAAGGTGGTCTTGCAGAACTGGCGCTCGGGCTCGAACGCCGAGATGTTCCCGGCAGGCTTCCGCGCGCTCGGACTCGGCAAGGTCATCGGGACGCCGACGGCGGGCGCCGTCATCGGGACGGGCAGCTACAGCCTGATTGACGGCTCGACCGTGCGGACGCCGGGCACGGGCGTCTACCTCTTCGACCGCGGCCAGACCAACATGGAGAACTACGGCGTCAAGCCCGACATCCTCGTCGAGAACACGCCCGAGGACAACCTCGCGGGCCGCGACCGCCAGTTGGAGACGGCCGTCCAGGAGCTTCTGAAAGAACTCAAGGGCAACGGCCGGCAGGTGTCGGGCAAGGTGGAGTGAGGGCGGATAACATGTCGAAGACAACCATCGCCTGCGTCCAGATGGACTGCGAGCTTGGGAACGTCGCGAAGAACCTGGCGCGCGTCGTCGGGGGGCTGCGCGAGGCGGCGGGGAGGGGCGCCGGGTTCGTCGTCTTCCCCGAGTGCGCGCTGACGGGTTACTGCTTCGAGTCGCTTGACGAGGCGGCCCCGTTCGCGGAAGGGGCGGACGGGCCTTCGGCCGAGGCGCTCGCGGAAGCCTGCCGCGAGACGGGCGCGCACGCCGTCGTCGGCTTCATCGAGCGCGGCGCGTCGGGCCGCCTCTACAACGCCGCCATGCTCGTCGGCCCCGACGGAGTCGTCGGCACGTACCGGAAGGCGCACCTGCCCTTCCTCGGCGTTGACCGCTTCCTCACGCCCGGCGACCGCCCCTTCGACGTGCTCGACACGCCGCCCGCCCGCGTCGGCTTGCAGATATGCTACGACGCGAGCTTCCCCGAGGCGTCGAGGGTCTTAAAGCTCCTCGGCGCGCAACTCCTCGTCCTCCCGACCAACTGGCCGCCGGGCGCGTGGCGCACGCCCGAGTTTTTAGTCAACGCGCGCGCGCAGGAGAACCACGCCTTCTTCGCCGCCGCCAACCGCGTCGGCACCGAGCGCGGCTGGCGCTTCATCGGCCGCAGCAAGATTGTTGACTGCAACGGCGACACGCTGGCCGAGGCCGGCGGCGACGGCGAGGAGGTCATCACGGCCGAGGTCGAGCCGGCCGAGGCCGACCGCAACAAGATAGTCAACGTCGCGGGCGCCTACGAGCTGGACCGCCTCGCCGACCGCCGGCCGGAGCTTTACGGCGTCGTCGCCGAGGCGGCCGTCGGGGCGTCGAAGTGATAACGCTGCCCGAGTCGGACGAGGACCTGCTCCGCGAGTGCGAGGTCGAGACGTTCCGCTCGGGCGGCCCCGGCGGGCAGCACGTCAACAAGGTCGAGACGGCCGTCCGCCTGACGCACGCGCCCTCGGGCGTCGTCGTCACCTGCCGCGAGGAGCGCAGCCAGCACCGCAACAAGTCGTCCTGCCTGCGCAAGCTCCGCGAGCGCGTCGAACGCCTCAACCACCGCCCGGCCAAGCGCGTCCCCACCAAGCGGACGCGCGCCGCCAAAGAGCGTACCCTCGAAGAGAAGTCCCGCCGCTCCCGCGTCAAGAGAATGAGGACGAAGCCCGCCTCGGACGACTAACGCCCGAAGCCGTCATTACGGCCGCCAACGTTTCGGAGTCGTTTCGTGAAGGCTTCACGATGACAGGGGGCGCGGCGCGCGTTACCCTTAGCAGTTCGTCGTGACGAAGCGGGGGGGAGACTGATGGAAGAGTTCGAGGGCGGGGGCCGGGCGCAGCCGCTTGAGATGTCGAGGGGCAGGCGCGTGGCCGTGACGGCGGGCGTCATGCTGGGGATGTTCTTGGCGGCGCTGGAGGCGACGGTCGTGAGCACGGCCATGCCGACCGTCACCGCGTCGCTCGGCGGCCTGAGCCATTACAGTTGGGTCTTCTCGGCCTACCTCATCACCTCAACCGTGACCGTGCCCGTCTGGGGCAAGCTCTCCGACCTCTACGGCCGCCGCCGTATCTACCAGTCAGGGATAGCCATCTTCCTCGTCGGCTCCATCCTCTCGGGCGTCTCGGCCTCGATGACGCAGCTCATCGCCTTCCGCGCCCTGCAAGGGTTGGGGGCCGGCGCGCTCATCCCGCTCGGGATGACCATCATCGGCGACATCTACACCGTCGAAGAGCGGGCGCGCATGCAGGCTTACTTCAGCGGCGTGTGGGGGCTGGCGAGCGTCGTCGGCCCCGTCGCGGGCGGCTTCATCACCGACAACCTGTCTTGGCGCTGGGTCTTCTACATCAACATCCCCTTCGGGCTGGCGGCGGCGGTCGTCATGGGGCTGGCGCTGAAGGAGCCGCGGCGGCAGGAGCGCGCGGCGATTGACTACGCGGGCGCGGCCACGCTGATGACGGCCATCACGCTCCTGATGCTCGCGCTCGTCGAGGGCGGCGGCAGCGTCGCCGAACTCATGAGCCCGCGCAACCTCACGCTGTTCGCGGGCGCGGTGGCGGTCGGCGCCGTCTTCGCGTGGGTCGAGACGAGGGCCGAAGACCCGGTCGTGCCGTTCCACTTCTTCCGCAACAGGGTCGTGGCGGTGGCAATCGCCGTCGGCTTTCTGGCCGGCGTTGCGATGTTCGGCGCCATCACCTTCGTGCCGCTGTTCGCGCAGGGCGCGCTGGGGTTGAACGCGACGGAGGCGGGGTCGCTGCTGACGCCGCTGATGCTGAGCTGGGTCGGGATGGCGGTGGTCGGCGGGCGGCTGCTGCTGCGGGTCGGGTACAGGAAGACGACGCTGGCGGGCGGCTTCCTGCTGACGCTCGGCTTCGCGATGCTTTCGAGCTTCGGGCGCGAGTCGGCGCGCGCGTGGCTCTACCTCGATTTGATACTCATCGGGGCGGGACTGGGCCTGACGATGCTGACGCTGTTGATTGCGGTGCAGCAGGCGGTGCCGCGGACGCAGTTGGGCACGGCCACCTCCTTCAACCAGTTCGCGCGCTCCATCGGCGGCGCGGTCGGCGTGGCGATAATGGGCGCGGTGCTGTCGGCGGGGTTGGCCTCACAACTGAGCGAGTTGGGGCGAGAGGGGCGCGCGGGCCTGACGCCGCAACTGGCGACGGAGTTGGCGGCGCACCCCAACGCGCTCATCCAGCCCGAGGCGCGCGTCGGGATGCGGCCCGAGACTCTGGACGCGCTGCAAGGCGCGCTCGCGTCTTCCGTCCACCGCGTCTTCTGGACGGGGACGGCGCTGGCGGCGCTGTCGCTGCTCGTCTCCTTCTGGCTCCCGCGCGAGCGGCGCGGCGGGGCGGGCGACCGCCCCACCGAAGAGGCTTGCAGCGTCGAGGCGTGCGAGCGCCTCGTCGTCGCCGAGCTGGCCGCGCTCGACCCCGAGCACGAGCCGGACGCGGCGCGCGGGGTGAAGGGGGCCAGTCTGTGAGCGAGCTGTTTTCAAAGTTCAGGCTGCGGGGCACAGAGTTCAGGAACCGCGTCTTCGTGTCGCCGATGTGCCAGTATTCGAGCCGCGACGGCCTGCCGAACGACTGGCACCTCGTCCACCTCGGGAGCCGCGCGACGGGCGGCGCGGGGCTCGTGATGGCGGAGGCGACGGCCGTCTCGCCCGAGGGCAGAATCTCTCCCGGCGACACGGGGCTCTGGTCCGCGGAGCACGCGCGCGCCTTCGCGCCCGTCGCGGCCTTCATCGAGTCGCAGGGCGCGGTGCCCGCCGTCCAACTCGCGCACGCCGGCCGCAAGGCTTCGACCGAGGTGCCGTGGCGCGGCGGCGGGCCGCTCGGCGAGGGCGAGGGCGGCTGGCAGACGTTGGCGCCGAGCGCCCTGCCTTTCGCCGAAGGCCACCCGGCCCCGCGCGAGATGACGCGTGACGACATCGAAGAGGTCGTCCGGCAGTTCGCCGACGCCGCGCGCCACAGCCTCGACGCGGGCTTCCGCGTGGTCGAGATACACATGGCCCACGGCTACCTGCTGCACGAGTTCCTCTCGCCCCTCTCGAATCGGAGGGCCGACGAGTACGGCGGCGACTTCGACAATCGCGCGCGACTCCCGCTGCGCGTGGCCGAGGCCGTGCGCGCGGTGTGGCCTGCGGAGTGGCCCGTGTTCGCGCGCGTCTCGGCGACCGACTGGGTCGAGGGCGGCTGGGACCTGCCGCAGTCCGTCAGGCTCTCGCGGGAGTTGATGAAGGCGGGCGTGGATTTGATTGACTGTTCGAGCGGCGGCCTCGTGCCGCGCGCCAGGATTCCCGTCGGGCCCGGCTATCAGGTGCCTTTCGCCGCCGCCGTCCGCCGCGAGGTCGGCGTCGCCACCGGCGCGGTCGGCATGATTTCGGAGCCCGCGCAAGCCGAGGGAATCATCCGCGACGGCGAGGCCAACGTGGTCTTCCTCGCCCGCGCCATGCTCCGAGACCCCTACTGGCCTCTCCACGCCGCGAAGTCGCTCGGCGCCGACGTGCCCTGGCCCGTGCAGTACGCACGCGCCAAAGACTGAAAGTCCCCCTGAGACTCGCCTGATACCTTCCGGCCCTCCCCCGCGCGTTAGTGAGTGACGGTCGGCCGAAAGGAGGAGAGGATAATGTCTCAACCGAACTCGTTCACGCGGACGTGGCGGCGCGGGCGATAGTCTCAGCGGCGGTAGACGCGGACGTAGTCAACCAGCATGGTTTGAGGGAAGACGGTGGTCGCGTCGGGGCTGCCGGGCCATTTGCCGCCGACGGCGACGTTCAGGATGAGGAAGAAGGGGCGGTCGAAGACCCACGCCGAGCGGGCGGGCAGGTCGGCGGGCGTGCGCGTCTGGTAGAGTTGGTTGTCCACGTACCAGCGGACCACGTCCGGCTCCCACTCGACGGCGAAGGTGTGGAAGTCGTCGGCGAAGCGTCGGCCAGATGCTAAGGAGTAAGGGGCGCCGACGCCCGCGGCGGCCGAGTAGCCGGGGCCGTGGAGGGTGCCGTGAACGATTGACGGCTCGCGGCCGATGTTCTCCATGATGTCTATCTCGCCGCAGGCGGGCCAGCCGGCCGAGTCGAAGTTCGAGCCGAGCATCCAGAAGGCCGGCCAGATGCCCTGCCCGTAAGGAATCTTCAGACGCGCCTCGAAGCGGCCGTAAGTTTGCTGAAACCTGCCCTTCGTTAAGATGCGTGCCGACGTGTACCGGCATTGTCCGTACCAGCAGCGCGCGACCTTGCGCGACAGCGTCTCACTCAAGGCGACGATGCGGAGGTTGCCTGCGCCGTCGGTCGAGGCGTTGCGCGTGCCGTCGGTGTAATACTCAAGCTCCTTGTTGCCCCAGCCGCCCCCGCCCACGTCGAAGCCCCACTTCGTCGAATCCACGGCCGCGCCCGCCGGCCCGTTGAACTCGTCGGACCACGCGAGCGTCCAGCCGCTCTGAGCGCGAGCGGAGCCGGCCGGGAGTACGAGCGCCAGTGAGAGGGCGATGAAGAAAAGCATTTGTTATAAATCCGCGTCCTTCCGCGAAAATCAGCGGCCTAATATTGCAATGAGAACGAACCGGGGCACAACGCCCGCGCCGTCGTGCGAGAGCGTACAGACCGGCGGGAGGCCCCTTGGTACTATTTCGTTTCCCCATTTAACAGACAGTCTCGGGAGGATATATGAAGTTGCGAACAAGGTGGAATCTTACCTGCGCGGTGCTGCTACTTTGCGCCGCGGCCGTGTTGCCGGCGGGCGCCGCGGCGCAGGGCGAGAGGGGGGGCGGTCGCGTCTACGTGCAGGGGACGATGATCGGCGTCGGCGGACGCTACGGCGGGCGCTCGCTGCCCTTCAACCTCATCATCAACAGGTACACGTCGCCCGGCGAGGTGCAGGAGCTTAACGACGCCCTCGGGCGCAGTCAGGACGATTTGTTGCGCACGCTCTCAAGGATGGACGCGGGCCGCATCTCGCTCGGCAACAACGTCGGCGTGACGGCCAACGCCGTCATCCAGTCGCCGGGGCCGGACGGCGGCACGAAGCTGACCGTGCTCTACGAGCGCAACGTGCGGATGTTCGAGATGCGCTACGGCACGCGCTCGGCCGACTACCGCTTCGGCTACGCGGAAATCTTCCTCGACCGGGGGGGCCGCGGGCAGGGCACCATCATCCCGGCCGCGCGCGTCCGTCTGCGCGACGGCAACACCTGGGAGGTCGAGGACTTCGGCGAGTTCCCGGCCCGCCTGATGGGCGTGCGCGTGCGCGGCGGCGGGCTCGGCGTTCGGTAAGAAGCCGTCACCAGAAGCGTTTGACCCCGCAGGGGTCGCCTGAAATAGCCGGGGCCAAGCGAAGATGCGGAGCATCTGAGCGCCGCCCCCGGTAGAGACGAAAAGAGAATCCGACCCCGAAGGGGTCGCACCTTGATACGCGGGTGCGACCCCTTCGGGGTCGGATTCTTCGTTGCGTCGTGACCGCGGGCGGCGCTGCGGCTTCGCCTCCGCTTACCCCCGGCTATTGTCGGTATCCCCTCCGGGGATTTTTCAAACGGGCTCTTAAAACCCTCACGCAAAGGCGCAAAGTTCGCGGACGCCAAACTTCACCCGCATTTAAGAGCGCGGCGGCCCGCCCTTCGGCCCCCAGTAGTAATAGACGATGAGCAGCACGCTCGGGACGAGCACGGCGAGGAGGACGGCGGCGAGAAGAAGGTAGATCATTTACGAGAAGCCTCTGCCCTGACGGTGTGGCCCATTATCGCGCGCCGTCCTCCCCGAGCGCCAGCGCTACGGCCTCTTCCGCGTGGATGCGCGTCGTGTCGAACAGGCGGTGCGGCGTGTCCTCCGGCCCCACCAGCAGCGTTATCTCCGTGCACCCGAGGATAATCGCTTCCGCCCCGCGCCCGGCGAGGCCGTCCATGATTCTTAAGTACTCGCGCCTCGACTCCGCGCGGACCTCGCCCCGGCACAGCTCCTCGTAAATGACGTGGTGGACGAGACGGCGGTCGGCCTCGTCGGGGACGATTGTTTCGACGCCGTGCCTCTCCCGGAGCCGCCGCGTGTAGAAGTCGTCCTCCATCGTGAACCTCGTCGCGAGCAGCCCGACGCGGGCGAAGTCGGCCGCCCTGATGCGCGCGCCCGTCGCGTCGGCGATGTGCAGGAGCGGGAGCCCGACGCCGCTCTCGACGGCCGGCGCGCACTTGTGCATCGTGTTGGTGCAAAGAACGATGAAGTCCGCGCCGCCGCGCTCCAGCCGCCGCGCGCACTCGACCATCAGCGCGTCGGCCTCGTCCCACCTGCCCTCGCGCTGCAACACCTCGACCTCTTGGAAGTCCACGCTGTAGAGCAGCGCCTTCGCCGAGTGCTGCCCGCCGAGCGCGTCGCGCACGCCGCGGTTGATGAGGCGGTAGTATTCCGCAGTTGACTCCCAGCTCATGCCGCCGATGAGCCCCATGGTCTTCATGCGTCCCTCCCTCCCGGTCTGACGGGATTATGCTTTTCATTTCGCCGGAACTGAAATATATTTTCCGCCACTTAGTCGCCCTCGTCACCGGGAAGACAGGCCGACCGCCTTCAGAGATGCCCGAAGAGACGCCAGCCCACGAGACACAGACCGCCTCGCCCGCCGGGGGCGCGAGGCGGAGCGCGGGCGAGGCGGAGCGGGCACAAATCCTGCTCGAAGTGACGGCGGCCGTCGTCTCGAACCTCAGCATCGGCGACCTCCTGCGGGCCGTCTCCGACTGCCTCCGACGTTTCTTCAACCACGACGTGGCGAGCCTCGTGCTCTACGACGAGGAGGCCGGGCGGCTGCGCGTGCTCGGCCTCGACACGCCCGAGCCCGGCGACCTGCTCAGGGAGGGCTCGCTGCTGCCGCTGGAGGGGACGCCCCCCGGCCTCGCCATCCTGACGCGCCGGACGGTCATGCGCGAGCGCGTGGACCTCGAAGAGTTCACCGCGCCCGAGATACGGCTGGCTTACGAGGCCGGCCTGCGGAGCGGCTGCTCGGTCCCCCTCATCTCGCGCGACCGCGTGCTGGGGGCGATTAACGTCGCCAGCCTCCGCGAGTCGGCCTTCACGCCGGAAGACGCCGAGCTGCTCCGGCACATCGCCGACCCCGTCGCCATCGCCGTCGAGAACGTCCTCAACTTCGAGCGGGCGACGAAGGAGGGCTCGCGCGTCCGCACGCTCCTCGAAGTCAACAACGCCGTCGCCACCCACCTCGACATCCGCGAGCTGCTGCGCGCGACCTCCGGCTGCCTGCACGCCTACTTCCAACACGACTTCGCCGCGCTGTCGCTCTACGACGAGGCGACGCGCAGCCTCCGCGTCCACGCCTTCGACCGCGCGCGGCCCGACACGGACATCTACGAGGGCGAGCCCGTCCCGATAGAGGGCACGCTGTCGGGGCTCGCCTTCGCCACGCGCCGCCCCGTCTTCCGCAGCCCCGTGGGCGCCGACGAGACTTCGGCGCCGATGGCGCGCAGGTTCTTCGAGCAGCAGGGCCTCCAGTCCTTCTGCTGCGTGCCGCTCGTCACGGGCGGGCGGGCGCTCGGCATCATCGCGCTGGGGAGTCGGCAGCGGGACGCCATGACCCCGGCCGACGTGGAGATGTTCCAGCGCATCGCCGACCAGATAGCCATCGCCGTCGAGAACTCGCTCAACTTCGAGCGGGCGACCAAGGAGCGCGAGCGCGCCGAGACGCTGCTCGAAGTCAGCAACGCCATCACCACCATCCTCGACCTGCGCGAACTGCTGCGCGCCACCTCCGACTGCCTGCGCCGCTACTTCAAACACGACCTCGCCGGCATGGCGCTCTACGACCCCGAGAGCGGCCAACTGCGCGTGCACTCGCAGGAGTGGGTCGAGCCGTCGGCCGTGTACCTCGAAGAAGGCGTCCTGATGCCGCTCGAAGGCACCCCGGCGGGGCTCGCCTTCAGGTCGCGCCGCCCCGTCCTCATCCAGCGGCTCGAAGAGTGGACGCCTTCGTCGCCCATCCTCAAGCGCGCGCTCGCCGCAGGCATCCGCTCGTCGTGCAACGCCCCGCTCATCTCGCACGACCGCGCCTTGGGCTGTGTCGCCATCGCCAGCCGCCGCGAGGCGGCCTTCAAGGAGGCCGACGCCGAGATGCTGGGCCACATCGCCCGGCAGTTCGCCATCGCCGTCGAGAACGCCTTGCAGTACCGCGAGATAGAGGGCCTGAAGAACAAGCTGGCGAGCGAGAAGCTGTACCTCGAAGAAGAGATTAAGGCCGAGTACAACTTCGCCGAGATAGTCGGCCAGAGCCGCGCGCTCAAAGATGTCCTCGAACAAATCAGGACCGTCGCCCCGACCGACTCGGTCGTCCTCATCTGCGGCGAGACGGGGACGGGCAAGGAGCTCATCGCGCGCGCCGTCCACGACCTGAGCGCCCGGCGCGAGCGGACGATGGTCAAGGTCAACTGCGCGGCCATCCCGACCGGCCTGCTTGAGAGCGAGTTCTTCGGCCACGAGCGCGGCGCCTTCACCGGCGCCGTCGCCCAGCGCGCGGGCCGCTTCGAGCTGGCGAACAAGGGCACGCTCTTCCTCGACGAAGTCGGCGAGATTCCCGTCGAGCTACAGCCGAAGCTCTTGCGCGTCCTACAGGAGCAGGAGTTCGAGCGGCTGGGCGGCTCGCGCACCATCAAGGTTGACGTGCGGCTCATCGCCGCCACCAACTGCAACCTGCGCCAGATGGTGGCCGAGAAGAAGTTCCGCTCGGACCTCTTCTACCGCCTCAACGTCTTCCCCATCCTCCTGCCCCCCCTGCGCGAGCGCGCCGAAGACATCCCGCTCCTCGCCGGCTACTTCGCGCAGAAGCACTCGCGCCGCATGAACAAGCGCATCGACTCCATCCCCTCCGAGACGGTCGAGGCGCTGTGCCGCTACGGCTGGCCGGGCAACGTCCGCGAGCTTGAGAACTTCGTCGAGCGCGCCGTCATCCTCACCCGCGGCCACGAGCTACAGGCCCCGCTCGCCGAGCTGGAAGTCCCGGCGGCGGGCGCCGCGGGCGCGAGTGTTTCGGCCGCCGCCCCCGCCGGCCTCGTCTCGCTCGCCGACGCCGAGCGCGCCCACATCGAAGACGTGCTCCGCCACACGAAGGGCGTCGTCGGTGGCCGCGGCGGCGCAGCCGAAATCCTCGGCCTCCCCATCTCCACCCTGCGCGACCGCATGAAGAAGCTCGGCCTGATGTAGCCCGGCCGCCCTCACGAACCTTCCTCCGAACTCGCTTCGCCCCCGATGCGGCATCCCGCATCCGATGCGGCCGGCCGCATCGGGCTCGCCGTTTCCACTTCCTCGCGTCGCCCGCCCGCCTCGCCCTTTCCATAAAGCCTTCAACACTTTACGCCCGTCTGTGCTTCCCCGCGGCGTCGTGGCCCCGCGGTTGCCCTTAAGGCGGGCGAGACAAGGGGGCTTAAACGAAAGAGAGAAGGGGAATGATGACGACACGCATTACACAACTCGAAGGTCGCGTCGCGGGCGGGCGGGCTCTGCTCCGCGTCGAGGGCACGCTCGGCGTCGCGGACGCGAAGCTGTTGGAGCAGGTCTGCACGGACCTGAAAACGCAGACCGGCGCCAGCGTCACGGTTGACCTCGCCGACATCAGTTTTCTCGACAGCGAGGGCGCGTCCGTCCTCGCACGGCTCAGGCGCGAGCAGGAGGTCGCCCTTGAGGGCCTCCACTTCTTCCTCCAGCAAGTGATCGACATCGCCGAACGCGAGAACGCCTAGCAAGACTTAAAGAAGGGAACGAGTGACATCATGCAACGATGGTCGAACGTCATCCATAAAACCGCCCGCGCCGCCGCGCTCGTCCTCGCCGCCTGCACGCTCCAGGCGGCCGGCGCACAGGCCCGGCAGAGCGGCGCGAACACCAACCAGCCGCCCCGGCCGGCGGCGCAGCAGACGCGCCCGACGCCGACTCCGACCACCGCGCCGACCGCCAACCCCCTGCCCGCGGACCCGCCCGCCGTCGCGCCCGATTACGAGGCGACGGCGCGACCTCTGCCGTCGGTCGAGCGGGTCGGCGTGGACGCGAGCCAACCTTTGCCGCTCACGCTCCACGAGGCGGTCCGCATGGCGCTCGAAAACAACAACGAGATTGACGCCACGCGCATCGACGTGAGCGTCGCCGAGCACGAGCTGACGGCCGCGCGCGGCGCCTACGACGTGCGGCTCAACACCGAAAGCTTCTTCGAGCGCACCGAGACGCCCGTCGCCTCCTTCCTCGCGGGCGGGCGCGGCGGCTCGCTCACGGAGACGAACGTGACCGGGCGCGTGGGCTTCGAGGGGCTTTCGCCGCGCGCGGGCGGCTCCTACCGTGTAGAGTTCACCTCGCGCCGACTCTCCACGAACAACACCTTCTACGACATCAACCCGGCCGTCTCGAACGGCTTCTCGTTCAGCTACACGCAGCCGCTCGCGCGCGGCCGTCGCACAGACGACACGCGCCGCCGCATCGAGATAGCGAAGAAGAACCTGAGCTTGACCGACGCGCAGTTCCGCCGCCGCGCGACCGAGGTCATCACGAACGTCGAGCAGTCTTACTGGGAGCTGGCCTACGCGCTCCGCAACCTGCAAATCCAGATTGACGCCGTCAAGCAGGCGCGCGCGCAGGCCGAGTCGGACCGCCGTCAGGTCGAGCGCGGCACCATCGCCCCGGTTGACCTGCTCGAATCGGAGACGCAGGTCCGCAACTTCGAGCAGAGCGTCTACGCCGCGCAGGAGTCCGTCTCGCGCGCCGAGAACAGGCTGAAGACGATGCTCTCCGCCGACCGCAAGGCCGAGCTTTGGTCGAAGGCGCTGCTGCCCGTGACGCCCGTTGACCTCGCGGCGCCGCGCGTCGCGCTCGAAGAGGCCGTCGCCACCGCGCTCGACGAACGGCTGGAGCTGGCCGAGCTTTCGACGAGCGCCGACATCAACAAGATCGACCAGCGTTTCTATCAGGACCAGACGAGGCCGCAGGTTGACCTGACGGCCAGCTACGGCAGCAACGCGCTCGCCGGCAGCCTCCGCGACGAAGAGAACCCGCTCGTCTCGGGCCTCGTCTCCTTGCAGGACCGCGTCAACCAGCTCTCGTCGCTCTCCGGCCTACCGGCCTTGCCGGCGACCTCGTTCGACACGAACGGCCGTATCGTCGGCGGCTACGGCAAGTCGCTCAAGAACCTCTTCGCGCAGAACAACCCGACGGTGAAGGTGGGCGTGCGCGTCTCGCTCCCCTTCCGCAACCGCACGGCGCAGGCCAACTACGCCCGCTCGCTCGCCGAAGGCCGCCGCATCGAGAACCGCCGCGCGCAGGCCGAGCAGGTCATCGAGGCCGAAGTGCGCGACACGATGCAGGCTTTGCGCTCGGCCGAGGCCAGACTCTCGGCCGCCGCCGCCGCGCGCTCGACGGCCGAGCAGCAGTACGCGAGCGAGCGGCGCAAGTTCCAGTCGGGCATGTCAACGACCTACATGGTCTCGCAGCGGCAGATTGATTTGATAGCGGCGCGCGGCCGCGAGCTTCAGGCCCAGACGGACCTCAACAAGTCCATCGCCGACTTCCGCCGCGCGACCGGCAGCACGCTCCAGACGCACAACGTGGCCCTGCGGCCGGGCGACCCGTCGCGCAGGTTCGTGACCGCAAACAACCCGGCCGACTCTGAGTCCGGCTTCGATAAGGAGTGAATATGTCTACGGCAACATACACCGAAGCAGGTAACGGCGCGGCCACGAAAGACCGCGCCAAGGCGAAGAAGGCAATCCGCGCGGCGCTCCTCTTAACGGTCCTCGCGGCGGCGACGTTCGTCGGCTGGCGCTACGTCTTCAGCGGCCCGGCCGTCGCGCCGGGCGTCATTCAGGTGAGCGGTCGCATCGAGGGCGACGACTCGGTGGTCGCGTCGAAGACCTCGGGCCGCATCCGCGAAATCACGGTCCGCGAAGGCGACGAGGTGAAGGCCGGGCAGGTCGTCGCCCTCCTCGACGACGAGCAGATACGTGCCCGCGAGGAGCAGGCCGCGGGCGCCGTCCGTCAGGCCGAGGCCCGCGTGCGCTGGGCCGAGCAGCAGATAGCCGTCCTCGAAGCGGAACTCGAACAGACCCGCCTCGGGACCGACCAGGCAAAGCTCGACGCCGAAGGCCACGTCCGTCAGGCCGAGGCGACGGTCGCCGCCACGGAGGCGCAGCTCGCGCAGGCCGAGTCCGAATACAGGAAGGCGCGCGCCGACGAGGAGCGTTACACGTCGCTCGCCGCCAGCGGCGACATCCCCGAGCAGACCGGCAGCCACGCGCGCTCGAACGCCGAGGCACACGCCGCGGCCGTCCGCGCCTCGCGCAAGCAGGTCGAGGTGGCCCGCGCGGCGCTCACTTCGGCCCGCGCGACGCTCGCCAACCCGGCCATCCGCAGCACCGAAGGCTCGCGCATCCGCCAGCAGATGGTGCAGGCGCAGTCCGACATCGCCGCCGCGCAGGCCGAGCGCGAGCGCGCGCAGGCGCAGTTGAGCGAGGCGCAGGCCAACCGGCAGGACTTGCAAATCGTCGCGCCGATGGACGGCACGGTGGCGACGCGCTCGGCCGAGCCGGGCGAGGTGGTCGCGCCGGGGACGCCCGTCCTGACGCTCGTCAACCTCTCGACGGTCTACCTGCGCGGCTTCGTCCCCGAGGGCGAAATCGGCCGCGTCCGCACGGGGCAGCGCGCCGAAGTCTTCCTCGACTCGGCGCCCGACAAGCCCATCGAGGCCGTCGTCTCGCGCATCGACCCGGAGGCTTCCTTCACGCCCGAGAACACTTACTTCCGCGACGACCGCGTCAAGCAGGTGGTCGGCGTCAAGCTCGTGCTCAAGGGCGCGACCGGTTACGCCAAGCCGGGCATGCCGGCCGACGGCAAGGTCTTCGTCGGCCCCGAAGAGTTGGCCGCGAGGTGAACAGGGTAGAGCCGCGGGGCAAAGGAGCGAAGCGATGACAGGCGCGCTGGAAGAACTGAACGAAGCCGAAGCTTTCGACCTTGAAGGGCTCGCGTTCGACGAGCGGCGGGAGCTTGAAGGCGAGGCGCGGCCCGTCGCCGTCGAGGTGCGGGCGTTACGCAAGTCCTACGGCGCGCTCGAAGCCGTCAAGGGCGTCGACCTGCAAATCGAGGCCGGCGAAATCTTCGGCCTCATCGGGCCGGACGGCGCGGGGAAGACTTCAGTCTTCCAGATACTCGGCGGCGTGATGGCCGCGACCGAGGGGACGGCCGAGATGTACGGCGTCAGCGCACGCGACGCGCGCCCCTTCGTCGGCTACCTGACGCAGACGTTCAGCCTTTATCAAGACATGACCGTCTCGGAAAACCTCCACTACATCGGCGAGTTGCGAAGGCTCTCGCGCGAAGAGATAGAGGGGCGCGGGCGCCGCTACCTCGAAATGTTCGACATGGCGCGCTTCACGGACCGGCTCGCGGGAAGTCTCTCCGGCGGCATGAAGCAGAAGCTGGCGCTCGCGTGCGCGCTCGTCGCGGAGCCGAAGGTGCTGCTCTTGGAC
>DASZEK010000023.1:0-28920 GCA_035941045.1 Pyrinomonadaceae bacterium | reverse complement strand
TCGTCGCCGCGCTGATTCTCTCTTTAGGTTAGACGGTAAGACAGTGGACGAAAAGGGACTGCTGCTCATCCATGCTTCTCGCGCTGCTGCTGCTCTCGCTCTTCACGCTCGTGCTGCTCGGCTTCTACGTCTTCGTGGCCGCGCCGCGCAGCCGCGGGCACCAGACGTTCGCGGCCTTCATCGCGTGCCTCGCCCTTTGGACCGTCAACGACATCGTGATGTGGGGGTTCGGCGGCGGGCGCGCGACGGCGCGCTGGTGGGCGGGCCTGAGCTTCGCGCTGGCGCTCGTGCTCCAACTCGCTTTCGTCGTCTTCGCGTGGGTCTTTCCGGAGAACGGGCCGGTGCCTTGGCGGCGAGCGGCCGTGATGTTCGCGCCGGGCTTGGTGCTGGTGCCGGCGTCTTTGGCGGGCGCGATGTGGCGGCGCATCGAGTTCGGCCCCGAGGGCGAGTTCTCCATCCGCCTGTCGCCGCTCGCCTACGCCTACGGCCTCTACATCTACGGGCTCTTCGCCTACGGCTTCGCGCGGCTCTACGCGAAGTGGCGCGCGTACCGCGGGACGCTGCGCGGCAAGCAACTCGGCGCCATCCTCTGGGCGCTCATCATCACGGCGACTCTGAAGACGGCGGCCAACATCGTGCTGCCGCTCTCGGGCGTCTACTCGCTCCTGCCGGTCGGCTCGGTCTTCGTCCTCTTCGGCGCCATCATCTACGCCTACGCCATCACGAACTTCCGTCTCTTCTCGATCCAGTCGGCGCTCGACCAGTTCCGCCTCTTCCCCATCGCCTACAAGGTCGCCTTCTCCATCGGCGCGGTCGCCGTCCTGAGCTTCGCGCTCCTCCAGATTCCCGTCGTCTGGCTGAGCTTCGCCGGGCAGACGGCCGACGCCTGGCGCCGCTACCTCGTCTTCAGCGTCGTGACGGCGCTCCTGCCGAACCTGCTGCTCGTCGCCCTCGTCATCCGCGTCATCTCACGCCCGCTCCGAAGGCTGACCGAGGCGGCCGTCGAGGTTGCCGGCGGCCGTTACGGCGCGCAGGTGGATTTAAAGAGCAACGACGAAGTGGGCCTGCTCGCATCTTCATTCAACGAGATGAGCCGCAAGATGGCCGAGGACATCGAGCGGCTGCGCGCGATGAGCGAGAAGCTGATTCGCACGGAAAAGCTGGCCGCCGCCGGCACGCTCGCCGCGGGCGTCGCGCACGAAGTCAACAACCCTCTGGCCTCCATCTCGTCGCTCGTCCAGATACTCCAGTCGCGCCCGCTGCGCGAGGAGAACGAGGCCGAGACGCGCGAGATGCTTCGCCTCGTCAACACTCAAATCGCGCGCATCACGCGCGTCCTGCGCGACATGACGGACTTCGCCCGCCAGCGCCCGCCCGAGCGCGCGCCGCTCGACCTCGCCCAAGTCGCCGAAGCCGGCCTGCGCCTCGCCGGCTTCGACAAGGCTTTCAAGCGCCTGCGCGTCAGCACCGACTTCGACCCGCGCGCCCCGCGCGTTCAGGCCGACCACGACCAGCTCCAACAAGTCTTCTTCAACTTACTTTTGAACGCCCGCGACGCCATGCCCGAAGGCGGCGAACTCACCGTCCGCACCGTCTACGACGACGCGGCCGGCGAAGTCGTCGTCGAGGTCGCGGACACCGGCCTAGGGATAGCGCCCGAACACCTTTCGCAAATCTTCGACCCCTTCTTCACGACCAAGTCCGGCGGCGCCGGCCTCGGCCTCGCCGTCTGCTACGGCATCGTCACCACGCACGGCGGCCGCATCGAGGCCGCCCCGAACCCCGGCGGCGGCACGATAATGAGGGTGGCGCTGCCCGTGGAAAGCAAGGCGGAGATTCGCGCCGCCGCGCCCGCGGTCGCCACGAAAACATCATGAACGACAAACCGCTCATCCTCGTCGCCGAAGACGAAGACCTGATGCGCGCCATCGTGGCGCAGCTTCTCCAAGAGGCCGGCTACCGCGTCGCGGCCGTCGCGTCGGCCGAGGAGGCTCTGGAAGCCTTCGCCGCCGAGGACGTGGCCGTCACGCTCACAGACATCCGCATGTCCGGCATGGACGGACTCACCCTGCTCGACCGCGTCAAGGACATCGACGCCGAGGCGCTGGTCGTCGTCATGACGGCTTACTCCTCCGTCGATTCCGCCGTCGCCGCCCTCCGCAAAGGCGCCTACGACTACATCACCAAACCCTTCGTCAACGAAGACCTCTTGCAGTCCGTCAAGAACGCCCTTCGCCAACGCGAGCTGTTCCGCGAGAACCGCAACCTGCGCCGCGAGCTGGACCGCCGCTACAGCTTCTCCGAAATCATCGGCACCTCCGAAGCCCTGCAACAAGTCTTCCGCCTCGTCGAGAAGGTCGCCGCGACGAACACCAACGTCCTCATCTACGGCGAGTCCGGCACGGGCAAGGAACTCATCGCGCGCGCCGTCCACCACAACAGCCCGCGCTCGGACCGCCCCTTCGTCGCCGTCAACTGCGGCGCCCTCCCCGAGACGCTCCTCGAATCGGAGCTGTTCGGCCACACCAAGGGCGCCTTCACCGGCGCGGCCAGCGCGCGGCCCGGCCTCTTCCGCTCGGCCGAAGGCGGCACCGTCTTCCTCGACGAGATAGGTGAAGTCAGCCCCACCATGCAGGTCCGGCTCCTGCGCGCCGTGCAGGAGCACGAGGTGACACCCGTCGGCTCGAACCGCGCCGAACGCTTCGACGCCCGCATCGTCTGCGCCACGAACCGCGACCTTGAGAAAGAAGTGACCGAAGGCCGCTTCCGCGAAGACCTCTTCTACCGCCTCAACGTCATCGAGCTTCACCTTCCGCCTTTGCGCGAGCGCCGCGAAGACATCCCGCTCCTCGTCCGCCACTTCGTCAAGCGCACCGCCCGCGAGCAGGCCCAGCCCGAGAAGGCAATCGAGCAGGCCGCCATGACCGCCCTCATCAACTACAACTGGCCCGGCAACGTCCGCGAACTCCAGAACGCCGTCGAGCGCGCCTTCACCCTCAGCGGCGACCAGATGGATTTACAAAGCCTCCCGCCCCGCGTCCGCGACGCCGCCGGCCACGCCCCCGCGGTGCGCGACCCCGACGGCCTCCGCCCGACGCTCGCCGAAGTCGAACGCCGCTACATCCTCGACACCCTCGCCTCCGTCAACCAGGACAAGGCCCGCGCCTCCAACATCCTCGGCATCGACCTCTCGACCCTCTACCGCAAGCTCAAACGCTACGACGCCGAGTGAAGAGAATCGCGGCACAAAAGTCCGCGGCCGGTGTCTGTGATGGCTGGCGATGCTCCGAATCGAAGGGCTGACGAAAACCTACGCGGGCGGCGTGCGGGCGCTCAAGGGCGTGACGCTCGACGTTCCGTCGGGCATGTTCGGGCTGCTCGGGCCGAACGGCGCGGGCAAGACGACGCTGATGAAAATCCTCGCCACGCTGCTCCGGCCCGACGCGGGCTCGGCGCGGCTCGGCGACGTTGACATGCTCGCCGACCGCCCGGCGGCGCGCGCCGCGCTGGGTTACTTGCCGCAGGACTTCGGCCTCTACCCGACGCTGACGGCCGCGCAGATGCTCGACTACCTCGCCAGACTCAAGGGCGTCCGCGACCGGCGCGAGCGGGCGTCGCAGGTCGGCGCGCTGCTCGAAAGGGTGAATCTGGATTCCGCGAGCAAGCAGCCGCTCGGCACCTACTCGGGCGGGATGCGCCAGCGGTTCGGCATCGCGCAGGCTTTGCTCGGGCGGCCCTCGCTGCTCGTCGTGGACGAGCCGACCGCCGGGCTCGACCCCGAGGAGCGTTTCCGCTTCCACAACCTGCTGGCGGAGGTCGGGCAGGGCGTCGTCGTCCTCCTCTCGACGCACATCGTCTCGGACGTGGCGAACCTCTGCGCGCGGATGGCCGTCATCCGGAGGGGCGAAATCATCGCGGCCGGCTCACCTTCGGAGGCGGTCGAGGGGATGAAGGGCCGCGTGTGGGAGGCGGCCGTCACGCGCGAGGCGGCCGAGGAGTCGAAGGCCCGAGTCGGCGTCATCTCGGCGCAGATGTTCGAGGGGCGCGTCCGCCTCAGAGTCCTCTCCGAAGGCGCGCGCCCCGCCGAAGGCTTCGAGCCGGCGCGGCCGACGCTCGAAGACTACTACTTCAGCCTCGTCAACGCCGCGAACGGGAGGCGGCCGTGAGGCGGCCCGGCGGCGCGCTCGGCGCCATCATCCGGCAGGAGATTCTCTTCAACCTGAAGCGGTCCGCGCCGTGGCTGCTGCTCCTGCTCTTCTCGGGCAACGCGGTCCTCTGGACGCTGGCCGGCCCGGCGCAGTACAGCAAGTGGTCCATCAACAGCGACTACTTCATCGCGCGCCTCTGCGTCGGGTTCGACTTCCTGACCGTGCCCTTCTTCGTCGCGGTGCTGATGGCCGACCCCGTCGTGCGCGACTACCGGCTCGGCGTCGCGCCGCTCTTGCTGTCGAGGCCGGTGGGGCGGGCCGAATACCTGCTCGGAAAATTCTTCGGCAACTTCCTCGTCCTCGCGGCCTGCTGCTCGGCCTTCATCCTCACGGCCTTCCTCCTACAGTGGTCGGGCGTCGAAGGGCTGCGCGTCCTGCCCTGGCGGGCCGCGCCTTATGCGAAGCACTTCCTGTTGCTCGTCGTCGTCCCCGTCCTCGCGCTGTCGGCCCTCTGCTTCGCGGTCGGGACGCTGACGCGCAGCGTCAAGCTCGTCTACGGCCTCGTCGCGTCCGTTTACGTGCTCTATGCCGCCGCGATGTTGACGCTGAAGGAACTCTCGCCCTACCTCTTCCGCGTCCTCGACCCGCTGCTCATGAACGCGGCGGCCGAGATGGCGAAGGGCCGGAGGGCCGCCGCGCTCAACCAGCTCTCGTTCTCCTACACGGGCGCGCTGCTCGCCAACCGCGCCTTCGTCCTCGCCTTCGCCGCGCTCTGCCTGACCGTCCTCTACCTGCGCTTCTCGCGCGCCGAAGGCGGCTCCGCTTCCGGCGTGAAAGGGCCGGTCACGCTCGGCCTTTCGGAGTCGGCCGAACGCCTCTCGGCCGAAGCGGCGCGGGAGAGCGCGGTGGGCATGGTCTACGCGCGCGAGGTTCGCGCCGGGACGGACGCGGCCCCGCTCCCCGCCGTCGCCGTCAGTGCGGGCGGCTTGGGCACGCGGCTGTCGCAGCTCGCCGCGGCCGTCGGCGTCGAGTTCCGGCTGCTGCGCTCGGAGCGGAGCCTGATTGTCATGGCGCCGCTGACGATGTTCCTGTGCAGCCTTGAGCTTGAATCATTCGGGACGGCCTTCGGCGCGCCCTTCTTCCCAATCTCATCGGTCTACGCGGCGAACAGCGTGAACGCGCTGTTGATACTGCTCGGCGGCCTCGCCGTCTTCTACACAGGCGAGGTGATGCACCGCGACCGCGAGCTTGGCGTCGAGCCGACCCTGTGGAGCACGTCGGCCCCCGCGTGGGTGCTGCTGCTCTCGAAGTTCGCCGCCGTCTTCCTGCTCGCGTGCGCCCTCGTCCTGCTCGTCGGCCTGACGGCCGTCGGCTTACAACTCTACCGCGGCTCCTCGGCCCCGGAGCTCTACCCGTACCTCATCATTTACGCCGTCGTCCTCCTGCCCTCGCTCGCCTTCATGGTCGCGGCGGCCGTCCTGCTCAACGTCGCCCTGCGCGACAAGCACCTCGCGCACGCCGCGGGCGCCGCGCTCGGCGTCGGCTCCTTCTACCTGCTCAGCCGCGGCCACGCCAACTGGCTCTACAACCCCGTGCTCTACCGCCTCTGGTCTTACTCGGACATGACCGGGCTCGGGCCGGAGCCGGCGGGCATCCTCCTCCATCGCCTCTACTGGCTTTCGATAACGGCCGCCTGCCTCGCCCTCGCGCTGCTCCTCTACAGACGCACGACCGCGCGCGGCGGCGCGGCGCTGGCGCTCGCCGCGGCGACCGTCGCGGCCCTCGCTTCCGGCCTCTTCATTAAAAGGGAGATGGACCGCGGGCCTGAGAGCGAGCGGCTTGAGCGGGCGCTGATTCGATACGAGGAACGCTTCGCCTCGTCCTTCCGCGGCGCGCCGCAGCCCGAGTGGGCGCGCGCCGACTTACGCGTCGAGCTGTTCCCCGGCGAGCACCGCCTCCACGCGCGCGGACGCTTCACGCTCTTGAATCAGAGCCGAACGGAAATCAGCACGGTCCTCGTCTCCCTCGACCCCGCCTGCGACTGGCACGCCGTCAGCCTCGAAGGCTCGACGACGGCGCCGCTCGTTGAAGAGTCGGCGCGCGTCTACACGCTCGACTCCCCGCTCGCGCCCGGCGCGACGACCGTGCTCCAAGCCGAGTGGGACGTGACCATCCCGCGCGGCATCTCGCGCGGCCCGCGCCCCCACACCAACTTCATACACGAGGGCGGGACGCTGCTCGGCGGCCCCTCCGCCTCCGACTGGCTGCCGCGCGCCGGCTACCTGCGCAAGTGGGAGGTCGCCGACGAAGAGACGCGACGCCGACACCGCGCGCCGCCGCGGGAAGCCTTCGGCGACTCTCCCGGCTCGCCGCGCCCGCAGCCCGGCGGCTTCCCAGCCCCGCCCTTCGACCTGCGCGTCGAGATTAACGTGCCCGCGGCCGACACCGCCGTCTCCGCCGGCCGCCTCGTCGAAGTCCGCGAAGAGGGCGCGCGCCGCACCTTCGTCTACGAGAGCGAGCGCCCCGTCAACGGCTTCCCCCTCGTCTCGGCGCCTTACAGCGTCAAGCGGCGAGGCCGCTCGGCCGTCTACTACCACCCGCGCCACGCCTTCAACGTCGAAGCCCTGCTCGACGCGATGGAGGCGGCGCGCTCAAAGTTCGAGCGCGACTACGGGCCGCTCGACCCCGGCGAGCTGAGCCTCGCCGAGTTCCCGCGCCTCGCCCACTTCGCCGTCAGCTACCCGACCCTCATCCCCTGCTCCGAATCAATCGTCTTCCTCACGCGCGCCGATGCCGAACACGTTGACGCCAACTACTTCGCCGCCGCCCACGAGGTCGCGCACCAGTGGTTCGGCGGCGCCGTCGTCGCCGAGCACGCGCCCGGCGGCGGCGTGCTCCTTGAGGGTCTGGCCGAGTACGCGACCGGCGCGCTCATCGAGCAGGAGTTGGGGCCGCGCGCCGCCGCACGCTTCCGCCGCTTCGAGGAGGCCACCTACCTGCGCCAGCGCGATGCCGACAGCGAGGCCCCGCTCGCGCGCGTGGACGGCGACCACCCCTCGGACGGCGTGCTCGTCTACCAGAAAGCCGGCCTCGTCTTTCACATGCTCGAACGCATGCTCGGGCGGGAGAAGATGAACGCCGCGCTGCGCGAGTACGTCTCGCGCTTCGGCCGCGGCGACGAGCGGCCGACGATTGAAGACCTGCTCGCCATCTTCAGGCGGCAGACACCGGACAACTCCCTCGAATGGTTCTACGACCAATGGTTCGCGCGCGTCACGACCCCCGACTTTCAAATCACGTCGGCTTCCGTCAGGCGCGACGGCGCCGACTACGTCGTCGAATTCACGGCCGAAAACCTCGGCGACGGCGCCATGCCCCTGACCGTCGAGGCCACCGGCGACGCCCCCGCGCACAGGCCCGCGCCCGCCTCAACCGCCCGCGTCTTCATCAAGCAAGGTGAGCAGACGCGCGCCCTCATCCGCTGCCCCTTCAAACCCACCCGCCTCGTCATCGACCCCGACGCGGACGTGCTCGACGCCGACCGCCTCAACAACGAACTCACCTTCTAAAAGGCGAGGCCGGCCCGCGCGAATCGTCGCGCGGGCCGGCCCGAATGAAATCCCCGGCGCCTGCTTACCCCTGCTTGCCGCCGCCGCCGAACATGCCGCCGAGGCCGCCGAGCACGTCGCCGGCCTGGTCGGCGAGGCCGCCGCCGCCGGAGCCCGTGGCGCCGCCGCCGGTGAAGGAGTCGAGGTGGCCGGCGATGGGGGCGGGCAGGCGCGTCTTGAGGAAGCCGATGACGGTCTCGACGGCGGTGCGGGCCTGCTGCTCGCTGATGCCGGTCCGCTCCGTGACCTGTCTGATGAGTTCGTCCATTCTCGTGTTCTCCTCGTCGGTTTAAATGAAGACGACCGTCTGGAAGTTGGGGATGTCGAAGCGGCGGCGGCAGCGCGGGCAGGCGAGCACGTCGTCCACGCGCACCATGTAGTCGCGGGCCTTCTGGAACTGCGCCTTCTGCTGCTCGTTCATGCCGCGCGGCTGTTGCTGCTTCTTGGTCCGCCGCACCCAGCGCACGTCGAAGTCTGAGCGCTCGCGACAGTGCGGGCAGCTATAGCTGGCGCGCTTCGTCTCCTGCCTCTCGTCGAAAAAGTCTCTCTCGTTCATAAGTCAGTCGATTCTTTCAAGCCTCCTTCGCCTCGCGCCGCCGGTGGTGGAGCACGATCAGGAGGCCGAGCAATGCGTTCAACATCATCACCGCGTTGGTGACGATGAAGACCGTGTTCTTCTGGAGGACGCTGTAGACGAGGAAGCCGAGCGACGCGGCCATCTGGCCGACGAAGAGCCAGCGCGAGACGTTCTCGCTCGACCCCTCGCGCCACTGCTTGTAGACCTGCTTGCCTATCGTCAGCACCAGAATGAAAGAGCTGACCCAGCCGACCGCCTCCGTCATCTTTAAGAAAACCCCCCTTGTCCTAGTCGCCCGCGGCATTATCGCCTAAACGGGCGGCTCAGGCCAGAAGCCTCCGGACGCTCTCAAGGAGCGCGCCGGCTTCGAGCGGCTTCGGCTCGTAGGCGTCGGCGCCGGTGACGAGCGTCATGGTGGCGCTCCCCGTCCCGAAGCCGGTCGTGACGAGGATGGGCGTGGCCTCAATCCCCGGCGTCTCGCGCACCTGCCGGACGAGGCTCAGGCCGTCGGCGCCCGGCATCTGCACGTCGGTGACGATGAGGTCGGGCCGCGTCGAGACGGCCAACTCGAAGCCGCGCGCGCCGTCCTCGGCCGCCTCGACCTCGTAGCCGGCGCGCTCCAGCGTCATGCGCATCAGCTCGCGCTCGACTTCGTCGTCCTCGACCACCAGAATCTTCTTCATAAATCACGTGTCGGGTGTCGGGTGTCGTTTATAGGCCGGCCTGTACCGGCACCTGACACCCGTCACCCGCTTTCGCATATCTCCCGCAAATACCGGAAGCTGTAGATGCCCGTGTCGTGGCGGTCGCTCCACCTGAAGGTGAGCGCGTAGCGGCCGACGAGCCCCACGTCTTCTATCTCAAGGTCGTCGGGGACGGCCTCGGCCTTCAGGACACGCTCGCCCGTGAACTCGTTGACGCACTGGGCGCAGGGGCAGAGGCGGCGGAGCTGCGCCGCGCCGTAGAGGCACTCGCGCCCGTCGCCCCACGTCACGCGCAGCGACGCGTCGCCCTCCTGCATGATTTCGCGCGGCTCGACCGCGGGGCCGCGCCTCGGCGCGTTGCTCATCCTTGGGCGGCTTCCTGCATCGCGCGCTCGACGGCCGCGGCCGTGATGTCGAAGTGCGAGGCGTTCCAGACGACGCGCCCGCCGCGCAGGATGAGCGCCTGCGGCGACTCGTGGCGGAGGCCGGTGCGCTGCTCGATGGCCTGCGACACGTCGCGCGCCTGCTGCACGACGATGAGCGAAACGTCGCCCTTGTACTGCTTCATCTGCCTGTAAGCCTGGGCGCTGATCGGGCACGAGTTGCTGTGCTTGAAAATCAGTACCGGCTCCTCGTTCGAGCGCGCGAAGAGTTCTTCGAGCCCCCCCGCGTCGCGGACCGCGTTAAAGTCCGTCTCCATCTTTCCCCACCCTCGTTCACAGATTTGGTTTAACTCTTGGAAGCGATATTAGCCCACCGGGGGCTTCACCTCCAATCGCCCACCAGCACGAAGGGCGCCCAGTAGTAGGGCGCGCTCCGGCGCTTGTCCGCAATCATCCCGAGGCGCGCGGCCCGCAGCGCGCCCGGCGGCGCCTGCGCCTCGCGCGCCAGCAGGCGGCGGTAGAAGTCCGACATCAGCTCGGCCGTCGAGCGGTCCGACACGGACCAGAGCGTGACGCCCACCGAAGGCGCCCCCGCGTACATGAAGGCCCGCGTCAGGCCGATGACGCCCTCGCCGCGCCGCTCTTTGCCGAGCCCCGTCTCGCACGCCGAGAGCATCACGAGCGGCGAGCCCAGCCGGAGGTTGAAGACTTCGTCCGTGCGCAGGAAGCCGTCGGAGCCCGCGCCGTTGCCGACGAGCGAGAGGACGAGGCCGGTGAACTGCGGACGCTCGGCGTCGAGCAGCCCGTGCGTGGCGAAGTGGATGACGCGGTAGCCGCGCAGGTCGCGCGTCGAGGCGTTCGACTCGCTCGCGTCGAGGTCGAGCCACACGTCGGCGCCCAACCCGGCCGCGCCCGCCAACCCTTTAATCTGCTCCGCCTCCTCGCGCGTCCCCGCCAGCCGCCTCAGCTTCGCCGCGCCCGACACGCTGTCCAGACGCACCTTCGCCACGTCGGACACCGCCGTGCTCAAGCCAGGACTGAGCGTCGCCTGCGCCGCCGCCGCCGCGACGCGGGCCGCGCGCGGGTCCGTCGAGTTGAAGACCGGGTCGGCGACGACGAGCACGGAGCCGGTGCCTTCGTTCGTCCTCGCCTGCTGCCTGAGCGCGGCGACGACCGAGGCCGAAGGCGCGTAGGCCACCTCGTTCGACTTGACGAGGTATTGAAGCTCTGAGAAGTCCGCGCCGCCCGGCGCCGTCACGAACGCCTCGAAGGGGAAGTATGAGAGCGCGCCCTCGGGCACGACGAGCAGGCGGCGAGTGCCCACGAACTTCGCGGCCGGCCCGAGCGCCGTCTGGTAAAGCCGGTGCGAGGCGGCGGCGAAGGCGGCGGCGTCCCACGTCGAATCGGGCGCCGAGGCGACCGTCAGGCCGCGCGCCTCCTCCTCGTGCGACGCCGTGGTGACGAGCGGCCTGCGCAGGGAGGCCGGGAGAATCTGTTCGCGCGCGCGCAACGCCTCCTGCTCGACGACGGGGCGCCCGGCGAGCCTGTAGAGCGCCGCGCCGCCGCGCGTCACGGCCCAGAGGTAAGAGGCCGAGTCGCCGAGCGCGTACTCGACCAGCGCCGTCTCGTCGTCCAACACCTGCCGCTGGATGTCGGCGAGCGCGAGCGGGCGCGCGAGCGTGAGCGCCGCGTAGCGGGGGCTCTTGAGCTGGATGCTGTTCTCGACGGACTCGTAATCGAGTTGGAGGCGGTCGGCCTCCGCCTCAAGGTCTTTGGCCGACTCGTCGGAGCCCGTCAGCCGTATCCCCGTCAGCAGCCGCGCCACCTCCTGCTGCTTCTCAAGGTTCTCCTGCCGCTTCTTCAAGAGGTCGGGCGGGATGCCCTCCGTGATGCGCGCTCCGGCCTCGCCGAGCATGTCGAGGAGCGAGCGGGCGCGGCCCTGCTCGACGACCTGCAAGCCCTCGGCCGCGTATTCGAGCGCCTTGCCCGCGAGCTGCCCGTCCCCGTAGCCCGCGTCCGCCATCGCCATCTCGGCGAGCGCGCCGGCCGCCTCCTCGAAGACGACGCGCGTCGTCGAGAGGAAGGTCGTGCGGGCCTCGTCGGCGCGGACGCCGCCCTGCCTCAGACTCTCGACCGAGCGGAGCGCGGCGCGGTAGGCTGCGAGCGCCTCAAGGCGTTTCTTAACAGCCTTCTTCTCGTCCTTCTCCTCCGCGGCCCGGAGCCAGAGTGCGCGCGCCAGCCCGCGCTGCGCCGGCCACATCAGGTCCGGCCGCTTGTCCTTCTCCGCGCCTTCGGCCGCCTCCTCGTAAAGCTTCGCGGCCTCTTCGAGCTTGCCTTCTAAAAGCGACGTGTCGCCGAGGCTCGTGCGCGCGGCCACGCGGTAGCGGCGCGTCTGCCCGAGCTTGCCGAGGAGCGGGAGGTCGCCATGCGTCACGTCCAGAACGTTGTCGAAGTGCCCGCGCGCGTCTTCGAGGCGGCGCGACTGGTAGTCGAGGCGGCCGAGGCCGAGTTCCTGCGCGGCGTACATCATGGCGTGGCGGTAGTGGTCGTATTGCAGCTTGGCCGACCCCAGCGCGCCGAGGGCCGGGGCGCCAATCTCCACGCCGCGGTTGTCGGAAGACCGCCCGACGCCGAGGCCGATGCCGAGCGGGCCGGCGCGCTTCGCCTTGCCGAGCGCGCCCGTGTCCGGCTTATCCACTTTCATCGACTCGTAAGCCTTGCGCGCGTCCGCGAGCCTGCCCGTGCGGTAGAGCATCTGCCCGGCCTTGGCGAGCGTGAGTTTGTAGTTGAAGGCGTCTATGCGCTGACGTTTCTTCTCGTCTTTCTCGTCCTTGCCGGCGGTGCCCCGGCCGAAGAGTTGGAGCGCGGCGTTGTAGTGAGAGAGGGACACGTCGTAGCGCCCCTGCCGCTCGTAAAGCTCGCCCAGCAGGTCGTGCGTCGCGGCCTCGCCCGCGCGGTCGCCGGACGATTGGTAAAGGTCCAGGGCGCGTTCCAGATGGACCAAAGCCTCGGCTGCGTTGCCGCGACGCAGCAGCGTGTGGCCCTGCTCGCGCTCGGCCGCGGCGGTGGGTCCGGACTGCGCGGCGGAGTTCGGGAGGGAGGCTGTTAAGAACGTGCGCGCGGCCGTCGCGGGGGTGGCGGGGAGGAGTGAAGCGAGGGTGAGAGTTGCGGTGAGCAGTCTTGGAGCAGGTTTCATGTCGGAGCCTCACTTGTGGACGAGGTCGAGGGTGGTGACGAGGATGTCTGCGTCGGCGCGTTCGTTCATGCGGACGAAGGCGGGGGCCGGCTCGCCCTTCTGGAGCTTGAGGCCGCGGGTGCCGGCGAGGGGCGAGGCGGCGCGCGAGGTCGCGAGCTGAGTGTTGCGGGCTTCGACGGCGCGCACGCCCGCGGCCCCGGCCTTTATCTTCTCCCACTCGGCCGCGCCCGGCTTCCAGTAGCAGTCCTCGCGCGCGCCGCCGCAGAAGGCCGTCAGGTCTTCGGCCGTCGGCACGCCGCGGAGCGGCCGGCGCGAGAGGACGAAGTAGAGGCGTTCGGTGGCGGGCCTGTCGTCGAAGATGAAGCCGTAGGTGAGGTCGGAGGGGAAGAACTGACGCGAGTGGGCGGCGACCCAGTTGCGCCCGGCTTCGAGCGCGGCGTGCGGGTAGAGCATCTGCGGGTCGCGGCCGTCCTCGGTGTGGAAGATGTAGAGGAAGCCGTCGGCGTTAGACTCAAGCTGGACGCGTATCTGGTCGCCGGCTTTGAACTCGCGCGAGGCTTCGACGACGACGGGGTTGGCCGCCTCGTCGTTCATGAAGAGCGTGTAGCCGAGCCCGATGGGTTTTACCGCGCCGTCGGCCGAAGCCTTCGACGCCGTCGTCCCGTCCGCCTCTTCGCTTCCCCTCACTTCGGCGCCGGGTTTCGCGGCGGCCGTCGTCGCGTCGGCGGGCTTCGTCCCCTGCTTGCGGGCGGACGCGGGCGGGTTCTTCCGGCCCTGCTGCGGGCGCGCGGGCGCCTTCGTCGTCGCCGCCTTCTTCTTCCGCGAGTCCTCGAAGATGACGCCGCGCGTCTGGACGAAGTCGTCGATGACCTTCTGCTCGTCCTGTCGCGGCTGCGCCTCCTGCGCGAGCGGGAGGGCGGAGGCGGAGACGAAGAGGAAGAGGAGCGCGAAGGCGTTTGAAAGTTTGAAGCTCATGGCTCTAGGTCACTTGTGGTTGATGCGCACGTCGTAGACGAAAGGGGCGCCCGCGTCCATCGAGGGCTGCGGGACGGTGATGTCAACGACCCGCGCCGGCGTGTCCGGCTTCGGTTCGAGGAAGGTCGCCACCGCGGCGTGGCTCGCGCGGAACTGTTCGAGTTCTTTGACCTCGTCGGGCGTGAGCACGTGAAGGAACTTTTCGTTGAGGAACTTCGGCGCGTCGAGCGGGGCGGGCGAGAAGATGAAGGTGTAGTCTTCGGCGCCGGGGTTGTCGTCGAGTCGGAGCCGGTCGCCGCCGAAGGGGTAGACGAAGTCGCCGCCCGCGACGGCGAGGTTCGACTTGAGACGGCCGCCGCCCTGCGCCGTCAGAATCGTCATCTGCGCGTTGCCCTCGCCGGGGCCGACGATGTAGAGGTAGCCGCGCGCCTCGGGTATGAAGTGGAAGCGAAACCTCTGGCCGGAGGCGAGCGTCGGCTCCGTCTGCGCGACCCGCTTGCCCTCGGCGTCGCCCGTCTTCTCGAAGACTTCAATCCAGAAGGAGCCGGCCGTGACCATGCGTGGAGCTTCGGGCGGCGGCGCCTCGGTCTTCGTCTCGGCCGGCTTCTCCACCGTCTTCGACGCGCGCCGCCACATCATCCAGCCGCCGACGCCCGCAATCAGCAGGAGCGCGAGCGCGCCGCCTGCCAGCAGCGGCGCGACGTTTCTGCGCCCGCGCGGCCATTCGACCGTCGGCGGCTCGGGCGTCGTCTGTTCTCTTGACGGGCGTTCGCGCGCGGGCGTCTCGGCCTGCGTGCCGAGCGCGGGCGGGTTGACGACCGTGGCGCGTCGGGCGTCGGGGCCTGCGAGCGCGTCGCGCAGCTCTTCAATCAGCTCGCCCGCCGTCCGCTGCCGGTCGCCGCGGTCCTTCGCCATCGCGCGCGCGACCACGAGGCCGAAGTCTTTGGGCACCTCGGGCTCAAGCTCGTGCAGCAGCGGCAGAGGGGCCGAGACGTGACCCTGCCGCAGCTCGCCGAGCGTGCGACCGCCGAGGGGCTTTCGGCCCGCCACCAGCTCGAAGAAGATGACGCCGAGGCTGTACACGTCGGCGCGGCCGTCCACCTCCGGGTCGCCGTCGCGCGGCGGCTCGCCCCACTGTTCGGGCGACATGTAGTAGGGCGTGCCGAGTATCTGCCCCGTCATCGTCAGCGAGGTGACGGCCGTCTGGCCCGAATCCTCCGCGCCGAGCATCTTCGCGATGCCGAGGTCGAGCACCTTGACGGAGCCGCCCTCGCAGAGCATGACGTTCTCGGGCTTCAAATCGCGGTGGACCACGCCGCGCGCGTGGGCCGCGTCGAGCGCGGCGGCCACGGGCTCTAAGACGGCGACGGCCTCGGCCGGCTTGAAGCGCCCGCGCGCCTTCAGCTCACGGTCGAGCGTGCGCCCCTCGGCGTACTCCATGACGAGGTAGACGAGGCCGTCCTCCGCGGCCGAGAGGTCGTAGACGGTGACGGAGTTCGGGTGGCGGAAGGCGCGCGCGGCCTGGCCCTCGCGCTGGAAGCGTTTGAGCCATTCGGCGTTCGTGCGCATCTCGGGCCGCAGGGTCTTGATGACGACGCGGTCGCCGAGCAGGATGTGGCGCGCGAGGTAGACCGAGCCCATGCCGCCCTGCGCGATGAAGCCCTCGACGCGGTACTTGCCGTCGAGGACGCGGCCGACCAGCGACTCCGGCGGCTCCCGCAACACCTCGCCGTCCTTCGGGCAGAAGCCGAGCGAGTCTTCGTACGTTCCTTTGCACGACGGGCAATGCTTCATCGGATTTTCGCCCAAGACGGCGGCCAGCGAGGGGCGCGGACCCTTCGGAAGAGTCAGGAGTCTAACATATGTATGTGCGCGCCGCGGGCGAAGTGTAACGGGCGCGCGGCCGAGGTTTCGGAAGCAACCCGGCCCGCCTTTTTCCTATCAAAACAACACTCCCCGCCCTTAGAAGCCTCGACGTGCCCGCGCCGCCCAAGGCGCACGAAGATGAACCTGACGGATTTCCTCGGCAGACGTTCCCCGAAAACCATCACGGCGGCGGCCATTTTGGCGGTCCTGCTGCTCGGGCTCGTGGACTACCTGAACGGGCCGGACGTTACCTTCATCGTCTTCTACACCGCGCCCGTCTACATCGCCGCGTGGTACGCGGGGCGCCGCACGGGGCTGCTCGTCTGCGCCGTCATCGGCGTCTCGTGGTTCGTCGCCGCCCACCTCAACTCGGGCCACTTCGCCCACCCGCTCATCGCCTACTGGAACGCGGCCGTCCGCCTCGGCTTCATGCTGCTGATGGCGCACATCGTCGCCGCCTTCAAGCACTCGCTCGAACAGGAGCGCGAGCTGGCGCGCACCGACTACCTGACGGGCGCCGTCAACAAGCGTCACTTCGCCGAGCTGGCCGAGGCCGAACTCAGCCGCGCGCGCCGCCACGGCCACCCCTTCAGCGTCGCCTACATGGACGTGGACGACTTCAAGCTCGTCAACGACCACCTCGGCCACAGCGCGGGCGACCGACTGCTCAAGTCCGTCGCCGAGGCCATCCGCCGCGACGTGCGCTCGATAGACGTGGTGGCGCGGCTCGGCGGCGACGAGTTCGCCGTCCTCATGCCCGAGACGGGCGAGGGCGCGGCCCGCTCGGCGGTCGAGCGCCTGCGCCGCCGCCTCGCCTTCGCCGTCCGCCAGCAGGGCTGGCCCGTCAGCTTCAGCATCGGCGTCGCCACCTGGGACGAGCCGCCCCCGTCCGTGGACGAGATGCTGCGCCGCGCCGACGAATTGATGTACGCCGCCAAGCGCGGCGGCAAGAACTCCGTCCGCCACTCGTCCCGCCACGCCTCCGCCCACGCCGCCTGAACCGACAGGCCCCCGCCTCGGACGTGTACGCCCGCGGCTACACGCCTCACGCCCGCCCGTGCGATGATGTCGGCATGATTAAAGGAAGCGAAGTGAGGCGGGCCGGCCGGCCCGTGGAGCAACTCTTTGTAGACCGCTGGTCGCCGCGCGCCATGTCGGGCGAGGAGATAGCGGAAGAGGACTTGATGACGCTCTTCGAGGCGGCGCGCTGGGCGCCGTCCTCCTACAACAACCAGCCGTGGCGCATCATGTACGCCCGCCGCGGGACCGAGCACTGGGACAAGTTCTTCGGCCTGCTCGTCGAGGGCAACCGCGCGTGGGCGCAGAACGCGGCGGCGCTCGTCCTCTTCGCGTCGAAGGAGACGTTCGACTTCAACGGCCAGCCGTACCCGACGCACTCCTACGACACGGGCGCGGCGTGGGAGAACTTCGCGCTACAGGGCTGGCTCAAGGGCTACGTCGTCCACGGCATGCAGGGCTTCGACTACGAGCGGGCGCGGACGGAGCTTTCCATCCCCGAAGGCTTTCGCGTCGAAGCGATGGCCGCCGTCGGCCGCCCCGCGCCCAAGGAAACGCTGCCCGACAACCTTCGACAGCGCGAGGAGCCGAGCGACCGCAAGGAGCTTTCGGAGATAGTTTGTGAGGGGCCGTTCAGATTTTAAAAGCTGGTGACGGGTGACAGGTGTCGGGTGCAGGGTCAAAGCAACTCGCCTTTACCCGGCACCCGGCACCTGTCACCCGTCACCAGCTTTTCAGCTACTCGCCGGGGGCGTAGATGCGCTCGGCGTACTCGCGCACCATGCGGTCGCTGTTGAAGGCGGGGGCGAGGGTGCGGATGGCGTGGCGCATCATCTCGACCCAGCGGCGCGGCAGGCCCCGCTCGTCGCGGTCGTAGAAGGTCGGCACCACCTCCGTCTCAAGCACCTTGTAGAGCGACTCGGCGTCGGCGCGGTCTATCTGCTCGGTCGTCTCGTCGAGGGCCGCCTCGCCGACGGCCCACCCGTTGCGCCCGTCGTAACCTTCCAGCCACCAGCCGTCCAGCACCGACAGGTTCAGCCCGCCGTTCAGCGCCACCTTCTCGCCGCTCGTGCCCGAGGCTTCGAGCGGCCGGCGCGGCACGTTCAGCCACACGTCCACGCCCTGCACCAAGTGGCGCGCTATCTCCTGGTCGTAGTCCTGTATGAAGACGGCGCTCTGCCGGACGCGCGGGTCGAGCTTCCACTGGGCTATCTGCTGGAGGATGACCTTCGCGCCCTGGTCCTGCGGGTGGGCCTTGCCCGCGAAGACGAACTGCACGGGCCGCCCCTCCTCCGTCATCAGGTTCCGAAGTCTGTCGGGGTCGGTCAGCAGCAAGCCCCAACGCTTGTAGGCCGCGACCCTGCGCGCGAAGCCGATGGTCAAAGCGTTCGGGTCTAAGAGCGAGAGGGCCGCCTCGGCGTCGCCCGCCTCGTCGCGCCTGTTGACGCGGATTTGATACAGGCGCTCGCGGACGAAGGCGACGAGGCGACGCTTGAGGAGGCGGCGGACCTTCCAAAGCTCCTCGTCCGGTATCGCCTCGACGGCGCCGGCCCACGCCCGCGCGTCCTGCAAGACCTTCGCCCAGTCCTCGCCGACGCGCTCGCGGAAGACCGAGGTCAGCAGCGGCGAGACCCACGTCGGCGCGTGCACGCCGTTCGTCAGAGACGTGATGGGCACCTCGTCCACGCGGAGGTCGGGCCATATCTTGTTCCAAAGCTCGCGCGACACGTCGCCGTGCTTCTTGCTGACCCCGTTCGTCGAGCGGCACATCCTGAGCGCGAGCGGCGTCAGCCCGAACAACTCCTCCTCGTCGCCCCCCGTCACGCGCCCGAGGTCTAAAAACTCTTCGCGCGTCAGGCCGAGCGCGCCCCAGTAGTCGCGGCCGAAGCAGAACTCGATGAGGGTCGATAGGAATTCGTCGTGGCCGGCGGCGACGGGCGTGTGCGTCGTGAACGCGCAGCGCGAGCGGACCTGCTCGGCCGCCGCCTCGAACTCCTCGCCCGACTCGACCAGCTCGCGCGCCAGCTCCAAGGTGAGAAACGCCGAGTGGCCTTCGTTCAGGTGGAAGACGTGCGGCTCGACGCCGAGACGGCGCAGCAGGCGGACGCCGCCGATGCCTAAGACCATCTCCTGCACGCAGCGCGTCTCGCGGTCGCCGCCGTAGAGGTGGCCGGAGATGAGGCGGTCGATGCGGTCGTTCTCGTCGAGGTTGGTGTCGAGCAGGTAGAGCGTCACGCGGCCGACCTCGACGCTCCAAGCCTGCACGAGCACGCGACGGCCGCGCATCTGTATCTCGATGCGGACGGGCTCGCCTTCGCCGTCGAGCACGGGCCGCAGCGGCAGGTCTTCGACCGAAATCTGCTGGTACGCCTCCTCCTGCCAGCCGTCGCGGCGGATGCGCTGGCGGAAGTAGCCGTGGTGGTAGAGCAGGCCGACGCCGACCAGAGGCAGGCCGAGGTCGCTGGCCGATTTAAGGTGGTCGCCCGCGAGGATGCCCAAGCCGCCCGAGTAGAGCGGCAGCGAGTGGTGGACGCCGAACTCGGCGCAGAAGTAGGCGACGGGTCGCTCCTTCTTTATCGAAGGCATGTTGCCCGCCGCCCAGGTGCGCGCCGCGTCGGACATGTAGGCGTCGAAGCCCTCGGCCAGCCGGCGCACGCGCTCGACGTAGACGGGGTCGGTCGCCATCCGCATCAGGCTGTAGCCGGAGACCGAGCGCAGGAGCTTGCGCGGGTTGTGCTCGCTGTCGCTCCAGAGCGATTGGTCCAAGTCGCGGAAGACGGCCGTGCCGTCCGGCGACCAGCTCCACCAGTAGTTCCACGAGATGCGCTCAAGCGCCTCGATGGTCTCGGGCAGCGCGCGCCCGTCCGCTTCCGTGTTCGCCTCGTCCACTGTCTCTCCAACCGTTCGAGTCGTCATTTAACTTCCGCTTTCCGCGCCCGCGACACACGAAGGCCGGCGGGTGAGTTTTAGATGCACACCCGCCGGCACAGCTTCGCCCGTCAGGCCCCGAGTTGATGATTGCTTAAGAACACTTCCAGGTCACCCCTTGAAAAGAAGACCAGCCTGACTTCCTCGATTCCCGGCTCGGCCAGCAGGAACTCCCCGACCGCCGCCGAAGAGACCCGCGCCGCCTCCTCGCGCGGGTAGCCGTAAGCGCCCGTCGAGATTGAAGGGAAGGCCACCGTCCGAAGCCCCTCGCGCGCGGCGAGCAGGAGCGAGTTGCGGTAACAGGCCGCGAGCAGTTCCGACTCCCGCCCGCCTTCCCTGCCCCAGATGGGGCCGACCGTGTGGATGACGCGCCGCGCGGGCAGCTCGCCCGCGGTCGAGGAAACCGCTTCACCCGTCGGCAAACCTTCGGGATAAAGGGTCCGTCGTATCTCCCTGCACTCTTCCAGGATGGCCGGGCCGCCCGCGCGGTGGATGGCGCCGTCCACGCCCGCGCCGCCGAGCAGACCGCTGTTGGCGGCGTTGACGACGGCGTCAACAACCTCGCGCGTGATGTCGCCGAGCTTGGCCTCGACGCGGCCGGCGAGGAAGATTGTCTTAGTTTGTTCGTGCAACGAAGTCTACGTCAGGGCCGAAAGAAGATACACGTCCGAGTCGGGCGGGGGCAAGCCGCAAAGGGGGCCGCGCGGCCTCTTGCGGGCTATTTCGGGGGAATTTCGGCCAAAAAGGGCGGGGGCGGGCGGGGGAAAATCTAGCCGACGGCTTCCTCGTCCGCCTCGTCGGGGAAGTCTTCGCGGGGCTCGACGCTGATTTCGTCGAACATGCCCTGGCGGCGAATGGCGTTGGCGACGCCCTGCGCCTTGTGCTCTGTGAGCGGGTGCTCGGGGTCGTTGCTGGCTATCTCGAAAAGCTCGTCGTCGAGCATCGTCACGCCGAGCTGGCCGAGCACGACGCCGGGGACGATCTCCATCTCGTGCAGGTTGTGAATGCGGTAGCGGCCGGTCTGCTCGACCCAGTCTTCTATGAACGGGTCGCGCAAGGCGTGCTCGGCCTCGGAGACGTTGAGGTAGGCGCCCTCGACTATCAGGCAGAATTCGCTCGGCTTGCTTTCCTTCATCGCGGTGAGACGGCGTTCGCAGCTCCCAGACGTAAAAGGGCGGGCGGGGCGAGGGTCCGCCGGCTCCGAAACGCACTTTACCATCGCCCGCCGCCGCGCCGCAAAAACTTTTTCGCCGGGACGAAGCGAGGCCGCCGCCGGGATTCTTCGTCCCGGCGGCGGCCCCGTGGTTGGAGTTCTGTTGACCCGCGTCCCGGCTTTAGGAGACGCCCTTCTCGTTGAGCGTCCGGCGGAGGCGCTCGAAGTACGAGTCGAAGGTGACGAATGACGTGCCCTGGAAGAAGGCCCGGCCGCCGGTCTCGTTCGAGAGGCGGTTGAGCGCGCTCTGGCCGTACTGCACGGCCGTGCGGTTCCAGGCGGTCAGGCCCGCCGTCGGGGCGTAGAACGAGTAGACCTCGACGTTCTTCTCCTTCGCCAGCCGCGCGGCGCGTTCGAGGTCCAGCGAGTGGACCGTCGAGGCGTAGTCGAAGCCGCGCGAGGTGTCGAGCCCGTCCGAGATGAGCAGGATGGCGTTACGATTGCCGCCGCCCTCGGGGAACTGCTTCAAGGCGTCGCGCACCTGCCCGTAAGGGCTGTAGGGGGCGACCGACGAGGAGCCGATGGGCATGCGCAGGGCGCGGCCCGCGGCCGTCAAATCTTCCGTGAAGGGCTGGCGCACCTGAAGCGAGCCCGAGCGGATGTAGCCGACCATCACTCGCGAGCCCGCGGGCAGCGACGAGATGAACTCGCGCGTCACCTTCAGCTCGTTGCCGACCCTCGACTCTAAATCGTCCTGCACGAGCACGGCGAGGTTGAGCGCCGTGTGCACGCGCTTCTCCGAGGCGGCGGCGCCCGCCTTCGCCGACTGCGCCGACGCCGGGACAACCGCTACGCCGAACACGGCGGCGGCCGTTAGAACCAACGCGATGAATGCGGTATTGAATCTCTTCATAATCCTTCCTCTTTCGAGCCGCGATGCGGCTTAAAACCCTTGATTTTGCCGTCTACTTTGATGCCACGCGGCCTCCGGGGGTTGGCCCCGCGGGGCGCGCCGGCGGGCGTCGCCGGCCGGCGGGATTAAGGAGATTCGGGCTGGAATAAAAAGGCCCGCGGGTGTACTTTCCATCTCGTGCGGAGACGAATCCGACTGCGGGACGTGGCGCGTAGATTGGGTATCCGAGGTCGTGTCGTATGGTGATAAAGAAAGCCCCTGACATCAAGAGCAGCGAGATTACAGACCAGCGCGTCTACCTGAACCGCCGCAACTTCATGCGCGGCGCGGTGCTCGCCGCCTCGGCCGCGGCCACCGGCTACGCCTACCGGCGCCTGCTCGCGCCCGACCCCGTCGTGGCTACGCCCGAAGGCAAGGCCGCGCCGGGGACGCAGGCCGCCGTCAAACAGTGGGGCCTGCCCGGCGAGGAGGCCACCACCTATCAGGACATCACGCACTACAACAACTTCTACGAGTTCGGCACGGACAAGTACAGCCCCGCGCGCCGCGCGCAGGAGCTTGTGACGCGCCCGTGGACCGTCGCCGTCGAAGGGCTCGTCAACCGGCCGAAGGTCTACGACTTCGACGAGCTGCAACGCCTCTTCGCGCAGGAAGACCGCACGTATCGCTTCCGCTGCGTCGAGGGCTGGTCGATGGTCATCCCGTGGCTCGGCTTCCCGCTGGCCGAGCTTCTGAAACTCGCCGAGCCGCAGGGCAACGCCGCCTTCGTCGCCTTCGAGACGGCCAACGACCGGCGCGGCCGAAAGATTCCTCAAACGGACGCGCTCGACTGGCCCTACGTCGAGGGCCTGCGATTAGATGAGGCGATGCACCCGCTGACGCTCCTCGCCACGGGCATCTACGGCGAGCCCTTGCTGCCGCAGAACGGAGCGCCCATCCGACTCGTCGTCCCCTGGAAATACGGCTTCAAGAGCATCAAGTCGGTGGTCCGCATCCGCCTCGTCGCGCAGATGCCGCCGACGACGTGGAACCTGCAAGCGTCCGACGAGTACGGCTTCTTCTCGAACGTCAACCCGGAAGTGCCGCACCCGCGCTGGAGCCAGGCCACCGAGCGCCGCATCGGCGAGTTCTCGCGCCGACAAACGCTCCCCTTCAACGGCTACGCCGAGCAGGTCGCGCAGATGTACGCCGGGATGGATTTGAAGTACTACTTCTGAGGAAGGCGGCGGGTCAGGTGAAAGACATCAAGTTCTACAAGCTCGTCCTCTTCGTCAACAGCCTCGTGCCGCTCGCGCTGCTGGGTTGGGATTGGTGGGGCGGGCGCGTCGGGGCGAGCCCTCTGGACTTCGTGACGAGGACGACGGGCACGCTGACGCTCGTCTTCCTCGTGCTGACGCTGGCGGTGTCACCCGTCCGCAAGCTGACGGGCCATCAATGGCTCGTCCGCCTCCGCCGGATGCTCGGCCTCTACGCCTTCTTCTACGGCGCGCTGCACCTTCTGACCTACGTCTGGTTCGACAAGGCGTTCGACTTCTCGGCCATCGCGCAGGACGTTTACCGCCGCTGGTTTATCACCGTCGGCATGCTCGCCTTCTTCCTCATGGTGCCGCTCGCCCTCACCTCGACCGACAAAATGATAAAGCGCCTCGGCGGCAAACGCTGGCAAAAGCTCCACCGCCTGACCTACGTCTCCGCCGCCGCCGGAGCCCTCCACTACTACCTCCTCGTCAAATCCGACGCCCGCAAGCCGCTCGTCTTCGCCGCCGCCGTCGCCCTCCTCCTCGGCTACCGCCTCTTCGCCTCCTACTCCAAACGCCTGAAGGCGAAGCCGGTCTCCATCTCTCAGAAGGCCGGCTGAAAACCTTAGAAGCGGTGCGACCAGCCGGCGACGATGAGGTAGTCGGCGAAGGCGGCGTCGCCGTGGCGGTTGTCGATGATGTCGGAGGTGCTGCGGCGGCGGTTGCGGCTCACGGCTATCGGCACGCTAAAGGACCACACGTCGCCGCGGCGAGCGTAGTTGACGCCCGGCTCGACCGAGATGCCGTAGCCGGGGCGGCGGAAGCCGTTGCTCTTGCCGATGATGTCGCGGACGGGGACGCCCTCGATGCGGGCGCCGATGCCGGCCGTCCAGCGGGGCGCCTTCGGCACGGGGAAGAGCACGCCGGTCCGCGCGAGGTACTGGTCTGAGACCGACATGATGGCCTCGGAGGCGCGGCCCCGGCCCGTGCGCACGCCGTTGGTGTCGCGCGGGTTGACGAGGTAGACGCCCGAGGCGTAGGCGGTCGTCTTCCACAGGCGCTTGTACATGTCGGTGCTGAAGACGAAGCCCCAGCCGCCGTCGCCGAGTTGGATGGACTGGTCAACGGCGACGGTGCGCGGCCCCGTCGCCGTCTGCACCGTGTCGGTCACGCCCTCGTTCCCCGTAGGCAGCTTGACGCCGAAGCCGAAGGCGATGTTCTGGCGGGGCCGGCCTTCGCGGTTGGGGTCGAGCACCCAGGTCTTGAAGCCGACGCTGATGTCGCCGAAGCCGACGGCGTGCGAGACTTGGTCGGGGCCGGGCCGCCCGAGGCTCGGGATGTCGAGCGTGCCGGGCCGCGTCCGCGTCGCCGCCATGAAGGGCACGCTGGCCGAGACGCTGAAGCGCGACTTGAACTCGTAGGTCACGCCCACGTCGAAGAGGTGTATGTCGTTGACGATTTCCGTCTCGCGCTCGGCGCGCTCGTGCTGCTCGACGGTGCCGACGAAGTGGCGGTGGGAGCGTTGCTTGCGGTAGGCGACCGAGAGTTGCCACCCGCTGCGGCCCCCGCCCCGGTGGCCGAAGTCGGAATCGGCCGTGCATGCGGCGCCAATCACGGGCGCCGTGGAGCGCGCGACCACTCAACCCTGGCCGAAGACGGCGCGCGGGGCCAAAGCGAGCAGCATCAGCGAGAGGATGAGGAGCGCCGGCCTCGGCGCGGTTACGCGGAAGCCTTTGAAGGTAACTCTCATGTTCGAGTGTCCGTTCTGCTTGCCGGGCGGGAGGTGGTATGACGTGACGCATTACGCCACAGCGAGGCGCGGCGTGTCACCGGAGATAAGTTGAAGGCGAATCCCCAACTTTAGTTTGAGGCGGGGCGGGCGGCACCGAGGCGGGAATAATCGTAGGGGCAAGCCTCAGGCTTGCCCCTACGACTTCATTCGGCGTTCTACTCTTCGGTGACGGAGCGGGGCGGGCTTTGCTCGAAGCCGCGCAGTTGGCGGAGTTGCCTGTCAAGGTTCCGATAGCCGACGACGAGGACGGCGATGACGGCGACCTGCAAGACTTCGACCGCGACCCAGACGAAGACGAGGAATCTCATGGCTCACCTCCCGGCCGGCACCTGCACCTGCACGCCGGCCCCGCTGCCCGCGCCATACATGATGGTGAGCGGGCCCTGATGGCTCCTGATGCCTTCGGCGCGGGCGCGCTCGATTTCGAGTTGCAGTTCGAGCTTCTTGATTTCGAGCAGGGCGGGGTTGGCGAAGGTCGCCGCCTCGATCTGCTTGGTCTGGGCGGCGATCTTGGCGGCTTCGAGACGCGCCTCCTCGGCCTGCTTCTGCTTCTCGTTGGCGACGACGCCGGAGGCCGCGGCCTCGATGCGGTCGTCGAGGAAGTCGGGGTTGCCTATCTGGACGGATTCGAGCGTCTGCTGGAGCTGCCCGGCGAGCTGCGGGCGGAGCGTTTCGAGGATGCGCTTCTGGATGGCCTCCTGGTTGGCGTAAATCTCGTAGGCGCCGTACTCGGCGAAGGCGTTGCGCGCCTCGGTCTGGATGAGGCCGTGCAGAATCTCGTTGCGCCGCTCGTGGCGCGTCGCCTCGTCGAAGCCGTACTTGCGCACGTAGTCCTCGACGTGGCGGGCGTCGGTGAAGGCCGTGACGGCTATCTCGACCTGGAGCGCGGCGTTGTCCTTACTGGTGACGCGCACGGGCGTCTTCTCGGTGAAGGACTTGATGTTGACGTTGTAAGCCTCGCGGCCGGGCTGGATGGTCGTGAACCAGCCGTCCTCGGGGCGGTAGACGCGCTCGATGCGCCCGAAGTTGGTGACGACGTTGACGGTGCCCTCCTGCGTGTACTTGACGTTGGCGTAGGCGACGGCGGCGCCGACGAGCAGCAGCACCGCGAGCAGCACCACGCCGGCCAGCGTGTATTTACTGTTCATTGATTCTCCTTGCGGGGTGTCGAAGACTTCCGGCCAGTCTTCCCTAACCTTCTCTTTCGTCTTCTTCTTCATCACACGCTTATACGTACAAAACGGCCGTCGGGTTTGTGCGAGACGCGCCTGGGAGGTTTAAGCTGAGGACGGCCGTGTCGGGTGGGCGGAGAAACGTGGCCTACTTCAAGACGTTTACGTGTGGGTAGGAGAGAATCTTTGTATCCGATGTCAGCAACGCACAATTATAAATCCGCGCCGTCGCTATAATGATCTGGTCTGCCGGGTCGCGGTGAAATGTTCCGGGCAATTGTGTTGATTCGACTGCCACCTCCGGCGTCAACTCCAATAGTCGGACGCCGGGATAAGCTAAAGCCTGCCTCATCCAGTCCCCAACCGGGCAAGGCAAGGTAAGTCGTCCGTATTCCACTAACTTTGCCACTTCCCAGCATGAGATTGCGCTCACTCCCAAGCCCTGGGATTCATACTGCTTCAACCATTGATTCTGCTGGCTACTCAAGCGCGGGTCTCCGTGCACCCACCACACCCAGATGTGCGTGTCGAGGACGATCATTGCAGAGCGTCCCACTCGTTTTCCGCTACAGGCTCGGTGGGTGCGTCGTACTGCACGGGCTGGTCACGCAGGGGATAGGGGTTGTCCCCGCTCTGTGTCGGGGGGCGCTCTAAGATGATGACTTCAACCTCGGCGCCGGCTTGGAAAGGAAGGTCGTTGAGGGTCAAAGTGCCGTCCTGATCTATAGTCGTCTCCACTCGGTGCGCGTTCACTTCACTCCTCCATTTATCAGGCGGGAGCATTATAAATCAAGCCTCTGGTTTCAATACAAGAAAGCATCCGAAACTGGGCATTGTCGCCGAACGCGTCGAAGGTAAAGGGCGCGGGCGGCTTTTATCTTAAAAGCCGCCCGCGCCCTCGACGTGAGCGTGCATCCGCTGTTGCGACCGGTCAGCGGCTTCAGTGGTGGTCCCGACGCCGTTCGGAGCGGCGGTCCCAGCGGCGGTCGCGCCTCAGTTCCCTCCGCTGTTGGCGGCGCGTCCGGCGGCGGTCCCGGCGCCAGTTCCACGAGTCGTCGTCGCGGACGTGGCGCGAGCGGCTGTGTTCCCAGCCTCGGTGGCGACCCTGCGTCCAGCCGCGGTGCCGGCCGCGCCCTTGAGCAAAGGCGTCAACGCCCGTGCCGATGACGAACAGGAGCGCGAGCGCCAGTGCGCAAATCGTCCTCGTCGGTGTACGAAATTCAAACCTCATCCCAACCTCCTTCGGGTCTAAATTACTTGAGCGGGAGAGTTTTGCCGTGGCCTATGAACGGGACTTCCGGCCCCGCCCGAGGCAGGGGCAAACGCGGTGCCAACCCCGCCTTGCGTTTGCGCCCGCCCGTCGCTTAAATTACTGGCCGACCTTGAAGTTATATCCCGCACAGCAATAATTCAAGGCGACGCGGGGACCGGCTACCCGAGCGGCGAGAAGTCCCGCGCCTCCCATCCTGTCGAAAGGACGTTCACCCGAAGGCCATGAAATCTTACCCAACCAACCAGATACGCAACCTCGCGTGCATCGGCCACGGCCACGCCGGCAAGACCCAGCTCATCAGCTCGCTCCTCCATCTGGCCGGCGCCACGCCCCGCTGGGGCAAGGTGGACGAGGGCACGACCGTCACCGACTACGAGGAGGATTCCATCGCGCGCAGGATCACGATGAACACGCAGTTCGCGCATTGCGAGTGGCGCGAGCACAAGGTGAACTTCATCGACACGCCCGGCTTCGCCGCCTTCCTCCCGCACGCGCGCCCCGCGCTCAGAGTCGCCGACTGCGCGCTCGTCGTCGTGGACGCCGTCACGGGCGTCGAGGTCGGCACGGAGAAGACGTGGGCCTACGCCAACGAGTTCATCACGCCGCGCATGATGGTCATCACCAAGCTCGACAAGGAGCGCGCCGACTTCGGCGCCGCCCTGGACTCGGCCCGCCACACCTTCAGCCGCGCCATCGTCCCCTTCACCCTCCCCATCGGGCAGGAGGCCAACTTCAAGGGCGTCGTGGACGTGGTCCACATGAAGGCTTACGAGTACGACGCCAACGGCAAGGCCAAAGAGGTTGACATCCCGACCGAGGGCCGCGGGCTGGTGGAGCGCGAGCGCGAGCGTCTGGTCGAAGTCATCGCCGAGTCGGACGACGCGCTGATGGAGAAGTGGATGGAGAACGGCACGCTCGAAGAGGCGGACATCATCCCCAACATCAGCAAGGCGATTGCCGGCTCGCGCCTCTGCCCCGTCTTCGCCGTCTCAAGCCTGACGCTCGCCGGCCTCCAGCAACTCTTAGACGGCATCCTCGACTACGCGCCCGCCCCCGACACGCACGCCGAAGAGCACGGCAAGGCCAGCCTCGACGAAGGCGCCGACGCCGTCACGCGCGGCTACCACGCCGAGGAGCCCTTCTCGGCTTACGTCTTCCGCACCATCGCTGACCCCTTCGCCGGCCGCATCAACCTGATGAAAGTCATCAGCGGCAAGGTCAAGTCCGACGCCACCGTGCAGAACACGACGCGCGGCACGGCCGAACGTCTCGGCGCCCTGCACTCGATGCAGGGCAAGCAGCTCGACAAGATTGACGAGGCCAGCGCCGGGGACATCATCGCCGTCGTCAAGCTCAGGGAGACGCAGACCGGCGACACCCTCTCCGACAAGGCCGCGCCCGTCGTCTACGACCCCATCGAATACCCCGAGGCCGCCATCTCCTTCGCCATCGAGCCCAAGTCGCGACAGGACGAAGAGAAGATTTCGGCCGCCCTGCACAAGATTCTCGAAGAAGACCCCTCGCTCCACTTCACGCGCGACGCGCAGACCAAGGAGTTCATCCTCTCCGGCTCCGGCCAGCTCCACATCGAGACGGTCGTCGAGAAACTGAAGAACCGCTACCACGTCGAAGTCGCCCTCCACCCGCCGAAAGTCCCCTACAAGGAGACCATCACGGCGCGCGCCGAGGTGCAGGGGCGCCACAAGAAGCAGACGGGCGGGCGCGGGCAGTTCGGGGACTGCACGATCACCATCGAGCCGAACGGCGACGGGGAAGGGTACGAGTTCGTCAACGCCATCGTCGGCGGCGCGATCCCCCGGCAGTGGATTCCCGCCGTGGACGCCGGGGTGCAGGAGGCGATGGCGCGGGGCATCCTCGCGGGGTACCCGGTGCAGGGCGTGAAATGCACGGTGCACGACGGCTCGTTCCACAACGTGGACTCGTCGGAGCTGGCGTTCAAGCTGGCGGGCATTCTCG
>DASZEK010000022.1:0-1643 GCA_035941045.1 Pyrinomonadaceae bacterium | reverse complement strand
AACTTGTCTTTACCCGTCACCCGTCACCTGACACCCTTTTCTTCACCCGCCGAAGACGGCGGCGCGGACGACGCTGAAGAGGATGCCGATGAGCCAGAGGCCGAGGACGACGGTCCAGGCGCCGCCCGACGAGAGCTTGCCGACGATGCGCAGGCCGGTGGCGGCGAGGTACATGCCGTAGAAGGTGAAGAGGTCGAGCCAACTGAGCGCGGCCCGCAGGATGGGCGAAGTGCCGGAGCTGAGGAAGGCGCCGACGTTCGTCACCAAAAGCCCCGCGCCCGGTCGGTTGAAGTCGAGGTCGTCGGGCGACTTCAGGAAGAGCAGGATGACGGCCAGTATCGTCCCCAGCACGGCCGGCGCGAAGCTCGAATAGGTCCAGACCGAGAGCGCCTGCTTGTAGCTCATCCGCCCGCCCATCAGCATCACCCCGAGCAGGTAGATGCCGGCGCCCGCCGCCAGCACGACCGCCGTGCCGATGGCCGGCGCCGACAGCCCGATGTACTTGAAGACGGGCTTCGACTGCATGTCTATCGCCTGCTGCTTCTGCTCGGCCGTCATCTGCGAGGTGCGCGGGTTGTTCTCGATGGCCTGGCGCACCACCTGCTCGTAGGGCACCTTGTTGAAGATGAGGAAGGTGACGATGACGGTGAAGGCGACGATGAAGAGCGCCGCGACGAGGAAGCGCGGCCGGGCGCGCAGCGCCGCGAAGGTGGCGGCGGGGTCGAAGAAGATGTTCGCCAGCGTCTCCGGCGTGGACATCGTCGGGGCGCCGGCTTCTTCGGCGGCGGCGTAATCCATCTGGGGAGTCTGTTCGGGGTAGCTCATGGTTTCTGGTCTCCGTGGGAAGTCGGGAGTTAGGCGGACGGGCGCCATGATAAACGACGGGACAGCTTACTGACGACCGAAAACTTTTACGCCGAGGTCGGCGCCTCGTGCCAGCCGGGGACGCGGATGCAGGCGACGGTGTGGCCGGGCGCGACTTCGCGGAGGTCGGGGTCAATCTTTGAGCACTCGGGGACGGCTTCGGGGCAGCGCGTGTGGAAGCGGCAGCCGGAGGGCGGGTTAATCGGCGTCGGCACGTCGCCGCTGAGCACGATGCGGTCGCGCTTGCGCGTCGGGTCGGGGACGGGGATGGCCGAGAGCAGGGCGCGCGTGTAGGGGTGGAGCGGGTTGGCGTAAAGCTCGGCGGCCGTGGCGACCTCGACGATGCGGCCGAGGTACATGACGGCGACGCGGTCCGAGATGTGCTCGACGACGGCCAGCCCGTGCGAGATGAAGAGGTAAGTTAAATCGAACTCCCGCTGCAACTCTTCCAGAAGGTTGATGACCTGCGCCTGCACGGACACATCGAGGGCCGAGACGGGTTCGTCGGCGACGATGAGTTTCGGGTTGAGGGCCAAGGCGCGGGCGATGCCGATGCGCTGGCGCTGGCCGCCGGAGAACTCGTGCGGCTTGCGGTCGAGGGCGGTGGTCGGCAGCCCGACCTGGTCGATGAGGGCGGCGGCGCGGTCGCGCGCCGTGGCGCCGCGGGCGATGCCGTGCAGCCGCAGAGGTTCCATCAGGGCGGAGCCGACGGTCTGGCGCGGATCGAGCGACGAATAGGGGTCCTGGAAGACGATTTGCATGCGCCGGCGCAGCGCGCG
>DASZEK010000021.1:0-3967 GCA_035941045.1 Pyrinomonadaceae bacterium | reverse complement strand
CTCAGAGACCGCCAAGCGGATGGCCCGCCACTACCGCAACCTGCTCGAAGCGGCCGTCGGCGAGCCCCGCGCGCGCTGCTCGGAGCTGCCGCTGATGGGCGAAGGCGAGCGCCGCCTCCTGCTCGAAGGCTTCAACGACACGGCGCGCGACTACCCGCGCCACCTCCTCCATCAACTCTTCGAGCAGCAGGTGAAGAAGAGCCCCGACGCCGCGGCGGTCGAGTGCGGGGCCGAGCGCCTGAGCTACGCGGAGTTGGACCGCAGGGCGCGCTCTGCGAGCCGTCGTCTGCGCGCGATGGGCGTGGGCCGTGGGGATTTGGTCGGCGTCTGCATGGAGCGCGGCGCGGCGATGGTGGCGGCGCTGCTGGGCGTGCTCAAGGCCGGGGCGGCGTACGTGCCCGTGGACCCGAGCACCCCGCGCAAGAGGGTGGAGGAGTTGCTGAGCGACGCGGGCGTCAAGGCGGTCTTCTGCGACGAGAGGACCGAGGCGCTTGTAAGCGGTGTGGGCGCGGAAGTGCTCCGCGTCGCGGGCAAAGCGCCGGGTGATGAAGAGGGTGAAGACGAGAGGCAGGATGGCGCGGAGTTGAGCGGCGAGGACTTGGCCTACGTCATCTACACCTCGGGCTCGACGGGCAAGCCGAAGGGCGTCTGCGTCTCGCACCGCGCCATCAGCAATCACCTGCTCTGGCGGCAGCACACCTACCCGCTCACCCGCGACGACGGCTTCTTGCAGAAGGCGTCCATCGGCTTCGACATCTCGGTCTGGGAAATCTTCGCCCCGCTCGTCGCGGGCGCGCGGCTCGTGCTGGCGAAGCCCGGCGGCCAGCAGGACAGCGCCTACCTCGTCAAGCTCATCGCCGAGCAGAACGTCACCGTCGCCCACTTCGGCCCCTCGATGCTCGAAGTGATGTTGCACGAGCACGGCGTCGAAGACTGCAACGGCCTGCGTCACGTCTTCTGCGGCGGCGAGCCGCTGACCGCCGAGTTGCAACAACTCTTCTTCTCAAGGCTCAGGAAGGCCGAGCTTCATCACCAGTACGGCCCGACGGAGACGTGCGTTGACGTGACCGTCTGGGACTGCCGTCGCGAGGGCGGGCGCGGGGCGATACCCATCGGCCGTCCCATCGCCAACACGCGCGCCTACGTGCTCGGCGCGGACCTGCGCCCCGTCCCCGTGGGCGTCGCGGGCGAGCTGCACGTCGGCGGCGCCGCGCTGGCCCGCGGCTACCTCGGCCGCCCCGGACTGACGGCCGAGAAGTTCATCCCCGACCCGTTCGCGGGCGAGCCCGGCGCGCGGCTGTATAAGACGGGCGACCTCGCGCGCCTCCTGCCGGACGGCAACCTGCAATTCCTCGGGCGCCTCGACTCTCAGGTCAAGATTCGGGGCTTCCGCGTCGAGCCGGGCGAGGCCGAGGCGGTCTTGAGGCGGTACGCGGGCGTGCGCGACGCGGTCGTGCTGGCGCGCGAAGACGAGCCCGGCGAGAAGAGGCTCGTCGGCTACGTCGTCGTGCCCGAGGGGACGGAGTTGAACGTCGGCGCCCTGCGGGGCTTCATGAAGGAGAGGCTGCCCGAATACCTGGTGCCGTCGGCCTTCGTCGCGCTCGACGCGTGGCCGCTGACGCCGAACGGCAAGATTGACAGGCGGGCGCTGCCCGAGCCGGACGCGACCGTCCAACAGGTCGGCGAAGAGCCGCAGCAGCCGCGCACGGCCGTCGAGGAAACGCTCGCGGGCCTGTGGGCCGACGCGCTCAAGCTCCCGGCCGTCGGCGTCCACGCCAACTTCTTCGAGCTGGGCGGCCACTCGCTGCTGGCGATGCGATTGATGTCGCGCGTGCGCGCGGCCTTCAAAGTCGAGCTGCCTTTGCAGAGGTTGTTCGAGCGGCCGACCGTCGCGCAACTCTCCGAGAGCGTCGAGCGCGAGTTGCAGAGGGGCGAGGGCGAGCAGACCCCGCCCATCGTGCGCGCCGAGAGAGGCGCCACGGCGCCCCTGTCGTACGCGCAGCGCCGTCTGTGGTTCATCTCGCAACTCGGCTCGGACCCGGCGCTCTACAACATGGCGTCGGCGGTGAGGCTGCGCGGCGCGCTCGACATCGACGCCCTGCGCTTCGCGGTGCGCCGCATCTCGGAGCGGCACGAGTCTCTGCGCACGTCGTTCGCGGCGGGCGCCGACGGCGAGCCGGTACAGGTCGTGTCCGACGACGCGACGCTCGACTTGAACGTGGTGGACCTCTCCGACGCGGGCGGCGACGAGGGGCAGGTGAGGGCACACCTGTCCGAGATGGGGCGCGAGGGCTTCGACCTCGGCCGCGCACCGCTGGCCCGTACGCGCCTGTTGAAGCTGAACGAAGAAGAGCACGTGCTGGTGGTGGTGATGCACCACATCGTCTCTGACGGGTGGTCCACGGGCGTAGTCGTCGGCGAGCTGGTGAGCCTCTACGCGGCTTACGTCGAAGGCGGGGAGGAGGGCGCGAAAGGTGCCGTCCGCGAGCTGCCGGTGCAGTACGCCGACTTCGCCATCTGGCAGAACGACTGGCTTCGGGGCGAGGCGCTCGAAGCACAGCTCTCCTACTGGCGGCGACAGCTTCAGGGCCAAATACCCGTCCTGCAATTGCCGACCGACCGGCCGCGCCCCGCGGTGCAGAGCTTCCGCGGCGCGACCAGCTCCTTCACGCTCCCGCCCGCGCTCGCCGACTCCCTCAAGGCGCTGGCCCGCGAGCACTCGGCCACTCCCTTCATGCTCCTCCTGTCGGCCTTCTACGTCCTGCTGCGTCGGTACACGTCGCAGCCCGACATCCTCGTCGGCACGCCCGTGGCGAACCGCACCCGCCCCGAGATAGAGCCGCTCATCGGCTTCTTCGTCAACACGCTCGTCCTTCGCGCCGACCTCTCCGACGACCCGTCTTTCCTGGAACTCCTGACGAGGGTGAGGCAGACGGCCTTGGACGCCTACGCGCATCAGGACCTCCCCTTCGAGAAGCTGGTCGAGGCGCTGCGGCCGGAGCGCGCCCTGAGTCACACGCCGCTCTTCCAGGTCATGTTCGTCCACCAGGAGGAGTCGGCCGGCGGCCTGCAACTGCCCGGTCTGGAGGTGAAGTCTCTTGAAGTAGGCACGGGGACCGCCAAGTTCGAACAGACGTGGGCAGCCCGTGAACTGGGCGACGGGAGCGTGGAGCTAAGGGTCGAATACAACGCGGACCTGTTCGACGCCGAGACTATCGAGAGGATGGCCCGCCACTACCGCAACCTGCTCTCGGCCGCCTCCGCGGAGCCCTCCCGCCCCGTCTCGGCCCTCCCCCTGCTCGACCCCGCCGAGCGCCTCCTCCTCCTCGAAGGCTTCAACGACACGGCGCGCGACTACCCGCGCCACCTCTGCCTCCACCACCTCTTCGAGCAACAGGCCGCGCGCACGCCCGACGCCGTCGCCCTCCTCGCCCCCGACGGCGAGCTGACCTACGGCCGACTCGACGGGCTCGCCAACCGCCTCGCCCGCCACCTGATATCACTGGGCGTCCGCCCCGAGGACCGCGTCGGTGTCATGCTCTCCCGCACCTCCCTGCTGCCCGCCTCGCTCCTGGCCGTGCACAAGGCCGGGGCGGCTTACGTCCCCTTAGACCCCCGCTACCCGGCCCCGCGCCTGCGCCTGATGTGCGAGGACGCCGGCCTCAGCCTGCTCCTCACCGAGACGGCGCTCCTCGCCAGCGCCCCCGAGGGCTTGGAGGCCCCGGCCCTGTGCCTCGACTCGCTCGGCGAGGAGCTGGAGCGCCTGGACCCCTCCGCCCCCCGAGTGGGGGTGTCGAGCCGCAACCTCTCGCACGTCATCTACACCTCGGGCTCGACCGGCACCCCGAAGGGCGTCGCCATCGAGCACCGCTCGGCCGTCTGCTTAGTGTACTGGGCGCGGGAAGTCTTCACCGAGGAGGAGTTCTCGGGCGCCCTGTTCTCCACCTCCGTCAACTTCGACCTCTCC
>DASZEK010000020.1:0-37040 GCA_035941045.1 Pyrinomonadaceae bacterium | reverse complement strand
TTTGGCCTTGTGCCGGCGGTGCGGTCGCCGGCCTGCCCTAGAGTCCCTTTCGACGGATACCGCACGCGCCCCGCCTTCTCGGTTCTTAAAACACGGAACGCTCCACGATGTCAGCCAAACTCGGCGAAATCCTCGTCCGCGAAAATCTCCTGACCCCGCACCAGCTCCGCGAAGCGCTGGAATTCCAGCGCGAGCACGGAGGCCGGCTCGGCTTCAACCTGGTCAAGATGGGTATGGTCTCGGACGACATGATTACGGCCGTGCTCTCCAGGCAGTACGGCGTCCCGTCCGTCAACCTGGAGCTCTTCGACGTGGACGAGTCGGTCATCCGCCTCATCCCGCGCGACGTGGCCGACAAGTACTCGGTGCTGCCGCTCTCGCGCGTCGGGGCGACCCTGACGCTGGCGATGGTCGATCCCACCAACGTCTTCGCGATGGACGACATCAAGTTCATGACGGGGCTGAACATCGAGCCGGTGGTCGTCTCCGAAGCGAGCGTGCAGGAGTCCATCGCGCGCTACTACGCGCAGTCGCGCGAGATCGAGCTGGCCGGCTCCTACGAGGAGAGCTCGAACGGCAACGGCAACGGCCACCTCGACTCCCTGCCCGAGTCGCTCACGCTCGACCAGCTCGACTTCGACGGCGAGGGCGCCGAGGGGGTGGAAGTCGTCGAGGACGACGACGAAATCGACCTCACGAACCTGACGCGGATGAGCGAGGACGCGCCCGTCGTCCGCCTCGTCAACGTGCTCCTGGCCGACGCCCTCCAGCGCGGCGCCTCCGACATCCACATCGAGCCGTACGAGAAGGAGATGCGCATCCGCTTCCGCATCGACGGCGTGCTCTACGACGTGATGCACCCGCCGCTCCGGCTGCGCGACGCCCTCATCTCGCGCATCAAAATCATGTCGAAGCTCGACATCGCCGAGAAGCGTCTGCCGCAGGACGGCCGCATCAAGATCAAGCTCAAGCACCACGGCCGCTCGCGCGAGCTGGACTTCCGCGTCTCGACGCTGCCGACCCTCTTCGGCGAGAAGTGCGTGCTCCGCCTGCTCGACAAGGAGCGGCTGATGCTCGACATGACGAAGCTCGGCTTCGAGCCCGAGTCGCTCGTCAAGTTCCAGCGCAACATCTCGAAGCCCTACGGCATGGTCCTCGTCACCGGCCCGACCGGCTCCGGCAAGACCAACACGCTCTACTCCGCGCTGCAATCCCTCAACACGCCCGAGACGAACATCATGACGGCCGAGGACCCCGTCGAGTTCAACCTGCCGGGCATCAACCAGGTGCAGATGAAGGAGCAGATCGGCCTGAACTTCGCCGCCGCCCTGCGCTCCTTCCTCCGGCAAGACCCGAACATCGTCCTCGTCGGCGAGATTCGCGACTTCGAGACGGCCGAGATCGCCATCAAGGCCGCGCTCACGGGCCACCTCGTCCTCTCAACCCTCCACACCAACGACGCCCCCTCCACCATCTCCCGCCTCATGAACATGGGCATCGAGCCCTTCCTCGTCGCAACCTCGGTCAATCTCATTCAGGCGCAGCGCCTCATCCGCCGCATCTGCTCGGAGTGCAGGGCCGAGCACCCGGTCCCGCACGAAGCTTTGACCGAAGTCGGCTTCTCGGCCGAAGAGGCGAAGCAGTTGAAGGTCTACAAGGGCGCGGGCTGCACGAAGTGCAACAACACGGGCTACAAGGGGCGCATCGGCCTTTACGAAGTGATGGAAGTGACGGACGAGATTCGCGAGCTGATCCTGATCGGCGCCTCGGCGCTGGAGCTGCGCAAGCGCGCCATCGAGGACGGCATGATTACTTTGCGCGAGTCGGGGCTTCAGAAGATTCGGAACGGCGTGACCACGCTCGAAGAGGTGGTGCGCGAAACGGTGGCGTGATGACAATGAACAGGCTGCGGACAATCCTTCTCTCGGTGCTCATCCTCGCGCTCGTCGCGGGCGGACTCCCCATGACGGAGTCGCTCGCCAAGTGGGGCCGCCCGGCCGTCACCCGCCGCAAGAAGAACAAGCGCCACTCGCGCGCCTGGTGGCGCCGCTACCGCGCGCGCGCGCGTGCGCGGCGCGAGCGCGCCATGCAGCGCCGCCAGCGGCAGACCGCCGCCGCGACTCAACCGAACTCGGCCGCGACGAACACCTCCCTGCTCTCCTTCAGCGCGCCGGTCCCGGCGTCTGAGGCGTCGCGCCCCGCCGCCCTCCAGCCGCGCCGCACGGGCGCGCGCGTCCCCTTCGAGTTCACCGCCCCCTACAACTGGGGCTCGCCGCGCCGCACGGCCGCGGGCGACCTCGTCTTCTCGGTCCGCTCGGCCGACGGCCGCCCGGCCGGCATGGCGGTGCTCGCGCCCGTCTCGCTCAAGGGCTCCGACCTTTCGGCCGCGACCTCGCCGGCCAAGTTGAAGACGGTCGGCGGCGCGCCCGTCGCCGCGCTCCGGCGCACGGTGATCGACCGCATGGTGGCCGAGGGCGGCTGGGTGACGAACGACATGGTGCAGGACATCCGCGGTCGGCGCGTCTTCGTCGTCGTCGCGCAGACGGGCGCGCCCGGCGCCCCGACGAAGTCCTGGACCTTCTACTTCACGGAGCTGGACAGCCGCGTCTACAGCCTCGCCACGACCGCGCCCGTCGAGTTCGCGGCGCCCGTCGCCGCCGCCTCCGAACAGTTCATGGCCTCGCTCCGCGCGGCCTCCGACTCGAACGCCGCGCAGAAGTAACAGCCACGCTCGAACGATTCTGACCGAACGACCGAAGGAAAGGGTTTATGACAGGCCAAGAACAGACTCAGGAGCAGCTTTCGCTCTCGGACCTGCTGAAGAAGCTGATCGAGCTGGGCGGCTCGGACCTCCACCTGACGACGAACACGCCCCCGCAGGTGAGGGTTGACGGACACCTGCGCCCGCTCGAAGAGTTCCGCACGCTCACGTCGGCCGACACCAAGTCGCTCGCCTACAGCGTGCTCACCGACGCGCAGAAGCACCGCTTCGAGGAGAACCTTGAGCTGGACTTCTCCTTCGGCGTGCGGGGGCTGTCGCGCTTCCGCGCCAACCTCTTCAACCAGCGCGGAGCGGTCGGCGCCGTCTTCCGCGCCATCCCCTACGAGATCAAGTCGTTCGACGACCTCGGCCTCCCGCCCGTCGTCTCGACCCTCTGCGACCGCCCCCGCGGCCTCATCCTCGTCACGGGCCCCACCGGCTCCGGCAAGTCAACGACGCTGGCCGCCATGCTCGACAAGATCAACCGCGAGCGGCACGAGCACATCGTCACCATCGAGGACCCCATCGAGTTCCTCCACTCGCACAAGTCCTGCATCGTCAACCAGCGCGAAGTCGGCGCCGACACGCGCGGCTTCGCCGACGCCCTGCGCACGGCGCTCAGGCAGGACCCGGACGTGGTGCTCGTCGGCGAAATGCGCGACCTCGAAACCATCGAGTCCGCCCTCCGCATCGCCGAGACGGGCCACCTCACCTTCGCCACGCTGCACACGAACTCCGCCGCCTCGACCATCAACCGCATCATCGACGTGTTCCCCTCCTCGCAGCAGGCGCAGATTCGCGCGCAGCTCTCGCTCGTCCTCGAAGGCATCCTCTGCCAGTCGCTCATCCCGCGCGCCGACGGGCGCGGCCGCGGCATGGCCCTGGAAATCCTCGTCCCCAACGCGGCCATCCGCAACCTGATCCGCGAGGACAAGGTCCACCAGATTTACTCCATGATGCAGACGGGCCAGGGCAAGCACGGCATGCAGACCTTCAACCAGTCGCTCGCCACGCTCTACCACAAGCGGCTCATCACGATGGAGGTCGCCATCCAGCGCTCCTCGAACCCCGACGAGCTGCGCGAGCTGATCGAGCACGGCGCCGGCATCAACACCGGCGGCGCCGGCCCCGCCGCGCGCCCCGCCGGCTCGCACCCCTCCCCCTACGCCCAGCCGCGCCCCATCGGCGCCCGCCCCAACGTGCGATAAGTAGGAGTTAGTTCATGCCCACATACGTCTTCAAAGGTCGCAACCGGCTCGGCGAGGTCATCGTCGGCGAGCGCATGGCCGACAGCCGCGATGTCCTGCGCCAGCTCCTGCGGCGCGAGCAGGTGATGCTCACCTCCGTCAAGGAGAAGGGGCGCGAGTTCGCCGTCCCCAAGCTCCGCGGCCGCAAGAAGGTCAACGCCAAGGAGCTGTCCATCTTCACGCGCCAGTTCTCCGTGATGATTGACGCCGGCCTGCCCCTCGTCCAGTGCCTCGAAATCCTCGCGCAGCAGCAGGAGAACAAGAACTTCGCGCAGATTCTCACGCAGGTCCGCCAGGACGTGGAAGAGGGCTCGACCCTCGCCGCCGCCATGCAGCGCCACCCCAAGGCGTTCGACCAGCTCTTCATCAACATGATCGACGCCGGGGAGACGGGCGGCATCCTCGACCTCATCCTCCAGCGCCTCTCGACCTACATCGAGAAGATCGTCAAGCTGCGCCGCGACGTGATGTCGGCCATGATCTACCCGTCGGCCGTCATCGTCATCGCCATCGCGGTCATCGCGGTCATCATGGTCTTCGTCATCCCCTCGTTCCAGAACATCTTCCAGGGCTTGCTCGGGCCGAACGAGCCGCTGCCGCTGCCGACCCGCATCGTCGTCGGCATCAGCGAGTTTCTGGCCGGCGTCGGCGGCCTCATCATCCTCGGCTGCATCATCGCCGCGGTCGTCGCCATCCGCTCCTACTACAAGACGCCGCAGGGCCACAAGCAGCTGGACGGCCTGCTCCTGAAGGTGCCGCTCATCGGCATGATCCTGCGCAAGATCGCGGTCGCGCGCTTCTCGCGCACGCTCTCGACGCTGCTCTCCTCCGGCGTCCCCATCCTCCAGTCCCTCGACATCACGGCGCGCACCTCCGGCAACGTCGTCCTCGAAGAAGCCATCGGCAAAATCCGCCTCGGCGTCGAGCGCGGCGAGTCGGTCGTCGAGCCCCTCAAGGCGTGCGACGTGTTCCCCAACATGGTCTCGCAGATGGTCGGCATCGGCGAGCAGACCGGCGCCCTCGACGCCATGCTCGGCAAGATCGCCGACTTCTACGAGCAGGAGGTGGACGCCGCCATCGCCAACCTCCTGACCATGATCGAGCCCATCATGATCGGCTTCCTCGGCGTCACCATCGGCTCCATCGTCATCGCCATGTACCTCCCCCTCTTCACCCTCATCGGCAAGATGTCCCAGCCCGGCGGCGGAGGCTGAGCCAAGACCCCGCGGAGGAGCCACAATCTTCCGAAAGTCGGAACCGTAACCTGCCATTTGTCGGAGACAAAACCTGCCGCCGCCAGTTTAGCTGTTGCCATATACAGCTAAACTGGCGGCGGCAGGTGCGGTTCCGCGGGTATTTGAATCACCTCACCGCCTGAGGTGCTCAAGTTTTTCTATGATGAGGTCTGCTATCTCGGTAGGGCTGCGGCCTGACACGTCGCTGTAAACGTCTGTCGGCCCGAGGAGTGCGGGTTTGTTTCCGTCCGGACTCATGTTCATTATCTTTTCGGGCTTCACCAGGCGCACTTCGCGAATCACCCTCCACTCCAGGGCCGTGAGGGGCGTGGTCCCGTATTTGGGCGAGAAGAACACCGCAATCAGTTCCGACCTCCCGTAGATGTTTTGCAGCTTAATGTCGGCGTCGGGGCCGTTGAGCAGGGCCTCGGAGTCTCGGTCGAAGAACACCTTCTTTCCATCCAGCCGCCGCCTCAGTTCCTCGGCGACGGCGCTGACGCGGTCTCGGAACTCGCCCGAGTAGGATATCGCCACGGAGTAAGACGAGCCGGGGTTCTCGGGGCCGGGCGGGCGGGGCACACGGTTCCCGCCGATGTTATTGCCGGCCTCAAGGGCCACAAGCCTTTTTACAATTATGCCGTACAGGTTCTTGCGGTCGCTGTTCGGCGCCGAGCCCTTGGCATAGCTGTTCAGGAACTTCTCGGCGTTCATGAAACGCTGCCCCTCCTCGTCGAGGGGGATTGGTATCAGGTAGTCGGCGCACGCGCCGTTTACTTCCAGCGCCCTGTTCAGCGCGTAGTTCCACTCCTCCTTCCTCAAGGTGTCTTTCTTCATGTAATACGACAGCAGCGCGAGGCATTTCCAACTGCTCTTTTTAAATACCCTTTCGATTTCACTCTTCTGACCGCCGATGCCTCCGTCCACGTCCAAATACACTCTCCACCCCCGGCGGTCGAGCCGGGCCTTAATCTTTTCCGCGAACTCCAGGTCTTGCCGTGCCGCGATGATGCAAAGGTCGTACTCATACCAGTCAAGGGTGACTGCGCCGGGTTCGCCGTAGCTCTGCGGCAACTTGCACGCCGAGGCCAGCTTGTAGAGACCTTCCAGCCGGTGCTTATATTCCTGCCGCTCGTGGCCGCCGTAGAGCTTAATCACGTCGGCCACCAGGATTACGTCGCCGGGCTGGCCGGCAAGGTCGTGCCAGACCTTCGTCTTGTTGATTTTATCCAGGAACTCTTCGGCCCTGCTCTGCGCCTCCTGCTGGGCGTCTTCGGGGCGTTTCGCTTTTTTTATCCACAGGGAGACCTTCATCGCGAGGCCGAGGGCAAACGCCACCACCGCGAACAAGAGCGCCCCCAGGGATATCGCCTTCTCCACCTGCTCGCTGTGCTGCCCATTCACGACCGCCATTGCGCCGAAGGCGAGCGCGGCGGCGAATAAAAAGCCGCTGACGTTGTACTTGTCTGGATTTCGCACTTAGCTAGCCTCCGCGCGTGGGCGGGTCGCACGGTATCCGCCCCAGACCAGTATGGATATGAAGATCACGGGCACCCAGCTCCAGAACTCCTTGATGGGCGGGTAGACCTCCTCGGCGCCGTGTGTGGTGAGGCGGAAGGAAAGGAAGAAGACCGCCGACATCACGAACGAGCTGATGGCGCTCGACATCGAGAGCTGAAGCGCGCGCCGCTCGTCCGAGTCTATCGCCAGTTGCCCTATCGTGTTCAGCGACCCGAAGACCGAGGCGTGCGCGATTCGGAACATGGACGCCGTAACGATTAACGCGTACAGAAGAGCATCCGGGCTGTTCCGTCCGTAGAGCAGCACGAGCAGCAGCGGCGCGACGTACATCAGGGAGGCGACGGGGATTCGCGCCCGTTCCTGCCGGATGCGGTCGATTAAGTTCGAGAAAGGGCTGCTGAGGACGCTGCCCGCGAGTTCGGCGGCGATGAGGACCACCCCCCAGTTCAACAGCGGCTTGTCCTTGCGCACGCTGGCGAGGTAGGGCCAGATGGTGGTCGAGAGGACGTAATTTATGCTCATGACGCCGACGTAGCCGAGCGTAAACCAGCGGAACTGTCTCCCGGAGAGGTCTTTCGCCGCGTTCCAGACGAACGAGAGCAGCGACTCGTTCGTCTGATACTTGGGGTGGCTCCAGTACTCCTCGCGGAGCCGCAGCGAGCGGAAGAACAGTCCGGCTGACAGGCCCGCCGCGAGGAGGGCCGGGAGTAAAAACACCACGGCGTCGTCCTGCTCCCCGGAGAAGTGCGGGACCCTCCAGTAGAAGATCAGAAAGCAGATGGCCGTCCCGAGGGACTTGAATATCACGCCGAGCGCGGCCGACTTCTTGAACGTGTCGTCAACGTTCTCCGGCGGCGCCTCGGAGAAGAAGTTGCAGCGGTCCACCAGCCAGGCTTCCTGGGCGCCTGAGAGCAGCGCCGGGCCGAGCGACCAGATGCTGATGCCGATGTTCCAGACGAGAGACCGCGAGGAGAAGATGGGGTCGGTGCCGACGCCGGGCACGACGGCGAGGCCCATCAGGATGAAGCCGACCAGACACGCCAGGAAGCCGACCGACATCGAGAACTGACGCTTGAACTTGTCGGCGTACCAGCCCGTCAGCACCTCCCAGATGCCGTTCGAGAGCATGAGGATGAACATCGAGAAGAAGAGCATTTGGGCGGGGTCGCCCTTGCCTCTGGAAAGTAACAGGCTCCCGAGCGTGGAGAAGACCCAGAAAAAGCCGGTGACGAAATACTCGCCGGTGACGACGAAGAGGAATTGCTGTTTCGTCCTCTCGATCTCGGGGGAAGGCTCTGGACTCATGTGATGTCCTCCGACAAGATGCCTGCTTGGAACACACACTTCCCGCCCTGATGTCAGGCGTTTACGCTTCAGGCCGGCGGCCCTCCGCTTCAACCCCTCGCCCGTGCGGTCGGGCGTGCGGCCGGCCGAGGGGCGACCCTCCCCGACGGTTGCGGGCTGACTTTTACTGCTTGAGTTGTGAGGCGTGCGCTGCGAATAGCCGTCATAAGGGAGCGATCGTCGTGGCTGTCTCGGAGTGAGCGACGCGCAATTTACGCCGCGCAACCGTTGAAGTCAAGAATTTTTTCTGCTATTGACTCCACCGCCGAATAATCGTAAATAGCGCCCGCGCCTCGAACGTGGCGGACGTGACCGCCCGATCGCCTATGAGCCAGGAAACAGAACAACCGCCCCCACGGCTTGTCCGCGCGCTGAGGTTACGCGACCTCGTACTCTTCAACCTCGTCGCGGTGCTGGGGCTGCGCCACCTGGCGGTCGCCGCCAAATACGGGCCCAGTTCGCTTGTCGTTTGGCTCATCGCCGCCGTCTTTTTCTTCGTGCCGCAAGGTCTGGCCGTTATCGAGCTCTCCTCGCGCTTCCCGCACGAGGGGGGAGTCTACGCCTGGACTAAGCGCGCGCTGGGTGAAGGGCACGGCTTCCTGTGCGGCTGGTGCTACTGGATCAACAACGTCCTCTACTATCCCAACCTGCTGATTTCGACCGCCGTGATCGCCACCTACGTGGTAGGCAAAGGCGAGAGCACTCTGAACGACAACTGGACTTATTTGCTGACGGTAACGCTGATTTCGTTGTGGCTGGCCGTGCTCCTCAACATCGTCGGGGTCGGCACGGGCAGGTGGTTGCAGAACGCGGGCGGCGTCGGGACTTACGTGCCCGGGGTGATTCTCATCCTGCTCGGCGTCTACGCCGCGCTGACCCGCCCCGCGGCTAACGCGGTCACGGCGGAGAGCTTGATGCCGGACCTCACCAACCTGCCCGCCCTGAATCTGCTGGCGACGATTGCCTTCGCTTTCGCCGGTCTGGAGCTGTCGGCGTCGATGGGGGACGAGATTGAGAACCCGCACCTCAATCTGCCGCGTTCGACCTACGTGGCCGCGCCGCTCATCGCGCTCGCTTACATCGCCGGCACGGGCGCGGTGATTTGGCTCGTGCCGACTTCGGACCTCAACATCGTCTCGGGCTTCCTGCAAGCGATTACGGCCGGGAGCGACCACTTGGGCGGCGCGCTGTGGTGGGCCGCGCCGACGGCCGCCGCGCTCTACACCGTGGGTAACATCGGCGGCGTGGGCGCGTGGCTGACGGGTCCCGCGCGCGTGGCTTTTGCCATCGGCCTTGACCGTTACTTCCCGCCCGCCTTCGCGCGCGTGCACAGGCGCTGGCATACGCCGTACGTGGCGATTCTGGCGCAGGCCGTGTTAGCCACCTGTTTCATACTGCTCTCCGTGCTCGGGCGGGGCAGCACGGTGGAACACGTCTACCTCGTCCTGCTCGACACACAGGTGCTCATCTATTTCATCCCTTACGTTTATCTTTTCGTCTCATTCCTCATCCACCGCTGGCGCTCCGAACCCGAGGCCGAGGTGGTGCGTGCGCCCGGCGGTAAACTCAGCGCGTTGTTAATTAGCTTGAGTGGTATTCTCGTCACCCTCTTTGCAATGGTCGTCGCCACTATCCCGCCGCCCGACACCGAGTTCCCGTGGATTTTCAGGGTCAAGGTCATCGGGGGCGCATTCAGTTTCGTCTTACTCGGCGGCGTCATCTACTGGCGCGCGAAATGGTCGAAGAGGCCGGCAAGTCAGCCTCTTTGAAAGACGCAGCAGGCTTTTGAGCCCGGACGCCCGCGACGAGTGGATGAAGCTCGTCGCGGGCGTTTGTTTTTCCGGCGCGGCGGCTGCAAGGTGGGGGGCGGGCCGGCGTTCAGGTCGTGTAATTGCAAACCGAGCGTGAGAGGTCCCAGAAGATGTGCTCTAAGAATCTCGGCCGCATCGTCCTGCTGGTTTTGGTCCTATCGGGCGTGGGGCAGGCGCGGGGGCAGGCCGCGGGGCTGCGGCCCGTCAAAGAGAACGGCAAGTGGGGTTACGCCGACCGGAGCGGGCACATGGTGATTACCCCGCGTTTTGACGAGGCGGGAGAGTTCGCCGACGGGTTGGCGAAGGTCGGGGTGGTGGACGTGAAGTTGCCGGCGGTCGTCGGTAAGCCCAACGTCAGGTGGGGCTATATTGACGAGAGCGGGCGCGACGTGGTGGCGCTGCGGTATTACGTCCTGCGCGACTTCGCCGAAGGGTTGGCGGCGGCGGCCGTGCTCGACGCGGGAGAGGTGGAGGCGATGGTTCCCGGCCGCGGCAGGCGCGCCAACCTGCGTTGGGGGTACGTGGATAGGCAGGGGCGCGAGGTCATCGCCCCGCGGTTCTTCGAGGCGGGCGACTTCTCCGAAGGGCTGGCGGCGGTGGACGTGGGAGGCGTGGACGGCTCCGCGTGCGGGCGTCCTCACAAGTTCGGGTACGTTGACCTGACGGGAGTCTTACGCATCGAGCCCCGGTTCGCCGTCGCCGTGAGCTTCCGGGGCGGGCGCGCACGCGTCGGCGTCGGCGAGCAGACCTACGTCGGGCGCTGCCTGTGCTGCGCGCCGAAGTTTCTGGGCATCTACGGCTACGTCAACCGCGAAGGGGAATTTACCCCGGACGCCCCGGCCGACGGCGCGGACCCGCGTGACAACCCGTGAGGCGTGGAGGTTGAAGGGCTCGCCGTCTACCTCGGCCTCAAGTCGTCTCGCACGAGCTTGAAGTCCGGCACGTTCAGCCACTCGCCGCCGCCGAGCTCGATGACGGACGCCCGCGCGCGGTCTTTGACGCCGGGGTGAAACGTGCGCGGGTAGCCGTGGGTGTTGTCCTCGGCGGTGTCGCCGGTCAGGTTAACGACGAGCTGGTAGCGCCCGCGCGGCACGTTCCTCAGCTCGAAGCTCCCGCCCGCGTCCGTTATCACCCACATGTTGTGCATCAGGTTCGCCCTGACCGACACGTCGAGCTCGGGCGAGATGAGCCAGACGCGCAGCCCGGCCAAGGGCCGCCCGTCCGGGCCGAGAACCCGCCCGAGGATGCGGCCGTCCCACCAAGGGCTGTAGCCCACCTCCCTGCATTGACGCGCGCGCAGCTCGAAGGGCGTCGGGTCTACGTAGCCGCGCGCGTGCTCCGGGTAGATGGGCCGCACGGAGTAGGAGCCCGGCGGCAGCCCCTCGAAGGCGAAGTCGCCCCGCGCGTCGGTCGAAGTCTCGCGCCTCAGAGGTCCACCCTCGACGAGCACGCGCAGGCCCGCGGCGGGGTCGGCGCGGAAGGAATCGTCCTTCAAGTCGCGCCCGCCGAATTCGACGTTCCCGTAGATGGCTGACAGCGGCGGCGCGGCCGGGAGTCCGCGGATGAAGGAGAGGTCGGCGCCCGCCTCCGCGAGCGGCTTCGTCGCCGTGCAGACGCTCGTGTAGAGCAGCCCGTCCGTTCGCTCCTGCGCGTAGACGAGGTAGCGCCTGCCTTGGACGAAGCTGTAGCCGCAGTTGGGGCCGCGCGGCGCGGTCAGCACTTCTATCGTCCGTCGGCGCGGGCCGCGGAACGAGTCCTGAACTTTGAACCGCACGGCTTTGTAATGAAACGGCCGAACACTCTCGCCCCCACCGTGCCTGACGGCGGACTCGGCGACCTGCGTCACCACGCCGGAGAAGACGGCGCGCGCTTCCCAGTAGGCCGCGCAGGGGCGCACGCCCGGCCCTCCGCACGAGCAGGCCGCGGCCACGCCCGGCGCGAGCAGGAGCAGGCCGAGCGCGACGAGCGCCGGCACGGAGTTGTTCACAAAGCTCATCAGTAATCGGACTCGCGGAAGAAGCCGGACGAGATGAAGGCTGTCCGCCATTGCTTCCATGCGTCGTCGAGGCGCGGCGCGTCGAAGCCGTAGTGGCAGACGAAGTGTTCTTTCGCTCGCGCGACGGAATCGCCTTCGGACAGTCGGTCGAGGAAATAATACTGGGCGGGCTTTATTTCGAGGAGGCTGAGGCGGTAGTCATTGCGCGTGACCGCGCAGTAGCTTTCCTGTTCGGGGGGCAGCTCGGGCCGGCGGTTTCGCGTCACGTCGAGGTAGTAGCGGCAGACGGGGTGGCGGTGGCGGAAGAGGCGGAGGAGCGGGGCGAGCTTCAGTTTATCGTCGGGGGTGGATTCGGTCGCAGGGCTCAGGTCTTCGTCGGAGTGCGCGTCGAAGATTAGCGAGAGGGCGTACTCAAACTGCGCGAGCTGGATGATGAAGTCCACCCAAGACTCCTTCTCCTTTTGGCCGGCGTCGGGCCGCGTCTCTTCGAGGAAGGCGGGGAATCTTTCGCCGAGGTCGTTGAGCGTGTAGCTGCCCGAGGGGTAGGCGTCGAGGTACTGGTCGGCGAACATCTGGAACAGCTCTTCGCCCAGGGCGTGGGCGAGGGCGCTGAACTGGTTCTTCATGCATTCGCGCAGGCGGGCGATGTAGCTGTGGCGGTAGATGGCGAGGTGCCGCGCGGCCGTCAGGCGGCTCGACGAGTTGAAGAGGTGTTCGGGGGCGGCCTCCGGCGCCGGGCCGCCCCGACCGACGAGGGCCGATTGCATCCAATGCTGCGCTTGAGAGAGGGTGGGTTGCTTGCCGGCGGGCATAAAGGGTTCGGCTCACTTGCGGAGTTCGTACTGAATGTCCGCGACTAAAAAATCCACGGGGTTCGAGACAAGGGCCAACTGTTGTTCGGGCTGTGACTGATGCTGCCGGGCGGTGAAGGCGTTCATGTAGTCTTCGGCCTTCAGAAGCTCGGCGCGGTAGTCATCGAAGTCGGGGAGGTTGGCGTCCCATTCGAGGAGGGTCGCCGCGCCGCCGGTCAGCCGCCACGCGAGCGCGAACAGCTCCCACACGTCTTCGGTCACGCGCCTGTCGTGCGTGTCGATGATGTAGTCGCCGCAGTTCTGGTGCCCGGCGAGGTGCATCTGGACGACGCGGTCGTGCGGGAGTTGGCGGATGTAGTGCTCGGGGTCGAAGTCGTTGTTGAAGGCGGAGACGTAGACGTTGTTCACGTCGAGCAGCAGGAGGCAGCCCGTCTCCTCGGTCATGTGGCGGAGGAAGTCCCACTCGTCGATGGTCGAGTGTTTGAAGGTCAGGTAGGTGCTCGGGTTCTCGAAGACGAAGGGGCGGCCGAGGAAGTCCTGCACCTGCCGGACGCGGCGGCAGACGTGCGCGAGCGTTTCCTCCGTCAGGGGGACGGGGAGCAGGTCGTGCGTGTTGAGGCCGCCGACGCCCGTCCAGCAGAGGTGGTCGCTTATCCAGAGGGGCTGGATTTCGTCGGCGAGGTTCTTCAGCTTGCGCAGGTATTCGGTGTCGAGCGGGTCGGTGCTGCCGATGGAGAGCGAGACGCCGTGCATGACGAGGGGGTAACGCTCGGCGATGCGGCGCAAGACCTGACGGGGCCTGCCGCCGGAGTCCATGAAGTTTTCCGAGATGACCTCGAACCAGTCCACCGGCGGGTTGTGCTCAAGGATGTGGTTAAAGTGCTTGCTCCTGAGACCCAGCCCGAGGCCGGGGTTACACTCCCTGAAGGCTTTATTCACCATCGCCTAAGCCTCTTGCGGGGACCCTTTACAGCTCACTTCCGCTTGCGGCGAGCCCTTGCAGGACACTTCCGTGGCGGCGGAGGCCGACTCGGTCTGCCGGGCAGAGCCGCAGATGACGTGGTGGAGGCTCCTTTCGCAAAGCTCCTTCGCGTCTTTCGCGGGGTCGTTGAAGCCGAAGGTGCAGTACTTGTTGCCGGCGCTGCCGCAGGAGTCGTAGCTGCCGAGCGACTGGACGAGCCACGCCTGCGGCGGCCCGCACTCGTAGGGCGACGGGCCGTAGGTGCGGTTGGCCTTCTTCATCCTCTCCTCGAACAGCTTGCGCGCCAGCACCCAGACGCTCTTGCCCTTGTTCTCGCCCTGCGTGCTGTAACGCTCGGCCTGAATGGGCACGGCGCAGGAGCCCTGCCACGCGCACTCGTTGGCGCCGGGCGTGGCGTCGTCTTCGGCCGTGCCGTAGAGGCCGCAGCCGCCCTGCCCGCGGCAGTTGTTGAGCGACTTGCAGTTGTGCCGCTCGGCGGTGGCGCAGTAGCCCGTGCCGGCGCAGGAGTTGGTGCCGAAGCGGTCGTGGCCCTTGCAGGCGTTCAGGCCCATGCAGGCGTGAAGCTCCGCGGGCGCCGCCGCCGCGGTCGCGGCCGAAGTCGTCGGGGCCGCGGCCGGCTTCGGGGCCGGGGGCGTGGGATGAGAGCACATGTCGGCGGAGCCGCCGCAGGAGTTTTCCGTCGTCAGGGATTCTTTCTCGTCCATGTTTTTCGTCCCGGTGTCGGAGGGAATTAATTCAAAGGAACGTCGGGCAGGTCGTTGATTCTCTGCCCGAGGTAGGAGATGGTCGGGAAGAGCGCGACCGCGTTGTTGTAGAGCTGCACGAGCTGCGACTTCGGGCTGGAGAGGAGGCCGAAGGGGTAGTTCTCGAAGGTCGGGGCCGCGGTGTAGTACTGCCCGTTGAGGAAGTAGCTCAAGCTCTGGATGTCGCCGCAGATGGAGTTGAGGATGAAGATCATCGACTTGTGGATGCCGAACATGAATATCTCGTACTGCGTGTTGCCCTTCGAGTGGCGGTAGCAGCCTTCGGTCATCACGAAGATGTAGGTGTAGACGGCGTTCAGGAGCGTCGAGACGGCCTGTAGGGTGCCCGGCGGGTAGCCGACGGCGTCGGGGTATTTCGCCGTCGAGGGGTTGGTCGGGAAGTTGACGATGAAGTACTTGCCGATGTCGCCGTCGAGGCCGTAGGACTGGAAGAGCTTGGACAGCTCGTTGTAGCGGCAGTAAATCTCCGCGAACTTCTCGAAGTGGGAAAGCTCCCGGTCCATCGGGTCGTCGTAGTCCTGCTTGGGCGGCCTCTCGCAGTTGACCGAGCCGTCGGGGTTGAAGCCCGCGTCCACGTTGCCCTCGCCCTGCTCGACGATTTGGGTAATCGCCTTGTCGGCCGAGGCGCGGTCCACGACGTGGACGAGGTCGCCCGAGTCGTCGGCGTCCACGTAGCGCGGCCGGTGCTGCTTGTCGTAATAGACGGTGTCTATCATGTTCGGGGCGTAGTAGCGGTTGCCCGGCGTGAGCTGCGGGCGCGAGGTGTCGTAGGTGAGGTCGTTGCTGTCGATGCAGCTTTTAATCATGCCGTAGAACTCGCCGATGGTCGTGTAGGGGATGGCCTTCAGGAGTTCCGGGGCTTCGGGCAGGGGCTTCGGCGACTCGATTTTGAGGAAGGTCATCAACTGGTTCAGCGAGAGCGGGGCGAGGTCAATCGAGAATTCCGGCTGGTGGCCGGGCAGCATCGTCGGGTAGCCGGCGGGCGAGCGGCCCGTCAGGCTCGGCGGCCCGACGAGCGCCTGCTTGAGATTCGAGGAGAGGGCCATGTGCAGCATCTCTTCCATCACCACGCTCATGATGTTGGCGCCCGCCTTGTTGGCGTAGACCATGATTTCGGCGGAGAGGTCGAGGGCGATTTTGTTGGCCTCGGCCAGAGGCGTCCCCTTCGAGGTCAACTGCTGGACGAGGCCGCCGCTGATGGCGTCCTGGTTGGGCACGCGGTTGATGGAATAGTACGTGTAGAGATAGACGGGGATGGTGGCGATCTCAATCTCAATCGCCTGCTGGATGGCTTCCCCGAGGTTCTCCGGAGTCACCTCTGTCTGGTCTTTGAAAAATTTGGTGAGTTCCATGCACTCCCCTTCCCGTCGGGAATCGTCTGATGTGAGTCGGATGGGAAAGCTCGTGAGGGCCGTGTCTCATCTTCTGAGGAGCAAGCGGATGAAGGAATGCTTTCAAGAGACTCGCGGAAACTACACCGGCGAAGACGAGGCTGTCAACAAAAATTATTTGAGGCGTCGCGCTCAGGGCGCGGAGGGCGTGGCGGCGGCGACGAAGCGGTATTCGTCGAGGATAAATTCGGGGACGCTGCGCTCCTCGGGCGAGTGGCAGGTGATGGGGCGGCGCTCGTCGGAGGGGCGCGTCGTGACCAGAGCCTCGTGGACGCCCGCGCCGCCGGGGCCGGCGAAGCGGACGCGCCACGTCTTCTCCCCGGCGCGCTCGCTCGACAGGTAGCGCAGTCCCTCGACGGCGTCCACGCCCGTCTCCCTCCGCACGAAGAACTCGGCGGCCTGTATCGGGTAGGCGTAGCAGGAGCGCCCGCGGAACTCGTCGGCGAGCGAGAGGCGGCCCTCGCGGTAGGCTTCGACGATGCGGGCGCCCGACTCGGCCCCCGCGTGCGCGTAGAACAGGCCGTGCGGGAAGCAGACGAGGTTGGCGGCGAAGCGGTCGCCGCCGACGTGCGAGGACTGCCAGACGGCGTCGCCCGCCGACTCGCGCAAGGCCCTGTAGAGCGGCACGCCGAACTTCGCGCAGCACTTGTCGCGCCGCCCGTGCGTGCAGACGAGGAAGAGCGGCCCGCGGTGCATCTCCCCGCCCTCGCCCGGACGGCCGCAAATCGCCTCGTCGAGATCAACCCCGAGCACGTCGGCGTAACTCGACAGCCCGTACCTGAGGACGAAGGGCCTGCGCTCGCGCGTGCGGACGACGAAGAAGTTGATGTCGGTCGAGCACGGGCGGTCGCGCTTGACGAAGAGGACGCGTGAGTTGGGGATGCGCTTGAGGGCGGAGTTGAAGAAGGTCTTGATTTCGTCGGAGAGCGCGCTCTGCTCGAACGCCTTCGACTTCCACGTCAGCGAGTACTCAAGCAGGAACCAGACGGCGCCGAGCGAGGCCGTCCCGAACGCCTTCTCGCCGAGGCGGCGCGAGAACTCCGAGCAGTAGTAGAACTCCCCGCCCGCGTTCATCGGCGCCCACCGTCTTCCGAAACGGCCACCAGCCCGTTCAGCAGCAACTCGCCGACAAACGTCCTCACCGTCTTCTCGTCCAGACTCCCGCGCGCCTCCTCGCACAACTCGGCGACGCTGAGCACGCGCCTCTCCGCGAGCGGGCGCAGGACGTGCAGCGCGGCCGGGGCGAACCGCCAACGCTTCTTCACGCAGACGAACTCGACCGCGCCGCCCTCCTCCTTCATCTCCACGGGGCGCGGCGCCGCCCAGCGCACGACGGCCGAAGGATTGGGGGGCAGCCCGTCTCCCGTCGCGCTCCACGGCATCGAGAGCGCGGCGCGCGGCTCGGCCTGCGCGTCGTGCTCTCGGAAGAAACGTTCGACCACGCCGTCGTCCAAGGCGTTCAGAAGCTCTTCACGAAGGGCCGCCGCGTGACGCGCGCGCTCTCGCGAGTCGCCGAGTCGCGGCAAGTCGCGGCGGAAGATTTCGCTCGCGCGCATCCTGTCCGAGAGCCAGCGCAGGAGGTCGAGGCCCGTGCGCTTGTGAACGCCGACCGTCAGGTGCAGCGTCGGCTCGGCCAGAGGCTCCGCGACGTGCCACCAGCCGCGCGGGATGTAGAGGAGGTCGCCGTCTTCGAGCGTCTCCTGCCAGACCGGCTTGTGCTCGGGACGCCCGGCGGCTTCGATGTCATTAGATATCGGGAACGGCCGCGTCATGCCGTAGACGCTCCAGCGTTTCCGGCCGGCGACCTGAAGGATGAAAACGTCGTGGTCGTCCCAGTGGAGGTCGAAGCCGCGCGAGGTTTGGAAGCCCGCGTAGAGGTTGACCTGAACGTGCTCGCGGAACAACTGTTCGAGCGCCGCCGCAAGCTCTTCGACGGGCGCGTGCAACTCGTCAACGGCGTCTAAGACGAGCGTCGCGCCCCCGCGCAGATGCTTGTTGAGTTCGGCGTGTTTCAGGCGCGGGATGGACGTGCGGCGGGGTCCGCCCGTGGCGTACCGGAGATAGTCGGACGCGGGCAGAGACTTGCCGTCTTTGGCGAGGCGCAGGCGCGGGAAGTCGAGCCGGTGGCGCCGCAGGATTTCGTTGAGCGCCGCCCACGGCATGAGGCGCGCGAACTTCCCCGCCCCGCCGCGCACGTGCCGCAGCCCCCGGCCCCAAGAGGACGCGAGGAAGTCCTCCGGGGCCAGGGGCGCGAGCAGCTTCGCGAGGTCGGCCGCGGCCGCGTCGAGTGTGAGCGGCCCCGCGCTCATCCCCGGTCGGTCGTGTCGGCGTCCACCTTGTCGGAGGCGATGCCGAGCGGGTCCGTGCCGTCGGCGTCGCGGCCCGTGTCGGTGCCGTCGGCGTCCGCGGCGTCGGTGCCGTCGGCGTCAGACTCTTCGGCGTCCGAGCCGTCGGAGTCGCCGAGCAGCGAGTCCGACGAGTCGGAGTCGCCGAGGGCGTCGGAGGCGTCGGAGTCGTCGCCGGAGATAACGTCGGTGACGCCCGCGTCGCCCGTGTCCGAGTCATCGTCGCCTTTCAAGCGGGCGGCCGGGTTCTGCAAGGGCTCGACCGAAAGTAAGAGGCCCGACGAAGGCACTTCCGCTTCCTCGCCCTGGTTGGGCGCAACATGGTCTGGCATGCACTTCCTCCTGACTGAATTTTGGAATCGCTTTGCGGCCAAGCTTATTACGACGGCGCGGCGAGGACAAGCCGCGGCGCGATTTTGGATTACCGCCGCCCGAAATCTGTTCTATTATTCCCGCATGGCGAGACATTTTAATTCCATCTACTCGCACGGGTTCGTCCGGGCGGCCGTCTGCGTGCCGCACGTCCGGGTCGCCGACCCGGCCTTCAACGTCGAGCGCACGATTGAGTTGGCGAAGCGCGCCTCGGAGCTGAAGGCGGCCGTCGCGCTCTTCCCCGAACTCGGCATCTCGGCTTATTCGAACGACGACCTGTTCCACCAGGACGCGCTGCTCGACGCGACGGAAGAGGCGCTGTCCCGGCTCGTCGAAGAGAGCCGGAAGCTGACGCCGGTCCTCATCGCGGGCGCGCCGATGCGGTTCGAGGAGAAGCTGTTCAACTGCGCCGTCGTCGTCTACAAGGGCCGCGTCCTCGGCGTCGTGCCGAAGTCCTACCTGCCGAACTACCGCGAGTTCTACGAGAAGCGGCAGTTCACCTCGGGCCGCTTCGCCGCGCGCGGCGAGGCCCGCTTCCTCGGCCGCGACGTGCCCTTCGGCAGCGACCTCCTCTTCGACGCCGTCAACGTCGAAGACTTCATCCTCCACGTCGAAATCTGCGAGGACGTGTGGACGCCCATCCCGCCCTCGACCTTCGCGGCCCTGGCCGGAGCGACCGTCCTCGCCAACCTCTCCGCCAGCAACATCACCGTCGGCAAGGCCGACTACCGCCGCGAGCTGTGCGCCGTCCAATCCGCCAAGTGCATCGCCGCATACCTCTACACCGCCGCCGGCCCCGGCGAGTCAACCACCGACCTCGCGTGGGACGGCCACGCCATCATCTACGAGAACAACTACCTGCTCGCCGAGTCCGACCGCTTCTCGGCCGACGAGCACTTGATTACCGCCGACATCGATCTCGAAAGGCTCGCGCAAGAGCGGATGCGGATGACGAGCTTTAACGACACCGTCGGCGAGCACCGCGAGCGCGTGCGGCAGACGCGCCGCGTCCCGTTCGAGTTTGAAGTCCCCTCGGGCGAGGTGCCGCTGATGCGCATGGTCGAGCGGTTCCCCTACGTGCCGAACGACCCGGCGGCGCGCGACGAGCGTTGCTACGAGGCTTACAACATACAGGTCCACGGCCTGATGAAGCGCATGACGAGCACGGGCAGCGAGTGCGTCGTCATCGGCGTCTCCGGGGGCCTCGACTCGACGCAGGCGCTCATCGTCGCCGCGCGCACCTTCGACCGGCTGGGCCTGCCGCGCCAGAACATCCTGGCCTACACCATGCCCGGCTTCGCCACCAGCGACGCCACCCTCAAGAACGCGCACGCCCTCATGCGGGCCCTCGGCGTCACGGGCCGCGAGATAGACATCAAGCCGTCCTGCATGCAGATGCTCCGCGACATCGGCCACCCCTTCGCCGCGGGCGAGCCCGTCTACGACATCACCTTCGAGAACGTGCAGGCCGGCGAGCGCACCTCTCACCTCTTCAGACTCGCCAACCACAACGGCGGCTTCGTCCTCGGCACCGGCGATTTGAGTGAGCTTGCTCTGGGCTGGGCGACCTACGGCGTCGGCGACCACATGTCTCACTACAACGTCAACGCCTCCGTCCCCAAGACGCTCATCCAGCACCTCATCCGCTGGGTCGTCTCGACCGCGCAGTTCGACCCCGAGACGAGCGCCGTCCTCCAGTCAATCGTGGACACGGAAATCTCGCCCGAGCTCGTCCCGGCCGGGGCCTCCGACAAGCAGGAGCGGCCGACGCAGAGCACCGAGCAGAAGATAGGCCCCTACGAGTTGCAGGACTTCAACCTCTACTACCTCTCGCGCTTCGGCTTCCGCCCGAGCAAGGTGGCCTTCCTCTCGCACCACGCCTGGGCCGACCGCGCGCGCGGCGACTGGCCCGACTCGCTGCCCGAGGAGAAGCGGCACGCCTACGACCTCGCGACCATCAAACGCTGGCTCGAAGTCTTCCTCTACCGCTTCTTCAAGACGAGCCAGTTCAAACGCTCCGCCATCCCCAACGGCCCCAAGGTCGGCTCCGGCGGCTCGCTCTCGCCCCGCGGCGACTGGCGCGCGCCCAGCGACTCGGAAGCTACGCCGTGGCTCGAAGAGCTTCGACGCAACGTCCCGACAAATTAGGTGACGGGTGACGGGTGTCAGGTGTCGGGTAAAAGCAACTAGTCTTTACCCGACACCTGACACCCGTCACCCGTCACCCGTCACTTGACGGCGTAGAGGTCTATGGCGGCCCGGCGGGTGGAGATTTCGGCGACGAGGGAGGTGATGCGCTCGACGCTGAAGGGCTTGGCGACGACCCAGTCGGCCTGCGCCTCGTGCTGCTCCTCGGGGCTGACCGTGTCGCCCCAGCCGGTGATGATGGCGAGGGGCACGCTGCCGTCGCGCTCGCGGATGTAGCGCGCCAGCTCCCACCCGCTCATGCCCGGCAGGCCAACGTCCGTCAGCACCGCGTCGAAGTCCTGCTCCTCGAAGAGCTGAAGCGCCTCGCGCCCCTCCGCCGCCGCCACCACCTCGCAGCCCTCGCGCTCAAGGATGTCGAGCAGCAGCTCGCGCACGTAGTCCTCGTCGTCGACCACCAGCACCCTCAGGCCGCCCGAGCCGCGCGTCTCGGGGGCGGGCTGCGCGATGGCTTTCCTGACGGGCGGCGCCGCGGCCGTCGCGACGGGGAACCTCAACAGGAAGGTCGTGCCGCGCCCGACTTCCGACTCGACGACCACCGTCCCCTCGTGGCGGCTGACGATGCCGTAGCTGACCGACAGCCCGAGCCCCATGCCGGCCTTGCCCTTCGTCGTGAAGAACGGGTCGAAGATGCGCGAGCGCACCTCCTCGGTCATGCCTATCCCGGTGTCCGTCACGCAGATCTCGACGGCGTCGTCCACCGACCTCGTCGAGAGCGTCAGCGTCCCGCCCTCGGGCATCGCGTCCACGGCGTTAAAAATCATGTTGACGAGGACTTCCCGCAGCTCGCCCGCGTCGCCCATGATGACGGCGTTGGAGCTTATCTGGCGGCTCAGACGGATGTGGACGTTCTCGGCCTCGGCGCGGTCCTTCCAGCGCGGGCGCGTGATCTCGGCCGCTTCGAGCATCAACTGGTCAACGTCGATGGGCGCGAAGTCCTGGTCGCGGCGCTGGCGCGCGAAGTCCTGAATGCGCTTGACGGTCTTGGCGCCGTCCTCGGCCGTCTGGATGATGATGTTGAGGCCGCGCCTCATCTCGGCGCGGTCGTCCGTCTCCAGCAGCAGTTGCGCGCGGGCGAGGATGCCGGTCAGCGTGTTGTTGAAGTTGTGCGCCACGCCCGACGCCAGCTCGCCCAAAGCCGAGAGCTTCTCCATCTGCGAGTAGTGCTCGCGCATCCGCTCGCGCTCGGCCTGCTCGGCCTGCGCCGCCGAGGTCTCGATGTTCTTCAGGTAGGTGCGGTAGGTGAGGTAGATGACGAAAATGATGGGCGCCGTCAGCAGCACGTAGTAGCCGCCGAACCGCTCGACGAGCCGCGAGGTGATGCCGGCGGCGCAGGCCCCGGCCAGCGTCGTGATCGAGGTCCAGAGGTAATACTTGCTCCACGTGTGCCGGACGCCCTGCCCCCTGCGCAGCGCCGTGAAGATGGCGGCCAGCCACGAGTTGACGAGGTACTGGACGAGCGCCATGACGCAGACGGCCGCCACGAAGTTGCGCAGGTTGACCGACGACGACAGCGCCTCGACCGGCCCGAAGATGCGTTGCAGCACCGTCGCCGCGAGGAAGGTCGAGATCGCCATGATGGAGCCGTTGAAGGCGACCGTCCGAAGCTGCCGCCTGTAGGGCAGCGACGTGTAGACGCCCTCGGCGGCGGCGAGGAAGACGGCCGCCTCGCCGCCGTAGAGCAGCATGGCGATGAAGATGAACGTGTCGGAGATGGTGATGTGGCCGCCGTAGTTCGGGATGTGGATAGTGAAGCGCGAGCTGAGCAAGACGGTGAGGACGGCGAGCAGGGCGTACTTCAGGCCCAGGTGCCGCGCGTCCGCGACGTAGGCGCAGTAGGCGATGACGCAGGAGCCGAGCCCGATGACGAGCCAGGTGTAAATCTCCAGGATGCGCTTCTTGTCCATGTAGAAAACGGCTCAGTGAGGGGGGTTTACGGCGTGGGCGCGCGGGGCGTTCGCGCCCGCCGTTTTGACTTTAGTGGGCCGGGGGCGGCCGCGTCAAATGCGTTCCCGAGTACGCCCGGCAAAAGCGAAGGGGCAGCGGCCTCACGCGCGCTGCCCCCTCAATCGCTGTCGCTTCGGACCGCGGCCGTCGGCCGTCTTACTGATTCTCGGTGACCTTCACGACCACGCCCGAAACCGTCATGCTCTGCCCGCTCAGGAGCGAGCCCACGAGCTTCACGTTCTTGCCGTAGAGGACGCCGTCGATGATCTGGAGGTCGTCGCCCAGAACCTGGCCGCCCGACGCTTGCAGCGTCTCGTCGCCGCTGACGACCACGCCCTCGGCCGTCACCACGTCGCCGCTGACGACCACGCCGTCGCGGCTCGTGTCGTCACCGCTGACGACCACTCCGTCGCGGGTGGTAACGTCGCCGCTGACCACCACGCCGTCACGGGTCGTGTCGTCACCGCTGACGACCACGCCGTAGACCGACATCAAGTCGCCCGAGACGACGACGCCGTCGATAATCTGGACGTTAGAGCCGATGATTACGTCAACGGGGACGCCGTTCACGTACACGCCCTTGGCCGTTACAGCCCCGCCCGCGACCGTGCCGCTGGCGACGGGGACCACCGTCCCTATCACTACTTCCGTTACGTCTGCGCCCGTCGCCTCTTGAGTCTGCGCGCTGGCGCGCTGGGTGAAGAGCGCGCCGACCTGGTCAACGACCAGTATGCCCACGACTAGAGAGAGCGACACGAGCAGCCGCGTCAGTGGGGAGAGTTTATTTCCGTTCACTTGAGCCTCCGATATTGTCTGTTGAGATGTGTTGAGATTATGCCGAATGCCCCTGCACAGCACCCGAACGCTTGCCTAGACAGAACACGCCCCACCTTCAAGCCCGAATCCTGTCGCTATAATTGTCGTAGGAACCCTCGAAGGAGAGGCGGCCACTATCGAACCCGCAGGCCGAAATTATGGCGTCGGCGTGCAGCTTAAATTAAGAGCCTATTCTTGTCAACTCATTTAGCCTGAACGAGTTATTATAGAGAGGCCGAAATTATGCAAATTCTTTAGCAGCAATGAAATGCGGGGAATGCAAAAAAGTAAGCCGCCCTCCCGGCTTCCAATCCGAAGCCGGGAGGGCGGCCCTGTCTGTCGCCGCGTCCGTTACTGCCTGCGCGGGCGGAGGGGGATGTAGCTGGTGGCGCCGCCGCGCTGCACGAGCAGGAGGACGGGCCTGTCGCCGGCACCCGCGAGGGCCGTGCGCAACTGCTCGACCGAGGTGACGGGCCGCTGGTTGACCTCTTGAATAAGGTCGCCGCGCCTGAGGCCCGCGTCGGCCGCCGCGCCTTCGGGGTTAACTCTGGTGACGACGAGCCCGCGCGCGTCGCGCGGAAGCTCAAGCCGGGCGGCCGTCTCGGGCGTCACGGGCTCGACCGTCGCGCCGAGCCTGCCGGTGTCGGCCTCGGCGGCGGAAGGCTCGCCGCCTTCGCGCCCTTCCCTGCCGGTTTCGACGGGCAGCTCGGCGAGGGTCGCCCTGAGCTGCTGCTCGCGCCCGCCGCGCAGCACCGTGAGCGTGACCTGCGTGCCGGGCTGCGTGCGCGCGACCGCGTTGCGGAAGGCGTTGGAGTCGGCGACCGGGGTGCCGTTGAAGTTGAGAATCACGTCGCCGCGCTTGAGGCCGGCGCGGGCCGCCGGGCTGTCGGGCGTGACTTCGCTGACGAGCGCGCCGCGCACGTCCGCCAGGCCGAGGGCCGACGCTATCTCGGCGTCAACGGGCTGAATGCGGACTCCGACCATGCCGCGGCGGACGCGGCCCGCCTTGACGAGCTGGTCCATCACGTCGCGCGCCATGTTGGAAGGGATGGCGAAGCCGATGCCGATGCTCACGCCCGAGGGCGAAAGAATCTGCGAGTTGATGCCTATCAGCTCGCCCTGCGTGTTGACGAGCGCGCCGCCCGAGTTGCCGCGGTTAATCGAGGCGTCGGTCTGAAGGAAGTCCTCGAAGCTGCCGTCGGAGAGGCCGGTCTGGCGCCCCTTGGCCGAGATGATGCCGGAGGTGACGGTCTGGCCGATGCCGAGCGGGTTGCCGACGGCGAGCACGATGTCGCCCACCTGCACGCGGTCCGAGTCGCCGAGCGTGAGCACGGGAAGCCCCGTGGCTTCGACCTTCAGGACGGCGAGGTCGGACGGCTCGTCCGAGCCGACGAGGCGGGCCGTCATGATGCGCCGGTCGTTCAGCTCGACCCTGATGTCGGACGAGCCTTCGACGACGTGGTGGTTGGTCAGGATGTAGCCGTCCGCGCTGACGATGACGCCCGAGCCGAGGCCGCGCTGGCGCTCGGTGCGCGGCTGCTGGTCGCCGCCGCGGGGCAGGCGCTGGCCGAAGAACTCTCGGAACTGCGGGTCGTCGAGGAACGGGAACTCCTGCGCGCCGCGCGCGACCCGCCGCTCGGAGCGGACGGTGACGACGGCGGGCGCCACGCGGCTGACGACGGCCGCGTAAGAGAACTGCGTGGCCGGGAGTTGCGGGGCCGCGACGTTGCCGTTGCCGGCGGCAGTCCGACCCGGCACGGCCTGTCCGGCGGCCGGTGTGGCGCCGAACCAGATGAGCGCCGCGGCGAGCGACAACACGGCCGCCCGCGCCCTTCTACCGAAGATAAAGGTTTTTGTATTACTCATAATTCTCCACCCTCTTGATAATTTGGCTGCACGGTCGCGGGCCTCCGTCACGCCCCGAAAGCCTCCTCGGGAACCTCGGCCGGCCTGCGACTGGTCAAGTCTTTAGATGCCCGGCGGGCGCGTGGGGTGTCCTTACAAGAGTGTGTCCGGGCCGGGCGAAGTGCGTGTCTGGGGCGGCCTTTTTTATGTTAGGCTTAGGGCCAATGGCGACGGGAGGAGAGAGCGGGGGGGGCGTGCTGAGCCATGCCTGGCTTTGGAGGCTGATAGCCGGGCGCGTCCTCGTCGCGGGCGTCCTGCTCGGAGTCAGCGCCCTCTGGGCGAGCGCCGCCGGGCCGCCGGGGGGCGAGCCGAGTCGGCTCGAAGGCTCCGTGCCGCTGGCGCTGGCGGTCGCGGGCCTGTCGGTCCTCTACGCGCTCGCCCTGCGCTTCTCGCGCATCCCCCTGCGCGTGCAGGCCGCCGTCCAGTTCGTCTTCGACGTGCTGCTCATCACGCGCCTCGCGTGGCTGACGGGCAACCTCTACTCGCCCTACTCCGCCCTTTACATCGTCGTCATCTCGGTCGTCAGCATCTACCTCGGCGCGCGGGGGGCGCTGCTGACGGCGGTCGGCTGCGCGACGCTCTACACGGCGGCGATGCTCCTGCTGGTGGCCGGCTACGGCGGCGGCCCGGCGCGCTCCGTCTCGGTCGCCTCGATGGCCGAGGCGGCGCAGGTCATCGGACTCAACGACATCGCCTTCCTCGTCGTCGGGCTGCTGGCCGCCCGACTGGCCGAGCGGCAGACGCGCTCCGAGAGCGAGATGCTGGCGGCGACGCACGCCCTGACCTCGCTGCGCGCGCTGCACGAGCGCATCGTCGAGTCCATCCGCTCGGGGGTGATTACGACCGACCTGCAAAGGCGCGTCTACACTTTAAACGGCGCGGCCGAGGAGATGACCGGCTACGCGGCCGACGACCTCCGCGGGCACGACGTTTCCATCCTCTTCGGCGACATCGGCCGACACGTCGAGGAGTCTTTGCGCGCGGCCGGGGCCGGGCAGGCGAGCCCGCGCTTCGAGGCCGAGTGTCTGACGGCCGAGGGCTTCCGCGTCCGGCTCGGCTACAGCATCTCGCCGCTCTCGTCCGAGGCCGGCGAGACGACCGGCCTCGTCATCACCTTTCAAGACCTCACGGACATCCGCTCGATGGAGGAGACTTCGCGGCGGCAGGAGCGCCTGTCGGCCGTCGGGCGCGTGGCGGCCGGCATCGCGCACGAGATAAGGAACCCTCTGGCGGCCATGCGCGGCTCGATTCAAGTCCTGCGCTCCGAAGTCGAGGCCGACCCGTCGCAGGCCGAGCTGATGGACATCGTGCTCCGAGAGTCGGACCGGCTCAACCGCATCATCACCGACTTCCTCACCTACGCCCGGCCGCGGCAAGTGTCTCTCGTCGAGACGGATTTGAGAGAGCCGCTGCTTGAGACATTCGCGCTCCTCCGCCACAGCCCCGAGGTGACGGACGGTCAGGTGCTCGAAGAGTCGGTCCCCGAAGAGCCCGTCACGGCGCAGGCCGACGCCGAGGGCATTAAGCAGGTCTTCTGGAACCTCTCGCGCAACTCCCTGAGGGCGATGCCCGACGGCGGGACGCTGCGCGCCGAGCTTGAAAGAGTCTCGCCCGAGCGCGTCCGCATCACCTTCTCCGACACGGGGCGCGGCATGTCGCCCGCTCAGGTCGAGCGCCTCTTCGAGCCCTTCTCCTCCTCGACCTCCGGCGGGACGGGGCTCGGCCTCTCAATCGTCTACCAGATAATTCGCGACCACGGTGGTACAATCAACGTCCGCAGCCGTGAGGGGCACGGCACCACCATCGCAATCGAACTGCCGGCGAAACAGAATCAGACCTGAGACGGTCCGACTTATGGCGAACCTCCTTATCGTTGACGACGAGCAAGGCATGAGGCAGCTCTTGACGCACGTCTTCGGGCGCGCGGGGCACGCGGTGCGGACGGCCGAGAGCGGCGCGCGGGCGCTTGAGCTTCTGAGGCAGGAGCCGGCCGACCTCATCGTCTCGGACGTGAAGATGCCGGACATGAACGGCATCGAGCTGCTGCGGCGGGTCCGCGAGTTCCTGCCCGACGTGGCCGTCGTCATGATGACGGCCTTCGCCACCGTGGACACCGCGCGCGAGGCGTTCAAGCTCGGCGCCGACGACTTCATCCAGAAGCCCTTCGACGTGGACGAGCTGAAGCTCATCGCCGAGAAGGCGCTCGAACGCCTCCGCCTCCTGCAAGAGAACCGGGCCTTCAAGCGCGCCCAGCGCGACCGCGCCCGCCTCGACCAGATCATCGGCCACTCGCAGAAGATGCAGGCCGTCTACCAGATGATCGAGACGGTCGCGCAGGTCCAGTCCACCATCCTCATCACGGGCGAGAGCGGCACCGGCAAGGAGATGGTCGCGCGCGCCATTCACAACCTCTCGCCGCGCGCCGACAAGCCCTTCATGCCCGTCAACTGCGGCGCCTTCACCGAGACGCTTCTGGAGTCCGAGCTCTTCGGCTACGTGCGCGGCGCCTTCACCGGCGCGACGGCCAACCGCAAGGGGCTGTTTGAGGCCGCCGACCGCGGCACCATCTTCCTCGACGAGATAGGCGAGATGTCGCCGACCATGCAGGTCAAGCTGCTCCGCGTCCTGCAAGAGCGCAAGGTGCGGCCCGTCGGCGCGCACGAAGAAGTCTCGATTGACACGCGCGTCATCGCCGCGACCAACCGCGACCTCGCGCAGATGGTCAAGCAGGGCTCCTTCCGCGAAGACCTCTTCTATCGCATCTCCGTCATCCCCATCGAGCTTCCCCCTCTGCGCGAGCGGCGCGAGGACATCCCCGAGCTGGTCGAGCACTTCGTCCAGAAGTTCTGCCAGCAGACGGGCCGCCGGGTCGGCATCACGGAGCGCGCCACCGAACTGCTCGAACGCTACTCGTGGCCGGGCAACGTCCGCGAGCTTGAGCACACCATCGAGCGCGCCGTCGCCTTAGAGCGCGCCGACTCCATCCAGCCCGAGTCTCTGCCGCAGGCCGTCACCAACTACAACCCCGCGAGCGTCGCCCCCTCGGCCTTCGAGCTGCCGGAGTCGGGCCTCAACCTCGTCGCCCACCTCGAACACTTGGAGAAGACCTACGTGCTCGAAGCCCTCCGCCGCACGGGGGGCAACCAGACGCGCGCGGCCGAGATTCTCCACATGTCCGTCCGCAGCCTCCGCCACCTGCTCGACAAGCACGGCGTGCGCAGCCTCACCGCCCAGCTCCGCTCCGAGACATCGGGGCGCGGCGACGCCTGAGAGTAAATAGCTCCGAACTGGAAACGCCCGGCCGCCGATTCCTGAAATTCGGCGGCCGGGTTTTCAGGTTTTTTCCTCCCAACTTCCATTGTGACAATCAATTGCGGGCTGTCACTTTACGGCATTCGCCCGGTGACGAAATTTGTTACGGGGCACTTTTTACCCACCCGCCCGCCTTCCTTTCGCTTTAGCAATTTCCTTGGAAAATTCGGCCTCCGACGCCGCCTCGCGGCCCCGCTCACGCGTGGCACGCCCCTTGTTTCTGTGCCGTGCGTCCGAATCGCGCGACGAGCGGCGCGTAGCCACGGTGGCCGACGGCGCGAGCAAGTATCTTCACTCAAAACAACTTCTCTTCAAGGAGCACCAGACAGAAATGGAACAGAAAAAAGGCCAGAAGGGCTTCTCGCTCATCGAGCTTCTGATTGTCGTCGCGATCATCGGCATCATCGCCGCTATCGCCATCCCCAACCTCCTCGCCTCACGCCGCGCCGCGAACGAGTCGTCCGCGATCTCCTCGCTGCGCACCATCAGCACGGCCCAGACCACCTACTCCTCGACCCTCGGCTTCGGCTCCTACGCCAGCCTCACCAACCTGTCGTCGGCCCAGCTGCTCGACACCTCGATTGCCGGCTCGACCACCACGACCCAGACCAAGAGCGGCTACTTCTACGGCGTCACCGACCCGGCCGGCGCCCAGACCGCCTACGGCACCGGCTACAAGTCGGCCGCGGCCCGCGCCAGCAACAACAACGGCACGCGCAACTTCTGCTCGGACGAGGCCGGCGTCATCTACGCCAAGAGCAGCGCCGCCGGCACGCTCGACTACGTGACCAGCACGGGCGCGGCCATCGGCAACTAAGCCTCGCCTGCTCCAACCTGAAACACCGGGGGGTGCGGTCTGTCCAAACCGCACCCCCCTTTCAACACACGCGACCGACGAGCCTTGGGACGGCCGCCGCCACGGAGACTCGAAGCATGAACAGGCAACGCCTCAACCGACAGCAAGGGTTCTCCCTCATCGAGCTCCTCATCGTCGTCGCCATCATCGGAATCATCGCGTCGCTCGCCATCCCGAACCTCCTCGCCGCGCGCCGCGCCTCCAACGAGGCGACGGCCATCTCCGGCATCCGCACCCTGAGCAGCGTCGAGGAGGCGTACCGCTCGACCTACGGCTCGGGCGTCCGCTTCGCCGACCTCACGGAGCTGGCCTCCCGCCAGATGATTGACACGTCATTCGCCAGCGCGACCACGGTCGCCGCCGCCAAGAACGGCTACGTCTACTCGCTGCTCGTCCCCGCCGACGCTGCCGCCTTCTGCGCGGGCGCCGCCCCGTCCACCTCCAACACCGGCACGCGCAACTTCTCTTCCGACACGCCCGGCGTCATCTACGTCCACCCCTTGGACGTTGCCAACCCGCCCACCTCCACGTCCGGCGGCACGCCGATGACGAACTAGCCGCACGGAAGCATCAGCCGGCGGCGACTCTCCGGGGGCGCCGCCGCAGACCTTAACGCGCCCGCCATGCTCCGACTCCTCCGCCAGTTTTCGAGAGAGCCGCACCGGGCGGCCTGCGTCCTCTGGCCGCTGGCGCTGCTCGCGCCCTTCGTCCCCGGCTTGCCCCGGCCATCGAACGGCGGCATCACCTGGCGACAGGAGTTGACCGTCTCACTCCTCCTCGCCCTGACCTTCTTCCTCATCCCGCGGCGCCGCCGCCGGCCTCACCCGCCCGAACCGCCAACGCCCTCCCGCCTTCTACTGCTCCCGCTCGCCCTCTTCGCGGCGTGGGGCGCCCTGTCTGCCCTCTGGGCGACGAACGTCGGGGCCGCGCTTCACTACGGCCTGACGTGGGGCCTCTACCTCCTCTTCTTCGTCGCCGCGTCGCGGGCCGTCTACAGCCCGCGACTGCTGCGCGACGCGCTCGCGCTTCTGGCGTTCGCCGCCGTCGTCATGTCGGCCGCGAACGTCATCTGCCATTTCGGAGCGGAAGTCTCGCTGCCGCGACTGAACGGTCTGAACGAGCCGGTCGCCGTCCTCATCCCGCTCTTCGTCGCGCTCGCGCTGACGCTCCGAAGGAGGCGGGCCGCGCTGCTCTGCGGCGCGGCGGCCGTCACCGGCTGGCTCTCGGTCTTACAGATAGCCGAGCGCGCCCACTTCTTCGCCATCGTCGGCGCGCTCCTGCTGCTCGCCCTGATGATGTGCGCGAGCCGTCGCTTCAGGCCGCGCAGTCTGGCGCGCGCCGTCGTACTCGCCGCGCTCTTCGCCGCGTGCCTCGGGCTCCAGGTGAACCCTTCGTTCTTCCACAAGACGGGGCGCGACTCCGTCATCGTGCGCCTCCGACAGACTTCGGTCGCCGACCCGAGCGCGCGCGCACGCCTGCTCTACTGGGCCGCGGCCTTCGAGATGCTGAGGGCACATCCGGTCAACGGGGTCGGCGGGGGCGGTTACGACTCGGCCTTCGCGGAAGCGCGCGCAGCCTACGCCGTGCGCGAGCCTGAGTCGCCCCTGCTCGGCGTCAACGAGCGGTATCTGATGGCGGGCGCGCACAACGAATACTTGCAGATTGCTTCGGAGCTGGGCCTCGTCGGCGTCGGGCTCTTCGCCGTCTTCTGTGTGGCGCTCGTGTGGGGCGCGTGGCGGGCTCTGCGCGCGGGGCGCGGGCCGCTCGTGCCGGGCGCGGTCGCGAGCCTCGCCGTCTTCGCCGTCTGCTCGGGCGCCAGCTCCATCTCGTTCCGGTGGTTCGGCAGCGGGCTCGCCTTCTTCTTCGCCGCCGCCGTCGTCCAGAGGTTCGCGGGCTTGCGAGAGCAAGAGAGGAAGGCTGTACCGGCGTCCATCGGGCGGCCGGCGCGGCGCGCTTACGGGCTCGGGCTCGCGTTCTGTCTGGTCGCCGCGTTGGCGATGTGCGTGCAGGCGGCGGGCGTGATGGTCTTGTCGGGGGCGCAGGCGGCTTCGGACCCGGCGCGGGCCGAGCGGCTTTACCGTTCGGCGCTCGCGCTGAACCCGCTCGACGCCGGGGCGCACTTCAACTACGGGATGTGGCTCTTCTCCGCGAGGCGCGAGCGCGAGGCCGTGCCGCACCTTCGTTACGCGCTCGGGCGCGGCTTCAGCGCCTCGACCTGTTACGGCTACCTCGCGGCGGCCGAGTCGCTGGCGGGCGACCTCGCCGCGTCGGCGCGGACGCTCGAAGAGGGCGCCCGCGTCTACCCGCGGTCGGTCTTCCTGCGCGTGCGGCTCGCGTCGGCGCTCCGGCGGCTCGGCCGCGCCGACGAGGCCGAGTTGGAAATCGGGCGGGCGACGCTGATAGACTCGCGCGCGGCTCGCGGCTGGCACGAGCTGATTGACAACGACATCGACGCCGCCATCGCGGCTGCCCGTCGCGACGGGCGGCAGGTGGCGATGCCCGGCGAGCTACAGCCGGAGGACGGCGTCCGCGCCGTCATCGAAGAGAACGCGCGCCGCTTCCCCGAGGCCGCCGCCTCGGGCTGGCGCGCGCGCCTCCGGCACTCACTCGCCCAGTAACACCCCCGAAGATTGACGATGAAGAAGAACGCAAAGACAGACGGGAGAGCCGCGCCCGCCGCCGCCGCGACGGCCGGGGCGACGCCGACGCCCGCGCCCGACTCGCAGTTGACGGAAGGGCGCGTCCTCTTCGTCGTCCTCGCGCTGACCGTGCTCGTCTACGCCAACTCGCTCGGCGGGCAGTTCCTCTTCGACGACCTCAAGCAAATCATCACCAACCAGGACTTGCGCTCGTGGTCGAATCTGACGAAGGCTTTCACGAGCGACGTGTGGAGCTTCCAGCGCGGGACGCTGACGACCGACATCCCGCCGCCTTACTACCGGCCGCTCTTCACCGTCTACCTGACCGTCGGCTTCCAACTCTTCGGGCTCTGGGAGCCGGGCTGGCACCTTCTTAATCTGCTCGTGCACGCGGGCGCGACCCTGCTCGTCTTCCGCCTCGTGCGGCGCCTCGGGTCGGACGCGATGACGGCCGGGCTGGCGGCGCTCCTCTTCGGCCTCCACCCGGCGCACGTCGAATCCGTCTCGTGGGTCAGCGGCATCCCCGACCCGCTGGCGGCGCTCTTCTACCTGCCGGCCTTCATCTGGTTCACACGTTACAGGCGCGAGGGCGGGCCGCGCTGGCTGGCGCTCTCGCTCGCGGCTTACGCGCTGTCGCTGCTGTGTAAGGAGACGGCCATCGTGCTGCCGCTCGTGCTCCTGGTGTGGGAGCTTGGGAGGGAGGACGGGGGCGCGTGGGTCGTCCGATTGAAAAGGGCAACGCTCGCGTGCGCGCCTTACGTCGCGGTCGCGGGCGTGTACCTGCTCGCGCGGTTCATGGTGCTGGGCCTGATTAGCTGGAAGCACCCGATGATGGGGCAGGTGCCCAACTCGGCTTTCACGATGACGGTGCCTTACGTGCTCGTCAGCTACCTACAGCACCTTCTGGCGCCCTTCTACCTGAGCCTCATCTACGGGACGACGTTCGTGCGCGACGCGGCGGACGTTCGCCTGCTGCTGCCGTCGTTGCTGCTGGCCGCGCTCCTCTTCGCGCTCTGGCGATACAGGCGTCGCCTTTCGGCGTCGCACCTGACGGCGCTGGCGCTCCTCTTCGCGCCGCTGCTGCCGGTCCTCAACCTCCGCGTCTTCCATCAGGAGTATCTGATTCAGGACCGCTATCTTTACCTGCCGTCGGTCGGCTTCTGCTACCTCGTCGCGCTCCTCGTCGCGCGCCTCTCACTTTCAAAGCCCGCGTGGGCGCGCGCCGCCGCCGTCCTGCTCCTCGTCGCCTACGGCGCCAGCACCGTCTTGCAGAACCGCGTCTGGCAAGACGGCGTCGGCCTCTGGTCGCGCGCCGTCGCCTACGCGCCCGACGCCTGGTCAACGCACTACAACCTCGGCCTCGCCTACATGGAAGAGCGCGACTACGCGAAGGCGCGCGACGAGTTCCAGACCGCCGCCCGCTTCGGCCCGCAGGTGGCGGCCGTCTTCAACAACCTCGCGCTCGCGACCGACAAGCTCGGCGACGAGGCCGGGGCCGCGCAGGCGCTCGAACGCGCGCTCGCCCTCGACCCGAATCTTTTAGAGGCGCACAACAACCTCGGCACCATCCTCTTCCGCCGCGGCGACCACCCGGCGGCCCGCAAGCACTTCGAGACGGTGCTGGCGCGCGACCCGGCGTCCGACTCGGCGCGCTTCAACCTCGCCCGCGTCCTCGACGCCGCGGGCGACCACGCACAGGCCGCGCGACTCTACGAAGCCGTCCTCTCAAGAAACCCCGGCGACGCCGAGGCCCGCTACCACCTCGGCCTCTCTTACGCCGCACAGGGGCGCAAGCCCGACGCGCTGGCGCAGCTCGAACGCGCGCTCGCCTCGGAGCGTGCGCCCGAGCGCGCCGCCGAGATGCGCGCCAAGCTCGAAGAGTTGAGGAGTGACAAAACCGAGAGATGAGCTATATCTTGGAGAGAATGGAAGAAGTCGCAGAAGGTTCTGAGGCGTCCCCCGCCGCCGCGAGGCGCGCGAGCGCGCCGCGGCGCGTCCTGACGATTGCGCGCAACACGTTCCGCGAGGCGGTGCGCGACCGCGTGCTCTATAACCTCGTCGTCTTCGTGCTGATTTTGACGGGCGGCGCCGTCTTCCTCGGCGACCTCTCGGCGGCGCAGGAGTCGAAGATCATCGTTGACATGGGGCTGTCGGCGATGCTTTTGTTCGGCGTCTTCATCGCCATCTTCGTCGGCGTCGGCCTCGTCTTCAAGGAGATAGAGCGGCGCACCGTCTACGCCATCTTCTCGAAGCCGGTCGGGCGCGGCGAGTTCCTTTTGGGCAAGTACCTCGGCCTCTGCCTGACGCTGGCCGTCAACGTCGCGGTGATGGGCGCGGGCGTCTCGCTGGCCCTCCTCTACGTGCGCTGGGGCTGGGACCCGCTCGTCGCCACGGTCTGGCCGGCCGTCGCCCTCATCTACGTCGAGCTGATGATACTCGTCGCCGTCGCGCTCCTCTTCTCTTCGTTCTCCAGCCCCGCGCTCTCGGCGCTGCTGACCTTCTTCGTCTTCGTCATCGGCCACTTCAGCGCCGACCTCAAGGCGTTCGCCGCCACGGTCGGCACGGCGGGCGCGCGCCTGCTCTTCGGCGCGCTCTACTACCTCCTGCCGAACCTCTCGAACTACTCTTTCATCACCGCCGCCGCGCACGGGCGCACGCCCGACTCGGCCGTCTTCCTCGGCGCCGTCCTCTACGGGCTCGTCTACATCGCCGTGCTGCTGGCGGCCGCCACGCTCATCTTCAACCGCCGCAACTTCAAATGAAGGAAAGGGACGAACAGAAGGGGGCGGGCGCGCACGCGCTTGCCGCGAGGCGCGCGCGCCTGCGCGACGCCCTGATGGCGGCCGTCGTAATCGCCGGGCTCGGCCTCGTCTCGCTGCTCTCTCAGTGGCTCGACGCGCGGCGCCCGGCGGAAGACCCGTTCCTCTCTTACGAGGAGAATTACGTCCGGCCCGAGGCGGCGCGGCGCATGAGCCTCGGCTTCAACGGGCTGGTGGCCGACTGGTACTGGCTGCGCTCGCTCCAGTACGTCGGGCGCAAGGTGGACGCCTACAAGGAAGACTTCACGCTCGACGACATGAGCGCCCTCAACATGAAGAACCTCGGCGCGCTGCTCGACCACGCGACGACGCTCGACCCGCAGTTCTTCGCCGCCTACGACTTCGGCGCCGTCGTCCTCCCGGCCGTTGACCGCGACGCGGCCGTCCGCCTCGTCGAGAAAGGCATCCGCGAAAACCCCGACGAGTGGCGACTCTATCACCACCTCGGCTACATCAACTGGCGCGCGGGCCGTTACGCGGAAGCGGCCGAGGCGTACCGCGCCGGCTCGCGCGTCGCGGGCGCCCCGCCCTGGCTCGAAGCGATGGCCGCGCAGATAGAACTCGACGGCGGCGGCCGCGCCGTCGCCCGCGAAGTCTACAAGCGCATGTACGACGACGCGGCGGACGAGCAGGTCAAGCTCCTCGCCGTTCGCCGACTGGCGCAGATAACCTCGCTCGACGAACGGGACGCCATCCGACGCGCGCTCTCAGACTTCCGCGCGCGCGCCGGACGCTGCCCCTCGACCTGGCGCGAGCTGGCCGCACATTTACGCGCCGCCGGCCTCAAGACCGACGCCTCCGGCTCGCCGCTCGACCCGGCCGGCTTCGCCTACGTCCTCGACTCCTCCGACTGCGACGTTCAGTTGGACCAACGCTCCGAAGTCCCGAAGAAGTGAAAAGGCCATGTCAACGGTTGTCGAGATAAAAGAACTGACGAAGGATTACGAGGTGGGCTTCCTGCGCAAGCGGAGGGTGAGGGCGCTCGACTCGCTCTCGCTCACGGTCGGGCGCGGCGAGATTTTCGGCTTCCTCGGCGCCAACGGCGCGGGCAAGACGACGACGCTCAAGCTCCTCATGCGCCTCATGTACCCGACCGCCGGGCGGGCGACGATACTCGGCCGCGACATCGGCGACACCGCCATGCACGCCGACATCGGCTACCTGCCCGAGCACCCTTACTTCTACGACTACCTGACGGCGCGCGAGTTCCTCGAATACTGCGCCGAGCTGTTCGGCTACGCCCGCGCCGAGCGCAAGCGCCGCGCGGCCGACCTGCTCGCGCGCGTGCGGCTCGAAGAGAAGTCTTGGGACAAACAGCTCCGCAAGTTCTCGAAGGGGATGCTCCAGCGAGTCGGGCTCGCGCAGGCTTTAGTCAACGACCCGTCGGTCGTCTTCCTCGACGAGCCGATGTCGGGGCTCGACCCGGTCGGCCGCCGCGAGGTGCGCGACCTCATCGCAGGGCTGCGGCAGACGCAGACCACCGTCTTCCTCTGCTCGCACATCCTCTCCGACCTCGAAGTGCTCTGCGACCGCGCGGCCATCCTGCGCCGGGGGCGGCTCGCGCACCTCGGCCGGCTCGAAGAGTTGCGCGGCTTCGGCGGCGAGCGCGGGATGGAAGTCGTGCTGTCGGGCGCGGACGTGGAAAGACTCGAAGGCGCGCTGGCGGGGCTCTCGGGAGCGCGCGTGACGGCGACGCCGGGCGGCGCGCGCGTCGAGGTCGCGGCCGAATCGGACGTGGACGAAGTGATTAAAGCCGCGCGCACGGTCGGCGCGCGCCTCGTCGCCGTCCAGCCCGCCGGCAACCCGCTCGAAGAATTGTTCGTGAACGAAGCGTGAGGAAGGGTGCCGGGCGATAGGTGCCGGGTGCTGGTTAAAGACACTTGCTTTTAATCAGCACCCGGCACCTAACAACCCAGCACCCTTTATTTGAATCTGATGCCCGTCAACTCCAGCCTGAGGTTCG